>NZ_JAUSZN010000001.1:3235000-3865000 GCF_030817595.1 Neobacillus niacini
CTCGCAGCCCTTTGTACCATCCATTGTAGCACGTGTGTAGCCCAGGTCATAAGGGGCATGATGATTTGACGTCATCCCCACCTTCCTCCGGTTTGTCACCGGCAGTCACCTTAGAGTGCCCAACTGAATGCTGGCAACTAAGATCAAGGGTTGCGCTCGTTGCGGGACTTAACCCAACATCTCACGACACGAGCTGACGACAACCATGCACCACCTGTCACTCTGTCCCCCGAAGGGGAATGTCCTATCTCTAGGAGTGTCAGAGGATGTCAAGACCTGGTAAGGTTCTTCGCGTTGCTTCGAATTAAACCACATGCTCCACCGCTTGTGCGGGCCCCCGTCAATTCCTTTGAGTTTCAGCCTTGCGGCCGTACTCCCCAGGCGGAGTGCTTAATGCGTTAGCTGCAGCACTAAAGGGCGGAAACCCTCTAACACTTAGCACTCATCGTTTACGGCGTGGACTACCAGGGTATCTAATCCTGTTTGCTCCCCACGCTTTCGCGCCTCAGCGTCAGTTACAGACCAGAAAGCCGCCTTCGCCACTGGTGTTCCTCCACATCTCTACGCATTTCACCGCTACACGTGGAATTCCGCTTTCCTCTTCTGTACTCAAGTCCCCCAGTTTCCAATGACCCTCCACGGTTGAGCCGTGGGCTTTCACATCAGACTTAAAGGACCGCCTGCGCGCGCTTTACGCCCAATAATTCCGGACAACGCTTGCCACCTACGTATTACCGCGGCTGCTGGCACGTAGTTAGCCGTGGCTTTCTGGTTAGGTACCGTCAAGGTACCGGCAGTTACTCCGATACTTGTTCTTCCCTAACAACAGAGCTTTACGACCCGAAGGCCTTCATCGCTCACGCGGCGTTGCTCCGTCAGACTTTCGTCCATTGCGGAAGATTCCCTACTGCTGCCTCCCGTAGGAGTCTGGGCCGTGTCTCAGTCCCAGTGTGGCCGATCACCCTCTCAGGTCGGCTACGCATCGTCGCCTTGGTGAGCCGTTACCTCACCAACTAGCTAATGCGCCGCGGGCCCATCTGTAAGTGTCAGCCGAAACCGACTTTCAGCTTTTCCTCATGAGAGGAAAAGGATTATCCGGTATTAGCTCCGGTTTCCCGAAGTTATCCCAGTCTTACAGGCAGGTTGCCCACGTGTTACTCACCCGTCCGCCGCTAATCAAAAGGTGCAAGCACCTTTTGATTCGCTCGACTTGCATGTATTAGGCACGCCGCCAGCGTTCGTCCTGAGCCAGGATCAAACTCTCCAAGAAAGTTGATATAGCTCATTTGTTACGTTGGCTAGTTTCTATAGAAGAAACTAATATTTTTTGTTGACGTTCTTGTTTGTTTAGTTTTCAAAGAACAATTATCACTATCGCTCGCAAGCGACTTTTATAATATAACACATGTCATTTCACAGTGTCAATATTATTTTTTTAAAAAAAGAAAACCGTCACCCGCGATAACGTTATTTCATTCGTTCGCAGCGACGGTTATTAATATACCAAGTATCTCAAAAAAGGTCAATAGTTTTTATTATTTTTTACAATAATTTTTTACTAACCTGGTAACATCGATGATAAATACCATGTCCCTTTGTTTCTAGACTAACAACATCAATTAACCCTTTTTCAATTAGATACTCAATTAGGACCGCCAAATCTACAGAATAAGGGATCAACTCGTTATCATTCTGGATCTCATTGAAAGACCAGTATTCTTTCGTACTTAGAACTTCTAGCAGATGAGCACAACCAACTTTCGTACGAGAATGTATCAAAAACTCGCTGGCTAAAAATAATAACTCCAGCCTTTTTTCAATTGGCTCTTCACTGTTTACTAGTTCTTCATATAATTTTACTATTTCAGGTTCTATTTGTTTAACCTGCTGCCAAACCGTTAATTCAGGATGAAGCCCATTTTCAATTACGGCAAGTCGTGCTAAGTGGTGAAGAGAATGAACAACATAATTATAGGCGTCAAGATATTGTTTATTTTCAAAGAGAGCCTTTCCGTCGACATACCTTCTTATTAACTTAGCAAATTCTAACCCCATTTTAATCTTACGTCCATTAAACGGAAATTCACGGAGCTCTGTTTTAAGATTTTCGATATACTCATTACGATCAAATAAAATTTTTGCGGTATGCAGCCACTCAAATATTTTTCGGTTCGTGCCTAATAAAAGCCAATCCTTTAATTGGGCCTCCGTAATTATATGCATCGCTGCCTTGCTGTCATTATAAGTATAATGCTTTATTAATAACGGCTGTTCTCCCTCTTTTACAATAATTAAAAGGATAACATCAAAGGTGTCTGTAGTATGGCTTGATTTAAAGCTTTTTTCTATCATCAATACACCAAGGGTATTGGATTGACTAGCCCGTTCCTGATAAATGGGCCGAAGAATGTCTTTCATCCATCATTCCTCCATTTTTCTCGATAACTATTAGTTCGACAGTAATAATAAATCTCCTTCTTATATAGAAGACAAATTTCGACATTCTTTAACATAACATTTTTTCAGAAGATGTAAATATGGTATAGTTTGTCTAGGAGGGAGAATTATGGCTAAATATTCAAGTAAAATAAATAAAATCCGCAGCTTTGCATTATCTTTAATATTTATCGGCTTTATAGTTATGTATGGCGGAATATACTTTCGCAACTCACCACTTATTATGACCATTTTCATGCTTTTTGGACTGTTATTTATTATTGCAAGTACAGTCGTATACTTCTGGATCGGGATGTTATCAACTAAAACCATACAAGTAAAATGTCCAAGCTGTGGAAAACACACTAAAATGCTTGGGAAAGTGGATATGTGTATGTATTGCCGCGAACCTTTGACACTGGACCCAAATCTTGAAGGCAAAGAGTTCGATGAATCTTATAATAAAAAGTCAAATAACAAAAAGCCGATTTCTTAATCGGCTTTTTGTTTACAATATTAATGTACTTCTTTACTAGTACACTCAGGACAAGTCCCGTAAATTTCCATACGATGATTATTCACTTTAAATCCTGTGACATGCGAAGCAAGTTGCTCCACTTCGTCTAACCCAGGATAATGGAAATCAACGATTTTCCCGCAGTTCTCACAAATCACATGATAATGATGTGATGTGACAAAATCAAATCGGCTGGAAGCATCACCATAGGTTAATTCTTTAACTAAACCAACCTCACGAAATACTCGTAAATTATTGTAAACTGTTGCCACACTCATATTAGGGAATTTCCCTTCGAGGGCTTTATAAATATCATCTGCTGTAGGATGTGACATCGAGTTTATTAAATATTCAAGTATCGCATGACGTTGTGGAGTAATACGTACTCCAGTTTCTTTTAAGGTTTCCAAAGCTTCTTTTAACTGATTCATCGCCATGCACCTCTATTCCAAAAATATTCTTAAATTATAATTGTTATAATTAGTTTACTAAGGAATTAATACTTTTGTCAATATTGTAATATCATTATTAGGTATTTGTTATTATTTTTCTTGGTGTAATGTCTGCTCTTTTATCCCCACAACATAATTAACATATCGTGCTGTTACAAATAAAAGGTCGGATAGTCGATTTAAATAAGCTAATACAAGAGGATTGACATCCTCCCCCAATGAAACTGCACATCTTTCCGCTCTTCTAGCCGTTGTACGTGCAACATGGAAGGCTGCACCAGCGGAATGTCCTCCTGGGAGAATAAAATTAGTCAGTTCTGGAAGGGATTCATTTAATTTGTCAATATGCTCTTCCATTTCCGCAATATCACTGACATTGAGAGACCACTTGACTTCCTTTCCTTTAGGGGTGGCAAGCTCCGCACCAACGTGAAAAAGATTTGTTTGTATTTTATGATACATATTCTCAATTAATTCTTTCTTTTGAAAAGATTCATCTTTTAAATAACTTAATGCCAGTCCAATCATCGAATTTGTTTCATCACAGGTCCCATATGCCTCAACTCGTAAATCATTTTTTGCGACCCTCTGCCCATATATTAATGATGTAGTCCCTTTGTCTCCTGTTTTCGTATATATCTTCATATTTCTTTCCCCCAATTATTCTTTGTTTTAAAATATGTACCCCTTTTGTTTACTTCAATCATATCACCTATTGGACTTCCAATAAAATACGAAACAAAGAGGTGACAGTCATTCCATAAAAAAAAGGGTCGATTACCGACCCTTCAAGTTTTATCTGAGGAGGTATGCCCTAATAGAATGATATTCAAATTGCATTCTTTTGCATTGGACAAATGCCTTTTCTATAGAAAATAGGCTGACTTTTGTTGTAATAATGCCAAATTCCTTTAGATTTATGGATTAATTACGAGCCCATCTTCAGCAGCTATTATTTCCCCTTTGAAACCTGCATCTGAAAATACTTTTGATACACTCTTTTTATCTACATTACCCAGACCAATATGGGTTAAGACAACTTTGGTCTTACCCCTGTCAAGTAGACAGCTTAAAAAAAACTATGCGACTAACGCGTGTCGGTATTCAACTGGCGCGCGTTGGTTTAGTTTCTTCTGAAAACGTTTGTAATTATAGTGGTAGATGTAATCTTCGATTGCTTGTCTAATCTCATCTTCTGTTTTACACTGTTCTAGCGAGAGTGGCTGTCCTTTACGCCGTATTCTTCTAGTCGTTTGTTGTATAGCTTAGACGTATACTGAAAGCCTTGATCTGAATGTACAACGGCTTCAGCTACGTCTTTTTTGCTTGTCCATTGAGAAACAGTATTTAAGACAAGTTCAAGATCATTTCTTCTTGATAACTCCCATGCTACAACTTCATTATTAAACAAGTCTTGAATGACCGATAAATAATAAAATTGCTTACCATCCGAAACGTATGTAATATCCGTAACCATCTTTTGATTAGGAGCTAATGCCTCGAATTTTCTATTAAGACGATTAGGTTGTATCACAGAAGGTGTGTGTCCATGTCGTTTCCTCTTTTTGCGTATGATAGCTTGAATTTCCATTTCCTTCATAAGACGGTATACCTTTTTATGATTAATTGAATAATCGTTTTCATTTAACCAAGTGGTCATACGAGGGTATCCAAATTCAGGATGAAGTAAATGAATCCCCATCATGTGTTCTCTTATATCCTGATCTTGTTTGGCTCTTTCTGCTCTATCTTTCTGAGTAGCCCTCCACTTATAGTAACTAGCTGGCTTAACATAAGCGATCTCTAACAACCAGGTAATACGATGGGTATCTTTTAATTCATCAATGATCTCATATTTGATTTGTTGAGTGATTTCCTCTCCTCCTTTACCAGATTTGGATACTGCTTTTTTAAATAATCCACCTGCGCTTTCAAATAATTTCTTTCTTCTTCGACGGATTTAAATATGGTTCGTGGCCTACCTTTGAATGGATTAGTAGCTCCAACTCTTGTATCAAACTGTTCCCCATCTTTCCACTTCCTAACCCAAACTTTAAGTTGAGTACAATTTTTAATGCCAAGTTCTTCAGCTAAAACCGCATAACTTTTATTTCCATTGATATACTTCATAACTGCTTGTAACTTAAATTCATCAGTATAACTCTTAAATTCTTGTCCCTTTTTAGCCATTGAAAAATCCCCTCCAAGTATAAGTGGACCACCGACAATAACTATTGTGGTTTTTTTACACTGTCTACTTAAAGGGGATAATATCATTATTACAGGTCTTTTTATTACTATAGCAATAAAAATTTCCATTTTTCAAGAACTTCACTATAATTGTTTAGAACACTAGCTATTATAATATAAGGATTAGGGTCATTAGGAGGTTTGATATGGAAGCAATTAAAAAAGGAACCACCATCCAATCATTAGAAGTCGGGATGGGCATTGTAGAAACAATCGCCAAACAAGGCAGACCGTTAAGATTTTCTGAAATTCAGGAATTAACACAGATTACCAAAAGTAATCTTTATAAATATTTGAATACCTTTACACAATTAGGCGTTCTCTATCGTAACAAGGATACCGGAGAATATGTATTGGGAAGCAAGTTAATTGAATATGGGATGGCGGCAGTAGATCAAGAAAATGTAATCGATCGAATCTCACCTTTTCTAAATGAAATAAACGGAAAGAGTTCGAGTACCGTTTTATTTTCGACCTGGACTCAAAATGGTCCAATGATTGTTAGAGACTTTAACAACAATCGCGGGCTTAATATTGGTGCTCAAATTGGGACATTTCTCCCTATTCGTTCTGCTACAGGCAAAGTCTTTCTTGCCTTCATGGAAGAGCAAAAGATTCGGGAGTGGAAAGCGAAGGAATTTATGCAGATTTCTTCAGATAACATAAGTCAGCTAGAGGCGGAATGCGATTCCATCCGGGAGAAAGAAATTGCCTTTGCCAGGGAACCGCTGGTCCCATCCGTTTCTTCCGTTTCCATTCCGATTTTAAACTATAAGAAAAACCTCCTTGGAGCTGTAACGGTTGTAGGCTTTTCTGAGTTTATCCCTCAAAATGAAGATCATGAAATATCTTGTTATTTATTAGATATCAGCAAAGAAATTTCTGGTAGTTTCGGTTATAGGTCAAAGGAGTTATAAGAACAATATTAACAAAAAGCGAGGGAGCCCCCCCCCCGCTTTTTTTCCTAACTATTATGCTAAATTCTCTTTTACATACTGTAAAGCTTCTTCCACATGCCCTTTAACTTTAACTTTTCGCCATTCTTTTGCTATTTTACCATCTTTATCAATGACAAATGTAGATCTTTCAATTCCCATATACTCTTTACCAAAATTCTTCTTTAATTTCCAAACCTCATACAATTCAGAAACTCTTGTGTTTTCATCAAATAAAAGTAAGAAAGGTAAGTTGTACTTATCTATAAACTTTTCATGTTTTTCAATTGGGTCGGGGCTGACGCCAATAATTACACAATCTAACTGTGAAAAGTCACCGTGATAATCCCTAAAATCACATGCTTGGGTCGTACAACCTGGTGTCATATCCTTTGGATAAAAATACAAAACAACATTTTTGCCTTTAAAATCTGACAACTTTACTTTTTCACCATTGCTAGCTAACAATTCAAAATCAGGAGCTTGTTTGCCTACATCAACTGTCATATCTTACATCACCTCATGGAAAATATACTCTTCCATAAGCCTAACCAAACAGGATTAACAATACAACTATTTAATTTCATTAACTTCGCGGTCCATCAATGCACGAGCAACAAATGCTGCAGGCATGGTATAGCCAATTAAAGCTTCCACTACTGCAACCATCCTTCCTAAGCCGTGGGGAATTACATCTCCATTCCCAACAGAAAATAATGTCATTGCGCTAAAATAAAAGCTTGTTTCGAACAAGTTATAGTTGTTTTCATCATTTACTTCCACAAGTAATGAGATTCCTTTTAATTCAAACAATAAATAGATCAGTCCAAATCCGAGAATAACAGTTAAGTAGATAGAACCCAAAAAAAGAGCATTTTCAATTGAAACAAACTTTCCTTTTATCGTGTTAGGAATAAACAACGTCCTGATACTCATAAAAATACAAAAGATTACGATTGGTAATAAAAAATAAAACATCAGCGGACACCTCGGGTAGAGTCAGTTAGTCTAATTCTATGCCTGCTTGGACAATAAAATATCAACAATCCATATAAAAAAGGCGGACCGTAAAATTTTTCAAAAGTAAAACAAATAAAAGTCGAATAAAAAAGTGCTATTATAGGAAGGAATCCATTTCAAGGAGGAAAAGAAATGCAATTTACAAATTCTGAACGAATACATAATGAAGCGTTAGAACATATTGTTGGCGGTGTAAACAGCCCCTCCCGTTCTTACAAGGCAGTTGGCGGCGGTGCCCCTGTCGTAATGGAGCGTGCTCAAGGCGCCTATTTTTGGGATGTCGACGGAAATCAATATATCGATTTTCTAGCTGCTTATGGGCCAATTATTACAGGGCATGCTCATCCCCATATAACAGAAGCGATAAAAAAGGCTGCCGAAAGCGGAGTACTTTATGGCACGCCTACTCCGCATGAGGTAAAATTTGCAAAAATGCTAAAGGAAGCTATGCCATTCTTAGAAAAAGTTCGTTTTGTGAATTCAGGTACAGAAGCAGTCATGACAACGATTCGGGTTGCACGCGCCTATACAGGCAGAGATAAGATTATTAAGTTTGCTGGCTGTTATCATGGTCACTCTGACCTTGTTTTGGTTGCTGCCGGGTCAGGTCCATCAACCCTTGGGACCCCTGATTCAGCAGGAGTTCCAAAGAGTATCGCCCAAGAAGTGATTACCGTTCCTTTTAATGATATCGAACCTTTTAAAGAAGCATTAGAAAAATGGGGAGACCAAATTGCAGGTGTTCTAGTGGAACCGATTGTTGGAAACTTTGGGATTGTTGAGCCAAAACCTGGTTTCCTACAGCAGGTCAACGACCTTACCCATGCAGCGGGTGCGCTTGTCATCTATGATGAAGTCATTACAGCTTTCCGCTTTATGTATGGAGGAGCACAGGATTTATTAGGTATCCAGCCTGATTTAACAGCTCTAGGGAAAATTATTGGCGGCGGTCTGCCGATTGGAGCCTATGGCGGACGCAAAGAAATTATGGAGAAAGTGGCACCACTTGGACCTGCCTATCAAGCGGGAACAATGGCTGGAAACCCAGCTTCCATTCTTTCGGGGATTGCCTGTCTCGAGGTCCTAAAGCAAGAGGGAGTTTATGAGTACCTTGACCGTTTAGGTGCCATACTTGAACAAGGAATTCTAGAAGCAGCGAAAGAACATGATATTCAAATTACCATCAATCGTTTGAAGGGTGCGCTTACAGTTTATTTTACAAATGAAAAAATTGAAAACTATGAGCAAGCAGAAAATACAGACGGTGAAATGTTCGGAAAGTTCTTCAAGTTAATGCTGCAACAAGGAATCAATCTTGCACCATCTAAATATGAAGCATGGTTCTTAACCATTGCTCATACAGAAGACGACATTGAGGCTACACTTCATGCAGTAAATAATGCATTTTCTCTACTTAAGAACGAATAAATATACATTTTTCATGCACTAAAAGAGAGTGGTTAACACTCTCTTTATTTTGTTATCCACCTTTGAAAACGTTTACATTATCACTTTCCTTTACTTTCCATCGCGAAATTTTCCCTGAATTTTCTATCCACATTCTTGTATATTTATTTGATTTCTGAAAATTCTTATGATAATATTAATTTATTATTCTTAAAACAAATTTTTCTATTGGACTGTGCTTTATTTGTCATAATTTCTCACATTAAAAAGATAAATAGGAGGTGAAGCGGCTTTAGAGGATCTCCGCTGAAGCCAATTTATATGAATGAAAGATGGACCCCTTCCCTTTTTAAAGATTTCCATAAGCATGAACACGATGCCTGCGGAATTGTCGCTTGTCTTGAAAAAACCAAGCTGCCTACTAGAAAAAACATTTTTGATTGCATAGATGCCTTAGTTACCATGAATCATCGTGCTGGCTTCATTAACGGTGAAGGTGATGGCGTTGGGATTCATGTTGATATCCCAAAAGCACTTTGGAAAGAAAAATTGCAAAGTGCCGGTGTAGACCCCTCTCACACAGAAAATGCGAGTTTTGCTGTAGGTCATGTTTTTATCAGCCAAAAGGCTGACTGGTTATCTACTAAACACGAATTACTTCAGAAACTAAAAAACTTTGAATTAGATATTATTTTTGAAACAAATCAAGTAACCGATTCAAGTGCATTAGGACCTATTGCTATCCAGGAGAATCCGGTTTTTTGGCAATTTGCCTGCCTTTCTGAAAAATCAGGGCAAGCATTAACGAAAATCTTATTCGAAGCAATCGTCGATTTAGAAACCAATGAACATGTTCATGTCGCGTCGCTAAGCCAAAATCATGCCGTATATAAAGTCATGGGTGCTGGCGATATACTCCCTCGTTATTACAAAGATCTAGCCAGTCCAATTGTTGCATCAACGATTACTCTCGGTCATAACCGTTATTCTACGAATACCCTTTCTAGTTTTTTCCGGGTCCAGCCTTTTAGTGTGCTTGGTCACAACGGAGAAATTAATACGATTGCAAAGCTTCGTGACGAAGCGAGAATGATTGGGGTTCCACTCGTAAAGGACGGCAGTGACTCGCAGGATTTAAGCCGGACAATGGAAACGTTAATTTGCCGTGAAGGGTATACGTTATTCGAGGCAATGGATCTTTTATTCCCGCCAATTATCAATGAAATTAAAGCCTACTCTCAGGAGTTACAAGATTTATATACTTATATTCGTGAAGCTTGGGGCCATTTTGCTCAAGGTCCAGCTGGCATTATTTCCAGGTATGGAGATGAAGCGGTTTTTAGTGTAGATGCATTAGGCCTACGCCCGCTTTGGATGCTAGAAATCGAAACTTCTTATTTATTTTCATCCGAGCCAGGGATTATTCCTTCCAGTGAATATGTAAATGATCCTAAGCCTTTAGCTCCTGGAGAAAAGGTCGGCTTTAAGTGGAACAATAATAAATTAGAAGTTTTCGAGCAGAAACGCTTCCAAACAGAGGTTTATAACCGATATTCTAACCGCTTAAATCTTGAAAATTCTAGATTGCGTTTACAAGTACCTACATTAGAGAAAACAATTACTATGAATTATCCCGACAAAATTCATAATGGGCAATATAAAGCATTTGGCTGGGAAAGAGATCACATTCAATTAATCGAGCAAATGGCGGAAAAGGGTGTTGAGCCAATTCGTTCCTTAGGACATGACGCACCACTAGCTGCGCTTAATCCTGAGCGCAAAAACATTGCCGATTATATAAAAGAAAGTGTAGCTGTTGTTACAAATCCAGCCATTGACCGCGACCGTGAAACGGAGCATTTTTCTACGCGAGTGATTATAGGAAAACGTCCTGGTTTATTCAATAACGAA
The DNA here is from genome assembly GCF_030817595.1 of Neobacillus niacini. Taxonomy (GTDB): domain Bacteria; phylum Bacillota; class Bacilli; order Bacillales; family Cytobacillaceae; genus Neobacillus; species Neobacillus niacini_G. The sequence continues at coordinate 3,245,929 of NZ_JAUSZN010000001.1, forward strand.
AAAACTGAAACACTTCTTGAATTAACAACTCCCCTTCTTATAGAGGGCAAAGCTGGTTATAGCTGTTCAGAAGCCATTGGTCAGCCTAGCTTTGATCAAGTGGTTCACCACTTTCAAAAGCAAAAGCTTGTTGCGTTTATTTCAACAACTTTTAGGAAAGATGAAAACATTGATAGTGCTTTAACAAGAATTTCGAATGAGGCCGTTCAAGCGGTCACTTCAGGAAAGTCATTAATCGTCCTCGATGACGCAAACGCACATCAGGATGACTTTTACTGGATTGATCCACATTTAGTTACATCTGCCGTTGACCAAGCATTAGTAACAGCTGAATTAAGAAGAAATTGTTCATTAGTCCTTCGCTCAGCTGCTATTCGTTCCCTGCATGACATGATTACTGTTTTTGGATTAGGCGCAGATTTAATCAGTCCATATTACATGTTCATGACCGTACTCGATGAAAACAATAAACCTTTGATTAACCTTTACAGTGCGTTATCAAAAGGACTTGAAAAAGTAATATCAACCATTGGGATTCATGAACTACGCGGATATGGCAGACTTTACTCCAGTATCGGCTTACACGAAGATATTGCCAAAGTGTTGAATATTGTTAACTTTTTTGGCTCTAAAGAGATTGAGAATGATTTTGAAGCAATGAAGAATGATGCTTTTGCAAGAGCTGCGCATTATCAGAATGAGAAGGAAAGAGTCGGTAAAACCTTCCACCTCTTCCCTCGTATCTGGAAGGCTATCGGTGAAGTTGCTGCAACTGGTGACTACAGTGCTTACCGGGAAAAAATCAGTGAACAAGAAGAGCAGAATCCGACGACCATTCGCCATTTACTTCAATTAAAGAAGAGCAATCAAGCAATCTCGCCAGATAATGTTAATATTGCAGTTGGTGAGCATGATTTACCATTTATAATTTCTTCGATGTCGTTTGGTTCACAGAATGAGATTGCTTTTAGAGCATATGCCGAAGGTGCTGACCGCCTAAACATGGTCTCTCTAAATGGTGAAGGCGGCGAAATCAAGGATATGCTTGGTAAATATCCAAAAACAAGAGGACAGCAAATTGCCTCTGGACGTTTCGGGGTAAACGCAGAGCTTTTAAACTCTTCTAATCTTTTAGAAATTAAAATCGGTCAGGGTGCAAAGCCTGGAGAAGGCGGACACTTACCTGGTTCGAAGGTAACTGCCAAGGTTGCTGCTGCACGTAATGCTACACTTGGTTCAGACTTAATTTCACCATCAAACAACCATGATATTTACTCAATCGAGGATCTTGCGCAAATGATTCTAGAGTTAAAAACAGGTAATGATCAGGCGAAAATTGCCGTTAAAGTACCTGTAGTACCAAATATCGGGACTATCGCAGTTGGTATTGCAAAAGCTGGTGCCGATATCATTACATTAAGCGGTTTTGACGGCGGTACGGGTGCTGCCAGAATCCATGCGCTTCAGCATGTTGGACTTCCAGTTGAAATCGGTGTAAAAGCAGCCCATAATGCCCTGCTTGAAAGCGGACTCCGTAATAAAGTAGAAATTTGGGCAGATGGCGGGATGAAAAGTGCTCTGGATGTTATGAAGGTTATGCTTCTCGGCGCAAACCGTGTTGGCTTCGGAACATTATCTATGCTTGCAATCGGTTGTACAACATGCCGTGGATGTCATTTAGATACATGTCACGTTGGTATCGCAACTCAGATTGAATCAGAAGTTCAAGCGAAAGAACATGGACTTCGCCGCTTTGTCCCACGTCAGCTTGACTTAGCTGTTAATGGAATTATGAATTTATTCTCATCCTTTGGAAGTGAGCTAAAAGCTCTGGCGGCTTCTGTCGGAATTACTAATTTGCAGGATGCAGTTGGACGTTCTGATTTACTTGAGCAGGTTAAAGGAAAAAATCAGCTTAGCCTATCGTATTTATTAAAGCCGTTAGAAATTAGCCAATTCACAAAAACAGAGGAATCCAAGGCATTGCAAGAGGTCCAAATGCAGGTAGCCGTTGGTGCTGAGTATTTAGATGCGAGCGTGGATGAATTACATTCCTCTCGTGAATTTGACAGCGTCACTTCTGAACAGCGTGTCTTAGCAAGCAGAGTTTCTTGTCATCGTGTACGCGGAAGACTTGATGGTTCATACCAACAACTTCCTCCTGTCCAGCTTAAGTATAAGAATGGATCGATTCCTGGTAATGGTTTAGGAGCTTATAATAGTGGTGGAATTGAGATCACTGTTAACGGCGGCGGTCAAGATGGAGTTGGTAAAACTTCTTTTGGCGGAAATATCTACATCCTGAAGTCCAAAGGAAAAAATGGCAACTATTACAATGGTTCTGTCGGGAAAGGTTTCGGATATGGGGCACAAAAAGGTCTTCTTGTAGCCCAAGGTAATGCCGATGCTCGTGCCGGTATTCGTCTTTCTGGTGCTGATTTAATTGTCGGCGGTTTTGTGAAGCAGCCTATTCCTGAAAAAGAGACTGGAAATATTGGCGCCAATGCAAACATTAAAGGGTTTGCCTTTGAATACATGACGAACGGTCGTGGATTAGTGTTAGGAGACCCAGGTCCTTGGATTTGCGCCGGTATGACTGGTGGTGTCGTTTATGTTCGCCAACAGCCTGAACTTGGTTTAACGGCAGAAGCGATTATGAGAAGGATTGCTAAAGGTGCTAAAGTTTCGGTCATGAGCTTAAGCGAAAATGGTAAAAAAGATGTTAATGAGCTTCTTGGTAAATATACTGATTTACTCGAAAACGACGGGCAGGCAGAAGAAGCAAATCTACTTCGCGCCTTACTCGCTAACCCAGAAGATCACTTTATACAGATTGTACCTGTTAAAGAACAGGCTGACCCAGCTGTATCTACAGAATGATTAATAAGAGAACGTCCGCTTAGGTGGACGTTCTTTTTTTGCGTTTGAACAAATATCTTTAACTATTGCTGATAAAAATTCATATAATATCTCTTGATAAAATGTTTTAATCCATGTATAGTACGTAATTGTTCATTAATGAAGTAAACTATGTACAAATCACTTAAATTTGAAAGGAAACCATTTGGAATGAAGTTAGGTGCCCGCATCTTTAAAACGGGAATTGCAATTGTCTTATCCCTTTACTTAGCACAGCTGCTGCACTCACCGTCTCCTGTATTGGCCGGTATTGCTGCAATTTTTGCCATCCAGCCGACAATCTATCGTTCTTATTTAACGATTATTGAACAAATACAAGGAAACTTAATAGGTGCAATACTTGCAGTCATTTTTGTCCTTTTATTAGGAAATCACATTATCATTATTGGGTTAGCCGCTGTAATTGTTATTATTATCAATCTTAAGCTGAAAATTGAAAATACAATCGGACTTTCTCTTGTAACGCTTATTTCGATTATGGAAACTCCTGGAACTGATTTTATTCCATTTGCAGGAATCCGTTTCTCAACCATTATGATTGGAGTCTTTTCTGCTTTCGTGGTAAACCTTGTTTTTCTGCCCCCTAAATATGAAAATAAGCTATATTTCAAGATTTCCGGTACAACGGAGGAAATTATTCGCTGGATTCGATTAAGTACCCGGCATGACTTCGATCACAATATGCTAAAAAGCGATATTGAAAAATTAAAAGACAACTTAATTAAGATTGAACAGTTTTATATAATGTATAAAGAAGAAAGAAGTTATTTTAAAAAGATTAGTTTAGAAAAATCAAGAAAGCTAGTGGTCTTCAGGCAAATGAGCTCCACGGCTAAAAAAGCACTGGATACATTAAAAAAACTTCATCGATTTGAAAATGAAATCCTTCATCTGCCGGAAAACTTTCAACAGTCGATACAAGAGCAACTCGACAGTGTCATTTACCACCATGAGCAATTAATGCTTCGGTTTATTGGTAAAGTTCCAACACCCTTAGACAATGAAACAAATACCTGTATGAATAATAAGGAACTATTTGAGTTATTCTTGAACCACCAAAAGCTATACCGCGACCAAGACGATCCGCATTTATATCATACTATGCAAGTAATTTCTTCGATTATTGATTACGGGGAGCAGATTGAGCACCTGGATACATTAGTCACCAGCTTTCACTCCTTTCATCATAATGAGGTATCCATTGACCAGAACGAAATTGAATAAAAAACTTACCGGCTAGGTAAGTTTTTTTTCGTTTTATGTTAAAGTATATTTTTACCTGTTATAAGCAACATAAAGGAAAACAGCTAAGGAGTATTATTATGTTTGTTGCTATAATTAGAATTGGTCTTCTATTAATACCGTGGTTGACTGTTTTCTTAATTCCCAAAAATGTGTTAAAAAAATATACACCTTCTGCAATCTTTGCGTCCTTACTTGTTGCTATTAATTGCATGTTATCTGTTCCTTTTAAATGGTGGACAGTAAAAGGCGGATTACTTAATAAAGTTTTTAATGATTTGAGCTTTATAATCGGGCCGTTTTTTATAGGCACCATTTGGATTTTTCGTTTAACCTTCGGGAAATTCTGGTTATACCTTTTGGTGAATACACTTATGGACTTATTTCTTGCTTATCCAATTAATTGGCTAATGCAAAAATTAAAAGTCTATAAATTAGTAAATTTTAAATCTAAACACGTTTTTTTCCTATCGATTTGTTTTGCTCTTGTTATTTACCCCTACCAATTATTTATATCTCGAACAAAGTCCAGTGAATGAAACTGGATTTTTTTATTTACTCTTTGGTTTTATTCATGCTATCGTTAAGTTTTGTTAGGAAGTGTTTTCTCCTTATACACATTTCTTTTATTATTAATGTAAAAAAAGTGGGGGTTGATAGAATGTTTTTCTTAGGACTGTTTGAGCAGTTGCCTGTACAAGTAGTAACGGTGGCACTGCTGATTATACTTACGGTTTATTTGATCCGCAAATTCATTAAACTATTCTTTGACAAAACGAGCTTCTTGGACGAAAATCATGAAGAGACATTAATGCATTTCGCTAACCAGGTGACAAAAGTAGTTGGACTAATCATTTTCTTAATTTATGTACTTAGCCATTTCTTCGACCTGACAAAGTTTGTCACCGGCTCTGTAGTTGTAGCAGGTTCCTTGGCATTAATCTTTCAGCATATCATCCGTGATTACATTATGGGACTGACATACTTGTTTGAGCGTCAAATCCATCTCGGGGATTATGTGATCATCAATGGAAACCGTCAGGGGAAAATTGAGGAAATCAGCATGCGCTACCTAAAGATCCGCCAGTATGACGGGTTTCTCTATACTGTATCCTATAGCAGCATTACAGAACTTCAGAACGGGAACCGGGGGAAGCGACGGGTAAATGAAAGTCTTGTCCTCAACTATAGGCAAAATCCTGACAGGGCCTTCAAAGTAATGGAGGAAGTGGCACAAATATGCAACGAGAAATATGGTGAATACCTATTGAAGGATGAGAACGGCATACCTTTGGAGAGTTTCAAATTCAACCAAATCACCGAACTGAACGTCGATTTCAGGGGTCACCGTTATTCAATATCAGGCCTTGTAAACGAAGCGGACTTCGTTGAAGCGGGCAAAAAGGTTAGGTATGAACTGGCAATGGCTGCCTACAAAAGCGACTTGATGATGTCAGAAAGCCTCAGCACAATCCAATAACACTAAAAAGCAAGAGTTCATCCCTCTTGCTTTTTTCCGAATTAAAAAAGACTTCATAAATGGTGTCCTTTCGTTGAATGTAAATAGCTATTAAATTTTACTGATTTTTCATTGTTTTAGTCTGATATATAGATTGAATGACTCCTTTATTGATGAGAATATTTATATAATATTTCATTGGAGGAGAGTTAACAAAATGACTTATGTTGATATGGATATAGATAAGAAGAAATATGAGGCCTATTTATTTGTGCATTTTATTCATGAAAACGAGCGCAGAGATGACTTAGAGCAAGTCTACTTTTCCGTAAGTAGAGATGGCTTGAAATGGGAAACTCTTAATGAAAAGAAACCGATATTGACATCAACATTAGGAGATTTCGGGGTAAGAGATCCGTTTATTATCCGTTCCCCAAAAGAAAATAAATTTTACATTATTGGCACTGATTTATCTATGTATCATCGTAAGGATTGGGATGTGGTACAGAGAACTGGGAGTCAGCATATTGTGATTTGGGAGTCTAAAGATTTGATAAACTGGTCCGAACAACGATTAGTTAAGGTTGGACCGGAAACTGCAGGCTGCGTTTGGGCTCCAGAAGCAATATATGATAAAGGAGCCGATGATTTTCTAGTATTCTGGGCTTCAAGGGAAAACTTTGGTACTGAAAAACATAGAATCTATTATTCTAAAACGAAGGATTTTTTAAATTTTACTGTTCCTAAAGTATATATTGAAAGAGAAAATCATATTATTGACACAACCATTATTGAAGAGGACGGTAAATATTATCGTTTTTCAAAAGACGAGACAGTTAAAACGATTACCGTAGAGGTTTCCGATGCTTTACTTGGAGAGTTCACTCCACTGGATACGAATCTAAAAAATATAATCGGAGTTGAGGGGCCAACCTGCTTTAAAATAAAAGGTGAAGATAAATGGTGCTTATTACTCGATCATTATGAGATTGAGAAAAAATATGTACCCTACTATACAACGGACTTAAAAACAGCACAATTTACAAAAAGTCCAGAGGATTTAGATATACCTGTTAATTCCAAGCATGGTGGTGTTATGTCAATCACTTTGGATGAGTACAACGCTGTGGTCCAAGCCTATCGAAAGTGAATATTTATCATAATGTGGAGGGCTGTTGGGAACCAATTAAGAGCCCATGCGCAAAAAAATGACGTAATCAAATACGTCATTTTTTTTGCTTTTTATTATGCTTGTAGAGGAGCTTTTTCTTCATGCTGTTCGAGCTGCTGCACTTGAAATAATTTATAATAGTTTCCTTGTTTGGCCATTAATTGATCATGTTTACCCACTTCGACAATCTGTCCGTGTTCGATTAAGACAATTCGATCAGCATGGGTGATGGTGGATAAACGGTGAGCTACAACAAAGGTCGTCCGATCTTTCGCCAGCTTATCAAGTGCTTCTTGGATAAGGTGTTCACTTTCTAAATCTAGTGCAGAAGTTGCTTCATCTAGGATTAGAATAGGAGGATTTCGTAAAAACACTCGAGCTATTGCCACTCTTTGCTTTTGTCCTCCAGATAGCTTTACGCCTCTTTCTCCGACCTTCGTATCATACCCATTTGCTAGATTCTCAATAAAATCATGCGCATTGGCCGCTTTTGCTGCTTGATATACTTCTTCATCCGTTGCACCAGGTTTTCCTAATAAGATATTGTTCTTTACAGAATCACTAAATAAGATATTATCCTGAAAAACTACCCCTATTTTATCCCTTAAGGATTGAACCTGGAAATGGCGGATATCCACCCCATCTAAGAGAATTTTCCCATCCGTGACATCGTAGAAACGAGGAATCAGGCTGACAAGTGTCGACTTGCCTCCTCCGCTCATTCCAACAAGGGCAATGGTCTCACCCTTTTTTACATCAAGGTTGATGTTTTTCAGAATCATATCCTCTGATTCATTGTAGGTAAATTGAACATGATCAAACGTAATGTCCCCCTTCACATCCTTGCACTCAACCGCATTGGGGGCATCGACAATATCATATTTTTCATCGAGGAATTCAAATACTCTGTCCATAGAGGCGAATGACTGTGTTAAGGTTGTTGAAGAGTTCACAAGCCTTCTTAACGGATTGTACAATTTATCAACATAAGCAAAAAATGCCATCATCGTTCCCAGCGATAAATCTCCTTGAATAACAAGGTAGGCAGAGTAGCCAATAACGAGCAAAGGCGCAACATCCGTAATCGTGTTAACGGCTGCAAATGCCTTTGCATTCCAGCTGGTGTGCTCTAAGGCTTTATCTAAAAAGTTTTTATTTTGTTTATCAAACTGTGTCTGCTCAAACTCTTCGATTGCAAAGCTTTTTATGACGGGCATTCCTTGCACACGTTCATGAAGGTAGCTCTGAACCTCAGCAAGTGCTTGGGAACGAGACTTTGTGAGTTTACGTAAATTGCCAAAAAAGTATTTGATTGAAAATGCATATAGCGGAAATAACAAAATTGAAACCACTGATAGACTGACATTCATATAAAACATAATAATAATTGCGATAACAATTGTGGCGATATCGAGCCACAGATTCATTAAACCAGTGATTACAAATGTTTTCGTCTGCTCAACATCATTTATAACGCGTGAAATGACTTCTCCTGATCGAGTATTGGCATAATACTTAAAGCTGAGTTTCTGGATATGTGTATACATACGGTCACGGATATCGTATAGAATTTTACTTGATGTCCATTGGGCGAAATATTGGCGGTAATATTCAATCGGCGGTCTTAAAACAACAAAAACAACGATCATTACCCCCATAATTAGAAGTAATTTTTCTAGTTTCTCATCGTTGGCTAAACCACCATTGCCAATAATATCATCCACTACATACTTAATGAGCATTGGAATGATAAGCGGGATGGCGAATTTTACAACCCCTATAATAATCGTCCCAATAATTTGAAGGCGATATGGCTTAACAAATTCGAGATATCTGCGAACACTGCTCAAGATTGGCCCCCTTTCCTGCTGTGCACTTTAATATGAACAGGGAAAGATGATGAAGGCAGCTACGAATTACTGTGTAGGTGCCTTCATCATCTTTCCATGCGAATTGAAGCAATTTCCATTAACGTCTGTAAGTTAAGTAACGCTCGTACCAGATATCAATAAAATCAGGTGCAAATGGTCCTTTGCGCTGCCGGATCCAATGAATGAGCTTCTCAACATTTCTTTTTAAAATTTGGTCAATTACTTCGGGATATTTCATCTCACGACGGTGACGTTCATATTCATCTTCGTCTAACAAATTAAACGTCATATCAGGGAATACCTTGATATCAAGGTCATAATCAATATATTTAACTGCTTCGCCATCAAAGATAAATGGTGAGCTGAGATTACAATAGTAGTAAATACCATCTTCACGAATCATTCCAATAATATTAAACCAGTATTGTGAATGAAAATAACAAATTGCTGGTTCTCTTGTAATCCACGTTCTTCCATCTGATTCCGTTACAATTGTGCGATCATTCCCGCCAATCACTAAATTTTGGGATCCCTTTAAAACGGTCGTTTCTTCCCAGACGCGATGGATGTGCCCATTGTGTTTATAGCTATGTATTTGTATCGGTTCTCCTTCGATGGGTACGCCCATGATTCTCCCCTTCTTCCTTCCTAAACGCTTTGTAACCTATATTCCTGCTCTTAAACGACAAATGGTAACAAATCATTTACTATTTCTTATTATTATAACGGTTGAATAAAGAATTTAAAACAAAAGAGCCATTGATTTCAATGACTCTTTGAAAAAAATTGCATATTTTTAATTATTTTTTCATTTTTCGCCTATATTGAAGGCTCTAAGTCAGTTTCACGATAAGATTGAATGACTTCTTCTGTTTGTTTTTCAAAAATTTCCTGAATTTCTTTTAGCTCTTTTTTCATTTGATTGATATCAAACTGGACACTTTCTAACTCTGTTTCGTTTTGTATAATCTGTAGTTGTTGTTCGATTTCCTGACAACGTTCAAGTTCGCCCTGAAGGTATAGTAATTTTTCCATTGTCATCATCTGCTCAGATACTAAACGGTTAAAATGATCCATTTACCACACCGCCTTATTTTTTCTATCTAATATGTATTCTTTAACAAATAAATATATCCTTTGACTAGTTATGTAGAGTAAGAAGAAGTTTTGTCGAATAAACGAAAAGCGGAAGCGCCTTGTCCAGGCGCTGGAGCTGGACAATTCTCAAAGTTTACAACAGAAAGAAGACGCTCTTTCGAATGAGAGCGCCTTCTGCTTAAGAATTTATTAGCTTTGACCAAATTGACCAGAATTACCTTGGCCTTTGTTAGCTTGAGATTGCTGATTTTGTCTTCTAACTTCAGCAGCATCTGTTTGGCTAGCGAATTCAGTGCCGAATTGACCAGCTGAACCAGTAGCTCCAGCAGTTCCAGCTGAACCTTGACCGCTTTGAGATTGCTGATTTTGTCTTCTTACTTCTGCAGCATCTGTTTGGCTAGCGAATTCAGTGCCAAATTGACCAGCTGAACCTTGACCTTGAGATTGAGCATTTTGTTGTCTAACCTCTTGGATGTTAGTTCCAGCAGAAGTTTTGTTTGGTTGTTGATTGAAGTTGTTTGCCATTTTAATCACCTCCACAAAAATTAAGATACCCAGGAGGTGAGGAGACTATCCAAAAAAGTTTCAAAAAAATTTATGGTTACACTAATAATGAAATACCGCCATCGACAATAATTGTTTGCCCGCGAATCATACTAGATTCTTCTGATAAAAGAAACATGACACAATTTACCATATCTTCAATTTCAACCATTCGTCCCGCAGGGGTTTTCTCCTTTGCTTCTTGGAGAAGCTCTTCACGATTTGGAAAATGAGTCAACGCCTCTGTGTCAACCGCCCCGCCAGAGACCGCATTAACCACGATATTCTTCGGAGCTAATTCTACAGCTAAATATCTCGTCAGAGCTTCTAAGGCTGCTTTAGATACCCCAACCACAGTGTAATTTTCTAAATATCGTATAGACCCTAAAGAACTAATGCTGACAATCTTCCCGCCGCCATTTTTCTCCATTAGTTTTGCTGCTTCTTGAGCACAGAATAATAAAGCTTTACTGTTAATATTTAATGTCCAGTCCCAGTGATTTTCTTCTAGTTCCATAATAGGACGTTGAACACCTGATGCTGCATTGTTAACAAAAATATCAAGTCTGCCAAATTCTTCCTCGATTTGTTGAAACATGGCTTTAATTTTACTTACATCACCAACATTGGCTTTTACCACTAATACTTTTCTGCCTAAAGCTTCAATCTCTTCTGCTACTTTGAGTGCAGAACTTTTACTTCTTGCATAATTGATGACGATGTCATACCCAGCTTGAGCCAGCCTTAAGGCTGTGGCTTTTCCTATTCCTCTGCTGCTTCCTGTGATTAGTGCTACTTTTTGTGTCATATTTGTTATTCCTTTCATAAACAAGTTTTGTCTTCATTTTAGCGTTTTAATGTATAGATGACAATTGATTACAAAACCTAAGGCTATTAAATGAGAAAGGAAGAAGATTATGTATGTTGGACGGGATATGACAGAACTTTCTATGGTCTCTAAAGCCGAATGGAGGGACAGTGAACTAGCCTTCTTTCACCACTCATTGCAGCAAATAGCACCATATTTAAATAGTGAAGGCGTCACGATTCATCGTGAAATTATTGAAGAAATTGAAAACCGCGGCGGGATTAAGCGACAAGAGGCTGATTATACACATGGAACAAAAATTAGTTATGATTAATCTTAATTATCATCTTCGTTTATTAGGTTCCCTTCCCCATTAAACATAAAAAAATGACTATCATATTGTTGATAGTCTTTTTTAATGGTGATTACTGTGAATTTTACGATCGATAAAAAGTGTGCCGTCCGGTTGAATTTCTGCAAAAAAAACATCTGATACTGAATTAACCCCAGCCGTTAGAAGTTCTTGTTGCAGCCAATCCGTACTCAGGGCTAAGCTTTTCAAATTTTCGGTATTAATGTTACCATCCAGAATCACTCCAGTTGGCAGAGGATATACTTTTTTCCTATTTTTAATGTTCATATCCCCTTTCGTTAAAGGCTCACCAGATTCCTTCTTCATGACTGAGATTTTCCCATCTGTTTCAAATATCGCATATTCTACATCTGCCATCGAAAAAACGTCTTTTTGTCTAAGCATTGCCCTTAACGAATCTAAATCCAATCTACTCTTTCGGAGGGCATGTTCCATGATCTTTCCTTGTTTAACCAGGATTAAAGGTTCACCGACGAGAAACTTTCTAGCATTTACGGATTTAATATCTATATAACTCATTAAAAGTGTATAAACACTCCATCCAGTTAGAGCAACAAGGCCATTACGAATACTTAATTTGTGGTCAACTACAAGGCTCGCAGCAATTTCTCCAATAGCAATAGCAGAAACAAAATTGAAAAAAGTCATTTGACTTATCTCTTTTCTCCCCATTATCCTAGTTAGTAAAAATAATACAAAAAAACCTAATGTTATCCTTAATATCAAGGTGTGTAATTCCATCCATTCACCAAATTTCTTTTTTATTAAGTATTGCTTATAACTTGCCAATTTTAACTATATATATTCGTTGCTCAAAGCGTTATAGTAAATGAAGGAATGAAGTTTTATTGATAAAAAAAACACCGCAAAAAGCGGTGTAAATTTATTTAGTACTATATATTTTCAGTTCCAAATTTGAATCCATCATAGAGTTTAAGCATTTTATGAAAAGAAACTGGAAAGGCATGCTGTTCTATATCATCTAAGGTGATAAATTTCCATTCATTATTCTCCGAAAAATCTGCTCCTATTGTACCTATATATAGACGGATATTCCAGATTAAGTGGGAAAAAATGTGTTCTATTTGACCAATATTCTTTTCTAACTTAATATTCATATTAAATGTTTCTCTGAATAGGTCCGCAATTTGGGCACGTTCCATCACAATTGGTTGATGAAGTTCAACATTTGGAAGTTCCCATAAATTCGCTAGCAGCCCATTTTCAGGACGTTTATGAATTAATATCTTTCCATTGTCATCTTTCACAATAATTGCAGCAAGGTCCACATTTCTTTGTGCGTTCTTTTTCGTTTTGATGGGAAGTTCTGTCTCTACTCCCTCATGAAATCCTTGGCAATGATCCCGTACAGGGCAGAGTAGACAAGAAGGGGATGTAGGCGTGCAGATTAATGCACCAAGTTCCATTAATGCCTGATTAAAGGCAGATGGCTCATCATGGGAGATAACCTGCCTAACAGCTTCTTCGAATACCTTCCTAGTTGATGGCTTCGCGATATCCTCCCAAATCGATAGGATTCTTGATAATACCCTCATCACGTTACCATCTACCGCAGGTTCAGGGATCCCATAGGCAATACTTAAGATGGCGCCGGCAGTATAGGGACCAACCCCTTTAAGGTTTGAAATCTCTTTTGGTGAATCGGGTACCTTACCATCATATTTTGTGTTAACTTCCTTTACAGCAGAATGTAAATTTCTTACACGGGAATAATACCCTAGTCCTTCCCACGCTTTTAGAACTTTATCTTCATTTGCGTTTGCCAAGTCTTCTATTGTTGGAAACCATTCAATAAATCGATTAAAATAAGGAATAACCGTATCCACTCGTGTTTGCTGGAGCATGATTTCGGATACCCATACTTTATAAGGGTCCTGGTCTTTTCTCCATGGCAGGTCCCGTTGTTCGGCTTTAAACCAAGAAATTAAATCTTCCTGAAAATTTTTTATTGAGATATTTTCTATATTTTTCAACTCATTTACCATTACAAAAGTTCCTCCAACCTGTTAAACAAAACAAAATAAGGGAATATAATAATAAGCATTTTTTAACGATAAGCCATATTGTATGTTTTGACAAGAACTTATTAAAGGAGGATTTTTCCTTTTGGATACTGGAACTCATGTTGTAATGGGAGTTGCCCTTGGCGGTCTTGCTACTCTTGACCCAGTGGTAGCTAGTAACTCTGCAACCGCGACAAGTGTATTAATTGCTACCATCGCTGGATCACAAATACCTGATATTGATACCGTTTTAAAGTTAAGAAATAATGCGATTTATATTCGTAACCATCGGGGTCTCACTCATTCGATACCAGCTGTACTCTTATGGCCACTTATACTATTAGCTGTGATATTCCCCTTTTTTCCAGGGGCCAATCTTCTCCACCTATGGGGCTGGACATTTGCAGCAGTTTTCATCCATGTTTTTGTTGATATATTTAATGCTTATGGGACACAAGCGCTCCGTCCTTTTACCTCTAAATGGGTAGCACTTGGTGTCATTAATACCTTTGACCCGATCATTTTTGGAATTCACGTGGCAGCCATCGTAATTTGGGTTATCGGCGCAGATCCTGGTTATACCTTTTTGTGGATGTTCGTTATTTTAATTGGATACTATTTGCTTCGATTTTACGCCCAAGCGAAAGTACGATCAGCCGTTAGAAAATTAATACCTGATGCCACAGATATCATTACTTCACCTACCATGAAGTTTAACTTCTGGAGAATCGCTGCTATGAATGAAAAGGAGTTCTTTGTTGGCAGAGCAATGGGAACAAATATTGTGATATACGATCGGTTTAAGCGTGTACCTGTTCCTAAAACTCCGGTCCTTGAAGCAGCAAAAAAAGATAGTAATTTGGCTGCCTTTCTATCCTTTTCCCCTGTGTATCGTTGGGAATTAGATGAGTTTGATGACCATTACGAAGTACGATTTATTGATTTAAGGTACCGCAGCAATGGGCATTATCCATTCGTTGCAGTGGTCCAGTTGGATCTGGAGTTAAACCCAATAAGTTCTTATACGGGCTGGGTTTTCAGTGAAAAGAAACTGCGGAAAAAGCTTAGTATTATTCCAAGTTAAACGGGGCTGCTTGCGCTAGACAATAAAAAAGGCGAGTGACATGGGTCGCTTGCCTTTTAATTCATTGTATTTTTATCTTGGATGAGGAAGTCTTTATATTTAGGATTTTTCGCGACAAAATCATGGAGTCGGTCGCCATAATTTTCGATCCATTGTCTAACAATTCTTTCCGTCATTTCGCTGCCGAGATAATCCCTTCCCGCTTTTGCAGCGGTGGTTTCGAAATCTTCCCACATTAATTCAACCCATGTCCTAGCTTGATGATAGGAAAGCATCTCATTTTTTTCTAACAAAAGTTTTGCTAATCTTTCATGATAACCGTTCATACATTCACCTCATTGCCAATTTCTTATAACATAACCTAACCCTATAATTCGAATACTATTACCACGTGATAAGCACTGGTGTGACGACACTTTGCTATTCATGGTTTCTCATTCCCTTTTGATGGAGGTACAGCATGAGAAATAAAGAAACCAATTTCCCTAACCAAAACAACAACAAGTTAGAGGGAGAGCCAAGAGCAAAAGCAGAATATGCTTCTAGAAGAGCCGATGGCACGATCAATACACACCCGCAAGAGCGGATGCGTGCTTCTGGTCAGCGTGAAAAGGATACACCTGAGTTTTTGTAAGCTCTCAAACCAACGAGCAAACCAGAGACTAGTTCTCTGGTTTGTTTCTTTATTTGAGTCCGTTTAACATGGAAATGGGCAGGGCTTCTTCTTTTCCATCACCTTTTAGGCGATACCCCCACGCAAATACACCATTTATATAGTCTATTTTAAAATATTCCCCTGGGTCACCCTCAAGCTCATAAATTTCTCCTGGCTTGAAATTAGCAGGGTCTAATAGATACGCTCGTGCCATAACTGCCTTTCTCTCGAGCACGGCATATTCACTAACCATCCCCATTTGCTCTGCTTTTCTTGCCTTTTCTAACAGCTGGGCGATTTCCTGTTTTAATTCGTGCTCTGTCATAGTGCTATATCGTCTCTCCTGTTGCATTTCTCCCACTCCCGTTTTCGTTTTTTCCTTTATTTTAGTATAGTTATTTTTATTGAATTAATAAAGGATGAAGGAGAGATTTCATTGAAAACGATTATTGTTACCGGCGCTGGTTCTGGATTGGGGAAGGAATTATCCTTATTATTTTCGCAGCAAGGCTATGATGTCTTATTAACAGGAAGATCTGCTGAAAAGCTGTCAGCAGTTAAAGCTGAAATAGAACATGCTGGAGGTACAGCTGAATACGTCGAACTTAATGTTCAAGACGAATCTAATATTTTTAAAAAAATGGAAGAATTCAGCAAAAGTTACAAAATCTTTGGTTTAGTCAATAACGCTGGTGTGGGACATTTTGGCCCTTTTAGTAAAATAACACAACAAGAAATAAGTGAAATGCTCGACACAAATGTCCTTGGTACCATTTTAATGACAAAAGCTGTATTACCTTTCCTTCAAGAATTGGGTGAAGGTCTGCTGATAAATATCATTTCAACTGCGGGATTAAGAGGGAAAGTCAATGAAGCAGTTTACGCTGCAAGTAAATTTGCTGTCAGAGGCTTTACTGAGAGTCTGCAAAAGGAATATGAGAATAGCCCGATTAATATTAAAGCCGTATATATGGCGGCATGGATACTCCCTTTTGGGTAGGAAGCAATCACGTAACGGACACTTCACGCTTTCGTTCAGCTAAAGAGGTAGCGAAGATGATTATTGAGCAAATCGACCAGGATGAGATTATCATTGAAAGTAAAAAATCATGACGAACGGCGTCATGATTTTTCGACTTCTCCTAGATAATCTTCAATTAATTCCATTGAAAATCCTTTACGAAATAAAGCTTGTTTCATCTTTTGTTCATATTCAAAACCACTATATTTACTATATTTTCGATGAGCCTTTTCGCCCTGAAATCTAATGGCTTCCATTTCCTCATCTTGTTCCTTTTCCGTTTCCGCTTCATTTAGTGCTATATGAATGACATCAAAAGGATAGCCCTTCCTTAACAGCAACTGTTCCGCTTTTAGCTTAACAATCCGCTCCGAATCCTTTGAACTTTTTTTGATTAACTTTTCGGATATCTTAATGGCGTTTTCAACTTGATTCTCTTTAGGGTACTCGGCAATTGCCTGTTTAATAATAGCCTCGTTAATTCCTCTTTCTTTTAACTCCATAGTGATTACGTCTGGGCCTTTATCTGTCGTATTCATTTGAGTTCGTACAAAGGAAAATGCATATTCTTCATCATTAATATATTTTTGAGAAGCCAATTTATGTCGAACTTCATTAATGATCGGTTCTTCAACTTCCTTTTGTGTTAGATAATCCTTTATTTCTTTTTCAGATCTCATTCGTCTGGCCAAATAATTAACCGCTAAATTATATGCCTTCCGGATGTCATCTTGATACTGTATCTCCTGGATGGAAAACTCATCGATTTCTAACCCCTTTTTTAAATGAAACCTTACGAGAACATCACTGTCGACACTAAAAGCATATTCTTCGCCTTTTCCAGAATCCATAAAAATATTAAAGCGATCTTTATTTTTCTGCTGCGTGGTGATTTTTGTAATAACAGCCATATCCGTCACCTCACCCTTACTTTACCATATTTTTTTAACATTTGAGTATCATTCCATTCTGAAAAGGTAAAAATGGAGAATGTGCTTAATTTTTTCCATAAGCTTTTTAACAATTGGCTGTGCTAAAGCTAATTCTTGATTTTGCACCCTGTTGATTGGAGCGGAAGGCACGAAGACTCCTCGAAAATGCTATCGCATTTTCTTCGTGCGTGGGCGGACTCAAGGAAGTAAAATCAATGTCCTGCGGGAGTACGGGGCTGGGGAGACCCCACAGGCGCTTAAGCGCCGAGGAGGCTCCCCGGCACGCCCTAAGGTGCGCGAAGTGCCTGGAGCGGAAATCAACAGGCCCATTTACACAGCCTAACGATTAACAAAAATGTTGAAAGGAATGAGCAAAATGGCAGGAAAAAAGAAAAAGGATATGGGCAGAGGGAAATACAGCTTAACAAGTACACAAGAGGTACTGTATCAGCGTGACTTTAAATTAGCAGACCGTGCTGGCGGCTTTAACGACAGCAAGACAAAACTTTAATATTTTCCATTAATGGACCCCTTTCTAATGGTACATGCTAATAGAGGGAACTTCTTAGGTTCCTTAATAGCTAACATTGAAAGGGGTTTTTCTAATGGGTCGTGCGCAGGGACATAAAACTCGTGATAAAAACAAAGCATCACTTCCACAGGTTCCTAAAAACATGAAATCAGATGGTTATGATGTGGAATATTCCGCTGAATTTGCTGATCATGCAGACCTTGAAGCAATGGCACGAGCAAATGCAGCCAACCAGCGCGTGAAGCGTAGAAAAAACAAATAACCCTTTTAAGAAATTGGCAGTGCATTTTTGCTGCAAAAAAAGAGAAGCAGGATTACTCCTGCTTCTTTAAACAATTTATTAGGGGGAAAAATTGATTAAATCATCGAACCCTATAGAGAGATTAATGCCATTATCCGGCAATAGGACCCGGGTAAAACTCATACTAGGTGATTGTGAATCGAATCACGATCTCCTTTACAACTTCAATATACTCCCCTTCAATAGCAATAACAATGGTTTTCACAGTTTTTTAACATATTAACAGTAGAAATATGAATAGTATGTGAACTTTATAAGTTGTTTATATTAGAAACCCACTTTTATTAAAGCGGCAATAATGAAATGGTCTCTTTCTTTCTTAAGTCCGCGACCATATCCAGCCATTCTTGCGGTTTATTTGAAAGAATGGAGTAATAGGTGGTTAGAAAATCAGCCACAAGGGACGCAGGAATAGAGTCTAGCTCATCGTCCATTGGCATAAAGCAAAAATCGAGTCCTTTTACAGCCTCACCATTATTTTCCCATGATGGATGTACATACGCTAAATCAATTCTTTTATAACCTAAATGTGAAAGAACCTCACGACGCACATAAGGGTCCATCACCTTAACGCCACCAAACTCGTGTCCTACTCGATATGGATCATAAATTTCGGCAAACATACCGAAAAGCTCTTTTCCATTATCAGCAGCTAGTTTTTGTAAATCCTTTAAGCGGTTCTGTGCTAAGAATCTCCCTAGGCTAAGACCAGGCCTGCTAATGATTGTGAAATCTGTCATCGCAATATTCCAATCTGGATAATAACGATATTCGGTTGCCCCTACAACCTCCTCGACATTAACAGCAACAAACACGCGAATACCTGGATCCTCCAAAGGCTCCTTCCATAAGTCATACTCTAAGACTTCCTCCGGCGGAAATATTTCTCCCATTAAATCATGCAGTTTTTTAAAGTTTGGATCTTCAATACTAGTAATTCGTTTATATTCCATTCTTAACACTCTCCCTGTATTGAATTAAATGGATTTTTCCATTCCATTAATGCAGCATAATTATATGATTCTTCATCGTCCAGATAATTTTCTACAATGCCAATCGGAATCCGACCGCAGCGAAGCAAAAAAGTAATAACAGGGTCCTTTAAATCCCCTTTTAGTAGCTTATTTATATACTGCTCCGGTGTCATGGTGTCAGCTACTTTATGATAACCCGGCATTCTGCCACCACCAAGCAATCGCACTAGTTTTTTCTGGATCACCACATGATACATAGCTTGCATCATCAGTTTACCAAGACCAAGTTTTCGAAACTTTGGACGAACACTAATATCTACAATATAGAGTGTATTACCACTAGGATTATGATTTTTAATGTATCCATGATCCGTGATTTCTTCCCAAGTATGCTCCATATTGTTAGGATCAAAATCGACACAAAGCCCTGTAAGGGAGCCCGCTAATATTCCATCGACTTCAATACATATAGCTCCCTCTTTAAATCTCATCACATGGTTCGATAATTGTTCTTTATTCCACCATAGGTCTGAAGGAAATGGAGGTGGAAAGCATTCAGACTGTATTTGAATAAGTTCGTCAAAATCGTCTTGAGTGTAATTGCGAATAGTCACAGGAACTGGCTTATCTTGGTCAAATACGTAGAATTCACTCCGATACAAGGCCATTCCACCCTTCAATTATTTTTCCCAATCCGGATATAAATCTGTTCTCCGGTCACGCCACGTAGTAACGGATCCTCGCTCTCTTACTTCATATAATAACTCCAGATCAAGGTCAGCTGTGACAACCGTATCGTTGTTCACTTCCCCTTGCACGAGAATACCTTTTGGCGGGAACGGGATATCATTTGGTGTAATAATAACCGCTTGCCCGAAATTAGCACGCATGAAATCAACGGTTGGCAAGGCACCGACTGTTCCGGTTAAAACCACATATACCTGATTTTCAACAGCACGTGCATGACTTGTATAGCGTACACGGTGGAAGCCGTGGCGGTCATCGGTACAAGAAGGACAAAAGATCACGTCGGCACCTTTTGCTTTTGCCATGCGGACAATTTCAGGGAACTCAATGTCATAGCAGGTGAGCAGGGCAATTTTCCCTTTTTCTGTTTCAAAGATTTGAAAGCTGTCACCTTTCTCCATGTTCCATTCGTTTACTTCCGTAGGGGTAATATGAAGCTTGGCCTGCTCGCCAATTCTTCCGTCAGGATAAAATAAATGAGCCGTATTATAAAGCTTGCCGCCCTTTTCTATAACATGTGTACCGGCAATGATGTGCATGTTGGTTTGTTTGGCAAAATTCGTGAATAATTCTCGGTATTGGTCTGTGAATCCAGGTAGGTCGTTGATTGTCAGACTCTTCCCTTGCCCATCTCCAATTGATAATAGCTGTGTGGTGAAGAATTCAGGGAAAAGAACAAACTCGGCTCCAAATTCCTCCGCCGTTTTTATATAATGCTCGCATTGTGCGGCAAATTCTTCAAAGGACTGAATTGTATGTAAATGATACTGTACAACTGAGACACGTAATTTCATCGTTCTTCCTCCTTTTAAAAAAATGATATGAGGAAATTATCTACTATTTTGGATATTAATACAAATAAAAAACCACCCTTCGGTGGTTTTCGCTTATTTACCTAGTTTTCCTTCGCCAAGCTCGATTTGTTTAATCACCTGTTCAGGAGATGTCCCACCGAAGCTATTTCGAACGGCCACAACATGCTCTGGTGATAGGACCTCATAAATATCCTCTTCAAATAAGGAATTGAACTCTTGGTATTCTTCAAAGCTTAAATCAAGTAAGAATTTTTGGTTTTGAATCGCATATAAAACAATCTTTCCAATGACTTCATGTGCTTCTCTAAAAGGCAGGCCTTTTCTTACCAAGTAGTCGGCAATATCGGTAGCGTTAGAAAAATCATTATTAATCGCTTTTCTCATAATATCTTTATTAACCGTCATTGTTTCAATCATTGGCGCTAGTAACATTAGTGAGCCTTCCAATGTCTCAACAGTATCGAACATTCCCTCTTTATCTTCTTGTAAATCCTTATTGTAAGCTAATGGTAATCCCTTTAGAACTGTCAGTAAACCAATCAAATTACCAAAAGTACGACCCGTTTTTCCTCTTAACAGCTCAGGAACATCTGGGTTCTTCTTTTGCGGCATAATGCTGGACCCTGTACAAAAAGAGTCATCGAGTTCTACAAATTGAAACTCTTGGCTTGACCAAATCACAAGCTCTTCAGATAATCTTGAAATATGAGTCATAATAATGGAACCAATTGAAAGGAATTCTAATATAAAATCCCTGTCACTCACGGCATCCATGCTGTTCGGATAAACCGTTTCAAACCCAAGTATCTCTGCCACACGTTCACGATTAATAGGGAATGTAGTCCCTGCCAATGCACCAGAACCAAGTGGCAACCAATTGACACGCTTTAAGCTATCAATCAGTCTCTCTTTATCACGTTCAAACATCCAGAAGTACGCCATCAAATGATGAGCAAATGAGACCGGCTGAGCACGCTGGAGATGAGTATAGCCTGGAATTAACGTGTTAACATTCTCTTTTGCCTGAACAAGCAGTGAACCTTGAACATCCTCAAGCAGTTTAATCAATTCCGTGGTCTTTGTTCGTAAGTAAAGATGCATATCTGTTGCAACTTGGTCATTTCGACTACGGCCAGTATGAAGCTTACCGCCAACAGGACCGATTTTTTCTATCAATAATTTTTCAATATTCATATGGATATCTTCATCTGCCACTAAAAACTCAACTTCGTTATTGTCAACCATCTTTTTGATTTCTAGCAGGCCAGCTTTTATTTTTTCCGCGTCCTCAAGCGGAATAATGCCGCATTCACCTAACATCTGAACATGTGCCATGCTGCCGGCAATATCCTCTTTGGCAAGCTTTTGATCAAAGGAAATGGAAGCCGTAAATTCTTCCACTAACTTATTGGTTTCTTTCGTAAAACGTCCGCCCCATAATTTGGACATTGTTTGCCCCTCCTCAAAACTAACAAGTTTGCCCTCGAAAAGGTTTCGAGGGCACCTGGATTATTATTTCATTATCTTTTCTTTATTATTTACTTCAGCATTTACCTTTGTAGGCAGTCCCCAAATTTTGATGAATCCCACAGCCGCATTATGGTCGAAAGCGTCCCCTTTTGAATAAGTTGCCAATTCTTCATTATAAAGACTGTTTGGCGACTTACGACCTACAACTGTATGGTTTCCTTTATGGAGTTTCACTCGAATCGTCCCAGTAACTACCTTTTGCGTTTCATCAATAAAGGCATCAAGAGCTGGCTTAATTGGTGAGTACCAAAGTCCTTCGTAGATGATTTTTGTCATTTGCTGCTCTACTTGGGTTTTGAACTGTGTTACTTCACGTGTTAGGGTTAAGAATTCTAATTCTTTGTGAGCATTAATTAATATTAACGCAGCTGGATTTTCATAAACTTCTCTGGATTTAATTCCAACAAGACGATTTTCAATATGATCAATACGACCAACCCCATGTTTGCCGCCAAGCTCGTTCAAAGTTTCGATTAATTGCACCAATGGCAGCTTCTCACCATTCAATGCAACAGGAACACCTTGCTCGAATTCAATTTCAATATATTCAGCTTGATCTGGTGTTAATTCAATTGGTGCAGTCCAATCAAATGCAGCTTCCGGTGCTTCTGCCCAAGGATCCTCAAGAACACCAGCCTCACAAGCACGTCCCCAGATATTCGCATCAATCGAGAATGGATTGTCTAAATTTACTGGGATTGGAATACCATTGGCCTGTGCATACTCAATTTCTTCGTCACGAGTCATGCCCCATTCACGAACAGGAGCCACAACCTTTAAGCTTGGGTTTAATGCTTGAATGGAGACTTCGAAACGAACCTGGTCATTTCCTTTACCAGTACAGCCATGTGCTACAGCTGTAGCTCCTTCTTTTTCCGCTACTTCTACTAATAATTTTGAAATTAACGGACGTGAAAGTGCAGATGATAGCGGGTATTTCCCTTCATATAAACAATTAGCCTTTAAAGCTGGTAAAATATATTCTTTTGCTAACAATTCTTTCGCATCAATCATGTAAGCTTTGACAGCACCTACATTCAATGCCTTTTGTTTAATTGCCTCTAGATCCTTACCCTCACCAACATCTAGACCTAATGCAATAACATCATAACCATATTTCTCCTGAATCCATTTCACTGAAACGGAAGTATCTAATCCTCCTGAATACGCTAAAACAATTTTTTCCTTAGCCATTTATATATTCTCCTCGCATTTATGTGAATTAATATTCAATCAATAGAATTATTATACACTAAAAATCAAAAAAATCTACTATTCTAGCAAAAGTTTTAAAATTGCTTTTTGAGCATGAAGTCTATTCTCTGCTTCATCAAACACTACCGAATGTGGACCATCAATAATTTCTGCCGTAACCTCTTCTCCACGGTGTGCTGGTAAACAGTGTAAAAAGATATAATCCTTTTTCGCATTTTGACATAATTCAGCATTTACTTGATAGTCTGCTAAATCTTTTAATCTTTTTTCCGTTTCTGCCTCTTGACCCATACTAGTCCAAACATCTGTGACGACAATATCGGCATCCTTGATAGCTTCTTTTGGATTATGTGTAATTGTAATTTTGCTTCCAGTTAATTTGCCGGCCTCAATCGCCCTCTCAGTTATTAGACCATCAGGTAAATATCCAGGGGGGCTTGCAATGCTGATATGCATTCCAACCTTTGCTGCACCTTCCATTAATGAATGAGCCATATTATTGTTTCCGTCTCCTAAATAGCACATCTTTAATCCGGCTAATTTCCCTTTGTGTTCTTGAATCGTTAATAGGTCCGCCATCACTTGAGTTGGATGATGCAAATCAGTTAGACCGTTAATTACCGGAACGGTCGCATGCTCTGCCAGTTCCTTAACAGAGTCGTGTGAAAACGTCCTAATCATCATGCAATCGATATAACGAGATAAAACTTTTGCTGTATCTGAAATACTTTCTCCTCTACCCAGCTGAATATCCTTCGAACTTAGGAAGATCGCATGCCCTCCTAATTGGAGCATCCCTACCTCAAAGGAAACTCTAGTACGAGTTGAAGATTTTTCAAATATCATCCCTAGAACCTTTCCGCTCAAATAAGGATGTGGTTTTCCTTGTTTTTGAAGGCTTTTCAGTTCCTTTGCTTCCTCTAAAAGGTAAAGAATCTCATCTGTATGAAAATCGGACAAGGATAAGAAATCCTTGCCTTTTAATTGTGGCTGTTGTGACACACCCTTTGCGTTCCAGTTAATCACATTTGACATGTTCCACACCGCTCTCTTTGATATTGTAATATTCCGTTACTGTACGTACCTCTGATTGAGTAATCGTTTGAGCCTGAAGGCTGACCATTGCTTCCACTGTATCTAAATGAGTAAATACCGGTACATTGTAGCGGGTTGCTTGTTCACGAATGTAAAAACCAAATTTTATTTTATTTCTTCCTTGGTTTGGTATATTAATGACTGCTTGAATGGTATTGTTTTTGAAAAGTTCATTTACATCTTCGTTGTCTTTAATAACATTTTCAATTTTAAAGCCCTTTTCTTGAAGGAATCGTGCTGTCCCTTCTGTTGCAGTTAGCTTGTAATTTTCATTAACAAACTGCTGTAGAATTGGAAGGCTGGCTTGTTTTTCCCGATCGGATATGGAACAGAATAAATATTTTTCTGTTTCATCACTTGATAAAGGGAAAGCTTTTTCTAGCGCTTCATGGAAGGTTGCTCCTAAACCTAACACTTCACCTGTTGATTTCATTTCCGGTCCTAAAACGTGGTCGACTCCCTTTAGTTTGCTTCTTGAAAATACAGGTGCCTTAACCGAGTAATAATTTGGTTCTGCTAATAAACCATTTTCATTCGATAGAGAACTCAAGGAAACTCCTAATTGAGCCATTACCGCCCATTCAATCATTGGAACGCCTGTAACCTTGCTCATAATTGGAACCGTACGTGACGAACGTGGATTCACTTCTAATACAAGGACTTGGTCCTGATAAATAACAAATTGGATATTCATGATGCCGACGATTGGAGCCGATTTAGCAATTTTTTCAGCATAATCAATTAATGTTTCTTTAATCCCTTCCGCTAATGAGATTGGTGGGAAAACACTAATACTATCCCCAGAATGTACGCCCGCTCTTTCGATATGTTCAAAGATTCCTGGAACAATGACATTCTGTCCATCACTAATGACATCCACTTCACATTCTAATCCAGGAATATATCGGTCTACTAATAACGGCCACATTTTTTCCTGTGAGGAGTTTTCCTCAAGCTGCTGGATATAATAGTTTAGCTCTTCTTCTGTAAAAATAGTAAACATCGATTGCCCGCCAATGACATAGGATGGACGTACCAATACTGGATAACCAAGTCTTTCTGCAGCTGCCAGCAATTCATCTTTATGTGTAACGGTCTCACCCACAATATGTGGAATGTTTAAGTTTTCAAGTAACTGATAAAATTCTTTACGATCTTCGAAGGCATCGACACTTTTAACACTTGTACCTAGAATCTTTACTCCTTCTTCTTCGAGGTCATGAGCCAAATTTATCGCAGTTTGCCCGCCAAACTGAATTAACACACCTTCCACTTTCTCTTTTTCAATAACTGTAAGTACATCTTCAGCTGTTAATGGTTCAAAATAAAGGCTGTCAGCTACTGAATAATCTGTACTAACTGTCTCAGGATTATTATTGATTACGACTGCCTCATAACCCATCTTTTTAATCGCTTTGGCTGCATGGACCGAACAGTAATCAAATTCGATTCCTTGACCAATTCGGATTGGTCCTGAGCCAAGAACGAGAATCTTCTTCGTATTTGTAACCTCTACCTCATCCGCTCCAAGCCATGTTGAATAGTAATAAGGGGTTACCGCATCAAATTCTGCAGAACACGTATCAACCATCTTGTAGCCAGGCTTCCAGTTAAGTTCTTTCCATTTACTTCTTATTTGCTTTTCCTCTATGCTGTATATTTGTGAAAGCAGCTTATCGGAAATATTATGACGCTTCGCTGTTTTTAACAGAGAAAGTGGTACATCATTCCATCCATAAGAAGCTAATTCCACTTCTAAGTCAACAATGGAGTTGATTTTGTTTAAAAACCATGAATCTATCTCGGTTAACTGCTTAATTTTTTCTAGAGAAATGCCTCTTCTGAATGCTTCTGCGATCATAAATAATCTTTGGTCATTTGGTCTTTCAAGTTTTTCAAATAAGACTTCTGTATCTATGCTTTTGTTTGATTCCAGGCAAAGTCCAAAGATATTTAATTCCATCGAACGAATTGCTTTATTTAGTGCCCCTTCAAAGGTTCGGTCAATCGACATTACTTCACCAGTTGCTTTCATTTGTGTACCTAATGTACGATCAGCCTCTGGAAATTTATCAAATGGAAAGCGTGGAAGCTTCACAACAATATAATCAATTGCCGGTTCAAAGGATGCAAAGGTGTTACCTGTTATTGGGTTCACAATCTCATCCAAATGATATCCAACCGCACATTTAGCTGCCATCCTTGCAATCGGATAACCAGTGGCCTTTGACGCTAATGCAGATGAGCGGCTTACCCTTGGATTTACTTCGATAATACAATATTGGTTGGATTCTGGATTAAGAGCAAACTGGATATTGCAGCCGCCAATAATCTCTAATTCTCTAATTACTTTAAGAGAAGAATCTCGAAGCATTTGGTATTGGACATCGGTTAATGTTTGTGATGGAGCAACAACAATAGAATCACCGGTATGAACGCCTACTGGGTCCATATTTTCCATATTACAAACAATGATACATGTATCATTGGCGTCCCTTATTACCTCATATTCGATTTCCTTCCAGCCTTTAATACTTCTTTCGACTAGGACCTGATGAATCGGGCTTGCTGCTAATCCTTTCTTTAGAACATTTTCAAGCTCTTCCGCATTATGGGCAAAGCCGCCGCCGTGTCCGCCTAGTGTGTATGCAGGTCGGATAATAACAGGGAAACCTATCTCGTTAACGAAAGTTACACCTTCTTCGTACGTATGAATAATCGCAGATTCTGGGATAGGTTCTTCAATCTTTATCATTAAACTGCGGAACCGATCACGGTCCTCGCCATTTTTTATCGATTCTACAGAGGTTCCTAACAACTCTACATTGTATTTATGAAGAATACCTTTTTCATAGAGTTCTACCGTTAGATTTAAACCAGTTTGACCGCCTAAAGTTCCAATAATTCCATCAGGCTTTTCTTTTTGAATAATTTTTTCAATGGTTTCAACATTTAAAGGTTCTATATACACTTTATCGGCAACAGTTTCGTCCGTCATAATCGTTGCTGGGTTACTATTGATTAATACCACCTGTATTCCCTCTTCTTTAAGAGCGATACAGGCTTGTGTTCCCGCATAATCAAATTCAGCTGCCTGCCCGATTACAATGGGGCCTGATCCAATTACTAATACTTTTTCTAGGTTTTTATTTAATGGCATAACGTTTATCTCCCACGGAATTTATCTGGTATACAAAATTTTCAAGGATGTATTGGGTGTCACTTGGTCCTGGATGTGCTTCCGGGTGAAATTGCACGGTTTGGATCGGAAAGCGGCGATGCTTTAACCCTTCAATGGATTTATCATTAACATTTCGGTAGGTGACCTGGAAGACCTGAGTATCAATACTTTCATCAACCACAACATATCCATGGTTCTGAGCAGTAATTTTCACTTTACCTGTTGCTATTTCTTTAACGGGGTGATTGCCGCCACGGTGTCCGTAGGCAAGTTTTTCCGTTTTCGCTCCATATGCAAGGGCAATTAATTGATGACCTAGGCAGATACCTAGAGTTGGATAGTGCTGTGTAATCTTTTTGATTTCTGGGAACCATTGTTTTAGCGCCATCGGATCGCCAGGTCCGTTGCTTAATAACACACCGTCCGGATTTAAGGCTTTAATCTTCTCAAAAGATGTATTAAATGGGACGATCGTAACCGAACAGTTTTCATCTAACAGTGCATTGAGTATTGACTTTTTATAACCAAAATCGATCAGGACAACGTGGGGTCCTTCATTATTGAAAAATTGCATTTTTTTCGTTGAGACTTTCTCTACCCAAAATGGTATCGTTTTGTTTTCAGTAAAAGTTTCTTGTTTGGACTTACTTAAATATCCTTTTACTGTCCCACGGCTTCGAATCGTTTTGACAAGTAATCTTGTATCCACGCCTGCAATCCCAGGAACGCCGGCCTGCAGTAATTTTTCAGAAAACTTATTAATCGATTGGTAATGACTTGGTGTTTCACATAAATCACCAATAACCACTCCGGCTAAGGATGGGGAAATGCATTCATCGTCCATTGCATTGATTCCATAGTTTCCGATTATCGGATAGCAAAACGTAATGAGTTGCCCTGCATAAGACGGATCTGTAATGATCTCCTGATATCCAGTCATACTTGTATTAAAAACAACTTCTCCGATTGAATCCTTGTTCGCACCTATTAGTATTCCTTCAAAAACCTCTCCGGTTTCCAAAGTAAGATAACCCTTTTCCAAAATACTCACTCGCCTTTCTCTATACTTTGGAAAGTTATTTCCAATGCTTCGATAAATTCGTTGATTTCCTCTTTCGTTACCGTTAATGGCGGAAGCAGTCTAACAACATTTGGCCCCGCTGTTAAAATTAACAGTTGATTTTCAATTGCTTTTTGAACGATTTGAGGAGCCTTATTTCCGACAACAATCCCTTTTAAGAGACCTTTTCCTCTAATATCTTCTATAAAAGTGTACTTTTCTTTAAATTTAGTTAACTGTTCATCAAAGTACACCGAGATTTCATTAACATGCTTCAATAGATTACTATCAATAATATGGGATATCGTTGCTACCCCTGCTGCAGTTGCCAGCGGATTGCCGCCAAAGGTACTTCCATGTGTACCAGGTTCAAATGCTTTCGCTGCTTTTTCTTTCGCAATAATCGCACCAATCGGAAAACCTGATCCAAGACCTTTTGCTACACTAATAACATCCGGTTCTATACCGTATTGTTGATAAGCAAACAGTGTGCCGGTCCTGCCAATCCCTGTTTGAATTTCATCAACCATTAGAAGGATATCTTTCTCCTCGCATATTTCTGCAATTTTCTTTACCCATTCCTGATTAGCTGGAATGACTCCACCCTCACCCTGGACGAGTTCCAATAAGATGGCTGCAGGCTCGAGTGATTTTAGTTGATCAAGTGCTTCAATATCATTAAATGGCAGATAACTAAAGCCTTTCACTAAAGGAGCAAATCCCTGTTGGATTTTTTCCTGACCTGTGGCCGATAATGTTGCCAATGTTCTGCCATGAAAGGATTGCTGAAAGGTAATAACTTCGAAGGAATCTGTTCCTTTAACTTTCTGTCCGTATCTTCTTGCCAGCTTGATTGCTGCCTCATTTGCTTCTGCTCCGCTGTTGCAAAAGAAAACCTGATCTCCACAGCTATTAGCGGTAAGTAGAGCCGCAAGTTCTTGCTGATTTGGAATGTTATATAAGTTAGAACAATGCCAAAGATTTTGAAGCTGCTCTTCAAGCTTTTCTTTCACCACGTCCGGCACATGCCCTAAATTACAAGTTGCAATGCCTGAAGTGAAATCTAAATATTTTTTCCCTTGATCATCCCATACATAGCTTCCTTTCCCCTTTACCAACGTAATGGGAAAGCGGCTATAGGTTGCCATTACCGGCGAAATTTGGGAAACAGAAGTATTAATGGTCATTAGGCAATCTCCTCGTCTAAAACAATTTTTGTTCCGATATTTTTACCGTCTACATATTCTACTAAGCTATTTTTTTCAAATCCATCGATAATACCAACCATCGGTATCTTATGAACTAATCCATCGATTGCTGCTTTGACCTTTGGAATCATCCCGCCATAGATGGTTTTATTCTCAATCAGTTCTTCTACTTCAGCTTTGGTAACCTTATCTAATTTCGCTTTTTCACCATTATTTTCAACTAAGATTCCAGGTATATCACTGATAAAGCAAAGATTTGCGCCAAGCGCCTTTGCCACTGCACTTGCGGCAACATCACCGTTAATATTGTATCGCTGCCCATCTGCACCAATGCCTATTGGTGAAACAACAGGTATATGTCCTTGGGATACAATACTTTCAATGACGGCGGTATTTACTTCAACCACTTCGCCTACAAAACCTAAAGTTACATCTGAAGTCGGAATGGCTTTTAACAAACATCCATCCACTCCACTTACACCGAATGAACTTCCGCCTGCTTCAATGATGTTCCGTACTACTTGTTTATTCACTGTTCCACTTAGCACCATTTCAACAATATCTAATACCTCGTGATTGGTTACTCTTAATCCATTTACAAAGGTAGTTTCTACATTTAAGCTTTTTAACAATTTATTGATAAGTGGTCCCCCGCCATGGACAATAATCGGCGTCCATTCTCCATTTTGATGAAGGGATATCACATCTTCATAGAAGGATTTGGGCAGATTTTCTAACACACTTCCGCCACACTTAATGACTATATAGTTCATCTTTGTCCCTCCACTTACGTGCGGTAGGATGCGTTGATTTTTACATAATCATAAGTTAAATCGCAGCCCCATGCCGTTGCACTTTCATCACCTTGATTTAGTTCAACAAGAATTTTAACTGTTTCCAATTCTAAGTACTCTTTTACTTCTTCTTCTACGAATGGACAAGGTAAGCCATTTTCAAATACCTTGTAAGGACCGATTGCCACTTTCAATGCATTTGGCTCAACAGGTATTCCTGAGTATCCGATGGCTGTTACAATTCTTCCCCAGTTCGGATCAGTGCCATAGATAGCGGTTTTTACGAGATTAGAAGAAATAATCGATTTTCCTACTGCTCTTGCAGCTTCATGACTATAAGCCCCGTTTACTTGAACTTCAACGAGCTTCGTGGCCCCTTCACCATCTCTGGCAATTTTCTTTGCAAGCTCTTCACTTACCAGCTTTAGGCCAGATTTGAAAAGCTCCCAATCTGGATGGTCTTTTGTTAGCTGTTCGTTACCAGCTAGCCCGTTTGCCAAAACCAAAACCATATCATTCGTACTTGTATCTCCATCAACTGTGATCATATTGAAGGTTTGATTTGTTATATCTTTTAATGCTGCATGTAAATCCTCATGGGCAATATTGGCATCTGTTGTGACAAAACCAAGCATGGTCGCCATATTCGGATGAATCATCCCAGATCCTTTTGCTGCACCTCCGATGCTGACTGTCTTACCATCTATTTTCATTTGAACGGCAACCTGCTTGATACAAGTGTCCGTTGTTAAGATTGCATTCTTGAAATTTTCTTCTGTTGCATATTTGGTTTGAAGAATTTGATTAATACCTGTTTTCACCTTATCCATCGGTAAAAGTTCACCAATAACTCCTGTAGAAGTAACTGCAACAAGGTGTTCCTCGATTCCTAGCTCGTTGGCAAATCCTTTTTGCATTTCAAAAGCGTCTAACAATCCCTGTTCCCCGGTACAAGCGTTGGCATTACCGGAATTGACGATGATAGCCTGGATTTTATTTTCTTTTGCAATACTCTCTTGAGTAACTAAAAGGGGAGCCGCTTGAAAAATGTTCGTTGTATACACGCCAGCTACCGTTGCTGGAACTTCCGACACAATATAACCAAGATCAAGACGTTTTCTTTTAATCCCACAATGCATGCCACCTGCTTTAAAGCCCTTTGGCAAGGTAACACTTTCTTCTTCTAATACAACGACATCTTTATTTGAAACTGCTGGCAACAATTTAATTCCCCCTTTATTCTAGGTAACTCGTAAATTATCATTATGGATACATTGGTATGCTATTAAGTCCTGTCCTGACATCCCAATCATTTATTAGGTTTGCATTCTGTATGGCTTGCCCTGCTGCGCCTTTAACCAAATTGTCGATTACAGAAACGATTGTAAGCCGATTGGTTCGTGGGTCAACATGCAATCCAATATCGCAGTAGTTACTGCCACTAACTTCTTTGGTTGACGGATAGCTTCCGTCTGGCCTGATCCTGACAAATGGATGATTTTCGTAAAACTGTTTATATAAATCATTCACTTCACTCGTTGAAATTTTTCCCAATAAATTAACATACGCTGTTATCATGATTCCTCTTGTCATTGGAACCAAATGTGTTGTAAACGAAATGGTGACCATCCTGCCAATTTCATCTTTAAGTACTTGTTCAATTTCAGGTATATGTTGATGAGCTCCAAGCTTATATGCTCTTACATTTTCATTTATTTCTGCATAATGAGAGGTTAAAGAAAGACCCCTGCCTGCACCGGAAACTCCTGATTTAGCGTCAATAATAATAGATTTTGAGTCAGCCAGATTTGCTTTTAAGATTGGAAGCAAACCGAGGCTGGTTGCAGTTGGGTAGCAGCCCGGATTAGCAATTAGTGCTGCACCTTTAATTTCTTCTGCATAAATCTCACTTAATCCATAAACTGCCTGGCTCAAGTATTTCTCCTCAGGAGCTGAATGCTTATACCATGTTTCATATTCATTTTGCGACCTGAGCCGGAAATCTCCTGAGAGGTCGATCACTTTTATTCCCTTATCCATCAATTGTGGAACCAGTTTACTACTGACGCCTGATGGAGTAGCAAGAAACACGAGTTCATTTTGTTCGGATAATCTATTTACATCAAAGCTTTCAAGTGGTTGATTAATAATATCAGTTAGGTGCGGATAGGATTCGCTAAAGTTGTTACCCGCTTGAGAGTTGGAAACAACCGAACCAACCTCTAAATATGGGTGATTGTTTATAAGCCTTATTAACTCAATTGCTCCATATCCTGTTCCACCAATTATCGCAGCTCTCATTTATTCCAACTCCTAAGTCTCCTACATAATGTATCATTATACATATTTAGTAATAATTATTCAACAAAAAAATTGCCCAATTTTCAGTTTTCATTTAATTTTTTCGCTATTATTTTTGGAAACGCTTTCATCATTCGATGTATGAATATACAATTTATATGCATGCCATAACTTCCTTCAAAAAGAGACCCCTTGGCACTAAACATCATCTTAATTCCCTGCTTCCACAGCCTTCTCGTTGACGGCCTTAGTGTCCAGGAAGTGATTCTTATTGTTAATAGAACAAAGCATAAAACTGTTGCCCATAAATATCCGTATAAGCCCATATCGAAATATCCAAATTGTTCTGATCCAATATAAACTGAAAAAAATACAATCACTAACACGATGAATACATTTCGTGCTGATTTTCTTGAAAAAGCAGTGAATCTTCTTCATATGGATAAAAGTTCATATGCTAAACTCCTTTACACTTTGTCTCGTTTAGTATGCCAAGGCACTATATAAAAATTTCCAGTAAACATCCATAAAAAACAAGAAACCGGCCAATTTATAATAGGCTGGTTTCTTGTTTTTTATAGATTTGATAATTATTTCTTCCATTTTTCTTTGCTTCATATAGAGCAAGATCAGCGTTTTTAAATAGTGTTTTTTCTTCTAAGTCCACTTGATTGTAAAATGAAATGCCAATACTTGAAGTGATTTTGATTTTTTCATTGGCAATAATCCATTCATTACGGAGAGATTGTTGGATTCTATCAGCTATTTCTATCACATTTGTTTTTTCTGTCAACTCGGGTATTAGAATGACAAATTCGTCTCCTCCAATTCTAGCAAGGAAATCATTTTTTCTTATCGCTCCTTTAACGCGCATGGCAAATTCCTTTAACACCTCATCACCAATGTCATGTCCATAAGTATCATTAATTTCCTTAAAGTGATCAATATCAAGAACAAATACAGAAAGCAAATGTTTCGTTTGTTTTGCTTTTTCCATCTCTATTTTTAGACATTGTGAAAAGTACGTTCTATTAGGAAGACCGGTTAATGGGTCATGAAGAGCTAACTCTTTTAACATATCTTCATATTTCTTTCTTTCCGTGATGTCTTTATATGTAACGACACCGCCGTCCCAATCACCATTTTGATCATAAAGAGGAGAAAACGAGCCTAGAAAATAAATGATTTCGCCATTTTTTGTTATTCGTTTTACTTCATGAGTTTTCACTGTCTCGCCATTTTTTACTCGTTCAATGATTTTACTTAGGTTTTCTTTTTCCTCTTCAGGGATAAATCTAATGGACTTATCCTTCGCAAACTCTTCTGCTGTCCAGCCTATTATTTTTTCAAATGCTTTATTTACAGATACAATATTTTGATTTTTATCAAATGTAAACATCGCATCCGCCACGCTATTCCAAACGAGCTCAAAACGGTCTTTTATTCTTTGTATTTCAATTTCTTTCTCTCTTTGTTCTGTTAGATTACGAACAATGGCTAACAAATGGGTACACTCACCCTCTTGATTAAATACAGGCGTTATCGTCGACTCCCAATAAATTACTTCTTTAATACTGTTTTGAGACGGGTGAGAAACAGTAACCATATCTTCGTATTTAATCGGCTTTTTTTTCTCCATTGCTTCTTCGTATTTGCTTTTGACAATATGGTAAGTATTTGTTGGAAGAACCTCCTTTATCGGTTTGCCAAAGGATTCATTTGTTAAACCGTAAAGGTCTTTAGCGGGCTTATTTAAAATAACATAGCTTAATGATTTATCACGATGTACTTTTGTTAAAAAGACTAAATCAGTCATGTTATTAATCAGTTGATAAAATAAATCCGGTCTATTCAAAATCTCTAAACTGTATTTTTCAACCATATTTTCTCCTTTCCATGGAAATTCTAATATAATCTTTACTCTATTCTACACCCTTTACTGTGAAAATATAAAAAGCTCAGCCCGAACTATAGAGTGACCCAATAATATGAGACAGGAAAAAACACCCCCTTAGTCGTATTAACACATTTATCGACATTTGGAGGTGTTTTTCTTATGGGTAAAAAACATTTTATCCTGAAGAGGTAAAAAAGGAGGTTATACGTCTTAAACTCGCGGGGGAATTGACGAATAAAGAGATTATGGAGATATATGGGATAAAGAACAAGACTCAAATAAAGACTTGGATGAGTTGGTATAGAAAAGGAGAAGAACACAGGTTGGCTCAACCAATTGGTAAGCAATATGCTTTTGGTAAGGGGCCAGATGATGAAACTGAGTTAAGTCAGTTAAGAAAAAAAGTTAAATACTATGAAATGCGAGATGAAATTATGGGAAAGTATCAAGAAGTCGAAAGGAAGTGGTTCCGGAAATTTTTGTAGAAGTTGTAGAATCGTTTAGAAGTAAATATTCCATATCTGAAATTTGTGAGTGCTTTGGAATTCCAAGGTCTACTTATTATCGTTGGAAGGAAAAATCTAAAGATGAGGCACCATACTTACACCAGCTAATTATTGATATTTGTAAATCTTTATCTTACCGAGTGGGCCATAGAAAGGTAAAGGGGCTCCTATGTAAAGATTACAATATAAAAGTGGATCGAAAGACAGTCCAAAAAGTGATGCAAAAGTACAATATTCAATGCAGAGTGAAAGTTAAAAGAAAAAATTATATTGCAGGGGAAAGCAAATTGGTGGTAGAGAATCTCCTTAATCAGAACTTTTTAGCTGATAAACCAAATCAAAAATGGGTAACGGATATTACTTATCTACCATACGGAGAAAAAATGCTTTATTTATCAACAATTATGGATTTGTATAACAACGAAGTTATTGCTTACAAAGTGAGCGATTCACAAGATGTTAGTTTAGTCCTGGAAACTCTCGAAGCAGCTTGTGATGGAAGGGAAACTTATGAAATTATTTTGCATAGTGATCAAGGTTCACAATATACATCATACTCCTTTCAGAAATTAGCTAAAGAAAAAGGCATTATCACAAGCATGTCCCGGAAAGGCAATTGCTATGATAATGCCGTAATCGAATCCTTCCACTCCTCGCTAAAGTCGGAAGAATTCAGTACCCAATTAAGGGCGCACCTTACAGACTCTATTGTACTAGAAAAAGTAGATACGTACATGTATTATTACAATTATATACGACCATTTACAAAATTAAATTGCCACAGCCCTGTTGAATATAGGGCTGTGGCAGCATAGGTGTTTTTTCTTGTCCCGTTTAACTGGGTCAGTTCACTATTATTGGGTGAGCTTTACTATTAGTTTTTTTGTCCTGTGTAGATATGAATTGCATCTCTTAGGAACACTGCTGTACCCGGCTGCTCTTTGTCATAATAAGCCGTAAACCTTTCGTCATCCACATACATTTGTGCTAGACCTGCATGGGCTTCCTTGCTGTAATCTTTCCAATAGTAGGTTAACCATTGCTTATGGAGATCGGCTGCCTTTTGTGCTAATTCACCTGCAGGGTCACCTGTTTTAAATGCTTCAGCTAATGTAGTGTGGATTTGTTCAGCTAATGCTGTTACCTCTTGATATTGCTCCTCGGTCATGTTCATTACTTTTGCATTTGAAGCCTCAACGCTTTCCTTGCCTATATTTATCACGGATTTCCTTGCCATACTTTTTCTCGTTATCTTCAACCATCTTTTTCTTAAAGCCTTCAAATTTTTCTTTATTTGACATGGTTATTCTCCCCTCGGTAAGTGCTATTGTTTTATCGACATTGGTGATTAATAAATCTAGTTGTTCTCTTTTTTCGAGGAGTTTTTCACGATGTTCTCGCAGTGCTCTAGCACCGTCAAAGGTCGGCGCTGTTACAATCTCCTTTATGCTGTCTAAACCGACACCAAGCTCTCTATAGAACAGGATTTGCTGAAGACGGTTTACTTCCTCCTGCCCATAAATCCGATATCCTGATGAATTGATTCTTGCCGGCTTAAGAATTCCAATTTCATCATAATACCTGAGTGTTCGAGTGCTGACACCTGCGAGACTGGCTAGTTTTTGTATTGTATATTCCATGTGATCATCTCCTCATAAATTACAATACACCTTTACGCAACGTTAAGGTCAATACATTAGGTTGCCTATTTTAAAAAAAAATTAAAGCCAGCCATTTGTGTGGAAGACAAATGCTGGCCAACTGTGTTATTCGATTTCAGCTAGAGCAACCTCCTGATATGTTTTAAAGAAGGAATCACAATAAGTATCCCATTCCTCTGCGGCTTTCATTGAAGCCTCACTCACCTCTCCTAGAACCGGTCTTTGGAGCAAATCCTCCAGTTGATCAGAGAATTTCGCAATCGTTTCATGTGGCGCACCAATTAATACATCACGAACAAAATCAGATGGAGAATACCAGTCTGCAACTCTCTGAAAATCACGATAGATTTGAGTGAGCAGCAGATTACGTGGTCCTTCCCATTGTTCATTAACCACAACATCACGGAAAATCCTTGGCAGTGCGGAGAATTCCTCCATGACCCCGTGACCTGCAAAGACTGATATCGCCTCTCTAAGCACTTCTGCCCCCTCATTTGTTGCACATATTTTTTGGAGTAGAACCAGTTCTCGTAAGATAAATAGCTGCTTTCTTACTTCTAATGGATGGTCAGAATTAATTCCTGGGTTTAATGGCTTCTCCAAGCGTAAGAAAAGGCCATAAATTTTAAAAGCCCCTGCAGTTGTTCGTTTCGCAGCGTTTTCAACTTTTCGCAGTTTGCTAGCAGCTAATGGATACTCTTTAACCTTTTTTCCAAAGGCTGTACGGAAGTCACCATAAAGGTTTGCTTCTCTCGATGCTCGAAGCATAAATCCTGCACAAGCAATTCCAATTTCTAATCGGGATAAAGTAAGAACAATACCCACCGCAACGGCAATACCTTTATCCTTAGGACCAATCGGATAAGCAAGTGCACCGTTATATTGAATTTCTGCTGTTGGCAATTCAGCTGTGCCAAGTTTCCATTTTATCCGATTGATTTGGTATCCATTTCGTTTTTCCTTTTCCTTATCGCCGTGTAGCCATGCAGGAACAATAAACGTAGATACTTTATTTGAACCGGATATTTTTGCGGTTACAACAGAATAATCAGCATGAGCTGCAGAGCAGAAAAACTTATTTCCATATAACCGATAATTTTTACCATCAGGTACCGCTTCAAGAACATTTGCAGGCAAATCAGAGCCGCCTTGAATTTCCGTCATAAACTGCGCCCCAATCGCAAATTCGCCGTTTAGACCATCTTTTGTATGTAATAAAATTTCTTGGAGCTGTGGAATTTCAGGATTAGGGAATTGTTCGAGAAGGGCAATTAATCCATGTGTACAAGTTAGTGGGCATGTCACGCCGCCTTCACCAATTTGGTGCGTCAACAATCTTTTCACAAAGCTTTCCCATGGCGGCATTTTACTCGAGAAAAGGCCTTCACCAAAGACTTCTCTCTCTAACTGGTGTACCTCGAATGGCCGGACAATACGGTCAATTCGATGATTAAAAGCATCATAGTGCAGCATATAAGGACGAGCCTCTGGTCTGGCATTTCGTTCCGCTAATGTATTCCATTTCGAAGACATCCTCGGTGAAAAATCGAGGATTTTCTGATGAACCTGGTCAAACTGAGCGCCAGTATATTTCTTCACGGCTTTCTGCAAAAATGGTTCATCAGAATACCAATCTAAACTCTCACGTTTTGAAACAAATTCATCAAAATTATAGGTATTCTTACCCCTCGTTTCCGTATCATGCGAAGTTAAACTCATCCTAAGCCACCCCTTTATAATAATCATAATTTTCAGTCTAATTATAACATGACCGTCACAATAAAAAGAAACAGGATCGCCATCCTGTTTCAATTATTTTCCAAACTGTCCATATGGGGTGGAAAGTGTCCACGAGTGGTGCCTGTCACCATTTATTTATTTATTTATTTATTTATTTATTTATTTATTATTTGAACCAGCCTTTTTCTTTGGATTGTTTGATGGCTTCGATTCGGTTTTTGACGTCTAGTTTGTCTAGGATGGTTGAGATGTAGTTTCGGACGGTTCCTGTTTTGATGCTCAGTTGTTCTGCGATTTCTTGTGTGTTTTTGCCATCTGCGACGAGCTCTAATACTTCTTTTTCACGATCTGTTAAAGGATTTTCTTCGGAGTATACATCATCCATAAGTTCAGGGGCGTAAATACGTTTCCCCTCCATGACACGCCGAATGGAGCTTGCCAGCTCTTCACTTGGACTATCCTTTAATAAATAGCCTCGAACGCCTGCTTTTAAAGCACGTTGAAAATAACCAGTTCGCGCAAAGGTTGTTAAGATAATCACTTTGCAATTTAGCCCTTTTATTTCTTCTGCCGCTTCTAAACCTGTTTTCCCTGGCATTTCAATATCCATAATACATATATCAGGCTGATGTTTTCGTACCAAGGCTACTGCTTCTTCCCCATTTGAAGCCTTGCCAACCACTTCCATGTCCTCTTCCAAATTTAGAAGTGAACCGAAGGCGCCCAACAGCATTTGCTGGTCTTCCGCTAGCACAATTCTAATCATTTTTACGCCTCCTCCTTATCAGACGGCTTTACGTCATTAGGCACTCTGATTACTAAGGTTGTGCCTTCTTTTGTTTCAAGTTCTAAGCTGCCATTAATAAATTCAAGGCGTTCTTTCATTCCTAAAAGACCGCTTCCCCTTGTGTCTTTATCCCCTTCGTCTTTAAACACACCATTATCATGGATGGTCATCACCATTTCCTTCCACGATTGTACAAATGATATCGAGCAAGAGGTGGCACCACTATGTTTGACAACATTGTTTACTGCCTCCTTCAAGCACATACTAAGTATGTTTTCTGTCAATAAAGGAACATTTTTTATAGAAATATCCTGGTTTCCCTCGAAGTTTATTTCGGCGGCCTTCAGGATTTGTTTCACCCGGACAATCTCTTCCTTTAATCGGATTCCCCGCATCGAAGATACCATTTTTCTAACTTCACTTAACGCTGTTCTTGCGGTTTGCTGCACGTCCTTTAACTCATTCCGGGCCTGGTCCGGATCTTTTGTAATTAATCTCCTTGCTAAATCACTTTTCAAACCAATGAGTGAAAGCTTTTGGCCTAATGTATCATGAAGGTCACGGGCAATCCTCTGACGCTCCTCGAGCTTAACAAGCTCTGAAATCCGCTTATTAGCATCCTCCAATTTCTCTTCAAGCTGCCCCATTTCTTTTTTGTTATGAATATTAAATGGAAGCAGAATGACACTTACCCAAATGATGATAACAAAAGGCAATTGCTTAAGGAAAAGTTCATCCATCTGTACAATACTGAAGTTAATAGAAGCGGATGTACTAATCAAATGAATAAAATATAAGGTTAGAAACGTAACACGTTCTTTAATATTACCGATAAAATAGGAGAGAAAAAAAGCAAAATACACATAGCTGAAAAGGCTCGTGGATGTAATCGAAATACCAATTAGGATGAAGGTCCAGAGATAAACCGGCCATCCTTTCGAAATGAATGCAATCCGGTAGAAAACGAAAAAGAGAATGGTAAGGATAATCCCAACAATTATTTTAATAGGTGAGGCTGTTTGAAAAATAAAATAAAATGGCAATATACAAAGAATTGTCCATATATAAGGTGATATACCGCTATTTTTCTGGAATGTCATATACCTTTTTAACATGAAGGAACCTCATTTTCTGCTTTTAATAGTAATTACCTTAATATTACCACAATTCCCCTCTATCTTCATTTACTACTATTTATTCGGCCAATACCTCCATTTAGAACAGAAAAAACGACAAGCCCCTATTTGGGCTTGCCGAAATTAAGCCTTCTCCGGTCGAAGAAACTCTTTCTGTTTTTTTAATAGGACTTTAACCTCTTTAAAGCCGACAAACTTTTTCCCCTTCTCATCCCATAGTCGAAATTTGAGTGAACTTAAGCTGGTTGCTAACGTGATGGTTGGAACAGTTTGCAGTGGCAATGTGTTATTATGTGCCTCTTCCAGCTTATAATTAGGAACTCTCGGGCTTAAATGGTGAACATGGTGGTAACCAATATTCCCCGTCAGCCATTGTAAAATTTTCGGAAGCTTATAAAAGGAACTGCCCTCAACAGCTGCTTTTACATATTCCCAATGCTGATCTTCCTCAAAATAGGAATCCTCAAAAGTATGCTGCACATAAAAGAGCCATATTCCCAACGAACCTGATATTAGGAAGATTGGAGCTTGGACTAATAGAAATGGCTCCCATCCAATCGTTAAGCAAAGTAACGTTATCAAAGCAGCAA
The DNA here is from genome assembly GCF_030817595.1 of Neobacillus niacini. Lineage (GTDB taxonomy): Bacteria > Bacillota > Bacilli > Bacillales > Cytobacillaceae > Neobacillus > Neobacillus niacini_G. The sequence continues at coordinate 3,287,199 of NZ_JAUSZN010000001.1, forward strand.
TTCCTGCATTGGTTATATAGGTATTCATACGTTCATTGAAGCGAGCGCCTTTTCGATTAAAGCGATTTTTAAGCAGGAATACGTAAATCGGACCGAGTCCGAACATAACGAGTGGATTCCGATATAACCGGTATTTCAATCTTTCCCAGTTTGATGCTGCTAAGTATTCATCCACTGTCAGCACCCAGATATCTCCCGTTCCCCGCTTATCCAAGTTACTGCTTGTTGCATGGTGAACAGAATGATCGTGCTGCCATTGATGATAGGGAAAAACGGTCAATATTCCGGTAATCGTTCCAAGGATCATGTTTGCCTTCCGATTTTTAAAAAAGGAGTGATGGCAGCAATCATGAAAAATAATGAAAGTTCTCACCAAAAATCCCGCTGCTAGTACAGAAATTCCCAATGTAAGTATGTACGATATATTTAGACTTTGATAGGCCAGAATCCACAATATTAAGAAAGGTACCAGGGTATTGATTATCTGCCATATGCTTGCTCGTAGATTTGATTTTTCATAAGGTGCAACTTGCTTTCGTAAATTCTTTTGGTTTTGTTCGATCATACTTATATTCCCTTCTTTCATTTGTTATCAAAATTATAGCCCCAATAAAACACCATTTTGTAGATATAGCTGTCATGTACCAAACATGATAAATGTCATATTTCCCCTATTACGCAAGAGAGGAGAAGCTCGTGTCTCGAGCCTCTCCTCCCCTTTTGGGCAATCTTATTTTTTGCTTTCAATGTGATTATTAACCCTAAATTTTTAAAATTTACTCATGGTATGTCCCATCTATTGAATACCTTCATATTAAAGGAGGAATTGATGTGAACCATTCGTTGACAACTACAAGTTTAATCCGATACGCTGTTTCATTTGTCTTTATTACATCAGGTGTGATGAAATTATTTAGTACAGAACTTGCTCAAGTGTTTATCGGTTTAGGGCTGCCTTTTCCAGATATCCTGTTGTATGTGACAGCCTTTCTAGAGATCATTTGCGGGGTACTAATTTTACTTCATCGTAGTGTTAAAAAGGCAGTGATTCCCTTAATTGGGATCATGATTGCAGCTATTCTTTTAACAAAGCTCCCACTCCTAGACAGTGGAATACTTCCATTTGCATTTAAGGCACGCTTAGATATTGTCATGTTAATACTATTATATATTCTCTATTCTAAATCACCTTCATAGCGGCTTTTTACCAGATTGTTTTAATCAATCTGGTTATTTTTTTATGATAAAATGAAGAAAAATGGGGAAAGGGGGAAAGTATTATTTTTATAAAAGAAAAGGTAAAAAATCTTCCCTCGACCCCCGGGGTTTATTTAATGAAGGATTCCCGCGGCTCTATTATTTATATTGGCAAGGCAAAAAATCTTAAAAGACGTGTTCAATCCTATTTCCAACAATCAAAAGCACATCCGCAAAAGATTATTAAGCTTGTTAGCAATATTCGAGATTTTGATATTTTGTTAACCGATACCGAATTTGAAGCGTTTATGCTAGAATGTAAATTAATTCGAGAGATAAAACCGCTATTTAATAAAATGATGAAAAGTCCCCAATCCTACTCCTACGTTGTGATTGATAGGGATAGAAAATATCCGGATATTGAGATCACAAACCATCGAGATGAACAGGATGGCAGACTTTATTTTGGACCCTTTCCCAGTAAAGCTAGAGTCAAAACTGCGATAATAGGCATCAAGGAAGCCTATAAAATTCTTTGCAGCAATTCTAAGCGGCAAAATTCGCTGTGCTTGAACCATTCTATTGGGGTGTGCATCGGGATGTGCGGCGGTGGACCAGCTTTACAGGAATACCATGACATTATTGAAGATATCATTGCTTTACTTAATGGCGACAGCATGAAAGTCCTTGATGATATGAAGCAGAAAATGGATAACGCTGCCGTCGATTTTGACTTTGAGACAGCTGCGAGGTATAGAGATAGGATTGATGCCATTCAATTTCTACTTCGAAAAGAAAAGGTCATCGAGTTTACCGAGGAAAATAAAAATATTGTGGTCCTAGAATATTTAGCTGAGGACACCTTCAAACTTTTTCTTATTAAACGCAACGAGATTCTTTTCAGTAAAATAGTTACTATTGATAATTTGGAGGTTAATCAGCTCAGCAACCTAATATCTACAACATTTATCAATACTTCTTTTCCTGCCGGCAGCTATGTAAAGAGAGATGAGATTGATGAAGCTCAAATTATTTATAACTATTTAAAAAGCAGCCTTTGCCACTATAAGACGATTCCGGATAAATGGATTCGAAACCAAAACGGTAAAACACTTGAAAAGGCAGTTACGAAATTAATATATAAAAAACAAACAGTCACAAAATAGCCCTCGTTTGTCTCCATTTGACTGCGAGGGCCATTTAATATGCCAAGCGGTAAATTAAAAATCGCTCATTTGCATTATTCTCATATAAACCAGGAAGTTGAATATCTTTTATTAATTCAAATAAGGTATTGTTTTCTAAATAGTAGATATAATCTTCAGATGGATAATATAAAATCACGTCTACTTCGCGTTTGTATTTTTCTACTGAAACCAAAATATTATTTATGATTTTCCAAAAAATCGGTATCGTAAATGGGTTAAAAAAATAAAAACGGTTATCAAGGGGATTGATTTCATATTTTTCTGCCAAGCAGCATTGAAATTGAATCTCACCTTTATTTTTAGCTTTTATTAGATAATTCGCTTTGTTCTCAATCGCTTCTTCGTATAGCACTTCGTTCATCTCAACTCCGGTAACAGAAGCACCAAATAGATAATGAATAAAGAAGTTGAGCCTTCCTTTTCCACAGCCAAAATCAACGATATGATCACTGCTAGTTAACTCATATTCTGCAAATAATTTTTCAAGTGCTTGGTAGGGAGTTGGCTCGTATCTGTGATAATGGAAGGATTTGTTATATCCCCTTTGATTTCCTTCCGTTTCGATATTCAAAAGTTCATCATATTTCAATTCTTTCATTCATTCGCTCCTGCCTGACCCTTTTATTCATAAGCGGATGGGTCGATAAAAAAGTTATAGCCTAAGTAAACTACCATCCCAATTGCAGTTGTTAAAAATCCCCATCCAAGAGTTACTTGCTGAATCACCAGATAGTTATTACATAATTGCACAGGTGACCAAATATATAACCAGCCTAAGCCTAAAAACAGAACGGTAAAACTAACAATGATTGAATTTTTCCCGAAAGGATTTAGCTTTTTCCAGCTGTCTCTTAAAGAAAAACCTGCTAAAAATGGTAAACTGATAAATTTAAATCCTTCAACGAGCGGAGTAGTCAACGCTTCATCCATTGTCCGCGGTAACATCCAGTATATCATGATAACTACAAATAACGTAATTCCCGGAACTCCATTGCTGTTCCACTTCTCAAAGAATCCCGAAAAACGTTTTTGGAAAAAACGGGCCATTAACATTCCTGAAATGACCAGCATCGGCATTTGCATATGCATATGAATGACCATAACGGATTCCATAAAATTTGCAACCGGGGGGGCAACGAGGAAAATCCATAATAGTAAACCATAAAATGACTGATTCATAGCTTACTCCTCCCCTCTTTCTAGGATGTTATTAACCTTTTGAGCAGCTTCGTCGATTTTTTTATAGTCCATTACATCCATCAGACTGCCTTTTTTATCCACTAAATAAAAAGCTGAGTTATGAGCAAAAGTTCCATTATTATCTGGAATCACAATCACACCAAATGCTTTTAATAATGAATCTAGCTCAGCCTTGTCCGGGATTCTTGCCATCCGCCAGGTTTCACCATCACTTTTAAAATAGTCTTTGTATTTGTTTAAAACAGCGGGTGTATCTTTTTCAGGATCGAAGCTTATGCTTAAAAAGACGATTTCTTCTCCTTTAACGGTGCTTGGCAGTTTATCGTAAACTTGCTTCATATTGTATTCTAGTTCAGGGCATACGGTGGTACAGGATGTATAGAGAAATGTAATAAATACATATTTATCTTCAAATTCAGATATTGAATATTTTCGCCCCATACTGTCCTCAAGCGTAACATCAGGGAATTTAGGTTTTTCATCTCTTAACTCCTCCACTCTGGCGGTTTCGGCAGTAAAGGCAGTGAAGCCATCGGTTCCGATAAAGAACAAGCCTATGCCAAATATTATTACAAGAAAAAATGAGATTTTCGTATACCTATTATTGAGCATAGTGATCACTTCCAAATTTGTTTTATTAGAATAAAGAGATAGCCCAATATCTTGGAGCTATCTCTTTAACTTTATTACTGTCTAGCTCCAGCGCCTAGGCGCTGGAGCTATTCGTTTTACCATGTCTTAAACGGTGGTGATCCTGGAGGTGCGTTTACTATAAATTCTGTAAGTGGTATTACGTATGCCATTGCAACAACGATGATCATGACTACAATCCAAATGCCCCAGCGCTCTGTGATATAAGGAGTTTTTGTTGCGTTATCTTCTTCCTCTGCAATTGGGAATTCCGTTTCACCTTTTGGTGCAAAGAACATCAAATTGAATACAGCGTACACTTGCAGAATAACACCAATGATTAACAGTGTTCCCCCTACAGCTAAACACATTAAGTACGGGTCCCAGCCTAAAGCTGTAGCATGGTCGCCATAAGTTGTGTAAGAAGTTCTTCTAGGTGAACCTAGAAGCCCAACGTAGTGCATAGCACCTGCCATAAAAATCATACCCACGGTCCAAATCCATGTTTGGATAACACCTAATCGGTTAATTTGCGGCGTTAATACACGGTTTGAAATAAATGGAACTAACCAGTAACTGATTCCAAAGAATGTCATAACCACTGACATACCTAATGTTAAGTGGAAATGTCCAACAATCCACATGGTATTATGAACAACTTGGTCTAATTGGTTTGTGCTTTGTGCAATACCGCCAGCCCCAGCTGGAATGAAGGAAAGCATGGCAATAAATGGTGCTAGGAACCTTACATCTCCCCAAGGCATCTTCTTCCACCAGCCAATTAAACCTTTACCGCCTTTTCTTCTAGCCGTACGCTCAAATACCGCAAATAGTGCAAAAGCTGTCATGAGTGATGGGAAACCAATTGCCAAACTCATAAATACGTGCATGAATTTAACGACTGCATTAATACCTGGATCAATGATTTGGTGATGGAATCCACCAGTAATATTCATAATAACGAGAGCGATAACAACCACACGTGTTAATAAATCACTCCAGCGCTTTCCGCCGATAATTTTTGGTACCACTACGTACCATGCAGAAACTGCTGTTAAATACCAGATATTAACCAATGTGTGTCCAAAAGCCCAGAACAGTGTACGAGCGACCATGACATTGATTGTATCTACCCAGCCAAATACCCATGGGATAATCATAAATAATACTTCTACAGCCACGAACATTAGAGCGAAAAATAATAGAACGAATACACCCGTTGCAAAGTAAGAAAGGATTGGAACGTGTTGTCCTTTATGATTTTTTCTCCAATTTGCTACTTGGATAAATGCTCCAATACAACACAACCACACACCAACTACAATTAATGCTAAGCCAATATAAAATACAGGATGCGCAGCCATCGGAGGATAGAAGGTGTACATAACCGATGCTTCATTCATTAAGATCGGAATGACAGCTAATACAAATCCTACAAGCTTAACGTAGAAACCAGTCCACGCAAGCCTTCTTACTTTTGGAAGAATCCCTCCTAAATTATGAGAAAGTGCTGCATAAAAATATCCAATGGTAAAGAATGCTGTTAACACGAGGATTAGCAATAATCCATGCGCAGTCAATACTTGATAATAATTAAACCATGTCGGTAACTCTAGCAATCCTGCTCTGTTTAAACCTTGTATTAATCCTAAAAATCCGCCAACTAATAATGCCATAAATGCTACAGCTATATATGATTTCGATAATTTTGCATCCTCTGGGTGATATCCCAGCATCTTATTTGTCTTATCTTTAAAACCCGCTTTTAAATCTGCTTCCATTTTCATCCGCTATCCCCCCTTATTTAACCGTAATCGTTGTACTCATTAATTGGTGACCGGCACCGCAATATTCATTACAGATCACTAAATAATTTCCTGGCTTATCAAATGTTTGGGTGATTTTTTGAATATGTCCTGGCATAACCATTGCATTTATATTTGTTCCAGCTACTTCAAATCCGTGAACGACATCCTTTGATGTCATAATAAATGTAACTTTTGCCCCCGCTGGTATTTCAATGTTATTTGGATTAAAACCAAACGCTTGTAAGGTCATAACGACTTCATATTCGTTGTCACCCATTTTTTTAACACCAGGATTATCATATGGTGCAGTTTGATCAACCTTTTGCGGGTCAATCGTTTCCATATTACTTGGCGGTCCCATTTCTAGTGCAAAAGCTTGGTAACCTGTGATTAACATGAACCCCATGATGATACCAAAACTTATCGTAAGCCAAATTTTTTCATCAAGATGCATTTTCATCTCTCTATCCCCCTTAAATTCTGGCCATATAAAGACCGTATAGAACTATATACGTAGCAACAATTACGAGTCCAACCACTGTTACAGAAATCCATGTTCCTTTTAGCGGTGCTTCCTGCTCTTGTTTTTTACCTTTATGAGTTACTTTTGTAGCTGCCATCGAAAAATCAACCCCCTCAATTTGTTCTTACCTTTATATTAATTGCGAGTCATTCTCAATGTAGTGAACTGAATCACGGGCGCAGGTTATTTTTATAAAAAAAAACTGTCCCTCAAGTTGCACTGTATGCAACTCAAGGGACAGTTCATTTTTTGATTCCTAAAAAGTAACAATAACCATTAGTAAAAAAAGAATCGTTATATAATTTACGGAATATAAAAAGACCACATGTGCCCACTTTAAATCGTTCTTAGTGAAAAATCCACCGATACTCACAGCTAACCAACCTATATTAAATATAGTTGCAAGTACAATAAAGGCTGTACCTAGAGAAGTTAAGAAAAACGGTAAAGGCAGTAAACAGGCTACATAGACGACTATTTGCACTTTTGTTACGGCAAACCCGCGTACCACTGGAAGCATCGCTACACCTGCAGCACTATATTCTTTACACTTTTTCATAGCAATCGCAAAAGTATGCGGCATTTGAAAAACAAATAGGATCAGAAATAATACAATAGGAACGATGTGCAAGCTTGACTCAATCGCTGTCCAACCGATTAACGGTGTTACAGCCCCTGATACACTGCCAATTATTGTATTAAATGTATATCTTCGTTTCGACCACATGGTATATAAAAATACATAAGTGAACCAACCAATAAATCCATAAATGGTCGCCTCAACAGTGGTTAAAAGTAAAAGGATAAACCCAATTATTGTAGAGATAACCCCCATCAATAAGACTACTTTTAGTGGGATATTTCCAGTAACAGTTGGACGATTTTTTGTTCTTTCCATGACTGTATCAATATCAACATCATACCAATTATTGAGAATAAGTGCTCCGGCCATAACCATTGTGCTGCCGACAATTGTTAATAGGAATAATTCCCAGTAATCAACAAAGGATTTTCCCGTAAAATGCAGGGCAAGCCAATAGCCAGAAAAGACAGGCAGAACATTAGCTGTCAAAACACCTGCCTTTAAGAGTGCCTTTAGATCTTTAAGTAATATAGAAGCACTTAATAAGGGTGTTTTCCTGTTGTTAGTAGAAGGTATTTCGTTTTTATTCATTTTCTATACCTCCCTGCACAAATTCCATCACCTTATTAAAGCATACTTTCATATCCTTTTGCATGATTTGAATCACTATTAAGGTTTACAGTTACCATCCTCGACCTGCACCGCCGCCGCCTGAAGAACCTCCTCCGCCACTGCCGCCGCCTCCCCTTCCACGTGAGATAATAGAAAGCAGAAAATAGGTGAGTGTCCCTCCAAAAAACTTAAAATCTAGAAACACAACAACAACGATTATAATGATCAACAGCCATGAAGGTACTAGTATGTATCACCTTGTATTCGAAATATGAAAAAAGCTGTGTGGATTTATGGAATCCGCACAGCTTATTACTACTTCTCTTTACCTTCGTTCAATTCATCAATAAGTTGTTTTGTTCTTTTCGCATTTCCCTCTGCAAAGTTTTCTAGTCGTTCCTTTAATTGATCATTATCGTGAATCCGCTCTGCTGTTATCAAATATGTTCTCATTAAATCTTCTTCTACTTCAATTGAATGCTCAAGAATTTCTTCCAGGTTATTTTTTTCTACTTCATGCTTTCCTTTAAAAATATTAGCAGTCAAGGCATAGTACCTCCTTTAATATTCTTCCACAGTCGCAATATATGGTAAATTTCTATACCTTTGGGCATAATCTATGCCATAACCGACAATGAATTCATCAGGGATGACGAAACCAACATAATCCACAGGCAATTCAACTCGTCTTCTTTCAGGTTTGTCTAAGAGTGTGCAAATTTTAATTTGTTTTGGCTTATGCATGTTTAGATGGTCTCTTAAGAAATGCAATGTCAATCCACTGTCAATGATATCTTCAACCACAACAACATTTTTATTCGTGATATCTTCATCAAGATCCTTTAATAGCTTTACCTTTCCGGTTGTTTCTGTTTGGTTGCTGTAGCTAGAAACTGAAATGAAATCAACGTTTATATGTCCTTTCATTTCACGGATCAAGTCTGCTGCGAATACAAACGATCCTTTTAACACAACGATTAACATAATTGCCTCATTGTTAAAATCTCTTTCAATCTCTTCGGCTAATTCTTTCACTCTTTGTTTTATTTTATCCTCCGAAATCATCGTATCTTTCACTCTGTATGCCATGTTTACTACCTTCCTTCAAATACATTCTAGACTACGTTAGTATTCCAAAAAACATCTATTAATAAGCGGAGATTTTCCGGTTAAATGCAGAATGGAGCTCGTTTCGGGGTATATAAGCGGAAATTTTCCGACTATGCTAAGCAAAATCTCCTCTTTTTGAATTTTTCGAGCCAATAGGCGGAATCTCTCCGCCTATTTATGCCTTTTTTTATACTAATTATTAATTAAGCGGAATTTCTCCGTCTATTTATTAGCTAGGTGCTTAAACAAACCTGAACCCGCAACGATCTTGCTGCCCTGTCTTCTCTCCGAAACTTCTTCACATACCATTTTATACATGCTTTCAACACCAACCCCTGAAGCTTCGAAGTTAAATGCATTTTGGCTATGAATTCCAAGATTATACGCTTCTCTTTCTGCATCAATATTAGCACCGAGAAAAATGAACTCCCAGCTATATTTCTCCTGCTGGTGCTTAATCAACTCTTTCACTTTTTCATAGGTAAATTCACGGCTTGCATTCTCAAAGCCATCAGTTGTAATCACAAAAATGACCTTACCTGGTCGATCTTCTTTTTTTGTTTTTGATAATCGATATCCTACATCAAGAATCGTTCTTCCTACCGCATCAAGCAGCGCTGTACACCCTCTTACATAATATTCTTCTGCTGTCAGCTTCACTTTTTCTGACTCAACGCCATTCCAAATGACTTCATATTGATCATCGAAAAGAACACCTGTGACCAATGTTTTACCTGCTAATTTCCTCTGATTTTCAATAAAAGCATTAAACCCGCCAATTGTGTCACTTTCAAGCCCTCCCATCGAACCGCTTCGGTCAAGAAGGAAAATAATTTCGGTTAGATTACTATTCAACTCTATCATCCTTTCGATTTGTTTATACTATAATAATAGGTGAGTTCATCCATTACTTGGTCGCCTGGTGAGCGACATTTTCGGAGGTTTGGTTATGTTTAATCAAGAGCTATTAGAAGAATTGCAGCATTATATTGATACTCACTTACAGCCAGTTTTTCATGAAATGAAGCTATACAGCTCTGAAGAAAGATTGATTTCTGAGGAGATTCAAAATGTTGATATAGAAAAATTTATAAAAATTAAACGCCAGCCTGCCTTCAATCAAACATTGTTCCGTTTTATCGATCAAAAAGCTGTAAGCGATGCTGACGTTTACAAACGTGCAGGTATGGACCGAAGACACTTTTCCAAAATACGTACTAACCCCGAGTATAAGCCAGGAAAAAATACCGTTATCGCTCTAGCACTTGCACTTGAACTAACAAAAAAAGAAACAGATAAACTATTAAGTTCTGCCGGTTACTCCTTATCTGACAGCGACACCTTTGATTTAGTCATTCAATTCTGTCTCGAGAAAAAAATATACGATTTTTATGATGTTAATCAGGCATTGGATTATTTTAGTTTAAATCCTTTAATATAAAAAGGAATATACAGACTAATATCGAATTTATCGGATAGAATGGTATTTGTACATAGCCATTAAGAGGAGTGAAGAAAATGCCAGTAAATGTTTATCTTGTTTTTAATGGTAACACCCGTGAGGCAGTAGAGTTTTATGCGAAAGTATTTAAAACCGAAGCACCACAAATTATGACCTTTGGTGATCAGCCGCAGCATCCTGATTACCCTATGCCAGAGGAAGCAAAAAATTTAGTAATGCACACTCGACTAAACATTGATGGAAGTACTGTCATGTTCTCGGACAATTTCCCTGGATCACCATTTATCGAAGGAAACAACGTGACACTTGCATTAGTAAGTAAAAATTTGGATGATATCCAATCTTGGTATGACCAGCTAAAAGAAGGCGGAACAGTTACGATGGAGCTCCAAGAAACCTTCTGGGCTAAACTCTATGGCCAAGTAACAGATAAATTTGGAATTCACTGGCAGATAAGCCATGATAGCGGAGAATACGGCAGTTAATTTTCACATAAAAAAGGGATACAGTCGTTTGGTGACTGTATCCTTTACTTATTTCAAGCTTCTACTTAAGAAGGCTTTAGTCCGTTCGTTCTGAGGATTTGTAAATAATTCCGAAGGGTCCCCAGTTTCAATAATTTCGCCGTTGTCCATGAAAATAACCCGGTTCGCCACTTCCCTGGCAAAGCCCATTTCATGTGTAACAACGATCATCGTCATCTGCTCTTCGGCTAGTGCCTTGATGACCTCCAGAACCTCTCCCGTCAATTCAGGATCCAATGCTGAAGTAGGTTCATCAAATAATAAAATTTCGGGATTCATCATTAGTGCTCTAGCAATCGCCACCCTTTGTTTTTGACCGCCTGATAGATTTGCTGGGTATGCATTTGAATGATCTGTCAGACCAATTTTCCTTAATAGCTCCGTGCTTCTCTGCTGAATGGCTGCAGTTGGCTCGTTCTTTACCAATTTAGGAGGCAGTTCTAAATTCTCCTTAACCGTTAGGTGAGGGAATAGATTAAAATGCTGGAAGACCATACCCATTTTAGAAGTAATCTTTTTGATATCCTGCGGTTTTGCGTAGACTCCATCCTTAACAAACGGATCACCAGCAATCGTAATGCTTCCTCCATTTATTTCCTCCAAGTGAACTAAACTGCGAAGCATCGTACTTTTCCCCGACCCAGACGGGCCGATTACCGCTATTACATCATTTTTATTTACATCAAATGTTATCTGTTTTAGTACATCCAGCTTGCCAAACGATTTCTTCAGGTTGGAAACCTCAATGATAGCCACATTTACCAATCCTTCTTATTCAAATTTGTATCTTCTTTCAATTCCTTTAAAAATAAATGTTAAAAAGAGTGTCATAACAAGATAAATCAAACCAGCAACGAAGAATGGAACTATTGTAAAGTCACGGTTTACAGCGGTTTGAGCGTAGTGGAGCAGCTCCGGTACAGCAACTGCATAGAGCAGGGCCGTGTCCTTAACAAGTGTTACGGATTCGTTCGCAATCGCGGGAAGGGTAACCCGAAACATTTGCGGTAAAATAATCCTTGTTGTTGTCTGCCACTTACTCAAACCAAGAACCTGTGAAGCCTCATATTGACCTTTATCAATTGCCAAGAGTCCGCCACGGAATATTTCTGCAAAGTAAGCTGCGTAATTTAATACGAACCCTAAACAAGCAGCCACGAACCGATCTAAAACTAAATATTCACCGACCACAGGCAGCATCGGCAGACCGAAACAAATTAATAATAACTGCAGTAATAAAGGGGTCCCCCGCATGATATAAATATAGCCCTGAGCAAGTAAGGATAAAGGCTTCACGCTGCTTTTAACAGCGAGAGTCAGCAGAAAGCCTAGTGGGATTGAGGCGATAATCGCAATAATAAACAATAAAACGGTCATCTGTGCACCTTCAAGCATTGGTACCAGAATGGACGTGAAATAGTCTAACGTCATTGAAAACTCCTCCAAAAACAAAACAGGGTTCCCAAAGGAAATCCTGTTTCACCTTATTTTCATATTACTTTAGTACTTTATCTTCTCCAAACCACTTTTCAGAAATACTGGCCGCCGTACCGTCCTCATTCATCTCATCTAGTGCCTTTTGGAGCTTTTCTAATAATTCCTCGTTGCCTTTTTTAACACCAATACCATATTCTTCAGGAGCAAGTGATTCCTCAAGTACCTTAAAGGTTTCCTTCTCTTGAGTCATGTAGTAATTGATGACGATTTCGTCAATGACCACTGCGTCCAAGCGGCCATTCTTTAAATCTGTCAATGCCTGTACATTGTCAGCGAATTCAGTAACCGTCTTTATTTTTTCTTTAACCGGTGAAGCATTTAGGGCATCTGAAGCTGAAGAAAGTGACTGCAGCCCAACTACTTTACCTTCTAAATCATCTAGTTTAGTAAGCTGTGAATCAGCAAGAGTAACGATTACCTGTGCATTTTTTAAATAAGGTTTTGTAAATAGGACTTTCTCTTTCCGTTCATCTGTAATCGTGTATCCGTTCCAAATAAGGTCAATTCTTCCGCTGCTAAGCTCTGCTTCTTTTGTTTTCCAGTCGATTGGCTGGAATGTAACTTCTGTTCCCATTTTTTCTGCCGCCGCTTTAGCATAATCAATATCAAAGCCAACGATATTGTTATCCTCATCGCGGAACCCCATCGGTGCAAACTTATCATCGATTCCGATAATAAGCTTATCTTCTTCTTTACTTGCTGATTTTGAGCACCCAGTAAAAATGACAAGTGCTGCAGCTACTATAAGAATCATCGTTACGAATCGTTTTTTCATTTGTAAATTCCCCTTTTATATAATTTAATTTCACTTTAGTACGTTACCATATTATCATACTACCACATTATAACACTATAATATTATGTAATACAACATAATAATAAAAAGGAGCCTATTTTTAAAAATAGGCCCCGCTCGTTGATATTTTCCAAATCATATGATCCTGCCCCTGCCCCCAATAATCCTTTAGTAAATAATGAGGTTCCCCAAATTTCTTTTTCCAAATAGTTTGGGCATTTTTGTAGCCGCTGTCGAGACAAAATTCTAGGATTCCCCGGGCCTTTAGGGTATAAAGCATTTGAGCTAGCAGCTTGTTCCCGATTCCCTTTCTTTGATAGTCAGGGAGTACAAATACCGTTCCTACTTCAACAAGATTCCCCAGTTTTCCATTGGTACAGTCTTGAATCAGTTTACTAGCAGGACCATATTCTATTGTTCCAATAATTTTGTTTTCTGCCAAAGCTATTAAGAAATACCTTTTCTCACCCTTGCTATCCAAATCCAAATCCAAATGCAAATAATTTTTCTTACTTTCAATTTCAGCTTTGATATCGTCTATTAACCCCGCTAGTCCTTCTCTTGCAAAGGTTTCGGAAATGACAATCCTAAAAAATTGGTGTAGCTCTTCAATGTCCTCGGTTCTAGGTCTTCTTATCTCAACTTTTTCCACCCCAAAGCCCCCTAAATTACGTTGACAAATTTTTCTGAATACGAATTTTATTTACCACAAAAAGTCCACTATAGAGCAGGAAAGTACCAGCCATTAATATGATTCCAAGGTAAACGGACATCATCGTCGGTACTAAAAACGCCCCCAATACGATTGCCCCGCGAGCAATTAAGTCCGCCCCATTAAAACCTAAGTTAGTAAAAGCCGAATAGGAACCGCGTTTATCTTCCGGCATCATATTTGCCTTCTCAGCATTGGCAATCGGAGAATAAATCAGTTCGCCAATTGTTGCAAGCGCATTAAATAACATCAGGACATACCATAAATTTGCCGATGTAACAATGGTATAGCCTGCACTATACAGCAGCAGCCCCAGCAGGAGCATTTTCCGCGGAGAAAATTTATCTGTCCATTTCGAAACCAAGAATGTCAGGGCCACTACCATCAGCATATTTTCGATATTTAGGAAACTTAGCATCCTTACCCCTGCCACCTCAAAATTCCCAATAAATACCGATTTGAATTCCTCCGCTAATCGCACCCCGATATAACTATTAAGTGAAAATTCAGCTGCAAAAATAAACATTGACCCGGCAACCACCATGACAAATGGTTTATCTTGAAAGGCAACTTTATAATTTTGGAACAAATCCATTAAAATATTTTCATGCTTTTTTTCTAAGAGTTTCACCCTAGTATCCTGTAACCATATTCCATAGGCAATCGGCAAACTAATAGAAACAATTGTTAAGGTGATAAATAGCTCTAACTGATGATTAACATATAAAAGTCCGCCTAATGCAGCACCGATTGCCATCGCTAGATTAACCAGCCAATAATCGAGGGCATATACACTTTTTCGATTTTCAGGCGTTGTCGAGTCAATAATAATTGCATGCACGGCAGGACGGCCGAGACTGCTGGTAATCGTGAAAATCACATAGCTGACTGCAAATAATACAATCCATTTTTGATCTGGCAGTAAGCTAATTGTCATGAGACCAAACATAAGTGCACTTGACGCTGAAGATAGGATAATAATTTTTTTACGAGGGAAGCGGTCTGAGATATAGCCTCCGATAAAGTTTATAAAAAAGCTTATAATGACGGTGATCGCTAAGAAAATACCGGCCCAAACGGCACCCTTATGCTGTGCAAAGAAGAGCGCCATAAACGGCATTACAGAGCTGCCAATTGCCCGGTTAAAAACGAGGTTATCAGTCGAACCTTAATATTTTGGGGATAGTCTTTCCATGCCATATTTACCAACACCTTTCATACTAATTATAGTAAACTAGACGTAATAATTTAAAAATGAACAATTTTCAAAATAATGTCTACTTTTAAAAGGAATGAGAATATGGACCATTATCTACTAACATTATGGAATTCAGGAGCTGTTGGAGAAGTAAAAGTGCAACAGCTTGCAGAAATACTTAATCTAAGTACAAAGCAAACACGACGCAAACTAAATCAATGGCAAGAAGATGGCTGGCTCACTTTTCAAGCTGGCATAGGCCGGGGGAACGAATCAAAACTGATATGGAATAAAGACGTGGAATCAGAGTATGAACAACTTTTCCTATCAAAACTAGAAAAATACTCGATTGAGCAAGTGAGTAAATTATTATTATATGAATGGTCCCTGGGAACCAAGCAGCGTTTAATGGCCAGATTTCAAACTAAATTTGGGTTTCATCAAGAGGAGCAGGATCGTTTAATCATTCCCCGATTTTACCGCTTCTTAACGTATCATCCATTAAAGGCTGCAGACGTACATAGCGCAAACTTAATAGCAAACATTTATAACCGTGTTGTAGCATTGGAGGAAGATAATACAATCATTCCCGAGCTTGCTCATAGCTGGGAAGTCACGGATAAGAAGTTAACATTATACCTGCGAAAAGATGTAGCCTTTCATGATGGTTCCATTCTTAAAGCGGAGGACGTCGTCCAATCCTTTTTTCGGATGAAGCAAGATGAAATATATGCTGAACTATGGAAACCTATTACAAAGATATATTCTTCTGCACCTCTAATAGTAGAACTTGAATTTCCAAATGGCTGTACCTATATTTTGCCGCTTCTTAGCATGATAACGGCGAGTATTTATAAAGAATCCAACGGTCAGGTCATTGGAACAGGCAGCTTTTATATGGGGGAGAATACGGAAGAGAAAACCGTATTACACGCTTTTAAACAATATTACGGTGTGCGCCCTCTATTGGATACTGTGGAATTTATTCAGGTTTCGAGAGAGTTTGGAAATGTATATTATGGTGCCCATGAATCAAGAGAAGTAGGAACCTTTGAAGTGGAAAGTGACTCGGGCTTTGGTATTGTGGTGATGAATCGTTATCGTCATACAGATATTGCTAGAAAAGAAGTACGAGATTACATTCATATGTTGATAGACAAAAATCGTTCAAAGATTTCTACAATTAATTCACTTATTTCCGAAAATTGCTCTGGTTGTTTAATCGGTTTTTCCAAGCCTTATTCGATGCCAAAAATAGCAAAACCATCACTTTCAAAACCATTACAGATGAAATACACAGGCTATGCTAAGGATGTGTCCATTTGGCTAAAAAACATCCTTGAAAGAGCCGGAATTAAAGTAGAGTTAGTGGAAGTCTCGTTTCATGATGCCGTTTATCATGATCATTTAAAAGTAAATGCGGATTTATTTATTCATGGAGAAATATTTGAGCTAAACCAAAGCTTTTCCTATTTTAATTTTATGAAAAATAACATTTCACCACTACGAAAATTAATACAATCTGATCCTTATTTACAGAATTCTATCCAAGCCTATAATCAATTGCCCTTTGAACAATGGATCGATCAGCATTTAAAAATAGAAGATTATTTAATAACAAATTCTCTCTGTATCCCGCTCTATTATTCAAAGAGGCAAATACCTTTTTCCATTAATTTAATGAACATCAAAATGAAGCATTTTGGTTATGTTGACTTATCAAAGCTATGGATGAAGCCAAAACTTTAGAAAAAAAGGAAGACCTGACACCTAAATGCCAGGTCATTTTCTTTATTTTTCCATCATTAATTTTAAAATTAATTCGTCTGTATGCCTTGTCCCTTCATTTCCCAACTTACAAAAGCTTTCAATACTTTTCTCCACGTCATCATGGATAAATCCATCAGTAGATTTAATTTCTTGATTGTTAAGTGCCAGCAGAGCTGATTGTACCGCTACATTTGAACAGGTGGATACTTTCATCGCACATCCAGCCTTGGCACCATCACAAATCATTCCCGAAACGTTACCAATGGTGTTCTGAATTGCCGCTTTAATTTGATCCAGATGACCATCAAGTAAAAAAACTATTGCCCCACTTGCACCCATTCCTGCGGCGGTTACACCACATAATGCTGAAAGCCGACCAAATTTTGATTTAATATGAATCGTAATAAGATGGCTAAGAGCAACTGCTCGAATCATCTTTTCCTCTGAAACCTGCAGCTTCTCTGCGACTGCCACAACTGGAAGTGTCACGGCAATTCCTTGGTTGCCACTTCCAGTGTTCGCCATTACCGGCAGTGTTGAACCCGCCATTCTAGCATCCGATCCAGCGGCAGCTAAAGACATCGCTGCAGTGGCTATATCATCCGAGAGGATTCCCTTTTTTACATTTTCCTTAATGGTCTTCCCTACTTTTAATCCATAATCTCCTTGAAGACCTTCTTGTCCAATTACTTTATTTAGTTCGATACTCTTTTTTACCAGAGATAAGCTGTGTATATCGACCATTTGAACCCATTCAACAATTTCATCAATTGTAAGCGTGAATAATTCCTCTTCATTAGACTGAGTGCCGATATCCTCGCATCCACCTTGAAACACAACCTTACCATCCACTTCGATTAACGTAATATTGCTATGATTATCAGAAATAACCACTTTAGTAGTATTCTGATTAGTTTTTAGGGTCACTTCAATATAAAGTCTTTTTGCTGTATCGGCTTGACCGGATAATACTTTACCTTCTTCAATTAGTCTTAACGCGGATTGCTCATCTTCAAAAGTTAGTCCATCCAATAATTCCAGTTGTTTCGTTGGATCCCCAGATACAACTCCAAGAGCAACAGAGAAATCGAGCCCACTAGAAGTCATTCCCGGAATCCCAACAGACTTAGCATTCTTGATTATATTTCCACTCGCTTTTAAAGTTATCTTTTCAATTTGCCCTTTAGCATAGCTTTTTGCCGTTGCTGCGGCCAACGCAATCGCCACTGGTTCCGTACAGCCGAGTGCAATGACTAATTCTTTTTCGAGAATGGCTTCTATTTTATGCTTTTTCATTATGTTACACACCTACTTTTCTAAAATACCCTTAACTAAGATATTAACATAGCAGAGCTGATATAAAATTGAGGTAATTTTACCAAATCGAATAAAAAAGAGTCTTTCTAGGGAACGAAAGACTCTTTTAAATGACTTTATTACATTGAATGGCTAAATGATTCTTCACCGATTTCTGCTTCTCTTCCAAAAAGTCTAGCATAGACACCATTACTATTTTCAAGCAAATCTGCGTGTCCACCTTGTTCTGCTATCGTACCATTTTCTAGAACAATAATCTTATCTGCTGAGAGAACTGTAGATAGACGATGAGAAATAATGAGAATCGTTTGTTTCTTACCGGTTTTTAATACAGACTCATTTATCTTCGTTTCCGTAATCGGATCGAGAGCAGAACTTGCTTCATCAAGAATTAAGATTGGCGCATCTTTAATAATGGCTCTAGCCAGAGATAAGCGCTGCTTCTGTCCTCCAGAAAGAAGGCTTCCTCGTTCACCGACCTTTGTATCCAAACCTTCAGGCAGACTATCCACTAGTTCATCCAAACCGCTGTCATGCAAGGCTTTTAGTAATTCTTCATCCGTTGCATCCGGCTTCCCAATTCTTAAATTATCCGCCAAGGAACCGCTCCGTAATTGAACATCCTGGGTCACGATGGCAATTTGTGACCGCAGCCACGCTGTATCCCATTCCGTAATACTTCTTCCATCTACTTCAATCCGACCATTTTTCGTTTCATAAAACCTAAATAGCAAATCAACGATGGTAGATTTTCCTGAACCGCTTGGTCCAACCAAAGCCACTTTTTCACCAGCTTGAATATCAAAAGTAACACCTGATAGCACGTTTTCTTCTTTTTCTGGATAAGCGAACGTTACATCTTTCAGTCTAATACTGCCGCTCGCTCTTTCCCCTCGAATACCTTCTATCATTTCAGCTTCCGCTGGCTGATGGGAAAGAAGAATGTCTGAGCGGTCAAGTGCAGGTCCTGTTCTTCTAACAGAAAGCCAGTTTCGGAGCAATCGCTGCATTTCATTGGCTGCAATGGTAACTAATCCACCGGCGGTTAGCATTTGTCCGCTGGTCAAACTATCGTTCCAAATTAATAATGTACTAATTAAATAAACGATACCTAATGCAAACCCATTATAGCTGGCGATCACCACTACTGATTGCATTCTTGCCTTTAATTCCTTAATTGAGTGGGTAACGAAAGAGTTTCGGATGGCAATAACACTTTCTACTTCATTTTCAGAAACTCCCATAACCCGTGATAAATGAATTCCTGTAACTGATTCTCTCAGTCTTTCAAGATACCTGGAAGCCTCTTGTCTGGCATCAGCGGAGGCTGCTCTAGTCCTAGCCCCGACGTAATTAGACGTCCAATAAAAGATCACACCTAGAACAACACTGACAATCATCAGATAAGGATGAATCCAAAGCAGTACCAGACTATAAATGATAACCCCTTGAACGCTTGCCATAAAGGTGGAACCTTCCCAGGCAAGAAAATTGTGGAGCGTATCAGGGTCATCAGAGACTCTGGCCAGCAGTTCTCCAGATGAATTGTTATGGTAAAAAGAGTAAGGCAGGACCTGCAAATGACTAAACAGACGCAGCTTTTGCCAATTGGTTACCGTCTTGGCTGTTTGATGGCAAAAATATTCATCAATGACCATCATGACTAAATCAAAAATAGCAGAAAAGATTAATAGCCACATTAACCCCCACAGCCAGGAGTGGTCTTCATTTGGAATAATTGTATCAACAAGCCAGCTGAGGGCTAATGTTGGAATTAGGGCTGAAAAAACCTGGCTGATTGCGATAACAACTGAATCTGCAATGACCCACTTTTTATATGGCCTTAAAAACGACAGAACTCTGCGGCCATCACGGTTTTTTTTATTTGACCTAGAGACAGTGCTTACACTCATCCAATCATCTCCTTCTCCAACTCACTGTATTGTGCTTTGTATAATTCATAGTACTGTCCTCGTAATGCCAACAGTTCTTCATGTGTTCCTTCTTCTGCAACCATACCCTGGTCTAAAAGGAGAATTTTATCTGCATTCCTGACAGTGATAAGCCGGTGTGCGATAGTGATTGTCGTCCTGCCTGGAATTAATTGTTCAAGCGCCTCCTGAACCTTTTCTTCCGTTTCACCATCTAAGGAGGATGTCGCTTCATCGAAAATTAAAACTGGCGGCTGGCGTAAAATCGCTCTTGCAAGTGCTACTCTTTGCCTTTGTCCACCGGATAGCTTTAACCCTCGTTCGCCGACCACCGTTTCGTACTTGTCTTCCAAGGATTGTATTAACTCAGTTAACCCAGCAGCTTCCACTGCTCTATCTAGTTCTTCTTGGGTTGCATCCTTTTTTCCATATAAAAGATTATTGCGCAGCGTACTGTTTAAGAGAAATGTTTCCTGAGAAACAACGCCCACCTGCTGCCTAAAACTATTTCGGTTGTAGTCAAAGAGATTCTTTCCATCTATAAGAACCGAGCCTTTTTCAGGTTCATATAAGCCAAGAAGAATTTGTATAAGAGTACTCTTCCCGCCTCCGCTAGTACCCACAATACCAATGTGATTCCCTTGTTCCATTGTGAGAGAAACACCTTTTAGGATTTTTTTATCACTTTCAGGATAAGTGAACCAAATGTTATTTAAGTTTATATTTCCTTCTACCACTCCAAACGCGGGTAACTTTTCATCATGTTCTTCTGGTAAATCAAAATATTCATAGATTCTCTGCAGAGCAGGAATAGCCTGTTGAATTGTTAAAGCATTTTCAGCCAACGATCTTACTGGCAAAAACATGATGGGAATAAAGTTAAGGCAGGCAATCAAGGTTCCAATCGTAAGATTACCTTTCCAAATGGAAAAGCCTCCGATTAACATGACAACTCCGGGAGTTGCTATATTAAATAAATTCCCTAATCGCCAATTGACCTTTCCGATCAACGCGGCGCGAATTGAGTAGTTTTTCCATGCTGTCTGTTTTTTCTGCTGCGTTTCAATTTCCTTTTTTTGTGTCTGAAACGTCCTTACAAGTCTGGTACTTTCAATGCTTTCTTGCAGGTGCTGATACATATCTGCGCTCATATCTCTTTGTACAGCGCTCATTTTCCTCATCGTTTTGCCCAGCTTAAATGAAGGAAATATGTAAATAGCGAATACCGCAAACATTACGATGGCAGCTGGCCAATACAAAGCAAATACTGCTGTAAATGCAGCAATAGCACCGATAACTTGTTGTAAAATACGTGGGACAACTGTATTATTCAAGTTTTGAACGGACTCGACATCATGGGTTAAGCGGTATAGCATATCGCCTCTTGGTGTCGTTGTAAAAAAGGACATCGGTGTCCGATGCAGCTTTTTAAAGGCCCGAATCTGCATGTCAGTGATTACATCGAGGCCGATTTTAACCTGCACATACTCCTGCAAGGTTTCAAACAATGACTTCCCTAGGAAAGCGACTAGAACACCGCCAACAATCCATAGCAAAAAAGTCGTCTCTCTCGCCCCAATTACTTCATCCACTAATTTACCTGCGAGTATAGGAGGCAAGATTGTAAATGCTCCGCCAATTAATGAAAAAGTAAGAGCGAGCAGCAATTTTCTCCAATATGGTTTAAAATGATCCAATGTAGTTTTTAATATATTCATAATTTCCCCCCCTCACCGAGATACTATTTTATTACAAATTTTAGAAATATTCATTACTATTTGAAAAAAATTTTTCTAAATAATATTTCACCCTATACCACAGCAAAAAAGGTAACAGCCCTTGGGTTGTTACCTTTTTTGTGCATTTATATTTTTAATGATCACGGTGGACAATATAATTTAATAAATGCTTTAGAAATGCAGTATTCCGCGGAATTTCATGCAGAGTTTCCATAGCAAGGCAATAATGTTCCCACATTGCTTTTTTGGCACCATCCAACCCTAAGATCGATACAAAGGTTGAATTGTTATTATCTGCATCTTTTCCGACGGGTTTGCCAAGAGTATCCAAATCCCCTTCAACATCCAGTAGGTCATCTTTAATTTGAAAGGCAATCCCGGTATGATAGGCGTATTTTTTCAACGCTTGCATTTCCAAGTCTTTTGCATTTGCTAGAATAGCAGGCATAATGAGAGCAGCTTCAAAGGCGATTCCGGTTTTATAAAAACACAGCATATTCAATTGATCCACTGTTAATGGTTTACCTCTCGAACCCAAGTCCATCGCCTGCCCTTTACACATTTCTGCTGTCATTTGCGCAGAATAGTGAACCAATTTAAGCACACTTTTCGAATCAAAATCGTCAAGCGATGCTTGTTCTTCAATGGCCTTTTGAGTAAGAAAGAGTCCCGTTAATTCGGCGATTGCATTGTTATAAACCATGTGGAGAGTGGAACGCCCCCTGCGGAACGATGCATTATCTTGGGATGGCAAATCATCAAAGATTAGGGAAGCAGTATGCATAAATTCCAATGATCGTAACAGCGGCACAATGGCTGACTGACTTAATCCATATTCATTTATACCCATAATCCACGAAATGATCGGCCTCAGCCGTTTTCCATCGCCCTCAAGACTATAGTTTGCCGCCCCGGTAATCGGCTCACTTAACAAAGGTGCATTTTCATCTTTAGCGATAGGCAGCAGGTGGTTAATCTGTTCCCGTACACGTTCAATACTCTCTTGAAATTCTTCTTGTTCTTTACGTTCATTTTTAAGATTGGTAATCATATGATCGCGGAGAAGTTTATCAAAGAAATCGACATCATCTGCTTTACTGACCATTTTTTGGATTAGTGCATTAAATTTGGAATTCCCTGAAGCAAATAACTCCATCACTTCATTGTACTTCTTTGAACCCACACGTTCTTTAAATCTTTTTAATCCATTAATCGCACGATTTAAAATTACTTCTCGTGCTTTCTTATCCGATTGATAAACATGATGAACTAAATTGGAAATGACACTCCAATATAATTCAAATGGATTTATTAGATCGGCACGCTGGTCATGATATTTTAGATAATAGGTATAAGGTGTTACCGCACCATTTTCCAAGTCCTCAAACATATCTGCAAAATCATCTGCCAGTTGGTTGTATATACCATAATAGAAGGTTCGATTGTCAAAGCCTTCATCTTCATCGGCTGTAATGACGGAACGGACAATTAATCGTGACGAGGCAGATTTTAGAATAACCGGAATATACAGCTCGTCATTCGTGTAATTTTCATTTGATAAATCCTTTTCACGGTCCACTTCCTGTGATTGAAAAAAAACATACGATTGTTCAAAAAATGATTTTATCGTCTCTGGCCTCTGCTGCGCTTTAATATACTCAAATCCCTCGCGAAGCTCTGAATGAATGAAGGTGATTAAGGCTTGGTTCTTTTCTTCCCAGCCCCCGCCTAATTTCGGTACGGCTCCAGTGGTAAGAGTGGTCCGTATTAAATTGGAATATTGTTTTTTCTCTTTATTGGATAAAACTTTGGAGTCGAGAAGGTCATCAATGAATGGATAGGTTAAACCATAGGCGTAGCCTAACCGAATGGCCCTATCAAGTCTTTGTGCACGTTCTTCAGCCGGGGTTTTATCCCCCATTTCTTCGACCTCGTGTAGAATGACTCCTGCTATAATTTTAATTAGCTTACGCTGGGCATGATTGGCATCCATCCCCTGTGGTATATGGTTTGCGACCGTCTTTAGTTTGTTCATTACCCAGATGATCGTCAATTCAATAGCTTCCTTCTGTGCCCATCTGTACAGCCAAGCCATCGAGAAAAGCTCATTTTTATTTTCACGATTTTCCTTGGGTTGAGTAAAATTGTTTTTTAAACTTGCCACAACACTTTGAATTCTAGTCTGTGTCTCATTAGAATCCAATGCTTTTCCTAAGTCACGCATAAAAATATAGGAGATGCTTCTATCAAGGTAGTTATCTAATTTTCCTGTGTAATCCAGCCATTGGAGATAACTATGATACTCAAACGAAGTCGGTTTTCTCTTTCTGCGAGAAAGGAAAGTTACGAATGAATGATGGTGGATATGGTTGTGCTTCCAGGATTGTATATCCCTTGTAAGAGTGGTAACATAGCTTTTCTCCATAACCTGCTGATAGAGTGATTGAAAATAATCACTTGCCTTTTCCTCAGCCATACCATAGCATGTATCTTCATTTATTAATAACGACTCAATCATTTAAACATTACCTCAACTTCACGTTCACTTTAGTTTGTATATTAATAATACACGTAAGCATTAGCTTTATAACTAGAAAACTGAAAATTAAATTAAAAAATCCCTCAGATCTTTGGATCTGAGGGAAAATAATATTCAGTCATTCATATCGTAATGCCTCAATCGGACTAAGCTTAGAGGCTTTGTTTGCTGGAAGCATACCAAAGATAATACCAATTAAGGCTGAAAAGCTCACACCTATCAGAACGATTAATGGACTAACGGTTGCAGTAATGGGCGAAAACTTCGAAACGAGGATACTGCCTACTGCTGCCAGACCAATTCCAATCAGTCCTCCTAGTGAAGTTAACGTGATGGACTCAATTAGAAACTGTAAGAGTATTTTTCTTCTTGTCGCACCAATGGCTTTCCTAAGTCCAATTTCCCGGGTTCTTTCTGTCACAGAAACTAGCATAATATTCATGACACCAATCCCGCCTACTAAGAGGGAAATACCTGCGATACTTCCAATTAATAAGGTTAGTAAAGATATCATTGTGTTTAATTCTCTTTCATAATCCTCAAAATCATTTGTCGCATACTTGCCGTCTTCAAGACCCTTTTCTGTTGTCAATGTATCTGCAGCTAGCCTGCCTGTCTCAGAAATGTTCTCAGGATCACTAGCAATAACCGATAATTGTTCGATTTCTCGGTTACCAAACATCATCGAGATAACAGAACGAGGCATAAGCATCTCGCCCGTTTCGGTATTTCGGAATTGCTCAGGCAGTGGTGATTCATACACACCCACCACCTTGTAAGGATTATCATTTAAATTGATAATCGCGCCAATGGGGGTTTCAGTTTCCTTAAAGAACTTTTCCCTTGCTATGGTGTCAATAAGGACTACCCGATTCAAACCATCGTTATCCGCCGCGTACAATGCTCTTCCTTCTACTATTTTAATATCCTTAGCAGGAAAAAATTCCGCACCAACACCGGTAATTTGCATTTCACCCTGCTCATCATCATGCGTCATCATCCCCCAGCCTTGATTCGTAGCAACCACGGCCTTAACACCGGGCACTTCAGCGAGCGTTTGAATATCTTCAGAGGTTAATTCAGGTTCCTGCCAAAACATTTCAGTTTCACCTTCAGGCGGGATATACTCATAATAAATTTGAATGGCATTTTTATCTGTACTAAACAATTCATTCGTCATTTGCTTCTTTGTACCTTGGCCAATTGCCACGATAATGATAACGGCTGCGACACCAATAATAATTCCAAGCATTGTTAAGATGGATCTTATTTTATGATTCCAGATAGATGAAAGGGCAATTTTGAAACTCTCCCATATATTCATGATGTCACCCTCCGGTCATCCGTTATCCGGCCATCTTTTATCGTAATAATTCTTTTTGCATATGCCGCTATTTCTTCTTCGTGGGTAACTATGATCACCGTTTTTCCTTCTTCATTGAGCTGTGTAAAAAGCTTCATTATTTGTTCGCTCGTATTCGAATCAAGCGCACCGGTCGGTTCATCGGCTAAGAGAATAGTAGGATTATTCACCAGCGCTCTAGCGATTGCCACACGCTGCTTCTGACCTCCAGACAATTGATTTGGTAAATGCTTCATTCGATCACCTAGGCCTACCTTTACTAGTAGGTCTTTTGCTCTCGATGTTCTTTCACGTTTGGAAACCCCAGCATATACAAGCGGTGAGGCTACATTTTTAATGGCGTTGTCTCTTGGAAACATAAAGAATTGTTGAAAAACAAAACCGACATGTTCATTCCTTAGCTTTGCAAGAATGCTCTCTTTTGCGGAAGCGATTTGTTCCCCATTTAATTCGTATGTACCCGAAGATGGATAATCTAGGAATCCAATGATATTCATCAAGGTGGATTTACCTGATCCAGAAGGGCCCATAATAGCGACAAACTCTCCATCTTCTATCGTTAAATCAATACCATGAAGTACAGGGACCTCTAAAGAACCCTTGCCATATACTTTTGTAATATCACTTAACTTCATCATAGGAGGTCACTTCCATTCCATCATGCATTTCTCCAGTTGGTGTCAGGACCACAAGTTCTCCAGGTGTAACTCCTGATGTAATTTCAATAAAGGCATCATTCATAACCCCTGTTTGAACTTCACGTCTTTCTAATGTTCCATCTTTTAAAACATATACTATTTTGATCCCAGCTTCATCCATTAAGGCAGGATGCGGGATTGCAATCTTTTTGGTGGAATCACCAGCTTTTATTTCTAAAGAAACGTGGAAACCTTGACGCAGCTCGGAGGTATCATCTGTAATAACTACTTTAAAAGGATACATGGTCACATTTCCAGCTCCCCCGCCGCCTTCAAATCCTTCACCGCCGCCGCCTTCAGCATTGGGGAATTGTGAAACAGATTCAACCGCACCATTCCATTCACGGTCTTTAAACACTTTTGGACGAATAATAACCGGTTGTCCTTCTTTAATCTTGACTGTGTCGAATTCGCTCATCGACCCAATAACTTTATAGGGTTGACTTGAAATAATGTGAATGACAGGTTCTGCTGCTCCTGCCTCAGTATTTGCAACATTTTGATTAACCTTTACTATAATCCCATCCATTTTGCTAACAATCGTCATTTCATTTTTCTGTGCGTTTAATTCCTTTATTCTGTCTTCAGCCGAGGTAATTTCCGACTTTGTACTTTCATATTGCATTTCTTGTTGGACCTTTTCATTCGCTAGCTGGTTTACGTCTTCTTGTGTCGGTATGCCTTCAGTTTGCCCTTCTGCTGAAGGAACCTGCGTCTCCATCTTCTTTTTAGCTTCGGCTAAGCGCTTCGTTAAATCGGAAATTTGGCTTTGTTCTGTTTTCCCTCTACTTTGCAGCAATTCCTTCTCACGGACTGCTCTATTAAGTTCGCTATCTATTTTTGAAGAATTATAGATTAATAGTGGGTCTCCAGCTTTGACTGCCTGGTTCTCCGCCACTTTAAATTCACTGATTTCCCCTTTTTCAGGTTCTAAAAAGACTTTTTGCTCACTTTCCGGGACAATTTTACCCGTAACAAGAATGGATTCTACCAATTCTTGTTCACTAACCTTTTGGACACTTACACTCATGACACCGCTATCATTACTTACTGGTTCTGTCCCTGCTTTCGCATATAAATATGTACCCGTGCTCGCAATGACAAGTATTCCCGCAATAACTGCTACCCAAATCCATACCTTTTTTTTCACCTATATACCCCCGTCGAATCTATTATTTTATCTACTACTAACTATAAACAAACTGGAAATATTTTCAATAGTTTTTAACGGTAGGGTTTTCTGTTAATAATCGATAGATTCCATAGACAGTAAAAAGCCCTTCGATATGAAAGGCTTTCTGCTTTATAATTTAGCACTCTTAAGTTCCGCAGAAGGTTCGATATGGACGAGGTGATGGTGCTGGCAAAGTAGTGTAATCTTCTTGATCTGGAGTGTGCGAATAGGGATTGGATAATGCCTCCAAAAGCCTCTCCATTACACTATAATCTCCATTATTTGCTGCTTCTAGTGCTTCCTCTACGCGGTGATTCCTTGGTATTACCGCTGGATTACTGTTTCTCATTAACATTTTGGAGGCGTCCATAGATTCTTGCTGTCTTCCTAGTCTTTCCTCCCACCGCTTTTGCCACTCGGTGAATTCTGTTGTTCCATACAGGTTTGTATCCTCTGGTTTATCAATAGTTAAGGCACGGAAGGTATTCGTATAGTCAGCACGCTGCTTCTGCATCATATCTAGAAGATCTTTAATAAGGGGTTTATCTTCTTCCTCTTCATTAAACAAACCTAATTTCGCTCGCATTCCCTCTAGCCAATTTGATTCAAAAAGCTGAGCAAAGTCAGAGAGCTTATCTTGTGCGAGCGTAACTGCCTCCTCCTGATTCTCATGCAACAGCGGCAGCAGAGCTTCAGCTAACCTGGCTAAATTCCAGACACCAATATTCGGTTGATTACCATATGCATACCTGCCTTCTCTGTCAATAGAACTGAACACAGTAGCTGGGTCAAAGGTATCCATGAAGGCACAAGGACCATAATCGATGGTTTCTCCACTAATGGTCATGTTATCGGTGTTCATGACCCCATGAATAAAACCGACTAACTGCCATTTAGTAATCAACATCGCTTGACGTTTAATCACTTCCTGAAGAAATGTAAGGTATTTGTTTTCGTCGTCTTCAATTTCAGGATAATGGCGTTTTATTGCATAGTCTGCAAGCTGGCGCAGTTCCTCTTCGCTGCCCCATCTGGCTGCATACTGAAAGGTACCAACACGCAGATGACTAGCAGCTACGCGAGTTAAAATGGCACCGGGCAAATAGGATTCACGGGCTATTTCTTCCCCTGTTGTTACCACCGTTAAACTGCGAGTGGTAGGAATACCTAAACCATGCATGGCTTCTGAGATAATATATTCACGCAGCATCGGTCCGAGTGCCGCCCGACCATCGCCCCCGCGTGAGTAAGGTGTTCTTCCTGAACCCTTAAGCTGAATATCAAACCGCTCACCTGTGGGTGTTATCTGTTCTCCAAGAAGTACAGCACGACCGTCCCCTAACATTGTAAAATGTCCAAATTGGTGTCCCGCATATGCTTGTGCAAGTGGCGATGCGCCATCCGGTATATGATTACCTCCGAAAACAGCTGCACCATCTTCACTTTGCAAGGTTTCTACATTCAAACCAAGTGATGCCGCCAGCTGTTTATTAAAGACAGCTATCTTTGGTGAACGTACTGGTGTTGGGTTCTGGCTGGTAAAAAAAGTTTGCGGCAAACGCGAATAACTATTATCAAAATTCCATCCTGATTGATTTAAATCCTTTGTCATTATATCCCCCATTTCCATTCCTGTGTGTCTTGCTATCCGGCTGCAATATTACTTCTTTAACTTAACCACAATTCCATCACTGAATCCAATTCTTTACTTAATTCAATTTTTTTAGAATAAAGCATTGTAAGCTCCTCATATTCGATTTGGTCGTTGGACATGGCCAAGTCTATCGCTTTTATTTCTTTTTCAAGGCTTTCAATCCTTTTCAGCGCATTAGCCATTAACTCTTCTTGGTTTAAACTTTCGGGTTTATTTCTTTGTTTCTTATCTTTTTCACGATTTACGATTGGGATTTCCTTAGGCTGCTGACTTTTATAATAATCGTAATCTCCCTGATAGCATTTAAAGCCATTATCCTCCAAAGCAATAACTCTTTCAGCGATTTTATTAATAAAATAACGATCATGAGAAATAAAGAATATCGTACCCTTAAAGTCTTCAAGTGCTTCCTCAAGGGTTTCGATAGAGTCAATATCAAGATGATTAGTCGGTTCATCGAGGATTAATAAATTTATGTCTTGATAGAGAAGCATGGCAAGCTTTAGCCTTATCCGCTCGCCGCCTGACAAGTGCATAACTTTTTTAAAGGGACTCTTTTTAAAGAACATAAATTTTGCCAAGTATTCCCTCGCTTTTCCTTCTAGAATGGATATATCCTCTCTGAATGCCTCTAGCACTGTGTGCTCTTCATTTTTAAAGGTGATTTTTTGAGGTAAATAGGCTGCCATCACATTCGCACCTAATTCAATAACACCTTGATCAGGCTGCTCTTCTCCTAAAAGCATTCTTAGGAAGGTGGTTTTTCCACTTCCATTTGGCCCGATCAGTCCGACCCTTTCACCATAATGAATCATTAAATTTGCATCCTTAAAGATTACTTTATCGTGATAACTTTTGGACAGTTCAATCGCCTTGATGGTTTCATTTCCCGAGCGTTCGGCCACTTTCAGATCCAATCTCATATTCTTCCGTTCAAAAACGGGTTTATCAATTCGTTCCATCTTATCGAGCTTTTTTTGAATACTTGCCGCTCTTCTGAAGAATTTATTATTATCAGCCCGCATTGCCCAGTCTCTCAGACTTTTAACTTGATTTTCCATATTATTTACTTTTTTCTGCTGTTCTCGAAAATGCTCATATTGAATCCGCATATTTTCTTCTTTTTGGCTGACAAATGAAGAATAGTTACCCTTATAAGTAATGGATTCAGTATCCTCTATTTCCACAATTTTATTTACAACATTATCCAAAAAGTATCGGTCGTGGGATACGATAATGATGATTCCCTTGTAGCTTTTTAGATAACCTTCCAGCCATTCTATGGCTTCCATATCTAGATGATTGGTCGGTTCATCCAGCAGCAAAATATCCGGATTATGAATCAAAAGTTTTCCAAGCACGACGGTAGTTTTTTCACCGCCGCTTAATAAATCAAAATCCTTATTTAAAAAGCTCTCGGTAAAATTAAGACCAGTACAAACCTTGCTTAATTTCTCTTCACGCTCGTATCCGCCTTTTACTTCAAAAAGCTCAACCAGATCACTATATTTTTTTAAGGCTTTTTCCAGGGCATTATCCTCCAGCATTTTCATTTGAATCTCTAATTCCCGCATTTGGTTCTCGATGCAGACTATCTCCTCAAAGGCCAAGTTTAGGACATCAATGACTCTTAACCCTTCCGGATAAACAGGGGATTGTTCAAGGTATGCCTTAGACGCTCCTCTTGGCAGGTTAATTAGTCCTTCATCATACCCAGGGCTTGAAGTTTGCGGGTAGCCTGGATAATAATGCATCTTCTCGAATCCCGCGATTAGTTTAAGAATGGTGCTCTTGCCGCTTCCATTGGCACCGACAATTCCAACCTTATCTCCTTCATATGCTTCAAACGTTATATTTTTAACCACAAGAGTGGCTTCCATAAATTTTTTAACGCCATGCAATTTCATTTCTAACATAAAATCTCCTTCTTTCATCCATAATCCAGTTACACCTTTTATGGACAAGGCAAAGAAGAACCTGCATTACCTATTTATTTTTAAAATAAAAAAGACCATAAGAAGAGAGTTCTTCTTACAGCCTGTATAATCAGTAGATTTAATTTATTTAAGCAGTATAAGCAAAAGTACGCATACTAAAAAAGTGCATAACTATGCCTGACCACCTCGCATTAAAGAATGCGGTACTTCAAATAAATTTAATCTTGATTCAGTAAAGTAAGTTACCTTCTAATTTGCCGTAATTCCAAAAGAGCATAACAAATAAACCTATTATTTATAGGCAATTTCACACTCGTTACAAAATCGATATTAATTTTAAAATAAATTAATATTAGCAATTAGTTGGTTCCATAAACTTACTTTCCCCCTTCAAAATTTCCTTAATTATCTCATTTTTACATTAATTTGTAAACCAAGTATTTATGTTATCTTTCACTTGATTGGTCTGTTTCCTTACGCTTTTCCTTAATAGAACTTACTCCCAACAAACCAACTAATGAAAATATAACGGGTGTGATGAATCCGTAGAAGTATCCATTACCGGCACTCCCTGAAGCACTCTGAAAATGATCCAATACCATTCCAAAAATACTCGGGAGCAGGACGGCACTCAGAAATCCACCTGTATTCGCAAACCCAGATATAATACCAGATTCTTTTAAAGGAAAGGTTTGACGAACGACAGCAAAGGTTAAGGCACTTGCTCCATATCCAAAACCAATAATAAAAAAAAGCATGATCAGCATGAAAAGCGGAGGATTCCCATTAAATAAAAGAAAAGTAGACCAGCATAATAAAATAATAATATGAATAACAACATAAGGACGTTTTATGGTTTCCAAGCGGCTTGAAATCCAACTAGACAGTGGAGCTCCAATTAGTGCCCCGATAAGCCCAATCATGATAAGTTGACTCGCGTCTGAACGTGTCATGCCATACATATTCATCCCATAAGGTACTGCCCATGAACCGATAAACCCAACATACGCGCCAACAATACCAAAGTGACACAGGAATAAAGCCCATGCCTGTCGATTTGAAACTAACCTTCGTAGTAGAATCCACATCTTTTCACGTTGAACCTCTTGTTTGATAGAAACCAATTCGTTAACAAAGATTTGTTTTGTTTTTTTTATCAGCACAAAATAGAGAAGTAATCCACATAGACATAGTAGTATTCCAGCTGAAAGAAATGCCGATCTCCAGCCAAAGAAGTCAATCAATAAGGAGAAAGGGACTGTCGCCAAGAGAAAACCAAGACTTCCTGTCATTCCCGCGATTCCAATCAATCGGACGAATTCCTTTACTTTAAACCATTGGCCTAAAATTAACACCATATTGACCCAGATGGTCGCATCCCCTGTCCCCGTAAGGATTCTGGCAAAAAACAGGACGGATTCATGCGTACCAAGACTATAGATAATGGTACCTAATCCTGTAAGAATGGCCCCTATGATGAGAAAAAAATTAGGTCCATGACGGTCAGCTAATATCCCCATCGGAACTTGTAAACTAGTATATACAAAAAATTGAATACTTGTCAGTAACCCAATCGTTGATGCCGTAACATTAAAGTCCCTCATTACTTGGTCAGTTATTAATCCTGGAGCTGTTCGTTGGCTTGCCATTAAAAAGTAAGTAAACAATACAGAAGCAAATACTACCCATCTAAATTTGCTATTTTGTTTATCCAATGTTTAATCTCCTATTGGCTTTTACTTCTATATATATGAGATATATTGATAAAGTATCATTGTGATTTGCAGGGGATTGGGAGGCTATGGGTTATAGATATTTATTAAAAGAGATGAAAAAGGCAGCACCCATATTATTAGGGAGCTGCCTTATTAGCTTGTTTTACTTATCAAAAAAATTAAGCCTAACGTAAGACTCTAGAAGCAGTTGAAAATTTAGACGGATTAAATGGAGCAATTTTCACTACATCACCCGTTTGCGGGGCATGAATATATTGTCCTCCCCCGATATAAATGCCTACATGATAGGCTGGCATTCCCTTGAACACTAAATCTCCTGGCTGCAGTTGATTCAATGAAATTCTTGTTCCAACATTTTGCTGAGCGCTAGACGTTCTAGGAAGACTAATGCCAACGGATCGATACACATATGAAACAAATCCGGAGCAGTCAAATCCGCTTGGCGTTGATCCACCCCATACATAAGGTACACCTAAATATTGTTTAGCATTGGCAATAACCGCATTTGCCGTTGCAGAGCTTGCTGCATTTGCAGCAGGTGTTGATGGTGCTTGTGCTGGTGCTGGTGTAAAAGTTGGTGTGGCCGTTACTAAAGATTGCTGCTGTGGCTGTTGTTGAGCTTGCTCAGCAGCCTGCTGGGCTAATAAAGCCCGTTGTTCAGCCTCTTGTTGAGCCAGTTGAGCCTGTAATGTGCCCTGTGCAGCAGCTAAATCTTTTTCGATTTGTTCTTTATCTTTTTCAATCTGTTGTTGTTCAGCGGCTAATTCCAGTTGGCTCTGTTTTAATTGGTTGATCTGAGTATGTAATTGTTCCTTTGCTTCTATTAAGGTTTGTTCTTTCAGATTTAAACCGTCGAGTAACTCTGTATCACTTTCGATAATCTGCGAAATGGCAGTAAAACGATTAAAAAACTCAGAAACGCTGCCAGATGAAAGCAAAAGTTCTGCATATGTAACGACAGACTGATTTCCTTTTAATTGAATGCTTTTTAGTCGTTCTGAATAGACCTTTTTATGATTCTCTAAAGCGGTTTCAGCTTTGGCAATTTCAGCCTCGGTTTCTTCAATTTTACCTTGTTGAGTACCAATACTTTCATTTAGTTCTCGGCTCTTCTCCATTGCTAAACTAATTCGGTTGTCCAATTGTTGAATCTTGGTTTCAAAGTCATTTATTTGTTCCTTAGTAGCATCGATTTGGCCGTTTGTTACTGGATTTGCAAAAGCAGGTGTTACTTGTAAAGTAGTGGCAAGGATGAAAGCTGCTGCGGTATATTTTAATAATTTTTTTATCATCACAAAATCTCCTCTTGTAACGTAATCTATCATTTATTTAAATTTCTAATATATTCCTAGTTTATATTTCAAAAGGACTAAAAACAATGAACTAGTCGATATTGTAATTAAATTGTAATTTAATGTAGAATAATCTGTTAAAAAGTCAACTTATGCTGATGTTAAAAAAACGAAAAAAAAGAAATGGGATATCATCCCATTCCAATTAAAACATATAAATCTACTTCTTTCTCGATAACCTGATTAGTAACTCCTGCTGTTCATAGGGAAATGTTAAATCTCATGATCCCTCAGTGATTATTTTTTCTGCTTCATTTTTTAATAACTCTGCTCTATCTGTGTTTTCCCACGGTAATTTAATATCTGTTCTTCCAAAGTGGCCGTAGCAAGCAGTTTGAAAATAAATAGGCTGCCTAAGATTTAACATACGAATGATTCCTGCAGGGCGGAGGTCAAAATATTTTCTTATAAGTTGGACAATTTTAGTCTCTTCTATTATCCCGGTACCAAACGTTTCAACAGCTATTGAAACAGGTACAGCTACTCCAATAGAATAAGCCAGTTGAATTTCACATTTATTTGCAATCCCTGCCGCAACAATATTTTTTGCTACATAACGTGCTGGATAGGCTGCAGAACGGTCAACCTTAGTTGGGTCTTTTCCCGAAAAAGCACCTCCTCCGTGACGGGAAAATCCGCCATACGTATCAACGATAATTTTACGCCCCGTCAAACCTGCATCACCCTTTGGTCCACCAATCACGAATCGACCAGTTGGATTTATATAATATTTTGTGCTTTCATCAATCAATTCTGGTGGCACCACGTAAGAAATGACATATCTTTGCAAATCATTTTTTATTTTTTCTAACCCTACTTCAGGTCTATGTTGCGCAGAAATAATAATGGTGTCAATTCGAACAGGCTTTGCATTTTCGTATTCCACTGTAACCTGCACTTTTCCATCTGGACGTAAATACTCTACCAAACCATATTTCCGAACTTCTGCTAAACGTCTAGCAAGTTTATGGGACAGGTAAATTGGCAATGGCATTAATTCTTCCGTTTCATTGCAAGCAAAACCAAACATAAGCCCTTGATCACCTGCACCAATTTGGTTTATTTCATCCTCGGTCATTAAACCTTCACGGGCTTCTAGCGCTTGATTAACTCCCATTGCTATATCAGAGGATTGCTTGTTTAGCGCTATTAAAATCTTACAAGTATCAGCATCAAGTCCAAACTCTGAGTTTGTATACCCGATATATCGAATGGTGTCTCTTACTATTTTTATGAAATCGACATTATCGTTCGTGGTAATCTCTCCAGATAAAACGACTAAATCTGAACTAACTGAAGTTTCACATGCAACACGAGCATTTGGGTCTTTCAAAAGAATGGCATCTAAAATAGCATCAGAAATTTGATCACACATTTTATCTGGATGACCTTCAGTAACCGATTCTGATGTAAAAAGGTGACTTTGTTTTATATACATTATCTCATCTCCCAAATAACAATCTTTGATACTATTTATCATTTAATCCTTTCTACAAATTGTTTTTGCGCTTTCCCCTTCCGTAAATTTCCAAACTCTTTTTCAAAGATTGTCCAAATTTTCTCCACTAATATAGGAATTCAGTAATAGATTGGCAATCACAGCGGGACAAACAATTGTTTTTTTCAGTTTACTCACTAAAAATTCTATTTCATCATATGGTATTTTCTAAAGGGGGGTGATTAATTAGTGAAAAATAACAAATTTATTATCAAAGCATCTAACCAAATGGGACGTCTGCCAAATCAGTTTTTCTCTACATTAGTTGAGAAAGTAAATGGTTTTATTGGTTTAGGGTACGACGTTATTAATCTTGGACAAGGCAATCCAGACCTTCCTACCCCACCTCATATTGTTCAATCGTTACAAAAAGCAGCACTAAACCCGATCAATCATAAATATCCACCTTTTACAGGTAAGATTGAACTGAAGAAAGCCATCTGTACTTGGTATCAAGAGGAATATGGAGTTACATTGGATCCGGAAAAGGAAGTTGCTATATTGTTTGGCGCAAAAACCGGACTCATAGAAATTTCACAAATTTTATTAAATCCAGGTGATATTGCACTTGTTCCTGACCCAGGATATCCTGATTATTGGTCTGGAATTGCTATTGCGGGTGCTAAAATGGTTCAGATGCCACTAGATTATTCCAATGGATGTTTCCCGGATTTTTCTAAAATAACAACTAACCAGTGTAGAGACGCCAAATTAATGTTTTTAAATTATCCATCAAATCCGACAGGAGCTTGTGCGACAAATTCCTTCTTTGATGAAGCTATTCGCTTTGCCGAAAAAAACAATATTGTGATTGCTCACGATTTTGCCTATGGAGCAATCGGCTTTGATGGGCACAGACCAATCAGCTTTTTATCCCGTCCGGGTGCTAAGGATGTTGGCATCGAATTTTATACACTGTCGAAAACCTATAATATGGCAGGGTGGCGCGTCGGATTCGCTCTTGGTAATCATGAGCTGATTCAATTAATCAATCAATTTCAAGACCACTATTTTGTCAGCTTGTTTGGCGGGATTCAAGATGCAGCGATTACAGCATTAACCTCATCACAAGAATGCGTTCGTAAACTTGTTAATACCTATGAATTACGTCGAAACGCCTTATTTGAAGAACTCCAAAAGCTTGGTTGGAGTGCTCCACTTCCTAAAGGATCATTCTTTGCCTGGCTGCCAGTTCCAATAGGGTACACATCTAGCGAATTTGCCGATACCTTATTAGAGAAAGCAAAGGTTGTAGTAGCACCAGGTATTGGATTTGGAGAACATGGTGAGGGGTATGTTCGATTAGGATTGCTTTCCGAAGAGGGACGGATTCGAGAAGCTGTGCAGCGGATTTCTAAGCTATCAATCTTTTAATGTTCTCTATTATTTAAATATAGGAGGTGAAATGTTTGTGACTACCGATAAAGAATATGTGATTGCTACCTATTTAGTTCACGGACATCTTAATTTTTACAAAAAGGCACAAGACATCGCGGTAGGACTTACTGTTGGAACGTGGACAGACCTCCCAAAGGCCAAAAAAGAACAGATGATACCACATTTAGGGAAAGTAATCGAAGTAAAAGTGCTCAATCACAAGCCGGATGAAAGCCCTAAGGCATTATTAATGATCGGCTATCCCCTTGTTAATATGAAGCCAGATATTCCCTCAATCCTCACAACCGTTTTTGGAAAGCTATCAATGGACGGCCAAATTAAATTATTAGATTTACAGCTGCCAGATTCCCTT
This sequence comes from Neobacillus niacini, assembly GCF_030817595.1. GTDB lineage: Bacteria > Bacillota > Bacilli > Bacillales > Cytobacillaceae > Neobacillus > Neobacillus niacini_G. The sequence continues at coordinate 3,324,717 of NZ_JAUSZN010000001.1, forward strand.
CTTTCAGAATTTCCAGGACCCCGCTTTGGGATAGATGGAATCAGAAGGATTACAGGCGTTCATAACCGTCCCTTATTAATGAGCATTTTTAAACAATGTATCGGCCTTCCTCTGCACGAACTAGAAAAAGAGTATCAAAACCAAGTTGATGGACAAGTTGACCTTGTAAAAGATGATGAGATTTTCTTTCGTGATGATTATGCACCCGTCCAAAAGCGAATTGCTGCATTTCAAAAATATAATCAACAAAAACAAGCAAACACCGGAAAAAGAGTGCTATATGCAGTAAACCTCACTGGACCCGTTACTCAACTAGTTGAACAAGCAAAACAATTATCTAACGCTGGAGCATCTTGTTTGTTACTAAATGTGGTTCCCTATGGATTTGATGTCCTCCACCGTATTGCCGCCGATCCTGATGTAAATGTTCCAATTATTGCTCATCCTGCGTTTACTGGTTCATTTTATCCATCACCTTACTATGGGCTGTCCGCTCCCTTGCTATTAGGTAAACTAATGCGGCTTTCCGGTGCTGACATTGTTCTTTTTCCTTCTCCTTATGGTTCTGTTGCGCTGCCAAAAGGAGAAGCACTCGATTTAGCTAATCTACTACAATCACCAAGCAGCATTCATCGCCCAGCTTTTCCAACACCTTCTGCAGGAATCCACCCTGGTCTTGTTCCAAGAATAATTCAAGATTTTGGTAATAACATCATTATTAATGCAGGTGGAGGAATTCATGGTCACCCCCAAGGCACAACAGCTGGTGGAAAAGCATTTATGGATGCGATTCAAGCAACAATTTCAGGTCAAACGCTTGCTCAAGCAGCAGATAACTCTGCTGAACTTCGTTCTGCGATCGACAAATGGGGTGCTTTATAACAGTGGGCGCCCTCAAAAAAATGATTATATTTTGCGACTTTGATGGAACAATCACTGAAAATGACAACATCATAAAAATTATGAAGTATTATAATCCACCTGGTTGGGAAACCATCAAGGATGATATTTTAGCTGGGAGAATTAGTATTCGAAAAGGTGTAGGACGCTTGTTTGGGCTATTACCTGCATCTTACCGAGAAGAAATCACTAATTACGCTATTAGGCAAGCAACTATTCGACCTGGTTTTGATCAGTTTATTCAATTTTGTCAGGAGCATAATATTCGTCTTTTGATAACTAGTGGAGGAATAGACTTTTTCGTTCATCCAATTTTGTCACGCTATTCTGTCCCAAAACAAAATATATATTGTAATTCGAGTGATTTTAGCGGTAAACAAATTCAAATTCTTTGGCCTTATTCATGTGATTCACTTTGCACCATGGATTGCGGAATGTGTAAACCAAGTATTCTTCGTTCCCATTCGAGTATAGATAATATAAAAGTTGTCATTGGAGATAGTATTACAGATTTGGCGGCAGCCAAAATGGCTGATCTTGTTATTGCAAGAGATTACCTTTTACAGAAATGCCAAGAGCATTCTCTTCCTTATAACCAATTCGTGACATTTTATGATGTAATAGAAATTTTAAAGCAGTTAAATAATTAAAGGAGGTGAAACCTATAAAAAAATGGCAAAAATAAATCTTGAAGCCATTCAAAAAGCCTTTAATACTCTACAAACCGTAAAAGACACATTTTCAAAAAAGGGCTGGTTTCCCGCAACGAGCGGGAACTTATCCGTTCGAGTCAAAGATCCACCATTAGAGAAAAATCAGTCAATTATCGCAATAACCTCTAGTGGAAAAGACAAATCCATTCACACTCCAGAGGATTATATTTTAGTTAATATGGATGGAAGCCTTGTACTTCCCAGCAACTTAAAACCTTCTGCTGAAACATTAATTCACACCTCTATTTATCAACAAATCCCTAATTGTCAAGCAGTTTTTCATGTCCATACGATTCCTAATAATCTTATTTCTGAGCTTTATGCTAATCAAGGAAAAGTTACCTTCATTAACCATGAAATTATTAAAGCATTTGATATTTGGAAAGAAGATGCCTCAATAACCATTCCAATAGTAGAAAATTATTTTTCCATTCCAAAATTAGCAGAAGAAATCAGCAATGTTATCCAACCCGAGGTTCCAGGAGTTTTAATCCGCAATCATGGCATATATGTTTGGGGCGATAGTGATTTTACAGCTAAACGACATTTAGAAGCATTTGAATTTCTTTTTGAATATCAAATGAATATGTATTTCCTAAAAAAGTTCAAATAAATCATTAACAAGGAGAGTTTACTATGGCGAATATTCGCATTCGTAATACAAATAAAAGATTAACAAAAGAACAAGAGGTTACAAGTTTCTTAGATAAACATGGTGTCCTTTATGAGCATTGGGACATGGACAAGCTATCCAACAAGCTGCGTAATCAGTTTTTACTTTCAAATGAGGACAAAGAAGAAATTCTAAGGACCTATGATGACGAAATTAGATCCCTTGCAAATCGACGCGGCTATGCTGAATGGGACGTTGTTGCATTGTCAGATGCTACTCCAAACTTAGACGAGCTATTAAAAAAGTTTGAAAACGTACATGTGCATACAGAGGATGAAGTACGTGCAATTACAGCTGGAAATGGAATTTTCACGATCAAGGGTGAAGAAGGTTATTTTGATGTAGAATTATCTCCGGGAGATGTGATTTCTGTTCCCGTAAACACACCACATTTCTTTACTTTAATGGAAAACCGCCAAGTTGTGGCCGTTCGCTTGTTTATTGATTCTTCAGGATGGGTTGCACATCCATATGAAGATCCTGAGTTTAAACAATAATGGTGATTATAAATTGATATAGCCTCTTTCATTAGAAAGAGGCTTTTCCAATTTGAGAGTATTACTGATTGAGTGATTCATGATCGAGAAGCCAATATAGACCATCATGATCCGCAATTATTTTTAGGAAGTCATGCCTTCCTGATTTATCTATTGATTTCCATCTCGTATAAGCAATTGAGACTAACATCGAAACAAAGGCATTTCGAAAATTTTCATCCTTAAAATGCTCTTCATTCCACCCCTGTATATTTAGGATAGAACCTGGAACTTCACTGATTTTTTTAAATGCATCAACTAAGAATGACTTTTCAATTTCTGTTGCTCTTGTTTCCTTTATGTCAAGGGGAAAATTACTTAGAGGGAATGTTTCTAAATAAACTCTCTTAGATGCTCCCGATATCGGAAAACGATTTAGCCAATCACTCATCTTATGATAACTTTCTGATTCCCATCTTTGATTTATCTTATTTCCATTATTTCTTTCTACATCGACATCACGAATAGTATACTCTGGTTTTATTGGAGAACTTAAACAAGCACCTATTGTAAAAATGAGATACTCCTTTAGAAAAGTACTTTCCGCATTTTTATATCTATTTTTCGAGAAAAAATTAATATTATTGTACAAAAATTCAAAAGCATCTTCGTTTTCATTCGTTTTCAATTTCCAGTTTGTTCTATCTTTATATAGGAGGACAGCACAATCTGTTTCATTGTGATAACTAGATCCAATGTTAACTCCAATAAACAAAGATAATTCTTGTATTTCAGTAAAATCTAAAGGTGTTATGTTTGTGTTGTTTTGTTTCCTAACTCCCCAAGGAATACCTTTCTCATTCGTTAATTTCAATTAAATCCACCTTCTAACTCTGAAAATCATTTTATCCATGATATTGTAATCGAAGGAAAGACTTTAACCTTGCTTAACATATAAAGATGCAAATCCTCCCATTCCTAATGCTTGTTCACTTTGTTAAACACTATATGTTCAGGAATTAAAAAGGCTTGTGCTTATTTCTTATTTTTATTCGATTAAGGATGTGCTGAGTATACTACTATGTGATTATAGATGAGGTTGTTATCTTTTTCGACCAGTATATGTATAGCCTATATAAGAGCGTAAAAAAAGAAAGGCAAATCACTCCGCCTTTCTTCATCGATTATATAATTCATTCCAATTCTTAACCAGACGCTTCGGTGCAGCTCGCAGATAAGCTTCTTGAATTAAATCGGTTAATTCATCCCAATGCTCCTCAGCAGGATTTTGAATAGATACCCAGCCGTGATGTCCGATATATGGGGTTTTGTAAAAATGCTCTTTCAGGAGCAATATTTCTTGAGTTTCCCAATCTGACTTAAAAGACAAGCTAAATCCATTCTCGTTTTCACCTGATATTACGAAGGATTTTCCATTGATTTTAAACGTATTGTGGCCAAAACCGTCGATAAGTTCAGCTGCTTCGGGAAGTGCTAGACAGATTTTGCGCACATTTTCAAGCATGACTTTTGCTTCTAATGCTTTCATATTATTCTTCACCTAAAAAGTTCTATTTTGCATTGGCATCAGGTTGATGAATACCAAATACATTGCCTTCGGTGTCAATATAGTATCCTTGCCACGCCATTCCAGGCAGTGCATATTTAGGCAGTGCCACTTTGCCGCCATTCTCAAGTATTTTTGCTTCCGTTACATCGTAATTTTCCACTCCCATTGTACAAGCAAATCCATTTAAAGCATGGTTTTGTTCCGGCGGAGCACTTTGTCGCTGCATTAAAGCACCATTGATTCCAGGTTCATTTTCATCCCCCGTCACTGCACCAAAATATGGCATACCTGCATATTCACTATAATCTTGATATTCCCATCCGAATACCTCTCCATAAAACTTCTTTGCCCGTTCCATGTCACTCACATGAATTTCGAAATGAACTAATCTTCCCATCATTTTCCCCGCCATTTCCTTTTATTTTAAGTGTTAACTCTAGTATGCTATCTCTTATTATAACCAGAATAAAATAATTTAAATATTAAAAATAATTGTAAGTAACACAAAATTGACTTTTCGATTCAATATGTAAATACAGTTTTAGGACTCTTACCCTCAAACTTTTTCATCTTTAAATACATGTCAATTCCATCCGAAACATCATGCCATAAATCCGTAAACACAAAATCATAGTTACCCGGCGTAATGTACGTTTGTGCATATTCGAAAGCGTCTGCCTTGATAATCTTAATCTTATGAGCATTTTTGAACTGTGGTAATATATATTTTTGAAATAAATGAATCACATCATCATTGATATCAACAATCGTAACGCTATCAACATCTTCTTTTTCAGAAACCATATAGGCATAATAGCCAAGCCCAAGCCCAAAAGCCAGTAAGTAAAAACTTTACTTCTCAAAATGTTTTTTCAACTCCATAAAATCCATTCTAGAAGTTAAAGATCCAATTTTGGTTGTCGCTTGAGCCCCAACACGATTGGCAAATTGAAGATACTCCGTTAATTCTGTCTTCCCTGCTGGCATGCCCTTTTCGTGGAAGCAATACAAAAGTCCAGCCATAAAAGCGTCTCCTGCACCGGTTGTATCAATTGAATCTACCTTTGGAGCAGGGCTGAAAACTTTGTTTCCATTCATCACTCCACAAGCACCTTTCCCTCCCATCGTGATAAATAGGTATGGAATGTCCCATTTTAATGTTTTTTCCAATCCGGCCTCAAGTGAATTTGTTTCCGTTAAAAAATTTAACTCATCTTCAGCTAGCTTGACGATAGTAGCCTGTTTAAGGAATGAAACCACTGTTTGTCGGCAATCGCGCTCGCTTTCCCACCGCTTTAAACGAAGATTGGCATCAAAGGCGATGAGATTGGAAAATTCTTTAGCATATTGTAACGCAGCCTGTGATGTCGCTTTAGATTTTTGTTGAAAAAGGGTACCTGACCCAAAATAAAAAATTCTTGTCTTCTCAAATACCTCTCTTCTTAATTCGTCTTCGCTTAAGACATTATCCGGGGTAGGGTTTATATAGGAATGGAAGTTTCGATCTCCACTTTCTGTTAGATGGACATAGACCCCACACATTCTTTTCGAAGCAGTGCGAACAGAAAACTCAAGATTAACTCCCTCTTTTTCTAATTCTTGTACCACAAATTGACCGTTTGAATCTGTACCCAATTCACACAAATAATAAGTAGGCAGGCCAAGTCTGCTGGTTCCGACTGCCAGGTTAACTGTAGCGCCTCCTAACAACTGCCGGAATTTGGTATTGGTACTATCCGTTGAAATAAAATCTACAAAAGGTTCTCCTAGTGATATAACTCCTTGTTTTTCCAAAATAGCCCTCCTTCTGGAAAAGTATAAACTCCATTATAAACTATTTTTAACTTACTTCTGGAGAACCATAATAAAAATCCCTCAAACTCTTAGTCTGAGGGATTATAAAATCAACTTCATTGTTGATTTTGCAGACAACCTAAATACTTAGTTAATTCCTACCGCATCAAATCCATCGTTCGCTGCAGCCTCTTCTTCGCTGCCTTCACCATAAAGATCAATAGCAGACTGAACAATCGCCTGGCGGGCATCGCTGAAATCGGAATTTGGAGTTAAATAAACCGTTAACGCACGATAATAGATTTGCCCTAATCTTTCTCTGCCGATTTCTTGGCCAATCAAGTATGCAGCATGGTTTGTAATCGAAGAGTTTACATGAACACCGCCGCCATCAACAGAAGTTGGCATGTTATAAAACTCATCCATATGGTCTGGATAGACTCCGCCATTTGTGCTATACGCTCTTCTTTGCTCGTTGCTGACAACAACACTGTTTGGATTACTTAAGCTGCGCAATACGGTTACACCGTCAGCTTTGGCAGCCGGAGCCATAATATCCTCGCCCATTTCCCAATCACTATCATCAACGAGCGCACCAAAGACGTCAGCAAACGATTCGTTTAGAGCTCCAGATTGATTGCGGTATACTAGATTCGCAGAATGAGTGATGACACCGTGGGTCATTTCGTGAGCAGCAACGTCAAGACCAGCTGATAGAGACGTCATGAACACACCGTCACCATCACCATAGGTCATCCAACGCCCATTCCAAGAGGCATTGTTATAATTGTTACCATAGTGAACTCTAGAAATGATTGCCATTCCTTCCCCATCAAGGGAATTGCGGCCATGCTCATTTAGGTAATATTCATATACCTTTTCAGAATTATAGTGTGCATCGACCAGCGCCCGATCATAGTCGCCGATAAAGGCAGCAGAATTGCCAACATAAACAGTATCATTACTAGAAGTGTTATCATTTTTGGCGTCGTACGTTACGATTCCTCCAAGGTTCTCATGAGAGTAATCTGCTAACGCAAACTTTGTTCCAGCATTCGGTTCCTTTACTTGCGTAATATGTAATTCCCTGTGCTCACCATGTACACCTTTTCCAGCACCTTTTTGTGTTTTCATTTCATCGGAATGCATTAAGCCATTATACTGATCGATGACTTTTCCTGTGTTAGCATCCACAAAGACAAACCAGTTCCCAGGCTCATCCCCCATGAAGTTAATATTCACTTTATAGGCTGTATAATTTTCCCCTTCAAAAGGAAGGACAACAAGCTCAGTAGTTGGCTCATAGGTCAGCTCTTCAGGAGCGTTGACAGAGGATAAAGCCGTCTTTAGTGCAGTATCACTACTTAAAGAGGCAGCAGTGTCCACTGCATCTTCCGCAATCGTCTGATTTACTCTTCCGTTTACGGATACCACTTCATTATTCTCATTAAAATGCACAACAACCTCTGACCCTTCTACATTTACTCCATTTACTGCCTGATTAAAGCGGACATGAGTCATACCAAGTCTATCTTTTTGTACACTCTTCACTTTTAGATTCTTATCCGGATTATTAATTCCGGTTTTGCCTTCGTTTTTCTTCAAATAATTTAATGCTTCGGTAGAGGTACTAGAAGAGAATTTCTCTGCAAATCGCTCCTTCACAAATAATGGAACACTTGCTTTCTCATTCCATTCCTTAGAAGCTTGTACACTATTAACGACCTTTGTATTAGCCGGCTGCGCAAAAACACTACTAACTGGGATAGAACCTACCAACATCGCTGTCGACAGAGCTACAGGTATAATAAACTTTTTCTTCATCAGCCAAACCCCCCCATTATTTTCCATAGATTTTATTATAGGTTAGTAGGATTTAAATAGCATGAATAATTGTAATTATTTTAATATTATAAATATATGGAAAAATAATCCTATTTTACATGCTAGGATAGGTATAATCTACCACTTGCAATCAGCTTCCATAACAAAAAAATCCCCCATACTTTTTTTGTCTGAGGGAACATAAACGCACTTCAATTTTCACTTAATCTACTAAAGCTATTCATACCCAGCTATGCATTTCAATCAATGCTACTGTCTCACGAATGTTGGTCGTGTTTGGCAACATACGTGATATAGTTCTTACTTACCTAAATGGATTATAAAAACGATTTCCATCCAAAAATGTAATGATCATTGAAAAGACAAACAAAAGTACAATAAGCATAATGGCTAAATAATCTGCTTTTGTAAAGGGTCTCTCATGGTACCATGATCTTCTCTTTTGACTGCCAAAGCCTCGAAGCTCTATCGCAGCACTTATTGTTTCAATCCGATTGAGGCTAGAAAAAATTAACGGCATTAAAATGGATGAGGCATAGCGTAATTTTTTGGTCAATTTTTGTTTTTTTGATAAATCAATTCCTCGCGCCTGTTGAGCTAGTGAGATGTTTTGATAATCCCGCTGAATATCTGGTATATATCGCAGCGCAAGAGCTACTGCATATGCAATTCGATAGCTTACTCCTAATTTATTAAGAGAAGCTGCAAATTCACTGGGATGTGTCGTAACCATAAACAACAAGGCAAGTGGAATAATGGTCAAATATTTAAGCGTTAAATTAAATTGGTAGAATAGCTGCTCAGCGGTTAAAGTATAATGTCCAATGATGTGAAGAAACTCATGCTTCGTATGGTACATTTCAACACCCTGCATCGGTTCAAAAAGAAAAATAGCAATATTGTTTATAAACAAAAATAATAAGAATATATAGAATACAAAAGAAATATAACGAAATTCGACCTTCGATAAAAGAAAGATCATAATCCCTAAAATAAACATAACAACAAGTATCCTAGTATCATAGGTTATCATTGCTGTTAATGACCAAAGAATAAAACCTATCAGTTTAGCAGCTCCAGTAAGACGATGAATCAGGGATTCTTGATGAATGTAAGAAAGAATTTTATGATTCATAGCTGTCGGGTCCTCCGATCAAAATGAATGAAGCGTTTGACAAAGTCTCGTTGGTCAAAAAAATCTGCTTTTTTAGCTAATTGATAGAGGGATGTTTCTTTTAAATTAGCCAGACGGATAACCTCTTCATCTGTAAGGATGTTGGCAGGTTCGTCTTCTTTTATCTTTTGTCCCTCTGATATTACAATGGCTCTGTTTGTATATTCGAGCATCAAATGCATATCGTGGGTAATCATGATAATGGTGATTCCTTGTTGATTTAAGTTCCACAGAAACTCCATAATTTCGTTATAGTGTTTATAGTCCTGACCGGCTGTTGGCTCGTCCAATAAAATTAATTTGGGTCCTAGCACTAATACGGATGCAATCGTCACTCTCTTTTTCTGCCCGAAGCTTAAGGCCGATATGGGCCAATTTCTTAATTCATAAAGCCCGCAGATTTTTAAAGCATAAAATACTTGATCTTCTATATCTTTATCTGGTACTCCACGGAATTTTAATCCTAGTGCTACTTCATCAAATATGAAATTTTGAGAAATCATTTGATTAGGGTTCTGCAGTACAAAGCCAATATGATCTCCCCGCTCTTTTATGGATTGACCTATAAGATTTTCACCTTCATATAAGATTTCCCCTGCTGTAGGAAGATAAAAACCGCATATTAACTTGGCAAGGGTAGATTTTCCAGCTCCATTTTTACCGATTAAAGATAATAATTCTCCTTTGTTAATCTTGAATGAAACATCTTTAATAATCTCTTTTGTTTTTGAATACCCGAAATGAATATTTTTCAGCTCTAAAAGTACATCATTTTTTGGTTTTTTCTCGGCATATCCCGCGGCCTCATACCATGCATGAAGCTTCGTTTTATTGACTTCAATGTTTAATGTCTTTAAACTTTTAGGCTTCAGCATTGGAGTGATCGTACATCCTGCATATCTCAAAGCTGTCAGATAGAGCGGTTCACGGATGCCCGTATCTATAAGCAGATTTGAGCTTAATAATTCATTTGGTGTCAAATCCGCTAAGATGCAACCCTCATCTATAATTACAATACGATCTATCTCACCAAGCAGCACATCTTCCAATCGATGCTCTATAATGATCGTTGTCTTTCCAGTTTGCTTATGAATACGGTCGATAAGTTCAATCGCCGTTTTCCCTGTTGCAGGGTCCAAATTTGCCAAGGGTTCATCAAAAAGAAGAATATTTACATTATTATCAATCATACTTCCTGCAAGTGTGACCCTTTGCTTTTGTCCTCCAGAAAGGTCCTGTGGAGTTGAATTCAAATGCTCTGTCATATCCACCAGTTCAGCAACCCGGTTCACTGATTCAAATAGCTCTTCTTGTGGAACAAACTGATTCTCAAGTTTAAACGCAATATCCTCTGCTGCAGTTAAACCGATGAATTGGGCATCAGGATCCTGTAACACCGTACCAACCATTGATGATAGCTTAAAAATACTTTCCTTTTTTGTTTCTTTTCCAAAAATCTTTAAACTCCCTGAAATTTCACCAGGATAAAAAAAGGGAACCAATCCATTTATACAATGTCCTAATGTACTTTTTCCAGACCCTGATGGTCCTATAATTAGAATTTTTTCTCCTTCATAAATAGTCAAATTAATACCACTTAGTGTTGGAGAGGACTGTGTCCGGTAGTGGAAACTAAAATTAGTAAATTCAATAACTGGTTTTCTCATATTCAACTTCCTTCTGTTTGTTAGACTAATAAAAAATGCCGATGATGGGAGATCACCGACATTCACTTCTTACAATTCTCGAGTCAAGCTGCCTTTTTTAGGACGCGTTTTTGCATATGCTATTGCTAGCAAGGTTCCTAAAACACCAATGGTTACTATATTAGCCGCACCCGCTACAAGGCCTTGAATATATACTTTATTGGCTGGTTCTGCATATATGAAGATATCTAAAGTGGGAGCAATTAAAAACCATGCAATTGAGTTAGTAATAACTTGAATGATATTAAAAGAAATAATAGCTTTTCCACCAAATTCCCCATCCCGAAGCTTGATCCGTGATGCTGCTAATCCTATTAATAATCCTACGACTCCTGAAGCGATAATCCAGCTAAACCAGGGTGCTCCATAAAAAACAGCGTCCTTAATCGTATGACCAATTAATCCAATCAGCAATCCAGCGACAGGACCGTAAAGTAATGACATTAGTGCTAGGAAAGCATATGATGTTTCTACGTTTGTATTTGGTATGCCTGTTGGAATCGAACCAAACCTGCTTAAAATTATAAACACCGCAGCACCAATACCGATTGCGACAACCGTTTTAATCGATAGCACTTTCGAATTCATGGTAAGCACCCCTTTTTTTGGTAATTTATAGTTGATATATATTTCATATTCAGTTTATTTTAGAGTCAAATAAATTATTATCACACTTTTATACCATTTTTCAGCTAGGGATAGCTATATTAAAGGAGACTTAAGAAATCCGGCTCATTCATTGGGCCGGATTTTTTTCAAATTTAACTTACCTTTTGATTTATTAATTGCATAATACTGCGGATAAAAAACATTAGAATAAAGGTGCTAATAAATGTGTGCATCCATGTCCATGTATGGTATTCAATTAAATCGGTATATCTTTCAAGTAGAACCTCAATGACTGTTAAAGCAGAGGTGAACAATAAACAATATAGAAAAATGCCTTTAAAGCTGGAGTGATACGTTTTTTGATATAAGTAAATACAAACAACGGGAAAGAGAAGATATTCATACAGAAGGCTCGAAGTGAAATAGTTATCTAAAAACCTTATTGGATATTCAAGCATGTTTTCTTCTACAACAAGAACGCCAATTAATGTTGAAAGATAAGCATTCAATAAAAAAATTAAAATCCAGTCTTTGATGAAGGGCTTTCTTAAACTGAATATTAATAGGGTAATTCCAACTAGTAACAATGCCCACAAAATGATTCTTTCCATAAAAAAATCCGCCTTATAATGTTAATTTCTCCTTTATTATTACCAAATCTACAAATACATCTCAGTATTCAACAAAATTTGAGCAGCATCCCCTAATCAAACGTTTGATTAAATGTCCAAGAACCCTTTTGAAAAACGAACCTTGGATAGTCTTGAGGAGAAATTATTGTCGAGGAAATAGTGACGGTTTTCGCTAATCATCTGCAGGAATCGTGAAAATAACTTTTTTCAACATAAAACGTTTGATTAGATTCGGTATGATTCTTTCGCATAGCAGCTTTTTATCTCAAAAGCAGGGAGAAAATTGTCAATAATAAAACAACCAAAACAGCCCCATCTCGATTGAGAGGGGCTTTAAAAGTTTTAATTTGTGTTCATTAAGCGGTGAGTTCACGAATCGTATCAAGCGAGCGATTTAAGAAATCTTGCAACTTCTGTAGGAATGACTGCCCCTCTTCCGATTGCAAAAATGTCGAGACTTTTTCTGCGGTCACACTTAACTGTTCTTTTACTTGATTCCAATCAATATCCATCGCCTTCAGTTGGTTGAAGAAGTCTACTAACATATCTAACTCTGCATCTGTTAATGTAATCCCCAGCTCTGCGGCCACTTGTTCAATTAACACACGCAAGTCAGCTTCTGTTTTCGGTTCATTCTTGGCGATTTCATCCTTGACTTTTCCCATGAGAGAAGCAGCATTGTCCGCTCCAATCGAGTCACCAAGCTGTGCGGTTTTCACCATTTCTTCATTCGCCACTTTTTTGATTTCTTCCGGAATTTCTTTATTCGTTGTTGCCTCATAAGCTTTCATAATGCCTGTCAAAGCTGCGGTACCTGATACTTCAAACGGAGCAGAAATCTGTATGGCTGCATCCTTTACACCGGCTGTAGTCAAGGCATTGATATACATTTCATCCGTAACCCATGTAATATTGTTTGTCTGAACCTCTAATCCGGAATCTTTAGCTCCCATAGTAATACTCACTGATGAAATCGCACGGGAACCAATTTGTGACTTAGGAATAAACTCCCCTAAATAATCATGCTCTTCTTTATTGGACACCGTAATCATTTGTGCGTTTTCCGGTACCTCTAACTCTGCTAACATATCTTTTTCTTGCTGTTCCGTTAGGTTTTCTCCTAATGAAACAATAACATCTCCTTCTACTGCATCAGCAAAGCTGATAGAAGGAATAGAGATAAGCATTGTTATTATAAGCAACATTGCAAGTATTTTTCGTTTCATAAAAGGACCTCCTATTATACATGTAACCATGCTAAAAAAAATGGTTCATGTTTAGCCATTAGATCAAATTGGCTTTGCATTATCTTAACATAGGGGTTTGGGATTTCATTATAAGAATGGATAACATTTATGCTATTTCTATTAAGATTCTTTCAAGCTAGATAATAATGTTACAGCCTTTAGTTAAACCACAAATTAGTTTAATAAATATGACTAGTAGATTACGTCCAACAAGAACGTTAGTTCGATAAAAACACGACTATAGTAACTGGTTAATTATATTCTGAATTGTTAAACTATTATTAACTCCCTAGAATACACAGAAAACTAATTCTGTCAGGAGGGATACAGATGAAGCAAAGATTACATTTAATTCCGTATCAAGTGAATGCAGTGGTCGAAGTGGTGTCTGAGGTGCCAAAAGGTATTGAGCTAATTTCTGCTCCAAATATTTGGGAGAAATCGAAGGGTAAGGGAATCACGGTTGCGATATTGGACACAGGCTGCGATGTTACCCATCCTGATTTAAGTGAGCGGATTATCGGCGGACGGAATTTCACGGATGATGATAATGGAAATCCTGATGTATACACTGACTATAATGGTCACGGAACTCATGTGGCTGGCACGATAGCTGCCACCCAAAACAATAACGGAGTAATTGGTGTTGCACCAGAAGCAAGTTTATTGATTTTAAAGGTGCTTGATAAAAATGGATCAGGACAATACGACTGGATTATAAATGGAATTAACTATGCAGTTGAACAAAAGGTGGATATCATCTCCATGAGCCTCGGCGGTTCTGAGGATGTACCTGAGTTGCATCACGCGATTCAAAACGCCGTTGATAATCAAATTCTGGTCGTTTGTGCTGCTGGTAATGAAGGAGATGGGCAGGATTCTTCAGATGAATTTTCCTTTCCTGGCAGCTATAATGAAGTCATCAGTGTCGGAGCGATTAATCTAGAGCGCCATTCTTCTGAATTTTCAAATTCGAATAATGAAGTCGACTTAGTAGCTCCGGGCGAGGAAATCCTTTCAACGTATTTAAACGGATCTTATGCAAAACTAACTGGTACTTCGATGGCAACACCGCATATATCCGGTGCACTTGCGCTCATAAAAGATATCGCCAACAAAAACTTTGAACGAAATCTGACAGAGCCTGAGCTATATGCACAATTAATAAAGAGAACGGTTCCTCTAGGAAACTCGCCAAAACTCGAAGGCAACGGATTGCTGTTCTTAACTGTAGATGACTACTTATCGGATGTGCTCAACGATACATTATTAGGCCAAGTGCTAAAAATATAACGTAATAAGACATCCAAGAATTATAGATTGAAAGAAGGGCAGCCATTCGGCTGCCTTTTGTATTTTTATACTTTGTCAGAATGTGGTCATAATAGGTATAATTAATTATTTTAATTTTCTAAATTATAAAATAAAATATCGGTATAATATGGAAAAGGTGGCGATAAAATTGAAAGCGCTTAAATCAATTGTTATCTGGGGATTAATTGCAGCCCTTGGAGCAGCAGGTTTTGCAGTAATGGCCTTAAATAGCGGCGAGAGCATTAATGCAATTTGGCTTTTAACAGCAGCTATTTGTGTTTATGCAATCTCCTACCGTTTTTACAGCAGGTTTATTGCGAATAAGGTGTTCCAGCTTGATGACAAACGTAAAACACCTGCAGAAATACATAACGACGGCAAAGACTATGTTCCGACAAATAAATGGGTGCTATTTGGACATCACTTTGCTGCCATTGCCGGTGCTGGACCATTAGTGGGTCCAATTCTTGCAGCGCAAATGGGCTATTTACCTGGAACACTGTGGATTGTTGTCGGAGTTGTTTTAGCTGGGGCTGTTCAGGATTTTATTATTCTTTTTGGCTCTATGCGCCGAAATGGTAAGTCACTCGGTGAAATGATTAAGGACGAAATGGGACGTGTTACAGGTCTTATTTCAATGATTGGTATTTTAGGAATTATGGTTATTTTATTAGCTGTTTTAGCATTGGTAGTTGTAAAAGCATTAGTAGGAAGTCCGTGGGGAATGTTTACAATCGCGGCTACCATTCCAATTGCGATATTTATGGGAATTTACATGCGTTATATTCGTCCAGGGCGTGTTGGAGAAGCTTCCCTCATAGGAATTGTATTATTACTTCTTTCACTAATCTTCGGACAAACAGTTGCGGAAAATCCAACGTTAGCAGCGATGTTTACCTTTAAAGGTGAAACGATAGCTATCATGATGATTATTTATGGCTTTGTTGCATCTGTCTTACCTGTTTGGCTTCTTCTTGCACCACGTGATTATTTGAGTACGTTTTTAAAGGTAGGGACTATCTTTGGACTAGCAATAGGAATCATTATTGTTGCACCGAATCTTGAAATGCCTGGTGTTACAAAATTCATTGATGGTACAGGCCCAGTCTTTGCAGGAAATCTCTTCCCATTCTTATTTATTACAATTGCCTGTGGATCTGTTTCGGGGTTCCATGCTTTGGTTTCCTCGGGTACAACACCTAAAATGATTGAACGTGAGTCACACGCCCGTCCAATCGGTTACGGAGCAATGCTTACAGAATCTTTTGTTGCTGTCATGGCAATGATTGCTGCCTGTGTATTGACACCTGGTATTTATTTTGCCATTAACAGTCCACCTGCCTTAATAGGTACGGATGTTGTCCAAGCTGCCACTACCGTTTCCAGCTGGGGTTTTACTATAACTCCTGATGATTTAAAAACACTCGCAACCGACGTTGGGGAGCAAACGATTCTTTCAAGAACTGGCGGTGCACCGACGCTTGCAATTGGTATGGCTGTCATATTTTCAAATGTAATTGGCGGAAAGGCGCTAATGGCATTTTGGTACCATTTCGCAATCCTATTTGAGGCACTGTTCATTTTAACTACGATTGATGCAGGAACACGTGTGGGACGATTTATGATTCAAGATATTATCGGTACTGCTTATAAGCCGTTTGCTAGAACGGATGCTTTAATTCCAAATATTATTGCAACGGCTTTATGTGTATTGTTTTGGGGTTACTTTTTATATCAAGGTGTAATTGACCCGCTTGGAGGAATTAATACTCTATGGCCTCTGTTCGGTATTGCAAACCAAATGTTAGCAGCGATTGCCCTACTGCTCGGTACAACCATTCTCTATAAAATGGGCAAAAAAGCATATGTTTGGGTAACACTTCTTCCGACAACATGGCTGCTCATTGTTACTTTAACTGCAGGCTGGCAAAAATTATTTCATGAAAATCCAAAAATCAGTTTCCTTGCCCATGCTAAGATTTTTAAAGAGGCATATAACAATGGAAAAGTACTAGCACCTGCAACATCACCGGCACAAATGCAACAAGTTCTTATAAATGATTATGTTGATGCCACGCTATGTGCTATTTTTATGGCGGTTGTTATTGTAGTATTAATTTCTGCGATTAAGATTTGGTTTAAAATTATTAAAAACCACAAATTACCATTGCATGAGACACCACCAGTGCCTCGTGACGGAGGAGATTTGAAAAATTATGCTTAATAAATTAAAAGAAATCCTTTCATACAGAAAGCAATTCCTCAGTCTTCTTGTCGGCGTTCCTAGCTATGAAACATACGTCGAGCATATGAAAAAGCACCATCCAAACGATTCTGTGAAATCTAGAAAAGAATTTTTCTGTGAAGCACAGGAAGCCCGTTACAACGCCAAAGGCGGTAAAGTCTCAAGATGCTGTTAACGAAAAAAGGACAAAGAAAGTAAAATATCAGATCCATTGAAAAAAGAAGTGCAGGAATCGCACTTCTTTTTTCTCTTACCTGCTTCTATTTGTTTTTTAAGATTACTTAAGCAACGACCAGTGTATTTGCCTAATCTCTTCACACCCGCATGGTGTGAGTCCCTTAAAATCAAGAGGGTGCTTTTTTCTACTGTCTACTTGACATGCATATATCCATAATTCTTGGAGGAGAGAGACTCTTTTCATAAATTTTTAAAAATCGTCATTTGAATGGTTTTCGTAGCTTTGCCAATGGCACCGCCATCATTTTTAAAGATAGTTGATTTATTTTCGTCTGATGGCTCGATATGGATGGTCAATTTGTTTTCTCCTTCTTTTAGAATAATATTATAGGAGAAGGTCATGTCGTCTTTTATTGTTACTGGCTCGCCATTAATAGTGAGAATTCCATCTTTAATGGCGTTCCCCTGAAGGGTGATGCTGTCCGCTGTGACGGATTGCCCATCCGTATGAGAAGTCACGACCACTGGCATATCAATCCAACGAAGGATTTTATCTTGAACCACCATTTGGTTACCACCTTGATTGGTTACGACTATAGAAAGGTCAGTTCCCGTTGCTCCGTAACCATAGTAACTTACGTCATCATCATTTGGGTTTAATGAAGTGTGATCTGCTAAACCTTCTTGCTCCCAAGAGCCATTTTTGACGTATTTGTAAGTAAGCACTTCCCCTTCCTGTGCTTCGATTGTATACTCATAATCATTTGTGACTGCGCCGCCGCGTGTCATTTCCCACGCGCCCGTATTCCAGCCATTTTTCGTTCCTGGCATTGTAATGTTGATTCCCTGTGGAGTGTACGCTGGTGCGTTGACTTTAAAGGTCACTTTAACGGTTATAAGTTCAGGCGTCACGGCAACAGCGTTTGATGTAACTACATTCCCAGCCTGATCATACACGTGTACTTCGTAGGAATACAGCTTTCCATTCGAGACATTGATATCTTTGTAGGATTGCTTGGTTGGATCAAACAACATATCGATGATTTCACCATCGCGGACTAAGGCAATCATATAGGGATCGTTCACACCTTCCAGCTTCCATGAAAGATTGACCTGTCCCGATTCCTGCTCTGGCTGATCTAACGTTACTTTATCAGCCGGATCAATCGTATCTTCCCCTTTTGTAAAACGTACCTCCTGCGTTTCACTCGTGATCCAGTTTCGGCCAAGATCGGTTGAAAAAGCAAAGCGATATTCATAGTTACCTTCTTTTAATGGCAGGAAATTTCCACTAAAGGCATTTATGGATTCCTGTTGATTGATATAAGAAGCCTTATAGGTAGTCCAGTTTTCATTACCAGGTTGCTTTACTTCAAGCTTTGCCTGTAAACCTTCCATCTGACCAGTTTCTGTTTCACCTTGTACAAAGATATTCGCTGTGACCGTCTGCGGCTTCGAAAGGTCAATGATCCCCGTTTCAATTGATGTTACGTTCGTAATCTGGTGATTTCCATCTGTTAACTCAACATGTGGAATAACGGCATTCTCTGTTGCTGCTTTATCAGAAGGATTCCCGTTTTTATCAAGTGCTGCTACGGCAAAATAATAGTTGCGGCCATTGTCTAAACCATCGATGGTTACCGTATTCGTGGACGTTTCCTTTACTTTTTTATAAAAAGCGCCAGAAATCGTTGTTTGATAAATAGCATACTTAGCTGCATCACCTTCCCACTTTAAAGTGGCCGAGCGGCTCCCTTCTTCAATGGTTAATCCCGTGACGGCAGCCTGACGTTTCAGATTTTGACCCTTATCAGACACAAGCATGCGCCCGCTCATGGCTGGAATTGTAACTGAAAGCTTTCCATCTTTTGATACAGTTGTGTACTTTCTATCAAGCTGATCTGTTAATTTCACACCATTAATTAATAAATCTTCTAATTCGAGTTCAATCGTCTGTTCTTCAGTACCTCTGTTTGTCAAAACAACCGCAAAGTTCTTTTTGTCTGAACGGGAGAAAGCAAGCACATCGCCTTTTGCATAAAGATGGTTTAAATCACCGTAACTGAAAAGGTCATGATAGGTATTTCTTACTTTTCCAATTGATTGATAATGTTTTACAAGCTCTGTGTCCTCGTTACCCCAAGGATAAGTTCTGCGGTCATCGGGGTCCTTCGACCCTGTAACACCCGCTTCATCGCCGTAATAAACAGTCGGCGCACCAGCATAACCCATTTGCAGGGTCGCGGCAAGCTTTAGGCGCTGAATTCCGAGTTGATGGTTGTAATTTTTATCGTACTCTGCACGTTCAAAAGAGTCGGTTCCATTACCTAATACAAATGCTGCGCGAGGGGTATCGTGCGAGCCCATTAAGTTCATCAGGGAGTAAAATGCTTCTTTCGGATAATCTTCATATACCGCATTCAACTGATTTTCTGCCCCTTCGGCATTTCCATTTTTCAGGTAATCGATAAGAGCACCGCGGAATCGGTAATTCATAACGGAATCATATAAGTCGCCAAGGAAATATTCAGAAGCATCATCCCAGATTTCACCTAGAATCAGCGGTTCATCTTTCTTTCCGGTCTTAAGCTCATTACGGAATTCGCGCCAAAATTCTGTATCGACCTCGTTCGCAACATCTAAACGCCAGCCTGTTGCACCCCGTTTCAGCCACGATTTAGCAACAGAATCATCATCGTACATCATGTAGTTAGCAAACTGCTTATTATTTAACTCTGATGGATAGTCCACCGCTTCTCCGGGAATCGATTTGATTTCCGGCAATGAATCAAAGCCCCACCATGCCTGGTATTTATAAACTCCATCAACCTTCACATTTTCAATGTTAAACCAGTTGTGGAAACCGTATGGGCTAAAGGTTTGTCCTTCTGCCTTTAATTTTTCTTCCACTTGTTTCTTTGCCTCTTCTTCTATAACTCCTTTATTGACAAGGTCATAAATCGCTGACCAGTATTCATAAGCACCAACCGTTTCATATTTTCCATAACGGTCAAAATAGATGGAATCGTCACCGACATGGTTAAACACGCCATCTAAAATTAAATGCATTTTCCGTTTCTTTAATTCTTTTGTGAAAGCCTCAAATTCTTTTGGAGAACCAAACATTGGATCGATTTCCTTGTAGTCTGTCGCATCGTACTTATGGTTCGATGATGCATAAGCGATTGGGTTTAGATAAAGTGTGTTGACCCCTAATGATTGAATGTAATCGAGTTTCTTTTGAACTCCAGCAATGTCACCACCGAAGAAATCGTTGGACCAAATTTCATCTCCATTATAGCCTTCGGAAGTAGCTTCACGAGGGTTGTCCGGAAGTTCGCTCCATTCTTGATGTTCAATTGGCTCATCACCGCGTGCTGTATCTTTGGCATCGTCATTTTTTTTATTTCCATTGAAAAAGCGATCCGGAAAAATCTGATACACGACCGCTTCCTTCATCCAATCTGGCGTTTTGTAGGCTGGATCAAAAACCGTTAATTGGAATAGAGAAGCATTTGCATCAGAAGTTGTCCCTTTTCCACCCTCAGTAATATCTTCACCGTATTCCTTCTGAGATTCTCCGTCACGTGCAATAAATTTATATCCATAAACGCCCTTTTCTTCCGGCTTTATATCAGCTTCCCAAAACTCTACTGGTGCAGCATTTAGCTCAACCCATCCGGCATATTCCATTTCCACCATGATGGTATTACCAGTGTTGTAGTTTTTTAGCTGAACCCTTGCAGCGGTTAAATCGCCTTTCTTCGCTTGGAGTCGAATCTTGACCGTATCCCCTGCCTTTACTGCCCCAAATGGTGACCTGTAAGATCGATCCCAAGTGTCGTGAAATAGCTTATCTCCTTGGACATTTCCATCTGGCAAACCAGGATCATAATCGGTGTACACTTCCTTTGTATCATGGTTATAGAAGAATGTAACTATCGTGTCTTTTACTACATTCAGAACAAAGTTATTGGCTGGATACGCTGGAGCAGACCAGTTGTTCCCAAGGACAAGCTTAAATTCATGCTTTCCTTTCGGCACTTGTGCTGAATAAGTGTAAATGTTGTCGAGGTCTTCATCCTTTAAAATAGCAGTTGATTCACCTGGCGCCCATTCTCCACCAGCGTTCAGCTCAGGCTGGATATCTCCTACAATCCTTGGTTTCTGGTCGTCTGGCAGCTCTACAGGAACAGAAACTTTGTGGGTAACATCATCATAAATAAACGTGACTTGTTTTCCCTTATCCAGAGACAGCTTATAATTATCGCCGCCAGGAACCCCGTCTACTCCATAGTTTTCATCCCATGAACCATTAATCGCAATTTTATATTCATAGTTTCCTGCAGGAAGCGTGCCTGTCAGCTTGTACTTTCCATTTTCCTGAAGGGTCATTCTTGTTGAGGCATCAGCCGGATTCCATTCACCTGACCCGCCAAGTTCATCCTGTAGATTCCCCACTAGCGTTACCACACGTTCTGCGGCGTTTGATTCAATTGGATTAATAAATCCAAGAGCAATCGTTTGCGCAAATAAAACCAAAAGAGTTATGAAACTTATAATCTTTCTCGATTTACCCTTCATACATTCAACTCCCTTTTAATTTGTTTTTGGGCAAGCGTTTGCACAAATAATTGCAAACGCTTCCTTAGAATGTATTATCTCATTATCTGTATTTTCCAAAGAATAGGACATTTCTACTCATTAAGAGGTTTGGTTATGGGTCTTTATGCTTGTTTTTGGTAAAAATAAGCAATTCTAATTAAAATCGAGTAGAGGGAAAATAAGTTGATTATTTTCGCCCCTCTCACACCACCGTACATACGGTTCCGTATACGGCGGTTCAATTTATATTACAGTGTGTACTTTTAGATAATGTTCTGAAGCAGAGGGAAGTCCCCTCTGCTTTAGTCTTTTGTTTGAGATTGCTCTTTGGACAACTTTTGATAGTCCAATGTACCGGTAACCTTTTCGACAGAAGGTTAATCCTTTCGCTTCTTCCTCCGGAATCCCTAATTGAATAAGCGATTTAATTTGTTTTCTAGGTACCTTCCATTGCTTCCAAATGATGACTCTAATTCTGGAGCGAAGCTTCTGATCTATCTCACTCATTGCTTTTTTCATATTTGAGATTCTAAAGTAATTAACCCACCCAAGTATGACTTGTTTCAGTTTTAAAATTCGGAAGTCTAGCGGAACACTCCAGTTTCGCTTTGTTAATTTTCGAAGCTTCCTTTGAAACTTCTGTATTGACATAAGATGGGGTTTTACTTGATACCTCTTGTTTTTAGTATCGTAATAAAACCCGAATCCTAAGAATTTTAAATCTTTTGGGCGAGATATTTTGCTCTTCTCCACATTGACTATTAATCCTAGTTTTCCTTCTATAAATCTCACGATTGATTTCATCACTCTGTTTGCTGCTGCCTCACTCTTCACAAAGATGAGAGCGTCATCAGCGTATCTCACGAACCTCAGCCCTCTTTTCTCTAGTTCCTTATCGAGTTCATTTAACATAATATTACTCAATAATGGGCTAAGGTTCCCTCCTTGCGGAGTCCCGACTGGTGTTTCTTCATATTTCCCTTTCACCATGACTCCACTTACTAAGTATTTTCTGATTAGCGAGATGACATCACCATCATCTATTGTGTTAGCGATAATTCGCATGAGTTTATCGTGATGGACTGTATCGAAGAATCTTTCGAGGTCAATGTCTACCACCCAATCGTGTCCATCATTCAGAAATTCCAAGCTTTTTATAATAGCCATCTCACAGCTTCTTTTTGGTCTAAAGCCGTAACTGAATTCACTGAATTGCTTTTCAAATATCGGACTGAGAGCTTGATGAATAGCTTGTTGAACTACTCTATCCACTACTGTTGGTATTCCCAACTTGCGCATCTTGCCATTTTCTTTTGGGATTTCCACTCTTAAGGCAGCCTGTGGTTGGTATTTTCTTGTTCTGATGCGCTGACGTAACTCATCCTTGTTCTCTCTCAGATATTGCTTTAGTTCTTCGACTGTTACTCCATCGACGCCACTTGCACCTTTATTTTTATAGACACGCAGGTAAGCTTCATTCATATTTTGATTACTTAGAATCTGTTCTAAAAGGTTCACACTCGTTTCTCCTTTCCTCTCACGTAGTAAGTGATAGCTCCATTTTGGTTATCCGTTTGAGATACGCTCATACTTTCTCCATTAACACATTCGGAGTACGTCACTTACGCATTCGTGGTGTTGAAACACTATAAATTGTTCAGCCCTTCATGAATAATTTCACTACTATGGCTTCTGCTGACTTCTTGCGACTAACCTTTTTCGACTGTACTTCCGTACATCCGCAAGACCTCCCAGGGTAAGACAACTATCTTTCCTCTTTTACTCGCCTGATTTACTCTACAAAGTTACGCACATCTTTTGGACTTTGACTTGCTATGGAGCCTCATCCCTTTATAAAGCCTTAGTATCAGATTTCTGTACGTCGAGCCAAGATTTTATTCCACGCTTCCTCCAGCCCTTATCTCACGATAAGTACCTTGCGCTTCCTTAGTGGTTGGTCGATGTGTACCCCCACAGTGGACTTTCACCACCTAGATAGTTGCCATGCCTGGCACACATAGGAAAAGCCCCTATTAAAATTAGGGGCTTTCGTGGATTTTACTTGTTTTTTAGATGGCAGCATGATGATCTTTCAATTAATTTATGGGGAATGATGATACGCTTTATTGGTTCGTTACTGTTTTCAATCTTTTGAATCAAGTTCTTTGACGCTTGATAGCCAAGATTAAATATATTGATGTCAACAGATGTTAACGGGGGCTTCACCATTTCTGAAAGAAGTACGTTATTAAAGCTGACAATGGAGATATCCTCTGGAACGCTGATTCCTAACTCATCTAGTGTATTCAAGACACCTAAAGCCATAAAGTCGTCAACTACCACGAGGGCAGTAGGTGGATTTTCTAGTGACATGAGCTCCTTAACAGCTTCTTGACCGCCTTCACGTAAAAATTCTTCATGAATAATATATTCATTTTTCAATTCAATACCAGCATTTCGTAATGCCCGTTCATAACCAAGTAACCGCTCTACCGTTACCACAAGCTCAAGACATCCACCGATAAAGGCAATTTGATGATGGCCCTGCATGATTAAATGTTCGGTAGCTTCTTGCATGGCACGAAAATTATCGTTATCAACATGGGTAATTTCTTCTACATTTTTATAAGGTTTACCAATAAGGACAAATGGAAAATTTCTTTTTAGTAAATAGGAGATAATTTTATCCTCCACCTTAGATTTTAGTAGAATCATCCCATCTACTCTTTTTCCCTGAACCATTTCAACCACTGCTTCAAGTGTTTCCTTTTCTGATTTTCCAGTTGTCATATGCAAAGCGTATTTTTTTTCATGTGCCCCTTCACTAATTCCTTGTAATACGGTTGGGAAAAAGGGATTCTGAAATACGACATCTCCTGAACTCGGCATGACAAGCCCAATGGTTTGTGTCGATTGACTCGCAAGACTTCTTGCATTTAAGTTTGGATGGTACCCGAGCTTTCCCATTGCTTCATTTACTTTACGCTTTGTTGCTTCACTAATTCTGGGACTATCGGCAATCACTCTTGAAACTGTTGACGGAGCAACATTCGCAAGCTTTGCAACATCCTTAATTGTAACCGCTATGTCTAACACCCCTCTCGTAGGGAGTTTGATGGAATTCTCATATACTATTATATAACGATAATGACCCAATCGGAAATTGTGAGACACTCTCCCGCAAAGAATTAGCCTTTTGTATCGCCTTACTAAAATCTTCATAACTAATAGAAGAAGCAGGCTGCCCATTAACGGGTTCCTGCTTCTTCTTTTATAACTATCTACAAGAAACACCCAACTTGTTCAGAGTGTATGTGACAACACATGGGGTGCTTTTGTTTTGATGGATTTAATATTTCCAAGAAAAAAATTGCTCATTGGACGATGAATAAATTTCAGTTGATTTCTTAATTCACTCGCCCCTCGAAATCCTTTGACATATATCTAAAAAAAGAGATGAAGAGCCTTGAACGAACGTAGTCCTAAAACTTTAGAAATTTTTCACAAGTTTAATCTCATCATTTTTTGAAATAAAACCACTGATACTTTCTACTTTTTTGTCTATTTTTAAATGATCCTCGTTCTCTATCACATATTTCATAAAAGAACAACAAAAGAGCTTACGTGCTATTCTTCCTTTTTCGCCTATTAAATTGAACCATCCTTGTCCAACATAAAAAAGGTTCGTTAGCATTTTATCAACAATAAAAGATATTCGGTCACTTTCTTCATTTTTTTCAAATTCTGTTTTCGAGGAAAGAGCCAATACAAAATAGTTTTTAAACTTATCTAATTCAAGTAGTTGAAGATGGTACCTTTCATGGTGCCTCCTATTAAATTCCTTTAGAACCGTTTTAATACTTTTGTCAACATCTATATCATATTTACCAGCTTCTTTCAAAGTCGTTATACGGGAATTAAATATAGACAGTGTCATGATATAATGTGAAGCATAATTTTTTGGATCAAATGATTCTTTACCATTTTGCTTTTCATCGACCGGTGCAACAATAAATTTTTTATAGTCATCAAAAAACTTTTCGTTCATACGGTATACCTTCTTTCATAAATGGATTGGGCTGGATGAATAAAATGATTCTGATCCTTTTCTTGGTTAAAGGAAGGTCTTCCTGTTTCATAATCCTTTGTCACAACAACTTCGACGAACCTGAGATACTAGTTGTTATATATATTCATTTTTAAAAATTAAAATCCTGCTTTTTCTTGCATGAAACTACATTTTTCACTATTTTTAATCAAAAAGTCCCATTCCTCGAGTATCTAATGGTCTATAACAAACTACTATATTATACTTAATGAAAGAACAAAGGGGGCGAAAAGCGATGAATGTTGAATTGGATACTGAATCAAAACAGTGGTTAAAGTCAAAAGGCAATCAATTGACCGTAAAAACCCTTGAGGTAAAGGCTTGTTATGCTCCAGGTATTCAGGAACTAGCTGCAGTCCCTGGAAAACCTAAAACGTTAAATCAATTTAATGAGGTTATAATCGATAATTTATCTATCTATGTACAAAAAAGTATTAGAGGCAAGGAGAAACTTATACTTAAATTATCTGGTTTCGGTTTCTTTAAATCTATTTCCGCAAAGCTTCAATGAGGAACCCCTATAAAAAAACAGCACCCATTCATTTAGTCGAATGGGTGCTTGTTATTTATGCTACTTCTTTTTCCGATTGTTTTACTAATACATTTTGTGGAATTTTCCAAAACTTAATCCATTTGTTTATTGAAGTAACCATAATTACTATACCAAGGATCAGCATAACAATGGATAGAATACCGTTTAAAACACTGAAACCAGCATTATCGGCATTGAAATAGACGTTTTTTACCATCCAGTAACCTGCAACCATCACGGTTACAAATAAATATGCTAGAGGGATTAGACATGTCAGCATGTACCAGCGCTTTTCGGCAATCTTTAGGACTACTGTTGCTCCGACAATCAGTCCGATAGAAGCCATTAATTGGTTTGATACACCAAATAGTGCCCAGACGGAGCTGATGTCCCCTGAGAAAAGAAGATATCCCCAGACGAAGCAGGCTAATGCACTGGCAAAGATATTTGCTCCGAGTGAATCTGTACGTTTTAATGGTTTAATAAAGTCTCCAAGGAAATCTTGAATAAGGTAACGAGCAACCCTCGTTCCTGAATCAATCGCAGTTAAGATAAAGACAGCCTCAAATAGAATGACAAATTGATAGAAATAAGATGCTAATTTTGCGAAAAATGGAACTGCAGTGAAGATGTATGTCATCCCTACTGCGAGGGTAACGGCTCCACCTGTTCTTCCTTCAAGGTCCATTCCCACCTTTTCTTCCAGTTCGTTAAGGTTAACCGTTTCCATTCCAAGTGTTGCGAATTTCTCTGGTGATGAATTGATTGCAAAATAATCCCCTGGCTGTAGAGAGATGGCAGCAATTAAAGCCATAATTGCCACTAAACATTCAACAAGCATTGCTCCAAAAGCTACACCTTTAATGTCGCTCCAGCGGCTGACCATCTTCGGTGTTGTACCAGAACCAACGAATGCGTGGAATCCTGAAATTGCTCCACAAGCTATTGTAATCGAGATAAATGGCCAAACTGGACCAGCAACAACAGGACCGCCGCCATTAATAAAATCTGTAAATGCAGGAAATTGAACTTCTGGGTTTACAATGAATACCCCAACGATCAAGGCCGCGAATACCCCAATCTTCATAAATGTACTTAAATAATCGCGTGGTGCGAGCAATAACCAGACTGGTAATGCTGCTGCAAAAAAAGCATAGATAGGTAAAATAAGAGCAAGCGTACTCTTTTCAAGTGTTAACAAATCTCCTAACCATGTACCTTGAATGTTTGGTCCCCAAACGATTGCTGCCATGATTAAAATGAAACCAACAGTTGTAGCGAGTTTTAAATTGCCGGTCTTTTTATGATATAATCCAACTCCCATTGCAATCGGAATGGTGATTCCAACTGCGAATGTTCCCCATGGGTTTCTTTCAAGTGCACCCAACACAACCATTGACAGTCCAGCCATAGTAATGGTGATGATGAATAACATCGCTAATCCTGTACAGAATCCTGCTACAGGACCGAGTTCTTCCTTTGCAACCTCTGATAAAGATTTTCCATCTCTGCGCATTGATGCAAAGAGAACGACCGTATCGTGGACAGCTCCACCAATTACTGCACCAATTAACAGCCAAAGTAGGCCTGGTAAATAACCGAATTGTGCTGCCAGAATTGGACCAACTAAAGGGCCTGCTGCAGCAATCGCAGCAAAATGGTGACCAAATACAACCCATTTATTTGTCGGTACATAATCTTGACCATCTTCTAATTTCTGAGCAGGTGTCGGCTTTGAATCATTAAGCTTCAAAACCTTTGCCGCCATAAATGTGCCATATAAACGATAAACGATTAAGAGGATACATATTGAACCTACTACGATTGAAATCGCATTCATTTTTTTATTCTCCCTCCATTACTTCTTATATACAATCATTATCTTACAAAATGAAAACGTTTTTATTTCATTTTCAAAATAACTTGCACAAATGGGAAGGTGAATTACAAAAAACAACTGATGAAATACAATAACTGGCAAATAAAATCCAAAAAATTTAAAACCCTAACATCTGCTTCAATTCTTTTACATAGGTCCGGCTTACGGGAACTTTTGAGTCGTTTTTCATGATTAAATTATAGGTAGAGTTAAACCAAGGCTCTATTTCTACTATATGATCGATGTTTACAATGAAACTGCGGTGGACGCGAAGAAATTCGGTGTTAGGTAACTTTTTCTCTAATACAACGAGTGCCTCACTTACTGTGTACCTTTGGTCCATTGTTTCGATTGTGCACTTACCCTCACTGGATTCTAAATAAACAATGTCAGCATTGGGTAGTAAAATAATTCTTTCATCGACAAGGACGGCAATTTTTCCATTTTGGAGGTTTTTCTCAGAGGAATAAATGGGAAAATCCTGATCTCCAATTTTTTTCATCTTTTTAATTTTTTTCAGAGTTTTACCAATCCGTTCTTCATCAAAGGGTTTTAATATATAATCCACCGCGTTTAATTCAAAGGCCATAAGGGCAAATTCATCGTAAGCTGTAGCAAAAACCGTCGCTGGAGCCGGGTTAAGTTTTTCTAATTGCTTCGCTAAGTCCAATCCGCTCTCATCAGCCAGTTCAATATCTAAAAAGACAAGATCTGGTTTTAGCCCAAGTATATCTGCAATGGCATCCTCGACACAGTCACTTTCACCTAAAACGACTACCTGCTTGCTGCGTAACAGCAAGTATTTTAATTCATCTCTTGCTAAAGGTTCATCATCCACTATGTAAGCTTTAAGCATTCAGATCAAAAACTCCTTTATAATCGTGCGGAATGGAAATTGTGACTGTTGTTCCATGGTCCACTTGACTCTCAATAGTTAAATAGGCTTGACCATTGTAAATTCCTTTAAGACGTTCATTTATATTAAAAATAGCTGTACCATTTCCTTTTTTAGAATCTACGATTTGCTTCCCTAACACTTCAATCCTATCTCTAGGAATGCCCTTTCCGTTATCCGTAACAATAATCTTCAGTTGATTACTCTCGAAAAATATCCGGATGGTGATTTTCCCTTCAGATTTACTTCGGGGAAAGCCATAATGAATTGCATTTTCCACCAATGGCTGCAGGGTAAACGGCGGAATCAGCAGCTCTTCAAGACCTGGTTCAATTTGAAAATCTACGAAGTACTTATTTGGAAAACGGGTCTGTTCCAAAGATAGATAAGCCCTGACATTTGCCAATTCCTTCTCCAGCGGAAGGAGCATCTGCCTGGCTCCTTGGAGATTTCCGCGAAAAAATGAACTGAGCTCCAACAGTAACTTCCGAGCTTTATCTGCATCTGTTCGACAAAGTGCTGAGATCGTATTGATACTATTAAATAAAAAGTGCGGATGGATTTGTGCCTGTAAGGCTTTGATTTCTGCATCTTTCAATAGCTTCGTCTGTCTTTCTGCTTCTGCAAGCTCCAGCTGTGTAGAAAAGAGATTAGCAAGTCCTTCCGCTAATTCCTGCTGCACCTTATCTAATTTTTCCGGCTTAGTATAGTACATTTTTAAAGTACCGACGATTTTATTTTTAACCTTTAACGGCAGCACAATGGCTGCTTCTAAAGGACAATCATGATGAACGCAGAGAATCTCTTTCTTCGATCTTGCTATTGAAATATTGCCGCTTTCAAGCACTTTTTTTGTCAAACCGGTCTCCGGTTTTGACTTAGGGATATGGTGGTCTGACGCTGCGCCGACATGAGCTAGGACTTGATGGTCATCTGTAACTGAAACCGCATCAGCATCGGTTAGTTTTAGCATAATTTCCGCTATCTCCCCGCAGGAATGGATATTCAAGCCTTGTCGAAAATATGGCAGGGTTTGATCGGCAATAAGAAAGGCCAGGTTGGTTTGATTTGCACGAGTAACCTCTTTATCACGTTTAATTGCTCTAATTATGAACATAAATAGCAATGTACCTAATCCATTGCCAAATATCATCGGTAAGCTAATAAACTCTACAAGGCTCCATGCTTGTTCAAACGGTTTAGCAAAAACAAGAATGAGTAACATTTGTACGGATTCCAATATCATGCCTATCATGACAGCAAAACCTGCAGTAATTTGTTTTCCCATAAGTTTTCTTTTTCTTCCAAAGTAACCTGCAATAATCCCAGCTAAGATAGTAGAAATTGCGCAGGAAAATGCGGTGAAACCGCCAAGCGTGTAACGATGAATTCCAGCAATCAATCCTGCACCAACACCAACAATTGGGCCTCCAAGCAAACCACCTATGACAACCCCCATCACTCTTGTATTTGCCAGCGCACTCTCATGTTCTAATTCAGAAAGCCACGTCGCTCTATTAATAGAATTATAATGAACTTCAACCCCTGTATAATTACTAATGATCCCGAAGGCACCAAAAAGTAAAATAAGCAAGATTCTCTCATTTGTATTGTGTTTGGTTTGAATAATATGACGAAATGACTTCATTTGCGAAAGCAAAAAAGCCACAATGACTATGATACCGACCTTTTCAAGCATTAATGCTGCTAAATTAAACATTTTCACCCATCCTTTAGTGCGGTCCGTGGCACCCTCAGAAACCCGTAAATACTTGGAACTAAAATGGAAGTATTTCAATATAGTTGATTGCCACCATATAATTAAAAACAAAATAGCCCAACTTAAAAACTCAATTGGGCTATAAGCTATAATACCTTGGAATCCCCTCAACGGGGAAGTTGTATTTGAAGAGTCGATCCTATTATAACATTATTCTACTAGATTTAACTAAAGATGATTATTATTTTGGGGAGATAAGAAATGAAAAGATTATCTGGAGATATTTTGCAATTTGTTACATAAGAAGGTATTGATAATTATAGAATTTATAGCATAAAACATTAGCCAAAATACACATTTACCCTCCCTTCTTTTTGAGCAGTTGCCAAACAGTTTTCGATAAAATCCTGGATTTGTTTTAGATCCCAATCTCTTTCTGATAGGGATTTACCGTTTCCATACAATTGATTGTAGGTATTTAATGCTTTTTCAAGTTGATTAATTGAAAAGGTGGAACTTTTACCTGACCCGCTAACTCCTGCATAGAATTGATTTGCGTCTAGTAAGCTGTAAAGGATGGTAGAATTATGGTTCCCCATGCTAAAACGAGCGTAAGCAATTTCTTCTCCTGTATTATTGAATCCTGATATATCATGACCCATTAGTGATCCTCCTTCATAATTTTATTAGTCTTAGGAAACTTATAAATGAGTATATGTTTACATGGTTACCACTCCTTTCAAGTTTTATTAGTAAACTATTGGAATAAATGGGTGTTACGGCAGGAATATGTGAAGAGTCAATATGGAGGTTGTTCAATAAGATGATCATAATTTGAAAGTAGAATTTACTATTGGGGGTTTTCATAAACACATTGTTTTAATGGGGAAATGATGGAGGACAGAAACATCAAAAATTTGGAAGTGTAATTTTTTATTATCGTTATTCTCATTTTTCTGCATCCTATTTGATAGAATAATATCACATTAGACCTTAGATAAATTCACTCTTTTCAAAGGCTTTTCTACAATTCTGTGAACCTCAAAGGAAAAGCCGACTTCCTTTTTATAACAAGTAAGTCGGCTTTTATTTATATTACTTTTTCCTCTAAATTTAAGTCAGCTTTCTTTTTTCTAGAGAATAGGTTCACCAAGGTATCTGGCAGGGCGATCATAGCTGGTAAAAAGAGAGGAAGCAGTACAAAGCAAAGTACAATCAGTCCTGTAATGACCGCTATGGCCAATTCAGATAAAAGGATGATTCCAGAAGGCATAAGTGTCGCAAATGTGCCTCCAAGGATGATGACTGCAGCAATAATGACACCGCCTATATGTCTTGAAGCCGTAACAATTGCCTCCTTCTGCGACATATGAGGGTATTCTTTAAAGCGCATCATTAAAAAGATACTGTAGTCTACTCCCAAGGCGACAATAATGATAAACGAGAAGAAAGGAACAAAGGAGGAAATCCCTTCAAGCCCCTGCAAATCTATAAATATATAATTTATGATGAACATCGCCGCATAGTAGGAACCTAAAAGCGATGCCGTTATGAAAACTGGTGTCCAGAACGACCGAATAATGAAGAACAGTACCAGCAAAACTCCGATAATGACAATCGTCGTCGATCTGTTTAAATCCCTGCTTAAAACATCATTCATATCTTTGGTTGTAGCACTTGGTCCAGAAGTGCCAAACTTAGCATCTGAAAGATCATTGCCCTTCAGTCCATTAGAAACCACACATCACATCAGGATACTTCGACTGATTGATTTTAGTTGATATCGGGTCATCTCCTGTTTTGGAGTGTTCACGCATAATATCACTTGCAATTTTCACCATGCTTTTGAAAAATATATGCCCTTCAGACCCTAACAAAGTGTTTTCAAATAACACAAAATGGTCTTCGACATAATCAACTAGAAACCTAAAAGTGTCAGTATTCGATTTTTTATTTCTGCTAATAATCTCTTCAGATAAATGATAAATAAAATCTCTTAACAGACTGTACTTATCTTCATAATAACGATAAAACGTAGTCCGATGAATCAATGCATCATCACATATATCTTTTATCGTGATTGAAGAGAATCTTTTCGTTTGCAACACATGTATAAAGCTTTGTATAATTTGGCGTCGTGTCCGTTCAGTCGTATAGTGCATCGTACACATCCTTATATAGGTTTTGGGTATTGTTAAATTTCAAATACGTACTGTGTACTGGTTATAGGCTCAATTATAGTAAAAGACTTTTACTATAACAAAAAAGAAGGTCTTGCCGGCAAAAACCGGAAAGACCTCCTTCTACTATTCCTCTGTCCCATCAACATTCTTTGTCCCAAAGTTATCGAGTAATGCACGCACTTCACCAGTTGATTTCGTGTTCATCAATTGATTCCTTAGTTCTGCAGCTCCAGGGAATCCTTTGACATAAATTTTGAAAAAGCGGTGAAGCCCTGTGATGGAACGCGGCAGTACTTCCGCATATTGATCTTGAAGATCAAGCTGCAGTCTTAAAAGGTCAAGGTATTCTTTACTACTATGCTCTTTTGGCTCTTTTTCAAATGCAAAAGGATTTTTAAAAATACCTCGCCCAATCATAACGCCATCAATATCATATTTTTCAGCAAGCTGCAGCCCAGTTTGACGGTCAGGAATGTCTCCATTGATTGTTAGCAGCGTATTTGGTGCGATCGTGTCACGTAATTTTTTGATTTCTGGAATTAGCTCCCAATGTGCAGGTACTTGGCTCATTTCCTTTCTTGTACGTAAATGAATAGAAAGGTTCGCAATATCCTGTTTTAAAATATGCGTTAGCCATTCCTCCCACTCCTGAACTTCTTTATCGCCAAGTCGTGTTTTTACACTGACAGGCAGTCCGCCTGCTTTTGCTGCTTGAATAAGTTCTGCCGCAACGTCTGGTCGCAGAATAAGGCCGCTGCCTTTTCCTCGCGATGCCACATTCGGTACAGGGCAGCCCATATTAATATCGATGCCTTTAAATCCTAGCTCTGCCATCCCAATACTCATTTGACGGAAATATTCGGGATTATCTCCCCAAATATGTGCCACAATTGGCTGTTCATCTTCTGTAAAAGTCAAACGGCCACGCACACTTTTCATGCCCTCTGGATGACAATAGCTATCCGAGTTTGTAAACTCTGTAAAAAATACATCTGGTCGACCAGCTGCACTTACTACATGGCGAAAAACAAGATCTGTCACATCTTCCATAGGTGCAAGTACAAAAAATGGTCGTGGTAAATCACGCCAAAAATTTTCTTTCATATATATATTCAAATCCTCTCATCATCGGTTAACTGGTCAATCCCTTATCCCAAAATTAAAAAGCAGAATGTCTCTGCCCTTTTACACTTATACCATGATTAAGCACTTTTTATCAAATTGGTAAAGAGATTCGAAAAGAAAATTGGAAGAACACTGGACTTACAAGAGATTAACAGGAAAAAGACCCCAAAATCGCAAAAGTATTTTTTCACGAAATCAGGGTCAGTTTTTTTTTGGGATTATTAACGCTTCTAGGAGACTACAATTAACATTAATCAAAGGCTGAATAATCAGCTTGGTATTGTTTTTAATTGCTCAACCCATTCTATCGTCAATAAATTGGGTAGTATCGACATTTCATGATGAATCTCAATATATTTTTTACACTTTACAGTTGCAACACACTCAATAGAAGAATGTCGATCTTCGATCAATACTTTATAACTACCAACATTCGGTAACGAATAATTTGGTAGGATACCATTCTTTTGACAATACTTAGTTTTGTAAAATCCCCCCAGTAAATTGGGTAATTCACTAAGCTTTCTTTCTATCAAGTGCTTCCGAATCAATGTCGAACTAATTTTTTGATTATTCCACGTTAGCTCCTCAACAACCGTTAGGCCTACTTGATGTGCAGCAGCATAATCTGCCAGTGTTTTAACGGTACCACTTGCTTTTGCACCATATGTGTAGTCAAAACCACAAATAATTTCCTTAGCATTCAAACCTATAACATAATCATCTAAAAAATCGTTTGCTTCTACTTTAGCTAATTCCTTTGTAAATTCTACAATATAAAAAATATCCACTTGAAGTTTTTCTAACTTTTCAATTTTTTGTTCTAGTGGCTCAAGATATGAGATTGCTATGTCCGAACATAAAACACTTTTGGGATGCGGAAAAAAAGAGAGAACCGCTAGTGATAAATTTTGTGCTTTTGCTTTTTCTTTAGCTGTTTGAATTACCTTTTGATGCCCTAAATGCACACCATCAAAGTAACCAAGTGCCATTGCTACATTAGGAGATGACTGTCTAATCTCTTGTAAGTTATTAGCATTCACATAGATTACCTTCATTGCGATTCTCTCCTTTTTCTTTCATCTCGCTAAATTTTGTGCTGCTTTATAAATTAAATCTTCTTCCAAAATGTTAACGTTTACTTTTCCAAGTATACCGAAATCAACTTCGAATTTATCACCTGTTTTAAAGGTAACAGCTTTTGATAGCGCTCCCGATAAGACAAACATGCCAGGCTCGATAGAAATACCAAAGGCACTCACTTCATTTGCTAACCAAACAACCGCATTGAGTGGGTTCCCTAATACAGCTGAGCTCGTTGCTTCGTCTAAAAATTCACCATTTTTCTTTACAATCATTGGAATATTTGTAATGTCTTCAATGTCTTTAAGTAGTGTCCGCTTTTGACCTAAAATCGCACCGGCGGAAGACCCATTGTCTGCCACTGTATCCTCAAATTTTATTTTCCAATTCGCAATGCGGCTGTCGATTACTTCGACTGCTGGTACTACAAAGGCTGTTGCATCAATTACATCTCGCACCGTCACTTGTGGCCCTTTTAACTCTCTATTAAAAACAAACGCAATCTCAAACTCTACCTTTGGTTGAATAAAAGACTCAGCAACTAAACCATCTGCCTCGTCAAATACCATCGTATCTAAAATACAGCCATAGTCTGGTGAATAAACATTCAACATTTCTTGCATCACTTTACTCGTTAACCCAATCTTTAGTCCTTTCACTGTGGCCCCGTTTTCAATCTTTTGACGAATTTGCTCTAGTTGCACTGCATAAGCCTCAGCAACAGTAATATTTTCATAGGTTTCGGTTAAGGGCGCAATTGGCTGTTTCGTACGTTCCGCTTCAAGCAATACTTCAGCTATGGTTTGAATATTCATAGACAATTCTCCTTTTAGGACTTAACTGTTTCTACCTCTATCAATTGACGATATTTACTCTTGAAGAACAATAACGGATCTTTATCCTCAAGCCGTAAATCTACTACTTTACCAATGAATAATGTATGGTCACCCTCTATATGTTCTGATACGACTTCACATGCGATTTGAGTGATAGCCCCTTTTAATACTGGCAGCCCAGCTAACGTTTCAAATTCAACTACTTCACCAGGTCTCCCAGCAAAATGACGTGAATAATGCTCTTGATCCTCCGCTAAAATATTTACTGTATACTTTTTAGATTGTGAAACTTTCTCTAGAAATTTTGCTTTATGTCCAATAGAAATTAAGACAAGCTTCGGATCCAATGATACTGACATAAAACCGTTTGCTGTCATTCCATGTGTTTCTCCCTCGTTTTCAGTTAAAAGAACTGTAACCCCTGTCGCAAACTTCCCCATTGCATTTCTAAATAAACGATCATCCATCCCAATTCCCCCATTCGTAATCGATTGATTTAATCATAATTGAGTTCATTTAAAATTATCATTGTATTTTTTATTGAAAATTCAAATAAAAACAATAAAATTTACACAAATCTATATTTGAATTTTCACAAGAAAAATTTTCAGAAAAAGTCAGATTTATCAATATATCGGAATGTCAAAAGTTTTGCTTTTTGGAACTGGGATTCTGTTACTTCTTTTTTTGTTCTCCGGCAAACAATAATTAACTATCAATCTTTTTTTCTTGTCAATCTCTTTTTTATCAAATAGAATTCATTTCATGGAAGATTCGAACTCCGGATTTTCTGATAAGATGCTAAAGTTTTTTAAAAGTATGTCTAGTAAAACATTAGGAGGTGTGAAATGATTTTTTTGAAAACGCTAACATCCACCTAAAGAAAAACAGTTACCTTAAAAATTTTCGGAAAAATCTGATAATATTATCATGAAATGATGTGGATGAGAAAATACGGTAATTCAAGGGGGATTTTACATGCGTTGGGTTGTATTAGGATTTCTATTCTTGCTATCTGTTTTAAACTATACGGATAAATCAGTTTTAGGATTAGCCGCAGAACCAATCATGTCTGAACTAAATTTATCTTACGATCAGTTTGGTTTAGTGGGAAGTAGCTTCTTCGCTGCATACGCTGTCGGAAGTATTGTTTTAGGTACATTAACGTATCGCTTCAACTCAAAATATTTATTAATGATGATTGCAACTGGTTGGACAATTTCATTAGCAAGTGCTTATTTTGTCGAAACGTTACCACACTTAATTTTACTCCGAGTTGTCTTAGGTTTCTTCGAGGGTTCTACGCTTGGTTTTTGCCTAGTACACCTTGCACGTTGGTTCACTAGTGCACAACGTGGTGTCGCCACAGCTATTATGACTTCTGGTACAACAGTTGGTACGTATTTAGCAGCACCAATTTTAGTTATGGGGATTACAAACATAGGTTGGCAGCATACTTTCGCAATGTTAGGAGTAGCAAGCCTTGCATGGGCACTCTTCTTCTTCTTTATGAGAGACGAACCAAAGCAGCCACTAGCCGAGGACGTAAAATCTTTAGCTTCTAACAAAGAAGTACCTTTCAAGTATATAGTAAAAGTATTAATCAACCCTTATGTATTATCAATTTTAGTTATAGGTTTTGTATCAATGTGGATTACAACTTGGGTTCTTACATGGGCACCAACTTACTTAACACAAATCGTTGGTCTTAAGCAGCAAAGTATGAGCTTAATATTCGCTGGAATGGGCATTGCTGGTACAGTATTCGCAATTTGTGCAGGAAAATTTACAGACGTCTTATTCAAGAAAAATAAAAGCCTTATCAAATCTTATGACCGTGTATTAGTTACGGTATTACTTGTTGGTGCTGCCTCTTACGCAATGACAACCATTGTATCTTCACCAGTTTTAGCATGTATTTTCTTAGGGGTAGGCTTAATAATGAACACAAGCTTATTACCGTTAAATGCTGCGATTAAAACGTTGATCATCCCGAAAAACTTAGTAGGTAGTGTAACAGGTATTTCATTAGCGATTGCAAGTATGGCTGGTATAATTGGTCCATGGATTACTGGTTACTTGATCACACTTGCAGGTGATGACGTTCGCTCTGGCTTCAACGCAGGTGTGTTAGTTATAGTTAGTTTATATATTGTGTCTGCAATCGTGTTATTAGCTACACGTAAATTAAAAATTACAGCAACTGAAAAAGAAGACGCAAGTCGTGCTGCTGAAGAAGATCAAATGAACTTAGACATTGTTGTAGAGCAATAAATTCAACAAGGGCTTGCTCGTGTAAAAGACTGTAAACAAACTCAATAAAAAATGAGTTTGTCTACAGTCTTTTTTGTTTTTTATCTTGCAAATTCCTCAAAGTTTAAGCTATCCGACAATATTAGCGCCTGAATAACTAATAAAGTATACGCTGCTGTTGACGCGTTTTTCAGTGAAATTTGCAGCTGTTCCTCAATTTGCTTTATACGATATTGGATACCGCCGATTGATAACGTCAACTCATCCATCGTTTCTTTTAAGCGTTGGCTATTTAATAAATAGACGTAAAGCGTGTGCAACAATTCCTTTTTACGTGGATCATCGAAATTGTATAAATCTTTTAACGTCTTTTTCGCCATTTCATGCAGCTGCTCAATGCTCATGTTCTTAACGATATCCCCAAGCATACCTAAATCTTCGTATTCCGTTAGCAGCTTCTGGTTTGGAAAGCGCTGTGCGACACGTGCCTCTTGTA
Source organism: Neobacillus niacini (assembly GCF_030817595.1). GTDB lineage: Bacteria > Bacillota > Bacilli > Bacillales > Cytobacillaceae > Neobacillus > Neobacillus niacini_G. The sequence goes on from NZ_JAUSZN010000001.1 coordinate 3,363,507, forward strand.
AAGAACGTTCGAAATCTTTAAAGTTGCTAAACGTTCCGCTAAGCCCGATTGAATATTTATAATTGCTATTTTGCTTTTCCATCTTTTGAAAAATTTTCGTGATTTTCTTTTGCCAACCCTGCCTATCGCTATTTAGCGAGTTTAGGAGAGCAATTTCCTCCCCGAGAACTGCAAAAATACATGATAAATCCCACTCTTTTGCCAGCTTAGATAAATCTGTCAGCTGTTCATGAATGTCAATAATTTCATGATTTTTCTTTTTCTTTTTTACACTAATAATACCTGTAGAAAATGGAGGCTGAAACTTAAACGGCAAAAATTTATAGTAAGATTCGATATCTTTAATATTTCGATTATGAATTAAGCGCTCTAATAGTGAGCTGCGCATACGTTGCTGCTCTTCAAACTGCGCCTCTTCGTATAAAATACATAACGCCACGACCGTTGAAATACGTTCTAAAAATAGGTGGTCGTTTTCATCCATATGCTTTTCATCAAAGTAAATAAACGAACAAGTGCCATAACTTTTTTTATTAATAAGAACTGGTGCTGTCAACTTCCAGTATTTATCTCCCTTGTAATTCGAAACGTTGTGCTTATCGACAAAATGCGATAATTTCGCCTTATCTTTTTTTATTACTAGCTGTTGTTCCTCCGTTAAACCAACTTGACTTAAATTAGTGCCGTGAATATCCTCAATCAAAATCGGGATGTTCACCAGCTCGTATGCAGCCTGTACAATTTCATCCATCGAATGCTTATCTGTAACTTTTTGCGTGAGTTGGCCATGAAATATTGAAATCTTTTCAAGCATCTGCTTATGATGCAAAAGTGCATCATATGTCATTTCAAGCTCGGATAATATGTTGTCGTTTTGATATAGGTGAATAAGTTCTTCCTTCTCATTTAGCCAATCGCGCTCCAATCGAACTTTAAACTCGCAGCATGGATCACCTTTTGCGACGCATTTATACTCAACTGCAATAATTGACTCGCCAAACTCATATGTCAATGCACCACTTGCAAAGCCGCATAACATATGACAAACACATTCATCTGCTAAACCGTAATTTTTAAGGTGTAATGCTGCTTCGAATGATTCTACCCATTGCCCCCACGTATCGATACATTCAACTGTGCCGTCCTGATGACGCACAATTTCCCCCTTGAAAATAACATCTTTTACGTGACCTAAGCGCGAATGTCTTTTACCGACAGGATTCACCGAGTTTTTATTTTGGAAATTATTTTTGGCTGATTCCATCCCAAACTCTTTACCAAATCGGAATAAAAAGCCTTTCGTTTTATGAGATCCAATGTTGTTAAATAAATTGTTTTTTAATGTGTGGAAGGCATTTGCCGACATTAAAATATTTTTCGTTTCGCTAGAATCAAATGCAATTTCACTCATTAAAATCACATCCCCCTTCGTATTCACTATATTACAAAAAGGAAATCCTATTTTCAATAAATTTTAAAGATTATTACTATTTATACAATAAAAATCACTATTATATTTAAAATTTTCAACAGTTATACTCAAAACAGAAAATAACAACTAATCAGTACAGGGGGCAAAACGATGACAATTTTTGAAGGATTCCATAATAGTTACGTATTAGCAAATGGCGTACGTACACATTATTCTTGGGCCGGAACAGAAGGACCAGCTGTAATTTTACTACATGGTGCAGGACCAGGAGCTTGCGGCGCAGCGGGCTGGCGTTTTATGTTACCTGCATTAGCAAAAGCTGGGTTCCGCGCATACGCAGTAGACCAACTATCAATGGGGTTCACAGATGCACGTCCTCACGCATGGCCAGTAAATGGGCATCAAAGCTTAGTGGACCATGTACATGATTTTATTGAAGCATTATGCCTAGATGAGGTATCCCTTGTAGGCAATTCTCAAGGTGCTTACATTGCGGCTAAATATGCAATTGACCACCCGGAAAAAGTAAATAGGGTTGTTTACATCGGCAGTAATACAATGTATCAAGCAATGCAGGAAGTACCCGAAAGAAAGCTGCGTTCATTCTTAGAAGTGATTGGTTACGACTATACAGAAGAATCATTACGAAAATTTATGTACCGCAATTCAAGTGAAGACACAGTCATACCGGAAGAACTAATTCAACTGCGTCATCAAGCAGCAACCCGCCCAGGTGTAAGAGAATCAAATCAAGCGTTCGATGCTTACTTAGCAAAAATGAACGAAGATCCAAAGCTATGGGATCGTTACTGCATCAAAGATGCATTACCAAAATTAAAAATCCCTAGCATTTTCATTTGGGGTAACCAAGATTCTGTTGCACCAGTGGAGACAGGTTATAAGCTTGAGAAATTATTACCGAACATTAAATTCGAATATATCGAAAACTGCGGTCACCAAGCACAAACCGACCAGCCTGAAATTGTGAATAAACTTGTCACCGATTTTTTAGCAGTGGGAAAAGATCATACAGTAATAGCACAATAAACTATTTTTTGAAAGGAATGATCAAATGGTAACAGTAGTTGAAAATAAGGCAACTTATAAAGAAATCATACAAAAAGCAAAACGTATCGGCGAAGCTGCAGAGTTAGAAGCAATCGAAGCAGACCTAAACTCGACAATTTCTCCTCGTATCGCGGATATTATCCGCGAGGAGGGAATTCATCGTTTGATTTTACCGAAAGACTTTGGCTACCCACAACTGGATTGGCGCACGTTCGTTGATATGGTAAGTACAGTTGGTTACCACAACTTATCTGCTTCGTGGTTAACATACTTCTTCTCCGTGCACAACTCTTGGGTATGCTACTATCCAAAACACATCCGTGATGAAGTTATTAACCAAGGCGGTTTCGTAGCGGATGTATTTGCACCAATCGGCAAAGTAGAATCAGTTGAAAACGGCTATATCGTTTCAGGTAAGTACAGCTTTGTAAGCGGTATCAATTACAGCGATTGGGTCGGCGTTGGCGCAATTATGAAATTCGATGACAGCGACGTACCTGAGCGTGTAGGTATACTATTAAAAGTTTCTGACTTAGAGGTTGTGAAAACTTGGGATTCTCTTGGTCTTCGTGGATCAGGCAGTAATACATTAATCGTCGATAGAGTGTTCGTAAAACCAGATGCCATCCTACGCTTTAGCAAAATTATCGAAAAGAGCCAGCCACCATATGAAGAGTTCGATCAAGACTACTTATACTACAACACACCATTCTACCCTGGCTTCTATGTAGGGTTCGCAGCAATGGCTGTTGGTGGTGCAGAGCGTGTACTTGACGAATTTGAAAAGCATACAGCAGGCCGCGTACGCTTCTCTGGCATAAACGAAAAAGATTCTCCTGCGAGCCAACGCGTGCTTTCAGAGTTAAAACTTGAAATGCTTTCTGCTAAAGGTTTATTAAATGAATACATTGCAATGATGGAAACAGATAAAGGCGGCCCGTACGAAGGGGCAAAATATAAAGCTATCCGTGCAAAGATTATTGATAAGTGCACACAAATCGGTGTTAAATCACTCCTTACTTTAGGTGGACACGCATTATTAAAAGGTCACCCAGTAGAGCTATTCACTCGTGACTTAATGGCAATCGCCACTCACATTACTTCTTTATATGAAGACGGCATTCTAGGTTACGGCAGACACTTATTCGGCGTGAATACAAACATTCAAGGGTAATAGTAGTATTCGAAAATATGATTTAAAAAGAGTGGATTAGTATTTCACATGTCCTCTTATAAAAACAACTAATTATGAGGTGAAAATAAATGGAAAAATTTCATTACGCACCGGAAATTGCAAAATTAGGACACGTAGCTTTAGTGTCAGCAGATCTTGAAAAATCTTTATGGTTCTTCCGCGACACAATCGGATTAGAAGAAACAGAAGTGGTAGATGGCGTACACTACTTACGAGCTTGGGGCGACTTCGAACACCATACATTATCAATTACAGCTGGTGAAACTTCTTACATCGATCACATCGGCTGGCGTACAAAACGTCGCGAGGACGTAGCAACTTTCGCAAAATTATTAGAAGATGCTGGTACAGAGGTACGTTGGATAGAGGCAGGCGAAGAAGTGGCGCAAGGTGAAGCTATCCGCTTCAAATTACCAAGTGGTCACCGCTTTGAACTATACTACGATATGGAAAAAACACCTGCTGATGAATCTCGCAAATCAGTACTTAAAAATCAAACATATAAATCTTGGGCAAAAGGTGTATCTCCACGCCGTATCGACCATGTAAACTTACAAACTTCTCACGATAACGCTGAAATCGTAAAATATTTACAAGAAGTATTAGGTTTTAAGTTGCGTGAATATTTCGTAAATGCAGACGACGTACAAGTAGCAAGCTGGTTATCAGTAACAAACTTAGTACATGACGTAGCAATCATGTCTACATCACGATCAAAAGAACCAAACGAAATGCACCATATCGCTTACTGGTTAGACAACGCTCAAGATTTACTGCGTGCTGCTGACATTTTATGCGAATCAGAAGTACAATTCGTTGGTCCTGGTAAACATGGAATTTCTCAAGCCATGTACATTTACGTAAAAGACCCAGGAAGCGGCTTACGTCTTGAAATCTTTACAAACGGGTACTTAATCTTCGAGCCAGACTGGGAGCCAGTGAAATGGACTTATGAAGAATATTTGAAAAATGGTTCCGCATACTGGGGTGATCGTCGCCGCGATGACGTAGATCGTGAAGCACAAGTAAAAGAATTAGCGAAATCATAATAACTAAACCACCAGTATTCATGACGACGCTGGTGGTTTCTTAAGTAATAAATGTAGTTACGAATATTATCATAGGAAGGGGTGTTACTGTTGAAAGCAATGTTAAAGGTGTTAATTTTATCTTTAATTGGCGGTTATATTTTTAGCCTGCTGCACATCCCTATTCCTTGGATGCTCGGCCCCATTGTTATCGTCATGTTAGCCCAATTTGTTTATAAAGGGCCGCTCAAATGGTCCGGCCAAATGCGTGATTTAGGTGTGGTCATGGTAGGTACCGTCATTGGTGTACAATTTAACACCGATTTATTCGGTATGATGGGCTCCATTTTATTTTACATGATCACGCTAAACGTTATTTTAATCGGGGGCTCAATCGGCATCGCCTACTTAACGAGTAAATGGGCAAAAATCCCAATGAAAGCTGCAGTATTAGGCGCTATCCCTGGTGGTTTAGGTCAAATCGTCGTTTTTGCCGAGGAAGAAAAGGTTAAAGAAATTGGCGTTATTTCTTATTTTCAAGTAATTCGGTTATTACTAGTCGTTGTATTCGTACCGTTTATCGTCGCTGGCCAAGTAATTAGTAAGCATCCAACAGACGTGAAGCTAACGATTAGTTTAGTATTATTAATTGCTCTTGCATGGGTATGCTCACATTTAACGAAACGCATCCATTTACCAGTCGCATTTTTCATCACACCGATTATTTTGTTAATTACGCTGCAACTCACAACACCAATCGCCATGCCACAAGTACCTGGCATATTAATGGACGTCGCACAGCTATTAATCGGCGCCCATATTGGCTTAATGCTCAAGCCACATATGATTAAGCTTCCGGTCCGTGTACTTGCAGGCGGCATTTTTAGCGCATTCGCACTGATTGCCCTAACCTTCGGCTCAAGCTTCCTAATGTCATTTGCAATAGACACAACATTCGCAACAAGTTTTCTGAGCACAGCCCCAGGCGGCTTAGATCAAATGGTATTATTAGCTGATGAAGTTAAAGCAGAAGTCTCGCTAGTTTCGATGTTCCAAACGTTCAGGCTTCTGTTCATCTTTATTTTAATTATGCCTTCAATGAAAATGTTTTACCGTTGGAGAGAAAGAAAGAAATTTTCTGCAATTAAGCAAGCAGTGTAGTTAACCATATATAATAGAAGGAATTAACTATTTAAATCCTTTCGAAGAACAAGAAAGGCAATAGCCAGTAGGGTTAGTTGCCTTTCTTTAAAATAAGTTGTCAATTACACTCCAAATGGCTTGAGTGGTGATCGCAGAAATTTACCGAAATGTAACGAACATGATATTTTCATTTGTTTGCATACAACACTTAAGAGTTTTTGGCGAAAAGAGATATTTGATAATCTAAGAATAACTATTAAAGAAACTATTCCATTTCGTTGTCTAACTATAATAAATTAAAATTAAAAAACTACTAACACCTTATCTAAATACATCCTTATGAATTTGTAATTCTCTATTCTCTATGATGTTCATATACCAATAGGCAGACTTCTTCATTTTACGATTACGATTCTCTTCTAAATTGATTTCTACAAGTCCATACCTGTTTTTGTAAGCATTCATTGGTGAAACATTATCTGTGAACGCCCATAGCATAAAGCCTGTACAATTAGAGCCTCTTTCCACAGCTTTTAACAACCATTTTAAGTGATCACTAATGAATTCAATCCGGTAATCATCTTGAATAATCCCTTCATCATTCTTGAACCTGAACTCATTTTCAACCCCCATACCATTTTCCGCAATAAACCATTCGATATTTCCATAGTCTTCCTTCATTCTCATTGCCATATCAAACATAATTCGCGGGTAGATTTCCCATCCACGATATGGATTCATTTTCCTGCCAGGAAGATCAAACATTTCATAATAATAGGCAGGATGGAATGGGGTGCTATCATTCCAGGCAGTCGTTCTAGCTTTAACACGATACGGGAAGTACAGATTCAAGCCGACATAATCCACAGTATTTTCTTTTATTATTTGTAACTCATTCTCCGTTGAATCAAATGAAATATCATGCTTTTCCATTAACTCAAAAAGCTCCGGCGGATATTCCCCTTTAATGGAAGGATCCAAAAAGATGCGATTAAAAAAGAGATCATAAATCCTAGCTGCTTCTATATCATGTTTAGCCGAAGAACGAGCGTAAGTGACCTCTGGATTTAATATCACTCCGATTTTAGAACCATATCTTTCCTTATACCCTTTTTGATTAAACAGCTGAACCACTTTTGCTGTTGCAAGGGCTTTGTTAAAATTCCACTGCATCCATTTTTTTGTATTTTGTTCGAATGGATAGCGAATTGCATCAAGATATACACGCGTTTGGACGACGATCGGCTCATTGAATGTAAACCAGTTTTTTACTCGATCCCCATACCGCTCAAATACCTTTTCCGAATATTTTACGAATAAGTCCACGACATGCTTTGAACCCCAACCGCCATAGGTTTCAAATAATTCACCAGGAAGCTCATAATGTTCCAAACAAATCATTGGTTCAATCCCGTTTTTTAGTAATTCATTGATAACCTGATCTGTATAATCCGCATATTCTTCATCGACAATAACACTTTCATAGTCTAACAAAAAACGAGACCAATTGATGGAGGTTCGATAATGGGTCAGTCCTATTTCTTTCATTAATACAATATCTTCTTTAAAACGATGGTAAAAATCAGTTGCAATCGCTGGACCATAACCATTATGCCAAACATGCTTGTTATTTTTATACCAGAGATCAAGATACGAATCCTGTTTTGTCTTTTTCCCTGCCCATCCTTCTGTTTGCCAGGCGGAGGCTGCGGCCCCCAATATAAAATTTCTTGGAATCTTCATTATATCGAAATCCATAATCGTTACCCCCTTAAAATAAAAAGGGGATTAATAGATGCCCACTAATCCCCCTTTTATCAAAAATTCATTTAATATGATGAGTTAAGCTGAATTATTTTACAGAAGCACTTTCGGGAAATTCTAATTTTTCACCGTTCGATGCAATTACTCTCTTGTACCAATCAAAACTCTTTTTCTTATATCTCTTTAAATCTCTCATATCTGTTTCACCTCGGTTCACAAAGACAAATCCATAGCGCTTTTCAAATTGCCCCCCGGAGCTAATAAGATCCGTTGAACCCCATGTAAGGTAGCCAATGACATCTACTCCCTCTTCCATGGCAAATTTCATTTGCTTGATATGCTCACTTAAATATTCAATACGGTAGTCATCTTCGACAGTATTGTGTTCATTTAATTCTTCTCGGACACCAATTCCATTTTCTGTTATAAAAATAGGCAAGCGATAACGGGCATACATATCCTTCAAGCAAACTCTGAATCCAATCGGGTCGATTGCCCATCCCCACTCATTTGTCTTTAAGTTAGGGTTTGGAGTCATACCCGAAATAAGCCACTTTCCATCTACTTTCTCCGCACTTACAGTCTGACTTTGGTAATAGCTAATGCTTAAGTAATCGACGGTATTTTCCTTTAAAAGTTCAGCATCGCCATATTCAAAGACTGGCATAATGCCCTTTCTTTCAAGATCCTTTGTGATATAAGTAGGATATTCCCCATGTGCAAATACATCAAAATAGAAATCAACTAATAGTTCTTTTGCTTTCATATTGGCAATTGCATCTTCTGGTTTGCAAGTATGTGGATATGTTACCTGATAGGTGACCATACCAGCCATTTGTCCGCCAGGTACAAGTTCATGAAGAGCTTTAACTGCTTTTGCATGAGCAACAAACGCATTATGGGTTACTTGGTATCTTAATGCTTCTTCATATTCGGCACCATCTAATTTGACACCCCACAACTCCGGATTTGTTAAAACTAAATTCTGTTCATTAAATGTAAGCCAGTATTTTATTTTATGACCAAAACGCTTGAACACGGTTCTTGCATAACGCTCAAATAAGTCAACTACTTTTCTTGAAGCGAAGCCATTATATTTTTCTGCAAGAGCAAGCGGTAAATCAAAGTGATAAAGGGTGATAACTGGCTGGATGCCATTCGCAATCATTTCATCAAATAAGTCATCATAAAACTTAAGACCATTTTCATTTACTTCCCCTTCACCATCTGGAAAAATTCTTGACCACGAAATGCTTGTACGATAGGCATTAAAGCCCATTTCTTTAAATAGTGCAATATCTTCCTTATACCGGTGATAAAAATCGACAGCTGTTTTCCAGTCTGATTGTCCTTCCTTTATAGGTCTTGCATCAACTATAGAAGGTCCCTTTCCGTCTTCATTCCATGCTCCTTCTGTTTGGAAAGATGTAACAGCTCCTCCCCACATAAAACCTTGTGGAATAATATTCGCATATTTCATTTCCATTCCTTTTTTCCCCTTTCTAATTTGAAAAATTTCTAATGGCCCTATCAAACTACTAATTTTTTTAATACTATTTTTACGCCATTAGCATAGATAGCAGGTGCTAGAAAAATAAAAAAGATAAAATTCTTATAGGATACACTAAACAGAACGATCATCATTAAAATCAAGATAATGGTTCTGAAGAACCGCTTTATCATTAGATAAAATCCAAACATAATCGATTTTTTTAAGGTTAAATCCATGTTCACTAAAATCCATGAAATATAGGTAAACAACACTAGAGTCAAAAGAAATAAATAAATCATAGAAAACTTTATAATTGACGCAGTGTTGCTGCTAATCGAATTTGGCAACGGTATAATAATAAAAGCACTAAAATAGATTAGTAGAAAGGACGTTACCAATGATAATCCTTTATACCCCTTATATTCGGAACTAATTTCTTTATACAATATTCTAGTCGGAGTTCCATTTCCTAATAAAATTTCCTCCATTACTTTAAGCATTGTACAAAAAGATGTTGTTAGTCCAAAAAATACAAAGCTTTTGACTAACGTAATCCAAAAAAAGAAACTTGATTTAACCAATTGATAGATTAAATCAATAAGCCCTAAAAATTTGGATTCCATTATACTTACAACGCCTTTTTTCATCCTAATCACCTTCTAGGGAAAAGGGTACTCGTTTAAAACATAAACAAGTACCCCCTCGATTAAAGTTTTTTATTTCAGTTTATATTCTTTACGAACTTGATCTGCAAACTTCTTCAATTCTTTAGCTGGATCTAAATTTTTCAGATTAATATTATCGGTTACCGGAGTAAACTTTGCATCAATCTCAGCATATGCAGGAATGTATGGAGCAGGCATAACAGTCTTTCCTTCCTGCAGGATATTCGCTAATGATTCTACATTTTCAGGAGCATTAGCCATAGTGGAAATCTGGTCAGCATTACGTTTAACAGTAGGAACAGCTGAAATAATCTTAGCCTGAATATCTTGACCTTTACCTGTTGTTAAGAATTCTAACAATTTGAATGCTTCTTCTGGATGTTTTGTATTCTTGCCGATTCCGATTGGAAGGTACGCAGCAGGCGAAATGTTTCCTGCTTTACCAGCCGGAATTGGAACAATATCCCACTTAAACTTAGCATTTTTATTATATTCAGCCCAATCCCATGGACCCGTAATTTTCATTGCCGCTTTTCCAGTCATGAATAGGTTGGACATTCCTTGTGATTGTGCACTTGTTGGCTGCACATGATATTTGTTAATTAGATCACGGGCAAATGTAACGGCCTCAATCGTTTCAGGTGAGTCGATAAGGACTTTCTTGCCATCTTGACTGACAAGTGCTCCTCCATTTGAAGACAATAATGTACTTAAATAAAAGTTTTCAATACCAAATTGAACTGTTTTTCCATTTTCAACCTTGGTTAATTTTTGAGCAGCAGCTAGGAAATCATCCCAAGTCCAGTCATCTTTTGGATATGGAACTCCAGCTGCATCAAACATGTCTTTGTTGTAACCAATCATCTGGGTAGATGCATCACGAATTAAGGCATATTGTTTGCCATCAACTTGTCCTAATTCAAGAACATTAGGCATATATTCATCTTTATTGATTTTTTTATCAGACAAATCCACCAATACACCTTTTGAAACAAATTGTCCTACAGCATTTGGCTGAAGCCAAACTAAGTCAGGCTGGTCCCCACCTGCAGACATGGTTAAAAATTTGTCATTGTACTTATCATATGGAGCATAAACCGGCTTAACTTTTATCCCAGGATTTTCTTTTTCAAACTCTTTAAAAATATCACCTTCTAATTTTGTTCCTTCAGGATTGTTATTCCACGTTAAGATCCGAAGTGTGACATCTTTTGAACCACCGTTTGAGCTTGTTGTTTCAGATTTAGAACTTGAACAGCCTGATAAAAAAACAGATAGTACAAAAACAAGTGATAACAGCAAGATCCCTAAACCTTTTTTCTTTCTCATTTGATCGATACCCCCTAGAATATTATTTGATTGATAAATGTACGCATAAAGAATGAATACTTTTATCTGAAGTAAAACCAAAATTCAATCATCCTTTACCACCAGTAGTAGCAATACCTTGGATGAAGTATTTTTGTCCAACAAAGAACAAGATGATCAGCGGCAGGATAATGAGGACGCTGGCAGCCATCATCGGTCCCCATGAGATAATTAGGGCACCTTTAAATTGCAAAATCCCTAAAGCAAGCGTGTACATGGAATCATCATTTAAATAAATTAATGGTCCCAGAAAATCATTCCATGCCCACATAAAGCTTAGCAACGCAACCGTTATAACAGCCGGTACTGATAAAGGCAGGATGATTCTCCAAAAGATTCCGAAAGTACTGCACCCGTCCAAATAAGCCGATTCTTCGAGTTCTTTTGGTATCGTCTTAAAGAATTGACGAAGCAAGAATATAAAGTAGGCGCTTCCAAAGAAATGCGGGACAATTAGCGGTAAAAATGTATTTACCCACCCAAGTTTAGAAAAAATCATATACACAGGGATCATAGTTACTTGAGGCGGCAGCATCATCGTTGCTAATAGTAAAATAAACCAAAAATTACTTCCTTTTGCCTTTATACGGGCAAATCCGTATGCCACTATTGTGGAAGATACCACTGTCCCAACAACGGTCATTAAAGTTACAATAATGGAGTTCCAATAATATTTTCCAAAACTAACCATCGTAAAAACATCTTGATAGTTTGAAAACTTCCACTCTTTTGGAAGAATGGTTGGCGGAAAAGTTAACGCTTCACTCTCGGGTTTTACCGAAGTACCTAATAACCAAAGGAAAGGAAAGATAAATACAATCGATAATCCAACCAACAAAGCGTAAGTCGCGATTCTTTCAATGATTCTCACCTTTTTTATACTACGCTCTTTTTTAACTCTTATTTTCGAGTCTACTTTTGCTTCAGTTAGTTCCATCCTTATTTCTCCCTCCCTCTATTACTCATCGAATTCGTAGTATACCTTCTTTCCAAACACTTTAAATTGAATAAGGGTAAAGATTAAGATAATGATAAATAAAATCCACGCAAGGGCCGAAGCATAGCCCATCTTAAAGAATTTAAAGGCATCTTGATAGAGATAGAATACGTAAAATAGAGATTTGTAGTTTGGACCGCCATTCCCGCTTGAGACAACGTATGCCTGTGTGAAAACCTGAAATGATCCGATAAGTCCCATGATTAAATTAAAGAAGATTACGTTTGAAGTCATCGGGACGGTAACATGCCAGAATTTACGGAGTTTTCCTGCACCGTCTAATTCGGCAGCTTCATATAAAGATGCAGGTACACTTTGAAGACCAGCCAAGTATATGACCATCCCTCCACCTGCACCCCATAAGCTCATGATGATCAAGGCAGGCTTAACCATTTCTTCACTTAATAACCAATTTGAAGTTGGCAAATGTAAAAATGACAGGACTGCATTTGCTATACCGAAATCAGGCTGGAAAATTAAAATCCATAGCAAGGAGCTTGCGACCGTTGGTACCAATGATGGTAAATAAAATATAGTTCTAAATACCCCCATAAACTTTACTTTGGCATTTAATAATACAGCCAACAAGTATCCAACTACTAAACCCAGCGGTACACCCAAAATGGTATAAAATAAAGTATTCCATAAGGACTGCCAGAATAATGGATCCTCTGAGAATATCTTCTTGTAGTTTTCTATCCCTACCCAATTTGCTGCTCCCAGTCCTGAATAATCAGTAAAAGACATGTACAAAGAGTAAATCATTGGTCCTGCAGTAAAGATAAAGAAACCAATTAACCAAGGTAAAATGAACATGTAAAATAAAAATGTTCTGGATTTATTCATCTTCCTCCCCCTCTTTCCCGGGTTTTCCCTGAATTTTTATAGTAATATGTAAACCCTTTCATAACAAATTAATAAAATGAATTATTCCTCCTCTAGTTGTTTAGTAGAATTAGAATTTTGTAATTTTCATATCTCTTCCTTAGTTATCTAAAACTAAAAATTAATTAATTACTTTATTTACCTATAATTTAATTACTTAATTGTAGATAACCAAATTACTTAACAAACTCATTATACACTCATATTTTTTAAAATGTCTATACTTTTAGTAGAGAAATTTTAAAAATTAAAATTTTCACTCAACTTAACATCTTGATCCCTTGATATATCTATTTTATTGTTCTAACGATTGTGGTTAGATATAACTAAAGTTACGATATATTCAAATTAACATATTTTTAACTTATCGATTACTTAAAAAACATGAAAATATATTGTAATTAATTAATTAAATTGTTAAACTTTTAACTAACAAGCAAACAAACCTTTGTAAAGCGAAAATGAAGGTGTTTCCAAATTTAATGTTTTACTACTTTATTAGAGGTGGTGCGTAATGACAATTAAGGTAAATAAATTAACAAAGGAATTCCATCTATATAACAATCAGATAAGTTATATTTTCCGAGTTCTAGAAAAAAGCAACCAATTAGAACATTTGTATTTTGGCAGAAGAATTAACCATCGAGATTCTTTTAGCCATTTAATTGAACGAGAAGTGCGCCCTTCATGCAATATGTTTGAAGGTGATCATACTTCATCCCTTGAACATATCAAGCAAGAATATCCAAGCTTTGGAACTACTGATTTTCGTTATCCGGCGCACATGGTAACCAATCAAATAAGAAGCCACATTACAAATTATCAATACCAAAGCTATCAGATCATTCCAGGCAAACCTGCTCTGGAGAACCTACCTGCAACTTATGTGGAAGATTCCAACGAGGCAGATACATTAGAAATCACGTTGATAGATGAAGTTTTACAAAGCAAATTATTCTTAAGCTACACGATTTATTCGAAGCGAAATGTAATATGCAGGAATGCCCGATTTATCAATACAGGTGCAGAGGCTTTCTATATTAATAACGCGATGAGTACAAGTGTCGATTTTCCGGATGACGAGTTTGAAATGCTCCATCTCGCCGGAGCTTGGGCACGCGAGGCTCATGTAGAGGTTCAAAAAATATCCAAGGGAGTCCAATCCATTTATAGTGCAAGAGGAGCAAGCAGCCATACCCATAATCCTTTCTTAGCTTTAAAAAGATTGGACACAACCGAGCATACTGGAGAAGTCTATGGATTCAGCCTTGTTTATAGCGGCAACTTTTTAGGGCAGGTTGAGGTAGATACGTATAGCGTTACCCGCGTAATGATGGGGATTAACCCATTTCAATTTAAATGGAAATTAAACCCGAATGAAACCTTCCAAACACCCGAATGTGTGATGGTGTATTCAAACGAAGGCATGAATGGTATGAGCCAAACTTATCATGATTTATATCGAACCCGCCTGGCTCGCGGATATTGGCGTGATAGAGAACGCCCAATCTTAATCAATAACTGGGAGGCTACTTACTTTAACTTTAATGAAGAAAAAATCCTATCCATAGCAAAAACAGCAAGGGATTTTGGAATCGAACTATTTGTTCTAGACGATGGTTGGTTTGGGAAAAGAAATGATGATACCAGTTCATTAGGAGATTGGTTTGAGGACAAAGAAAAATTGCCTAACGGAATTCAAGGCTTATCAGAGAAAATTGAGGCTTTAGGGATGAAGTTTGGACTTTGGTTTGAACCCGAAATGGTTTGTAAAGATACGAAATTGTTCCAGCAACATCCTGACTGGATTATCGCAACCCCAAACCGAAGGGCGTCACATGGCCGGAACCAATTTGTTTTGGATTTTTCCAGAAATGAAGTAGTCGACCACATCTTTACTTTAATGGACAATATCCTGTCAAAATCAAAGATATCTTATATTAAATGGGATATGAACCGTCATATGACCGAGATCTACTCAACAAGTCTGGAATTCGATCAGCAAGGAGAGGTAGCTCACCGTTATATTTTAGGAGTGTACAGACTTTACGAAAGATTAATAGAGAAATATCCGCAAATCCTCTTTGAGTCTTGTGCCGGCGGCGGTGCCCGCTTTGATCCAGGTTTGCTCTATTATGCACCACAGGCGTGGGCTAGTGATGATACGGACGCGGCCGAGCGCTTAAAAATACAATACGGTACTTCCATGGTTTATCCATTAAGCTCGATTGGAAGTCATGTTTCTGCTGTACCCAATCACCAAGTAGGCAGGATTACACCAATCGATACAAGAGCAAATGTCGCTTATTTTGGTACCTTCGGATATGAACTCGATATCACAAATCTAAGTGATGAAGACAAGTACAAAGTAAACGCACAGACCTCATTCTTTAAAGAAAAACGACAATTGATTCAAAATGGCCATTTTTATCGATTGCTCAATCCATTTGAATCAAACGAGGTTTCTTGGATGGTTGTTTCCGAAGATAAGAAGGAAGCAATGGTCGGTTATTACAAAGTTTTAGCAAAACCAAATGATAAATACTACCGAATTAAACTAAAAGGGCTGGATCCAAACACACTTTATGCAATAGAAGGAAAAGAGACCACCCACTACGGTGATGAACTGATGAATATTGGAATCGTCCTCGCCGAAGATTATACCGATCGTGCCGGAGAATATTGGAGTAGAGAAAAATTAGGCGATTTCTCTTCTCAACTTTTCCTTTTAAAAGAAGTAAATGTATAAACTAACTACACAACAATCCGAAAAAGGAGAAGGGTTTAATGAGAAACTACATGGTGTTCGACGTGGGCGGAACAAATGTAAAATATGCTGTGATCAATGAAAAGGGAGAATTCTTGACCAAAGGTGATTTTCCATCATCCCCATATGATTTTGATCAATTCCATAACATCATTGTTTCAATTACAATGGAAAATAAACAAAAATACAATGTTGTTGGACTTGCATTCAGCTGTCCAGGAGGAGTTGATAGTGAGACAGGGATTATCGGCGGAGCAAGTGCTCTTCCTTGGATTCACGGACCAAATTTCAAAGAGGTTTTTGGCGGGTCTACAGGGTTGCCAGTAGAAATCGAAAATGACGCAAACAGTGCTGCCTTAGGGGAAGTTTGGAAAGGTGCCGCAAAAAATAATCAGAATGTCATGTTTACAATTATTGGTACGGGAATTGGAGGTGCTGTTATAAAGGACCGAATAATCCATAAAGGTGCCAATTTGCATGGCGGGGAAATTGGTTATATGGTTCTAAACGTCCAACATCATAACGGAACCAATACCTTTCACACCTGGAGCCATTTAGCATCAACAGGCGCACTAGTAAAGGCTGTAGCTAAAGTCAAAGGTATTTCAAGTTCCGAATTAAACGGTAAAAAGATATTTGAAGCAGCGGAAGCTGGTGATCAAGACTGTATAAAAGCAATCGAAAACTTCTATCTTTATCTGGCGCAAGGAATTTACAACTTCCAGTATATATACGATCCTGAAAAAATCATTATTGGCGGTGCTATTAGCAATCGTATTGACTTGATTGATAAAATTTATGAAAAACTTGACCTAATTTTAGATACTGTTAAGATTGCGAAGGTTCGGCCAGTGATTGAGGCATGTCATTTTAAAAATGACGCGAATCTGCTTGGTGCGTTATTTCATTTCTTACAACGACAGGAACAGGAACGAATAATTACAAGAATATCATGAAAGTGATGATAAAAAATAAAACAAGGCAGAGATGCCTTGTTTTATTTTTTTTCTATATTTTTTACCGAGTCTCTGAAAATAATGTTTCCCTTTATAAACGTTCGTCCATACTTTTTATTAGGATTTTTTATTTTTTCCATTATAAACTTAACTGAAACTTTTGACATTTCTTCTATATCGACTGCAACCGTGGTTAATGGTGGTTCAGTTAAGGTAGCAAAAATAGAATTATCAAAACCAACCACCGAACAATCCTCCGGGACATGAATACCTCTCTTGTGTAATTCGTTAATGAGGTTATAGGCAACCTCGTCATTATTACATACAAACGCGGTAGGCATATCTTCAGGAAATGCTATATCGATATAAAATCCTTTCTCATCCCGGTCTTTAATGACGTATTCATTTTTTAGTTCGATTCGATGTTCAAGCAGTGATTTAAAATATCCAAGGAATCGGTCCTGTATACTGCTAGTCGCGTGGACATCCCCTACAAAGGCAATTTGCCTATGACCATTACGTATTAAATAATTGGTGACTTCATACATTCCATAGAAGTTGTCCGTTAGAATGGAGTCAATTTCATTTTGATCCGTATAAAAATCTAAAAAGATAGCTGGAATATCGATTTTTTGAATTTCTTCTACGTACTGTTTTTGAATTTGACCAAGGAAAATAAGTCCATCCACTTTCTTTTCAGTATATATTCTTGGCAATACAAGTTGAGCCTCATCCTCATGACTCAATATGTGCAAAATTCCTGAATAATGATAGCTCTCCAGAACCCTTGATAATAGTTGATAAAATTGCAGATAGAACGATGTTGTTTTACCAGTGAAACGTTCATGTATAACAATCCCAAGATTATAAGATAAACCCTCTTTCATGGACTTTGCGTGGGTATTAAACCGATAACCCATCTCTTCCGCGACCACTTTTATTTTCTCTTTTAACTCTTCACTAACGCCTTCTTTATCATTAAGCGCCTTTGAAATGGTAACACTGCTGACTCCTAATCTTTCTGCTATGTCACGCATTGTAACATTCCCTTTCACAACAATTCCTCCGATTCGTTTTAAACAAAGTATTCTATTTTAAGAATAACTTTTTTTTATCATGATAGTAAATAGTATTGACTGAAAATCATCCTTTTTAAAACAATACGAAAGAACCCCTCCTTTTTATGGAGTAACAAGACTACCATTACGAAGAGACATGTCCATTTCAATCCTGTATTTTACTTATCTAATAGATCAGAAAAAAACGAATGGACTTTATCACCAAAGGTTCGAACATACTCATGTCCATATTCATAATAGACCATCATTTGTTTAGGTGATTGTATTTTATTATATACAGCAAATTGTGTAGAGGGCGGACAAATAAGATCCTCCATGCCAACAGCCCATAATACTTCCGACTTTACTCGATCTGCCAGATGTTGAATATCAATATACCCAAGTTTATTGAATAACTCCTCTTCCCGTTCGTGAGCAGGGTCAATAAACTTAAAATAATAATGTATTTCTTCATAGGCGGAATTGGCGATGTCTAACTCCCATACCCTTTTATAATCTGAAAGGAATGGGTAAACGGCTACGGTTTTCTTGATTCTGGGTTCCAAAGCTGAACAAACAATAGCTAAAGCTCCACCCTGCGAAGCACCATAAACACCTACTCGATCGGCATCCACATTTTCCATAGAGCAGAGGATTCTAGCTGCATGCACCGTGTCTAAAAAGACATTACGATAATATAATTTTTCCGGATGATCTTCTTCAATCCCACGAATTATATGTCCTTTTAAAGTCGTACCTTTCACCTGGTTATTATCTACCGATAATCCACCTTGACCGCGGCAATCCATTGCTAAAACGGTAAATCCTTCTGCTGCATAACCCAGCTTATCTATCCAATCCCCACTACTGCCATGATAACCATGGAACCAAACAAGTCCTGGGCCTTGCCCAACTCGATTCTTCGGTCTAACAAGCTGACAATGGATTCTAGCACCACCGACTCCTGTAAAATAAAGATGATAGCATTCTGCAACTCTACTATTAAAATTTGCTGAAATTAGTTCATAATTTAACGATTGTTGATTTAATTCCTCGAGTCCCTTTTCCCAAAAATCATCAAAATCCTTAGGTTTTGGATTTGTCCCCTTATATTCCTTTAATTGATGCAAAGGCATGTCGAATTTCATTCTATTTCCCCTTAGATTATCAGTTGAATTTTAAAAGATTTTCCCCTTATTAACTTTATCGATAACCTTATTATAAATCTATCATTATTATCCGTCAATTCGATAGTATCGTATTATTAGATAAATTTCATTTTAAAGGAAGCTAGCAAGCACCTTTATTGCGTTTTGCTCATCACAACCGTCTGTTACTAATGTTATTTCCTCTCCGAACCTAATTGCAGCTGACATAACTCCGATTATGCTTTTGGCTTCAATAGTTTTTTCATTTTTCAAGATAAATACATTGCAATCAAAGGAAGAAGCTTTTTCCACAAATTCAGCTGCTTTTTTAGCTTGTAAACCACACGGTAAATCTATAACAATATTTCGTTTTATCACAGTCACAACCCCTCGGATATTTTACTTATATTTATTCTATATTTTAAGTTATAAATATTCAATATTAGGTAAAAAATAAACTAAAAAAATCATAAACAGGAAAATATCGCCGCAATGTAGAATGGCTTTTGAATTGTATACTAACTTTAAGCCATATTAAGTGTTCACGATTATAATTAACCGTTCTGAACAAAAAAATCGCTCAATCCATTTGGATGAGCGCTTCCCTTTAATTTATATTAGCTAATAAACATTTTATCGATTTGATTTCCAATATAACTGTTATGGATGGGAAACAATAAGTTCACAATCACCGTCTACGGAAAATTCCCCTAGTCCTACAGGAATAATGAAATGTGTTCCTTTACGTAAAGAATACCTTTCTCCTTGATAACTCAATGTGCCTTCTCCTTTGATGACGCTGCATAGTAAATATTGATCTTTATAGGAGAACGAAGAAAGACCTCTTACATCCCATTTATAGACAGAAAAAAAGTCCGATTCTACAAATCTAGTAATCTGTACATTTTCCTTTACCTCTATTGAAGGTTGACTTCCAGTAACTTGATGTTGGACAGTAGTTACCTCAATCGCTTTATCTAAGTGAAGGTCTCGTAAATTTCCTTGGTCATCTTTACGGTCATAATCATAAACTCGGTAGGTTGTATCAGAGCTTTGCTGTGTTTCTAACACCAGTGTTCCTTCACATAATGCATGAATGGTTCCACTTGGTACATAAAAAAAGTCTCCGGCTTTGATTTTCACTCTACGAAGTAAATCATTCCAATTTCCTTCATTAATTTGCTGAATTAATTCCTCTTTTGTCTTTGCATTATGACCAAATATCATGTCTGCGTCTTCTTTACAATCAATGATATACCAGCATTCGGTCTTTCCTAGTTCTCCATTTTCATTGGCTTCGGCATATGCATCATCAGGATGAACTTGAACCGATAAATCCATGTTAGCATCTAAAATTTTGGTTAATAATGGGAACACTTCTTCTTTTGGGTTCCCAAAAAGCTCAGGATGTTCCTTCCAAAGCGTGTCCATGGCAACACCAGCAAAAGGACCATTTTCAACAATTGAAGGTCCATTTGGATGTGCCGAAATCGCCCAGCATTCTCCTGTCTTATCAAATGGAATGGAATAACCAAACTCATTTTTCAAGGCCTTTCCTCCCCAAATTCTCTCTTTAAAAACAGGTTTTAAAAATAATGGCTCCATCAATAATCCCCCTATTTTTTACTGTTTTTCACCTTGTAATGCTTGATAAGCCAACAAAAGGGATCCAGTTATCCCAGCGTGGTCTCCTAAGCCAGGACTAACAATGTAGTCGGAAAGATCCGGCAAGGATACATAATTGTTTATTAACTCTGGCAAATATTTATAAATATAAGTAAATACTTGTTTTTGATTCATGACACCCCCGCCGAGAATAATCTTTTTCGGTGAAAGAATCAAAATGTATTGCATAAGTGCTTGAGCAATATAATAACCTTCTAAATCCCATACTTCTTGACGGTCTACTAAGCTATTTCCCTTTGCACCCCATCGTTCCTCAATGCCTGGCCCTGCTGCCAACCCCTCCAAGCAATCATGATGATACGGACATTTCCCTGCATAGGTATCATTTGGATGGCGTCTTACAAGGATATGGCCCATTTCCGGATGTGAAAGACCCTCAAGCAATCTTCCTTGAACCATTGCTCCTGCCCCAATCCCGGTGCCAATCGTGATATATAGGCAGCTATCTAGCCCTTTTGCTGCCCCAAGTGTAGCTTCCGCTAAAGCAGCTGCATTAACATCCGTATTGAAACCGACAGGTAGGGAAAAAGCATCCTTCATCGCTTGTACAAAGGGATAATTCTTCCATGCAGTTTTAGGTGTTGAGGTAATATAGCCATAAGTTGGACTTTCCTTATGGACATCAATCGGGCCAAACGATCCAATCCCTATTGCTTTTAAATCATATTTTTTAAAAAACTGAATGACCTCTGCCATTGTTTCCTCTGGCACAGTTGTTGGAATCTGAATACTTTCAGCAATGTTTCCCAATTCGTCTCCTACGGAACAAATAAACTTTGTTCCGCCTGCTTCGATTGCGCCCAACATATCAAAATCCTCCTGTTATCGTTTCATATCGACCATTGTTACTTCAAACTTATCATATCTATGGCGTGAGAAAGAATATTCAAATGGAACACCATTATTTAAAAATCCCACATGCTCCACTTCTAGTATTGGATCATCACCCTTACAGGCCAAATGTTCTTGATCCAGGTCATCTGACTTACAAGCTCTTATTTTTCGATGAGATCCTGCAATCGTTAAACCCAGTGAGTTGGTGATATATCCGTAAATCGATCCATATAAAATTTCATCATTTATGCCTGGCACGATAGTTGTTGGCATATAAGTTTTTTCCATTACATACGGTTCACCATCAACGAGTCTTAACCTGATGATATTGTAGATAGGAGTTTTGTTATCAATCGCTAAATGTGCTGCCACTTCTTCCGATGGAAACTGAACTTCGAATTTAATAACTTTACTTGTAACTTTTTTGTCTTTTATTAGGTTCGTCAATCCTTCATTACGAATCACATTTACCCGGCTATCTTGAATTGCGGATTGGACAATAAAAGTACCGTGGCCTCTTTTACGATAAAGGAGTCCCTCCACCACTAAAATATCAAGGGCCCTTTTCATCGTCATTCTGCTGCACTTAAATTCTTTGGCCAAAGATATTTCGTCAGGTATTGGCTGATCTATTGGATATTCGCGTTTTATGATCCGATTTCTAATCTCGTAACAAATTGTTTCATACTTGGTCATGTCTAAACCACCCTATTAAAAAGATATATTATTTAAATTATAAAAGAATAATTTAAATATCGTTCATATTCTTTTAAAAAGATGGCTAGGCTTGACCATCTTCTTTTAAAATCCATTATTATCAGACACAGTCTTAAACCAGTGACCGCTCTTTTTAATTGTTCGTTCTCCATCTTTATTTAGGTTAACAGAGACAAAACCATAGCGGTTTTTATACGCATTTGTCCAAGACCAGTTATCCATGAATGTCCATAAATGATAGCCCTTTACATTCGAACCTTCTTCAATGGCTTTTGAAACCCACTTTAGATGTTCTCTAATAAATTCAATTCGATAATCATCTTGGATGATTCCATTTTCATCTCGGAACTTTTCTTCGCCTTCTACACCCATACCATTTTCCGAAATGAAACATTCAATATTCCCATAGTTTTCTTTCAAATTAATGAGAATATCATAAATACCCTTTTCATATATTTCCCAGCCGCGGTGAGGATTCATCTTTCGTCCTGGCATGACGTAATTATCAAAGAATCGCTCCGGCAAGAACGGGGCTTCCGGATTTGGAAGATTTTCTTTTGCTTTTACCCGTCTTGGTTGATAGTAATTAACTCCAAGAATATCAACGGTATTGTTTTTAATAATATCTAAATCCCCGTCTTCGATTACAGGCATAAGGCCTTCTTCCTTTAAGATTTGCAAAAGTTCTTGAGGAAACTCACCTTTAACAGAAGGATCTAGGAATGACCTGTTAAAAAACGCATCCGCTATTACTGATGCTTTTATATCAGCAGGGTTTTGGCTCCTTGGATAGGAAGGTGTCAGATTTAAGACAATTCCAATTTTCCCGTCTTGTTTTAATTCTCTATAGGCTTTTATTGCTTTTGCACTGGATAACATGGTGTGGTATCCGACTTGCACTGCCTTTTTGAAATCTACTACATTCGGATAATGGAAATCGTAAAGATATCCGCCCTCAACCGGTACGATTGGTTCGTTATGGGTAAACCATTTTTTCACACGGTCACCGAACAGTTCAAAGCAAGTTTTAGCGAATGCTTCATAGGCGGCTACCACTTCTCGGCTTTCCCACCCGCCAATTTTTTGAAGTTCCATTGGCATATCAAAATGAAATAATCCAACGAATGGCTCAATACCATTATTAATGAATTCGTTAATGACATTATTATAGAATTCAATTGCTTTAGGATTGACCTCCCCTGTGCCTTTTGGAATTAATCTTGACCAAGAAATGGACATCCGAAATGAGTTATGACCAATTTCCTTCATTAACTTTATATCTTCTTTGTATTTGTAATAGAATTGAGAAGTGTTAGCAGGACCTACTCCGTCAAAGAAGCGGTTCGGCTCGATTTCATACCAGTAATCCCAAATGTTTTTTCCTTTTCCATCTACATCAGCTGCACCCTCAGTTTGTGTTGCAGAAGCTGCCGATCCCCACCAAAATCCTTCTGGAAAGCTATATTTAATTTCATTTGCACTAGTCATAATTTTAAATCTCCTTTTTTAACTTAGAGGTAATAAGTACAAGATTATAAATAAAGGCAGAGAACTACGGTGCTTCAGAATATTCCCTTGCATCTTCCGTGTTTTCACCTGCCCCTTTCATATTAATAAAACTTATGCTGCTTTGTTTTCTTCTTCTTTTTCTTTTTGTATATTCATTCGATCCAATGACTTTAAGAAGGGGAACCAAATAACGAAAACAATTAAGATATTTACAAGCTGAAGTAATCCGCCTGCTAATGAGTTTGTTGCCATAATTCCATTGATAAAGAATGGAACCGTCCATGGTACCGCTACGCCTGTTGGAGGTGGAACTAGACCAGAAGCCATTGCAAAATAAGAGACAAGTGTAACCACCATTGGAGCAAGAATCCAAGGAACAATAATGATTGGATTCATAACAATCGGTAAACCAAAGATGATCGGTTCGTTAACATTGAATAGGCCAGGTCCTAAACCAAGTTTACCAACCTGCTTCATTTGTTTGCTCTTCATAAAGAGAAGAATCGCTAACACAACCGCTAAGGTCATACCTGTACCGCCCATTCCAACAGTGTAAATCTCAATAAATGGTTTCGAGATGATATTTGGTACTGGATTTCCAGCTGTATATGCCTCTAAGTTTTCAATCATTAATGTATTCCAAATTGGATCCATTACTGAGTTAATGATCACTTGTCCATGTAATCCAAAGAACCATAAAATTTGAATAAAGAAAATAGCAATCAAGGTAGGAATAATTCCACTGCCCAAACCAACTAATGGGGCTTGAATAGCTTTGTAAATAATATCATGCATATTTGTATTAAATAATTGTGTTACGAAAATATTAATTCCTAAGAAAACAGTTAAGGTAATAAATGCCGGAATTAACGCAGCAAATGACTTCGCAACTGCAGGTGGTACTCCAGGAGGCATTTTAATGGTAATGTTTTTTTGAACAATTCTACGGTAAATCTCAGTTGCTAGAAACGCTGTGATCATTCCAAGGAACATCCCTTTAGCACCTAAACGGTCTAAAGGAATAACACCTGTTACTAATTCTCCATTTTCAGGTTGAACCACAAAGGGTGTTAACATAAAGAACGATACAAGTGCAATGGCACCACCAAAAATGGCCTCAACATTATAACTTCTAGACAAATAATACCCAATACCAAACACTACGAATACAGACATAATTCCCATTGTAGCCGAAGAGGCTATACCGAACATATCCCGGAAATTAGCGATAGCTCCCTCGTTCATTAATTTATCCAGGAATGGTAAGTTCGTTAATACAACAAAGATCGATCCGAATATTGTTAACGGAAACGCAAGCATAAAAGCATCTCGCAATACCGATAAAAAGCGGTTGTTATTAAGTTTTCCAGCAATTGGAACGAGGTACTTACTTAGCTTCTCGAACATTGTTTGTTTCTCCTTTTAAAGTTTTTTTATTTTAAAAAGCTCTAATAATTCTTTTACAAGTTCTTTCATTGATAACGTTGACATTAAATGATCTTCTGCATGCATCAATAGTAACGCAAACTCAACTTTTTCTCCTGATGCCTCTTGCTGAACCATCTTAAAATGAATCTGGTGGGCAACATGCAAATCTTTTTCTGCCTCCACTAAAAGATTGTCTGCCTCTTCGATCCTACCTTCACGATACTCGCGAAGGGCTTGAATCACTTTACTTCTCGCATTGCCGCTATGAAGGATCAGCATAAAATTAATTTGTTCACTCGTTAATTCGTCTATATTTACATTTTCCATTACAAATCCTCCATTACATTAAAGATAAAGCTTGTTCATAAGCTTTTTTACCATCAGCCAAACCGTAAGCCATCATATCAATAACATCCACTTTAATGCCATATTGGTTCGCTTCTTTTTGGAATTCACCTTTTAAGAAACTCATTTGTGGCCCTATTAAGACAACATCAGCATTCGCCATTTCCTTTCTCGCTTGGTCCTGTCCAACCGCCCAGATTTTTGCTTCCTCACCAATTGAAGCTGCATACTGTTCCATTTTTGTTACTAAAAGGCTAGTTGACATTCCTGAGCTACATGCTAAAAGAATTCTTTTCATTATTATCAAACTCCTTAAAATTATTTTTAATTTTAACGTTCTCAAAAACGTTTACATTAACCGCTTACTTTTTTAATTATAATCATTTAGAAATAAATGTCTAGACATTTTATTATTAAAATATATACAAATCATAAAAATTTTTTTTACAATTTGATACCTTTATTTCCCAATAACAGTTGAGATAATTAATATTTTGATTTTTTGCTAAAGAATAAATTTAGATGATTTAAATAAAAAAGAGGAAGCCACAGCTTCCCCCATTGTTATTTATAAAGCAGAAACCTATTTAACTTCTAATTGGTTGGTGAAGATAAACAATTGATTAAGGTTGCTTCTTTTAACCTAATGATTCTTCTCCAAATCTTTTCCATAGAATAGGAAATAATGCTCTACATCATCTTCCTCCCAATCAAATTCTATGTAAGTTTTTTACTTTAATCCCTTTTGTACTCATCATATATATATATTATCAATGCAATCACTATCACCAGTCCTTACAACTTGAGAAAATGGAACACTTTTCAAGCACTATCGTTTTTCGGCTTCCATAATACCTGTTAAAACGCAGCAGAATCCCCTATTTTGAGGTCTGCTGCTTCTTTTTGGACAACGTCAAAAACCCCACCGAATTCACCTACCCGAAACCCGCATTCATTCGTTTCCGAGTTCAAAAATAGTCCACTAAAACCCCTGCTCTCTCCCCTTTTTTTCACCCTTTTTCTCGTGTTAGAATAAAGTTTTCTGACTCAGCAAAAACAAAGGGCTTATCCCATAAAGGATAGCCCTGTTTTTCTCACGCTTTTTTCCGAAATCTATTTTCTTAATTGATCCGAAAATCGGAAGAGTTTTTTC
The DNA here is from genome assembly GCF_030817595.1 of Neobacillus niacini. Taxonomy (GTDB): domain Bacteria; phylum Bacillota; class Bacilli; order Bacillales; family Cytobacillaceae; genus Neobacillus; species Neobacillus niacini_G. Next base: position 3,390,145 of record NZ_JAUSZN010000001.1, read on the forward strand.
TGACGGGTTAGTAACTTTATTGATTAGTTACATTTTAAAACTATCTGCGGGACACACTCAACATGCGTGGATTGTATGTGGCAACACATGAGGTGCTGGTAAGTTTTCAAAGATAATGTCCGTCACTAAACTGCACAAATATTGCTCATCTTTTTCTTAACATAAATTTTAGGGAATGCTTCCGACTCTTTGTTGCCACAATGGCATCTATTATTATATTCCCTGTGCAAACCCTAGTTAACTATACCAACACAATTTGAAGTACTCGGTATATTCGAGATTGCATCCAAGAAGCTGACAGTATACTAAGATTATGGCGAAAACAGTTTCCAATGCCCTTCGGATACAACTTCGACCGCTCCATCGATGACTTTGATGGCGGTTTGATCATCAATTGCATAAGCCGGCCCCTGCATCCCGGAGGCCCATCTCTCTGCAGCAGCCATCGTGTTATACGGCAGCATCTCGTGATCCAGATGCGGGAACATTGCAAAATCGACCATACTCAGCGTTTCATCGCCACCGCTCGGCGGAGTCCAGCTAACGAAGAAGTCCCCAATTCTAGGTGCCATCACCATGCTACCGGCGCTCATTCCCACATAGACTGCGCTGAGCGACGGCAAGAGGTCCGCCAATCCGGACTGCTTCATCCAGTAACCCAGGTAGAGGGCGTCACCTCCCGCCACCAGCAGGACGTCTGTCTCCCGTACCAGCGGCACCCAGCGGTCTTCACTAATACTTGGTAGCGCTGTGAGCTCCAGTATGCCGACGGATTTCCAGCCTAGGTCGACCATAGGATTATCTTCTTTCCCGCTGATGAACTCCCAAGCTTTGACGCCGGGGCCAACCCAGGGGTGTCCGTACATCGCGGTGGGGATGCACAGGGCGTTGGAGTCGGCAATGGGCTTGTCCAGCATGTCAACCAGCGCGTCGTGTATGCTTTTGTTATTGATGCCTGCAGATGTAAGCAGAAATTTCATAACTCAACTCCTTGTCGTAAAAACATATGATTTTGCATTATATTCTGAAAAGTAAACCTATTTAGAGTATAACATATACTCGATAGCACGCCGTATTAGCTAAAATTCAAAATGAACTTAATGGCTTTCAAATTGCATTTTAACCAAACTTTTCATATTCATATTTCTGCGTCAAAATTAGACCACCTAAACAACAATCCCCCAAACAATCAGTTCGAGGGAAAATAAAACACACATTAATATTCACTTAAAAACCTTCAAAGTCTTTGATATCAACCTATTTTTTCTCTATCCTAACAACAGTCTCAACGTGTGCCGTCTGCGGGAACATATCTACAGGCTGAATGTATTTCACCTCGTATTTTGCACTTAACAGTTGAATGTCTTTAGCCAAAGTAGACGGATTGCATGAGATGTAAATGAGCTTTTCTGGTGCTGTTTGTAGAATCGTTTGGATTAACTGCCCGTCGAGACCGGTTCTTGGCGGATCAACTACAATCACATCTGGCTTCCAACCCTTTTTCACCCATTTAGGAAGCACCTCTTCTGCTTTGCCTGGTACATATTTTGTGTTAGTAAACCCGTGCCGTTTGGCATTTTTCTTTGCGTCCTCTATCGATTCTGGAATTACATCCATTCCACGTACTTCAGCAGCCTGGTTTGCTAACCACAAGCCAATGGTTCCCACGCCACAATACGCATCAACTATTTTTTCATTACCAGTTAGCGCCGCTGCATTTTTTACTTCATTATAAAGCTTAATGGTTTGAACAGGATTTAGCTGAAAGAAAGTCCTTGCCGATAACTCAAACTGGAGGTCTCCCAATGTTTCTTGAATGAACTCTTCACCTGCTAATGGCAATGTTTCCTCTCCAAAAATAAGCGATGTTTTTTGTTCATTAATATTCTGTACAATTGATTTTACATTCGGAAGTCGTTTTTGGATTTCCTCAATAATCTGTTCTTTCTTTGGTAACTCTTTTTGATTTGTAATGAGAACGATCTGGAGCTCACCACTTTGCACCCCTACGCGGGTTACAATCGTCCGAACGATTCCTTTTCGAGTTTTTTCATTATAAATCGTAATTTTTAGCTCTTCGAGAATCTTTTTAACCGTATTAACCGCTTCATTCGTTTGAGAATGTTGAACCGCACAATGTTCAATATTAATTAGTTGATGGGAGTTTAACCCGTACAATCCGGCTAAAACCTTTCCATCTCTACCTGCCAGTTGAAAACTACTTTTATTCCGATATCCCCATGGGTCTTCCATTCCAATCGTTTCTCGGATATCAAGTTTATCCACCGCAAGCCGGGTATGACGTTCAAGCGATTGAATGACAATATCCCGCTTTTCTTTTAATTGCTGACTATATTTTAAATGCTGCAGCTGACAGCCGCCACATTCCTCATAGACTGGACAAGGAGGCTGAACACGATGCGGAGATTTAATCCGGATCTTCTTTATTTTTGCCTCAGCAAATTTAGGATTAATCTTTGTGGCCTCGACTACTACCTCTTCACCAGGAAGTGCCCCTGGCACAAAAACTACCTGCTTTTTAAAATAACCAACACCTTCCCCATTAATGCCGAGTCGTTTGATGGTTAAGGGAAAGGTCTGATTTACCTGTATTTTAATTGATTGATCTGTTTTCATTTCGTTCACTCCATCTTCCGGGTTCCTGTTAGATATCACCGTATTATAGCATTATTAACATAAAAAAGCCGAATTCATCACGAATCCAGCTTTTTTCTGCTTATTTTCTCCAGAAACTCGGTATGATTCTTGAAATGCCTTTCTTTTCTGGTTTGAAATCATCAAGACTTTTAAATTTATAGCCTTTCTTTTTCAGATCCTTAATTACTTTTTCAAGAGCATCGGCATTATCCTTCGAAACAGTGTGTAGAAGTAATACACTTCCGGGGTGAATTTGTCTCATAATGTTAAGATAAGAATACTCCCAGCCTCTTTGTGCATTCGTATTCCAGTCGACAAAAGCCAATGACCAGAAAACATGCGTATAGCCTTCTTCCTTCGCAATCTGCATCGTTCTCTCACTAAAAACGCCTCTTGGTGGGCGCAAATACTTCATTTTCTTTTGACCTGTTATCTCCTTGGTCTTATCCTTCACTTTTTGCAGTTCTTCACGAATTCGCTCATCACTGATTTGGGTCATATTGGGATGATGCCAAGAATGATTGCCGATGATGTGACCCTCATCCACCATACGCTTCGTCAATTCGGGCTGCGATAATAAATAATGTCCGGTGACAAAAAAAGTTGCCGGAACTTTTTCCTTTTTTAATACATCTAATATTTTTCCGGTATATCCTGCTTCATAACCATTATCAAAGGTTAGATAGAGGATTTTTGAATTTGGATCTCCTTTATAAAAAGCACCATACTTTTCAAGGATCTTTTCATACTCAGCTCCTGCATCAGGCGGCTGTTCATCCACAGCTTTCTTAAATCCCCAATGGATTGGCTTATTTGGAACATACCCATACGTAACCTGAGGCACCATTAACAGCAGCAAACTAAGGATGCATAACAACTTTTTCATCCATGTTCCCCCTATTTTGTTTTTTATAGTGTTTGTTTGTAATTGGGAAACATGATTAGTATTTTAAGGAAAAAGTTTTGGCTGGTGGTAAACAGTGTCACTTGTATAACCTAAACGGGGAAGATTTAGGAAGGATAATAAGTAACCAACAGCTCTAGGAGAGGAGATGTTTAGAAAATTGCGGATTTCACAATTCGTAAACCATGGTTTAAAAATTAAAAAATAATCGTAAATGGCTTTTATATGGGCATCTTTGGAGATGAATTTACAAGTATTGCATATCCATTTATGCCTATGATATATCATTGGTGCAACTAAACATTCGGGGCATTGAACGCCGTTAATAATATCCGATTCAGGAATTTTAAACAATTTTAGAATCTCTTCCCTTTTGGGTGTGTGCGCCTTTAATAACAAGCTACTTATTTTGAGTATATCCTTTTCACTCACCCAGATTTTTTTATGGTACATCTCTAATTCCTCAATCTTTCTTATTAAATCATGCGACTTACAAATCTTATTTTCTGCCTCCCGGTAACCTGGAGTTATAATTATTTCACTTGAAGATCTGGAAAAGCAAACTAAATTATCCATAAAAACCGGAGGTAATTGATTGTGCTCTATCCAATTTTTTAATAATATTTTGTGTCTATTGGTCTGGGAAATAGGATTCTCATAAATCTCTCTAGTATCAAATGCCTCTTGAATCATTTGATTTTTTTCAATTGTTATTTTGCCTGAATGATTCTTACCATCAAGATTAATGAGAATAGTTGGTGAAAGGAGGAGTACATCAATCTGGAAAAATGCTTCACCTACAGGGAGTCGGAGATCGTGGAAAATGTGGTATTTATGCGGAGGGATTTGCCCTAATTGATAATTTATTTCTTTTTCGCCATTGTAACCAGACTTAAGTATTTTAATGTTATTTTTTATTTCGGGCATTTTTTCATGATCTTTTCTTAGTCTTCCTTCTAGAGCCTCTGCCTGAAGTAAAGGTATGGGTTTAGTTAAATTTTTATCAAACAAAAAATCCCTCCTTAATTGTTTGATGTAACTGTTCTATATTTCTTTTTTATTTTCCTTCTATTATGCTTGGTTTTATTATGAATCTTTAGTGTCAATTTACTGCGAGCTATTTGAGTTTCACATAAAACCGGACAGTTTCTACATAAAACCATACAGTTTCTACAAAAAACCGTACAGCTTCTACATAAAACCATACAGTTTCTAAAAAAAAACGTACAGCTTCTACATAAAACCCTACAGTTTCTACAAATGCCACATCTTGCTCCCGTAAAACCATACAGTTCCTACAATAAACCGTACAGCTTCTACATAAAACCCTACAGCTAATACAAAACAAGTCCCCAACTCCCAAACAAAAAAAGCAGGCCCCCAAATAGAGCCTGCTCCCAATCCTTAACTAAACACCTTATCCTTAAACTGTGCTAATTTCTCCAATGAAGACTTATCCACATCTGCATGCAAGCTGTTTCCGTGTGAATCCATGGTTACTACAGCTGTGAAGCCTTCCACGCGCAGGTGCCACATGGCTTCAGGGATACCAAATTGCATAAGGTCGACACCTTCCACACCCTTGATACAATCGGCATAATACTGAGCCGCGCCGCCGATTGCGTTCAGATACACGCCGCCATGTTCTTTAAGCGCAGCAAGCGTACGAGGACCCATTCCGCCTTTACCAATGACCGCGCGAATACCAAACTTCTTCATGATGTCGCCTTGGTAAGGCTCCTCCCGAATACTTGTGGTTGGGCCGGCAGCCTTAACATGCCAAACTCCATCTTTATCCTTCAGCATAACAGGACCACAGTGGTAAATGACTTGTCCATTTAAATCCACTGGTGAATCATGATCAGACAGGTATTTATGAATGGCGTCACGGCCAGTGTACATCATACCGTTAATTTGAACAACGTCCCCTACTTTTAACTCACGAATTTGTTCTTCACTAATCGGAGCTTGCAGCGTAATAACATCATTAGCTCGTGCGGCCGCAGTTTCTTTTTCTGCTTGAGTCTCCTCAAAATCAATGAATTCACCATCTTGATACATCCACTCATTAATCTCGCCTGATACAGGGTCGACACTAACGCCTAAACGACGGAATGCCCAGCAATTGTAAGCCACAGAAACATAGAAGCTTGCAGGAATTCGGTTCATCACTCCGACTTTACAGCCTAACAGCGTTGCTTCACCGCCAAAGCCCATTGTACCGATACCCAATTTATTGGCATTTTCTAACACATACTCTTCTAGAGCACGCAAATCGTCGTTTGGATTAACGTCATCCAACGAGCGGAATAATTGTTCTTTTGCTAAATCATATCCAGATGAACGGTCACCGCCAATACCTACTCCGATGAAACCAGCACTGCATCCTTGTCCTTGTGCTTGATAAACTGAGTGCATGATACACTTTCGAATGCCATCAAGGTCACGTCCAGCTCTACCTAGTCCTTCTAATTCACAAGGAAGACTATATTGAATGTTTTTATTTTCACAGCCGCCGCCTTTTAGAATCAGACGAACATCGATATAATCTTTTTCCCATTGATCAAATTTCATAACCGGTAAGCCGGCACCAAGATTGTCGCCGCTGTTTTCACCTGTTAAAGAATCAACAGAGTTTGGACGCAGCTTACCTTCTTTTGTGGCGATAACGATTGCATTTTTAATCGCTTCTTTTATTTCTAATTGGTTTACACCAACAGGCGTTTTAATTTTAAAAGTTGGTAATCCGGTATCCTGGCAAATAGGTGAAACTTGATCATCTGCCATTTTAATGTTATTGGTAATTGTGGCGAGGCTCATTGCTGCACTTGTACCTGCGTTTTCCTTCTCCTTAGCCGCTTTAACTGCACGGCGCACATCCTTTGGAAGCTTTGTAGAGGTTTCAACCACTAACTTGTACATGCTTTCCTGAAATTTTTCGATATTCACCTAAATACCCCTTTCCCCATGTCCGATTCGTAATCTATTTAAAAATTACAACTATTTGACGCTTATTATTATACTCCTATAAACAAATCTTTTAAAGGTAAAGGTTTTCAAAAAAATAGAGCCTGTAATCATACAGACTCTGGTGCTTCGCGGTGATTGAATTCCTTACATTTGGATTCGAGTTCATCAATCATTTTGATTAAGTTGTCAATATCATCAAGATCCGTATCCTCCGGATCAATTGCATCTAGAACATCTAGAAACATGTTTAAACGTTGCTTTAAAAAGCTAACCTGTGTATTTTTATCATGCGTCGGACTGCCCAAATTTGATTCTCCCCCTTCTATGAAAATTATCTTACACTTTCTAAAGCTCTTTTTCAAAAAAGAACCCCTACGACCTGTGTAGGAGTTCTTTCTCCATCATCATCTTGGTCTTTCTGACGCAGCAAAACCAAATGAGACATGGTCCTGAACCGGGATCCATGCCCCGATTCCTTGTGAGGTTACATTTTTAACAACAATTACTTTTTTACTTCCCTTAAGCATTAAATACACTTCTCCGTAGGTAACTTTCCCTTTTTCATTCACTGCCGGTGCGTAGGCATATAAGTATCCTAAGCGGTTGACAGGGATATTGTAAACGTGGTCGTTTTTCGTTCCCGCCCCAATAATCGTATCAAACGCAAGTGGTAGACGAGTTTTTTCCATCGCTTTTAACAGCATCATCTTTTTTACATCCTCTGCGTTTTCGATTTTTGCTGTTAACCCGCCGCGGATAATTTTTTGAGCTTCTTGAACATAATGAATCTGGTAAGGTACCGTCCCGCCGCGATTATCATAGTAGTTTGTATTAATTTTTTGATATTCCCAGTTGGGTGCGGTTTCCGTTGATTCATAATTTAATGGCCATTGACCTAGGTATACGATTGCTCGGTAACCTAGCGCGAATGGTGTACTATTAATGCTTGACTCATTTAGCATGCGGATTAAATCTGGATTTTCAATCTTCACCTTAGAAGAGTCAATCAATTGCTTCGTTAATTCACTAGGCTGCAAAGTTGGCAGGTCCTGAGTTGAATTAGGATACGTATTTTCCTTCGTAATATTACGTACTGAAGGAGGGATTTGATAGGTTGCAGGTTCTTTTTTAGCATTTTTGGTTTCAGCAGAGGCTGTTGGCAGGATTGCTAACAGTAGCAGCAGTGTCACTACGACAGGAAACAACTTTTTCACAAGAAAAAACTCCTTTCACAATATGCAGTAATAAGTCTGCTTATATTGTTTTCGGAGTTAAAAACTTTTATCCATAACCTCAAATTATTTCAATATTTCGCTTGAAAATTCCCTTCTAACAATCTATTCATTAATTTTTCAAAAAAAGGAAAACATAGCTGAACAAAGGGACCGATGGTAAACGTAATAATGATGGTTCCAATGCCAATTGGTCCTTGGAGCAAAAGCGCTGGAAATAAAGCAACAAGTTCCCCAATTGTCTTTGCTGTCATTAAATTAACGCTAAAACGTTCTCTAATGGCCATCATAAAAGAATCAATTGGACTAGAAGGAAACTTAGCTTGTAAATAAATTGCTGCACCTAGACCTATAATAAATATTCCAAGAATTAAAGTAACGAATTTAAACATTAATCCATTCGCTGCAAATGACTCAAATACAAAAAACATCCATAAATCGACCAAAGACCCAATTAAGATGATGGTTAATAGCGATAATAGCTGAGGCTTTCTTTTTACCAAGAATGAGTTTATAACCACTAACACTGCACCTTCGATAATAATCCAGCTGCCAATCGTTAAACCTATCCATTCAGTAAGGGCAACATTTAAAGCATCCCAAGCCCCAGCCCCCAGCTCTGCTTTAATCGTTAAACAAACTCCAAAAGTCATAATGGATAAACCTGCAAATAAGAATAGAAACCGATAAAATAAGGCCATTTGTATCTCCTTAAAAAAAAATATAATCTGAACATTTACAAAATTCAATTAATCGATTATACTATACTTAACCTTTAAAAAAGGAGGGCAGTAATCAATCGACGAACCATTTACTTTAAGGAGGTTGGGATTCCAATTATATATGAAATTCAACACTCGTGTTTTTCTATTAAAAAATTAACATGAAGGTTGGTGATTGATGGTCCCAAGAAACGCGATTGGTTTTACCCCACAAACGCATAATGCTTAAATATTATAGCATAGTTAAAGGTTTACCCTTACATCGAATTGATAATTAATAAAAGACTCTGCGCCCCCAGGCACAGAGTCTTTTTACGTTATAGCAGGAAAAATCCTATGCCCATAATGAAATAGGCAGCTAGCAGGGTGAGTCCCTCAAACCAGTTGGATTCACCGTCATTTGAAATGACAACCATCAAGAGGACCGATGTTACCATTGCAATTAACTCTGGCATTGTAAAAACGAGCGGCATGGTTTCAGTAAAGAAAAGTGAGACGAGGACGAGTACTGGTAATACAAACATGGCTATTTGGAGAGTAGAACCAATTGCAATTTCTACCGCAATGTCCATTTTATTTTTATATGCCATAACAATGGCAGATGCATGCTCTGCTGCATTACCCACAATCGCAACGATTATTACCCCGATAAATAATTCCGACCAGCCAAATGATTCAGCCACATATTCGAAGGTATGAACAAGATTCTCAGATATGTAGGCCACTGCGAGTGTTGCAACTAATAAAACCCCAATTGCCTTCCCTTTACTCCATTCAGGTTCTTCCTCATGATGCACTCCAGATTTCTCACTTTGATAAACCCCTCGGTGTGTAACAAGTTTAAAGAATAGAGCGGCAAGATAAAGCAAGATTAAAATAACGGATATCCCAATACTTAACGTTAAGGTTTTGGATTCGTTCATTTCCATTGAAAATACTTCAGGAATCACGAAAGCCACAATAACGGCGAACATAAGAAGTCCTGAATTATGTCTTGCATCATGTACGTTAAAAGCCTGCCGTTTAAACTTTATCCCGCCTATAAAAAAGGATAAACCTGCAACAAGCAGGAGATTACCAAGCACAGATCCTGTTAAGGAAGCCAACACCACACCAACCAATCCAGCTTTTAAAGCAAAGACTGAAATAATTAATTCTACTGCATTTCCGAATGTTGCATTGAGCAGTCCGCCTATCCGCGGTCCTGCAACAATCGCTAAACTTTCAGTTGCCCTCCCCATATAACTGGCTAAGGCAATAATAGAGACACAGTAAACAATAAAGAGTACCATAGTTGGCCAATGCATGAATGTCCCTATCACTGAAAGCGGAACTCCAATAAAAGTAAGCAGCATAAATATTTTTTCCACTGTTTCTCCTCCTAAGGGCTGACATAGAAAATGAATATGTTAAAAATGTATAAAAATTCCTCCAGTATGATAGTTCCCTATTTTTGTGCTATTTAACAGGATTGGTGAATATTTTTCTTGCAAATGCTTTATTTTCCAGATACCATCGAATGGAAATTAATTATTTAACAAACGAGGAATCTTCTATGAATAAAAGTTACCATCGATTATGGATATTGGTTACGATTGTTGCCATTTCTGGTTTCTCACAAGGAATGCTGCTGCCATTAATCGCAGTTATTTTTGAAAAAGGCGGGGTTTCCTCTTCTCTTAATGGATTAAATGCCACCGCACTTTATATTGGAATTCTTCTAGTCTCTCCTTTTATGGAAGCACCGCTGCGGAAATATGGGTATAAACCAACGATTATTATCGGCGGCGGGCTTGTGGTGATGGCACTGGCATTGTTTCCATTGTGGAAATCTTTCTGGTTTTGGTTCGGCTTGCGGGCACTCATTGGGATAGGTGACCATGCCTTGCATTTTGCCACACAAACCTGGATTACCTCCTCCTCTCCTTCCGCGAAAAGAGGGCGTAACGTATCACTATATGGATTATTTTTTGGAATTGGATTTGCAAGTGGACCATTGATGACTCCTCTCGTTGATGTAAATGAAGCTTTGCCATTTATCATTTCATCTATTTTATGTTTACTTGGCTGGGTATTCGTATTTACACTGAAAAACGAGTTTCCTGAACAAGAAGTTGGAATCAATTCATTTTTCAACACCATTAAACGCTTCAAAAAGACCATGAAATATGGCTGGATAGCCTTCCTTCCAACATTCTGCTATGGTTTCTTAGAATCTTCCTTAAATGGCAGCTTTCCAGTATATGCTTTAAGAAGTAATATTGACGTTGCTAGTGTTTCCTTGGTGTTAACTGCCTTTGCCATTGGAAGTGTCATCACCCAGCTGCCATTAGGTGTTCTAAGCGACCAATATGGAAGAAGAAATATTTTGATGGTTGTATTACTTCTTGGATTCTTAAGTTTTTCAGCTGCAAGTCTATTTGAACAGTCCTTTATCGGACTATTCATCTCCGTGCTTTTATCAGGAATGGTAGTGGGATCAACATTTTCTCTTGGCATTAGTTATATGACGGATTTAGTGCCTAAGACTTTGCTGGCGACAGGAAATTTATTATGCGGGATCTTTTTTAGCTTAGGCAGTTTAAGCGGCCCAATTATTGGCGGTATTTTCATTCAATTCTTTGAAAATATAAGCTTCTTTTACATTATCAGTACCATGCTGTTAATTTTATCAATCGTCATTTATGTATTTGGGAAAAAGACATTTTCAATTGCTGAGCAACACCATTCTTAACTTTAATTTTGGAGCATTTATCTATATTAAACATAAACTATATGATAAAATAGAATTAACTTAATCTAATAATAGTTTTTGGAAGACTGCTGTCATCTTAATTGATGACAGCTTTCGTGTTTTTTAGGGGTAATGATTTTGATTATTTTTCTCAATTAGAAGAGGATTTGGGGAGGGAATTGAAAATGAGTGCTGATGCTAAGAGATTAACTAAGGTGATTCCAAAAGTTGGCATTATAGAGAAAATTAAACCTCATGCAGAACTGATTGCTGCAGGTTTAAGCGGTGTTTTCATTGCAACAGGATGGATGACAGACAAAATGAATGACCATGTCGCTTCAATTATCTTTTATTTATTGGCTTTCGTAATTGGCGGATTTGCCAAGGCCAAGGAAGGAATTGAAGCAACATATGAAAACAAACAATTAAATGTTGAAATGCTGATGATTTTTGCTGCGATTGGGTCCGCGATTATTGGCTACTGGACAGAAGGCGCCATACTAATCTTTATTTTTGCTGTTAGTGGGGCATTAGAGACCTATACGATGAACAAGAGTCACAAAGAGATTTCATCGTTAATGGAACTGCAGCCTGAAGAAGCCCTTCTTATTAACAATGGGGCCGAAAGGCGTGTACCTGTTTCCGAGCTGAAAGTCGGCGACCTCATTTTGGTTAAGCCTGGGGAAAGAATTCCTTCCGATGGCGTCATTAAGAAGGGACATACAAACATTGATGAAGCAGCTATTACAGGTGAATCGATGCCCGTCTCAAAAGGACTAGAGACGGAAGTGTTTGCAGGGACGGTAAATTTAACAGGCGCAATTACTGTACAAACAACAAAAGCAAGTAATGAAACACTCTTTCACAAGATAATTGAGCTTGTACAATCTGCGCAAAGTGAAAAATCTCCATCACAACTGTTTATTGAACGGTTTGAAGGTACCTATGTAAAAACGGTGTTAGTAGCCGTTTTATTCATGATGTTTCTGCCCTATTTCTTACTTGATTGGACCTGGAATGAGTCGTTTTACCGGGCGATGATTTTATTAGTTGTTGCTTCCCCTTGTGCCCTTGTTGCTTCCATTATGCCAGCAACATTATCAGCGATTTCTAATGGCGCAAAACGCGGGATTCTAGTCAAAGGCGGCGTACATTTAGAGAATCTGAGCCACTTGAAAGCTATTGCCTTCGACAAAACCGGTACGCTGACCAAAGGGAAACCTGAGGTTACCGAAATTATCGTTAATGAAAACTTTAGTGAAGCGGAGCTATTATGGAAAACGGCTTCGATCGAAAACCAATCTAATCATCCTCTTGCACAATCGATTGTCAAATATGTGAAAGCCAATCTTGACCGAGACCTTCTTCAGCCAGAAAAACTAGAAGACGTTTCGGGGTGGGGTGTAAAAGCGGAAATAAATGGTGAGCAGTGGAAAATAGGCAAGGCTGATTTTGTCGGAAAAGAGGCTGCACTATCATTCGCGGAGGGTAAAGCAGCTAGCCTTGCAGGTCAAGGGAATACACTTGTATTTGTACAAGTAAACGATTGTTTAGCTGCGATGATTGCTTTAAAAGATGTGGTTAGACAAGAAACGATGCTGGCCATCGACCATTTAAGGAAACAAGGTATCTATACGGTTATGCTTACTGGTGATAGTGAGAAAACGGCAAACGTGATTGCAGAGGAAAGCCATGTGGATCAATTCTACGCAGAATGTCTGCCTGAAGAGAAAGTGGAGCAGCTTAAAAAGCTGAAGGAGAAATATGGAACCATTGCGATGGTTGGTGATGGCATTAATGATGCCCCTGCTTTAGCGACAGCAAATGTTGGAATTGCCATGGGGGAAGGGTCGGATGTGGCCCTCGAAACCGCGGATGTTGTTCTAATGAAAAATGATTTACCACGGATTGCCGAAGCGATTCATCTTTCACAACGGATGAACAACATTATTAAACAAAATGTAATCTTTTCAATCACAGTGATTATGGTCTTAATTTCATCTAACTTCTTTCAATTGCTGGATTTGCCATTTGGTGTCATCGGGCATGAAGGCAGTACCATTCTTGTGATTCTTAACAGTTTAAGACTGCTCAAAAATTAAAAGACCGGGCTTTTTAGCCCGGTCAGATTGTCGAGAAAGGTATCTTTCTCGGCAATTTTTATTTTTCTGCCTGCCCAAAGGCCTGTTGATTTCCGCTCCAGGTGCTTCGCTTTCCGCGGGCGTGCCGGGGAGCCTCCTCAGCGCTTAAGCGCCTGCGGGGTCTCCCCAGCCCCGTACTCCCGCAGGAGTCTTCGCACCTTCCGCTCCAATCAACAGGGGGAATGAACCTGGAGATTGCCACACACTTTTTCAAACCTGGCTAAGTGCGTGGCAATCTTTTTCATGTTTTGGCATGCTGCGGTAAGTAACACTTGCTCACTCGCATTTTGCAATCCCCGTAACCTACAATAGCGAAGCCCATGCAGTTCTTTTGAATCTGCGAAGCTTCGCTCTACTTTTTCTTTTCTAAATTTATATAGTATTTTACCTGACTTTGAAAGTCTGTTAAGTCGAACCTTTTCCTTATGTTCCTCCCAAACATGTCTGGTAACTACTTTTGTTTTATTTTGAGATTTTGTACACTCAGGCAGGAGTGGGCAGTTAGTACACTTTTTAGGATCTGACTTATATTCCCGATAACCTTCTCTTGTAGTTGTACGATATTGTAACTCCTGACCATTTGGACAAACATACAAATCTCTATCTTTGTCATATGTAAACTTCCATTTAGGAAATAACCCTTTTGTTGATTGATATCTTCTGTGAGCGATAACTCCAAAAATATTGCGTTCATTAAGTCCCTTACAAATCGGATTTGTCAGGTAACCCGAATCAAGTGCCACAGCTTCTACTTTAAATCCAAAACGTTCGACCTGACGGTCTAACCGTGAAAGATAGGGGACAGAATCGTGAACATTTCCTGCTGTAACATACGCATCAGTTATGATGTTGAACTTCATGTCGGTAGTTCGATGATCAAGATAACAGAACATCTCCTGTTTATTCTCTCGTGACATAAACCCGCATTCAGGATCAGTTGTGCTCAGTCGTATTTCCTTTTTCTCGGTCACCTCCTCCTTTTCCTTTAAAGGCTTTTTTCCATGATCTCTCCTGTCTTCCTCAATAGCTTTGTTTAAATCTTCTACATATTCACGTGTTTCAACTTCCACTTCAACTCTAGAGAATTTATGTTTGTTTGCATTCGCTTTAAGGTGTGTGGAATCGGAAAATAAAACCCTTCCTCCAACCATCTTGTGGTTAATTGCTTTGAAGACAATCTCATCAAAAATTTCCTGAAATATATTTGTATCTTTAAAACGGGTTCGCCGATTCCAACTAATGGTGGAATGATGGGGAACTGTATCGTTTAGCTTTAATCCTAAGAACCATCGATAGGCCACATTCGTCTGAATTTCACGCTCTAATTGTCGTTCAGAACGAATGCCATAAAAATATCCGATAAACATCATCTTAAAGAGCTGTATAGGGTCCGAAGGACGCCCGTTATTTTCTGAATAAAAAGGACGGACCTTCTCACCAATAAAAGAAAAATCAATATACTTGTCCACCTTCCTTAATAGGTGATCTTGCGGTACTAAATCATCAATAAAAACAAATTCAGCTTCGTTTTGTATTTCTCTTTTTGGCTTATACATTCTATCCACCGTCCTGTTATTTATATGTATATTATAGCATATTAACGCGGTGAATCATTAAAGTAATTACAAAAAATAATAGCTGTCGAGATTTTCTCGACAGCCTGACCGGGCTTTTTAGCCCGGTTTTATTTAATGATATCCGTTGCTGCCGTTCGCAGATCCAGAAGTTTTATTTCCTTTACTGCCTTTACCCTTTTGTTTTGTTCCGCCATCTTTTTTTGTATGTTTGGTCATGATTTTAGCCCCCTCATTTAAATCTGTTCCCCACCTATATTGTCTGCAGTTAAGAATTTTTCATCAAGAAAAATTTTAACAGTTTGATTTATTCTTCTCGGTATAGAACGCATTGATCTCACCGCCGAGAATGATAATAAACCCAGATATATATAACCAAATGAGTAAGACTATAATGGCTCCAATACTTCCATAGGTCAGTGAAAAGTTGTTAAATTTACTTACATAGAGCGATAACGCATAGGAGGAAAGGATCCAGCCCACAGTTGCAAAACCAGCTCCTGGGAATGCACTTCTACAGCGTAATTTAACGTTGGGCGCAATCCAATACAAGCCCGTGAAAATCAAAAATAATATCAGGGCGCTGACGACTAATCTTAACATTTCCCAAATACGGAGGAATTCCAGCTTAAAACCTAAATAAGAGAAAAGAAAAATTCCAATTTCCCTTCCGAATATTGGAAGTAATACAGCTACAATAAAAACAAAAATCATTCCGATCGTCAGCACGATGGCCATACCTCTAGAAACAATAAATGAACGACTTTCGTTCACATTGTATGCTTTGTTAAAAGCTCTTACTAGTGCATGAATTCCATTAGATGCAGACCAAATCGTTCCAATAACCCCAAAGGAAAGCAGTCCTCCGTTGCGATTATTCATCACATGGTTAACATTTTTTTCAATTAAATCCATTGTCTGCGGGGGTGCAAACTCTCTAATACTCCCTAAAATATCGGGGTATGGTATGGGCAGATATGGCAGTAAGGTAAAAATAAAAATAAGAAGTGGAAACAGTGAAAGAAGAAAAAAATAGGCGAGCTGTGCGGATAAACCTGGTATATCATCTTCTTCTATCCGGTGCCATAACAATCGTAAAAGGGATTTACGTACATTCACTGCCTTCTCCATTTTCTCACCTCTCCTCGTATTCCAGTTGTATTTTTATTTCTCTGCTGTTTCTTCTTCCACAACAATCTCTTTTAATAAATCGTCGACGATTGCAGAATCTTCATGTTTTGAGAAAGTACTTTTCGTTTCCTTGATCACTTCTTTTACCTGAGGAGTCAACTCACGTAGTTCGTCCACTTTTTCAGTAATGTAAGAAATGTCCTCGCTAACCTGTTCAATCGTATTCCTAAGTTTTTTTGCGGTCTCCTTAACATTTTCCGTGATTTCTCCAGGATGGCGAACCACATAAGAAACCTGCTCATACGCTTTTTTCACATTTACCTTCATATCCTGTCGTGTTTTCTTATCTAATAAGCTAAGTGCTCCACCTGCTAAGGCACCATAGATTATGCCTTTCAAAAATAAATTTTTACCCATTTTTTTAACCTCTCCTTTCGATTTGTATTTATCATATTTTTCGGACACTATAAAAAAATACCAATATACTCCACTTTATATTCTGCTTTAAGCTTGCGGCAAAATGCAAGCGTCGGTCATATTTTAACCCTATTATTTTATTACCCATCATTAGAAGCATTAAAACAAGTTTAGATTGACATCTTCCAATGAAAATGGAAAGATAAGGTTACGAATACTGAAAGGGTGACGGGATGAATTTATCAGAGAAAACAGTTGAAAATGTGGAGTATATGATTGAACAAATAAAAGAAAAATTAAAGGTATTAAATCTCGGAGCCATTAAGCCTTCACACTTTGATGAAGACATGTACGAGGAACTAAAAGAAATTTATGAGATGGTTATGAAAAAACCCTCATTTAGCCCGAACGAAATGCAAGCTTTAGTAGAGGAATTAGGAAACCTTCGCAAAAAATAAATAAAACAGATCTCAAGGGATCTGTTTTTTTATTTATCCTGTTCAGTTAAAATAATTGGACCATTCTTAGTGATGGCAATGGTGTGTTCATACTGTGCCGAATATTTCCCATCAATCGTCCTAGCTGTCCAGCCATTACTATCCATTTTTGTTTGGTACATGCCGATATTGACCATTGGCTCAATCGTAAATACCATTCCTTCTTTTATTCTAGGACCTTTTCCAGGCAGTCCGTAATGTGGTACATCGGGTTTTTCATGTATAACCGCACCAATTCCATGACCAATAAAATCACGAACTACTGATAACCCTTCCCCTTCGACATAGGTTTGAATAGCATAACCGATATCTCCAATTCGATTTCCAGGGACAGCCTGCTCAATTCCTTTATAAAGCGCCTCTTTTGTAACTTTTAATAAATGCTCTGTTTCCTTAGAGACACTTCCAACAGCATAAGACCATGCAGAATCCGCTAATCCGCCATTATAATTGACCACCATATCTATGGTTACGATATCCCCATCCTTTAACGGCTCTTTTCTAGGGAATCCATGACATATTTCGTCGTTAATGCTGGCACAGGTGGCGTATTTATAACCTTTATAGCCCTTTTGCTGTGGGGTGGCATTGTGTTTTATAAGAAAATCATCCACAAACTCATCAATTTCCCAAGTTGTTATACCTGGCTTAATCATTTTTGCAATTTCTTTATGACATGAAGCAAGAATTTCTCCTGCTTTTTTCATCGCGTCGATTTCCCGCTGTGATTTAAGAACAATCATGATCTTCCCCACCTTTTTATATTATTTTTATGTATTCTTAGAGAATTGGAAACACACTTTAATCTTATCGCTATGCTAACGTTTTTTCAAAAAAATTTTGACTTTGAAAAATATTTTTGTCATAATTAACTGTTCTTAATATGGAACTTTTTCTGCTTATCTGATAAAATTATTATAGCTATAATACAAATTAGGTGTGTGAGCTTATGATAGGTGATCGTGTAAAAAAATTACGTTTAGAAAAAAGGATGTCATTATCAGAACTAGCTGAGCAAGCTGGAGTTGCTAAATCTTACTTAAGCTCTCTAGAGAGAAACCTGCAAAGAAATCCATCTATTCAATTCCTAGAAAAGATTTCTTCTGTATTAAACGTTCCTGTTGACCATTTAATAAATGAACACATTAATAAAGAAGAGTTAGATAGTGATTGGATGAGTATTGTTAAAGAGGCGATGGATTCGGGTGTTTCAAAAGAACAATTTCGCGATTTTATTGAATTCAATAAGTGGCGAATTGGTCAAAATAATAATGAATAAAGAAAAGCGGAAGGCGCCCGCCTATCGGCGACAAGCATAAGACGAGCCGGCTGAAAGGTTGGTTTTTAACCTTTTGGACGGATTGGCTGTAGACCCGCGAGCCGATGGCGCCTGGAGCTGGACAACTAAAAGAACAAAGCATACTACCAGCATTTTGTAGTATGCTTTGTTCTTTTGAAGCTCTTTTCTTAAACTTTTATGATTTGTTAAAAATAGCCTTCTTAAAGACTGCCTTTATGTATCTTAGCGATTCTTTAGTACTACCTCTCCTACCTCGTTTTGATGGAGAAAATTAAGGATTGCCTCCTTCGAAATTCCTAGCTCCTTAGCCTCTAAAATAAGAGCTAACCACTCTGCATCCATTCCATTCTTCAAACTACCAGTTATTCCCACTCTCATTCACTCCTAAAATACATATTCGTATTCCAGGCAGCCCGGCCATCATAGCAAAATCAATACCTTAGATCCTCGGCTTTGCGTCCCCAATTTTCAATGGGTTTGCCCTTTTCTGTTTCTTAATACTCATTAATCTTTGACTATTCAGTATATTTGGCGCACTTGTCTTTCTGGTTCATAATTACTATGTTTATTATATCTAGTACTTTTTTAGTAACGTGTTATAATTTGTAAAATATTTCTTTTTTTCGAACCTTTTTTTCACACAAATTATTCCAATATTCTACAAAAAACTCTTAGGTATTTTGTAGAATGTCTAAAATTTACATTTTAGATGGAAGTTTATTGGAAAACAGAGAGGGTTAAAGTCGAAATTAAGCTTTCTTACTAATTAATATTCATTTGAAAGACGAGAAATAGCTGTGAATTTTGTCTATTTCGTGACAATTTACTTCTACCATAAACACCATTACAATATACTAAATATTACAAATATTCAAATAATAGTGGTGATCCTAGTCCATGACAGCCATTCATGTGTTGAATTACGCTATTCCGATTGCCTTTGTTGTATTTTTTGGTTACCTTCTTGATCGCATGTGTAAACCTGCGAAGTCTGATGAAAAAATAGAAGGTGATTAATACTCTGTCTTTCCTCCTCGTCACTAATAAATTTCCTTCGTTTGGGAATGATACATTCGAAGACGAAAGGAGTGTTTAATTTGGCACGTGGAGAACATTTTAACCATAAGAAAAAAGGTCATCCTGGAGATTTACCAAAAGATAACTTAGTTGAGAAACACTCAAAGGATGCCATCGGGGATGAGGAATTTATTGTAGTACAAGAAGCATTTAAAAATAGGGTAGAAACAAAAGACGTAGAATAAAAGGCGTGATTTTCACGCCTTTTTTGCCTACTTAACATTATCAAATTTTTGGATAAGCTTCTTTAAGTCCCATTCTTTTAGACCTGTTGCAGCCCTTTCAATATCTTTTGAAAAGATGCGATCCTTCTTTATGGAAGCAACAAGCTCCCGCCCCTTCTCATACACCCGCTTGGTCTGGCTGGCCATTTTTTCTACCCCGCGGATTTCAACCGCCTGCATGGCACAAATTAGTTCAATCGCCAGCACTCTTCGTGCATTCTGAATAATTTGATACGCATGTCTAGAGGCGATCGTTCCCATGCTCACATGGTCTTCTTGATTGGCAGAAGAGGGAATGGAATCGACACTTGCTGGGTGTGCCAGTGTTTTATTTTCTGATACTAACGACGCGGCCGCATATTGCATAATCATCGCACCTGACTGCAAACCAGGCTCAGGGCTTAGGAAAGGCGGCAAATCGTTCAACTGTGGATTTACTAGTCTTTCGATACGTCTTTCAGATATATTCGCCAGCTCTGCCACTGCAATTTTCATAAAATCCATCGCGAAAGCAATCGGCTGACCATGAAAATTCCCTCCAGAAATAACCTTTTCTCCATCATCAAATATTAATGGATTGTCTGTTGCCGCATTCATTTCGATTTCTAATTTTTCTTTTACATAATCCAATGCCTGCCAGGAAGCCCCATGAACCTGTGGAATACACCTTATCGAATAAGCATCTTGAACCCTGTATTCGCCTTGAACACTGGTTAGTAAACTGTCACATAGGTAACGGCGGATTCTCGCTGCGGTGTCAATTTGCTGCTGGTAGCCCCTTGCAATATGAACTTCCTCATCAAACGCATCCATGATTCCAATCAATCCTTCTATTGTCATTGATGCGATAAGTTCACTTTCTAACGCCAGCTGTTCTGCTTCAAGATAACCGATAATTCCCATGGCGGTCATTGCCTGGGTTCCATTAATTAATGCGAGACCCTCTTTTGCCTCTAAAGTTATCGGATGAATCCCTTCCATTTGAAGTGCATGAATCGATTCCATGCGGTTTCCTTTGTAAAATACTTCCCCTTCCCCAATAAGCACTAACGCTAAATGGGAGAGCGGCGCCAAATCACCGCTCGCACCCAGTGATCCCTGCTCCGGAATTACCGGTATGATTTCAGTATTGACCAATTCCAATAGTTTCTCAATCACGATCGGTCTAACACCTGAATATCCTTTTAACAGTGCATTGGCTCGTAAAAGCACCATCGCCTTTGAAACGATCTCAGGAAAAGGGTCCCCGACTCCACATGCATGGGAACGAATTAAGTTTAGTTGTAAATCCCTGACGTGTTCTTTATCGATTATGACATCACTGAACTTACCAAAACCAGTATTTATACCGTATACCACTTTATGATTGGAAACGATTTTCTCCACTGCTTCGCGGCTTTTTTTTACAAGATCCATACTTTTCTCAGAAGGAAAAACCTTTTCGTTTCGATATAAAACTTCTTTCATTTGCTCCAACGTTAAACTTTGACCTGTTAGCATGATCATATGTCTCGCCCCTCTACCACTTTATTAGAATAAAGAAAGAGGCTGGATTCCATATCAGATTAGATTTGGAGTCCAGCCTCTTTTATAAACATTACATCATTTACTTTTGTTATTGGATGCCTCATAGGTTATCAGTCCATTCAAAAATTTTATTACTTCAATAACTATTGTATGTGATAAAAAGCTTAATTGTCAACAGAATTGTCAGAATTTTAGCACGATATCACTTTAGCAAGATAATATAAGAAAGGATGCTGTTAACAAGATTAGGCTTTATATACAAACGAGTATATAAAGCCCAAATTCTAAAAAATATGGTGTTTGATTCCCCTTCTCCTTACTTCAAATTCAACTTCTTCAACGCATCTGCCAAAGCTGTATTAATCGGCTCTTCTTCCTTGTTTTGGTTTTTCAGATACTTTTGCACCGTTCGTTTATCTACTTTACCGCCAGATTCTTTTTTGCGACGTGCTTCAAATACGGATAATTTTTCACGATGTCCACATTTACATGCAAAGACTTGGCCCTCACCTTCACCACGCAGCTCCAGTTTTTTATGGCATTGCGGGCAGCGCGCATTAGTGACTCGTGAAACATTTTTTCGATGTCCACATTCACGGTCTTGGCAGACAAGCATTTTACCTTTTTTCCCATTTACTTCAAGCATTGGTTTTCCGCAGTCCGGACAACTTTTTGTAGAGATATTGTCGTGCTTATACTTTTTATTACTCGCTTTAATTTCAGCGACAATTTCTTTTGTGTACTTTTTCATTTCACTGATAAAAACATCTTTTTTCAACTTCCCCTTGGCAATTTGATCAAGCTTTTGTTCCCATTCAGCAGTCAATGCAGGAGATTTTAGTTCTTCAGGTACCAAATCTAATAATTGGCGCCCTTTAGAAGTTAGGTAAATGTCTTTGCCTCGCTTTTCGAGTAAAAATGAATTGAACAGCTTTTCAATAATATCGGCTCGTGTCGCCACAGTTCCTAACCCGCCAGTTGATTTTAAAGTCTCCGCCAGTTGTTTATCATTGGTTTCCATATATTTCGTTGGATTTTCCATTGCCGTTAGTAATGTTGCCTCATTAAAACGGGCAGGAGGACTCGTTTGACCAGATGTTTGCGCGATTAATTTCAGGTTAAGGATATCGCCTTTTTCGATACGCGGCAAAATCTGTTCCTTTAGATCGTCTGCTCCATCTTCGTCTTCAAAGCGATTCTGGTATACTTCTTTCCATCCAGAAGATAAAATCGTTTTTCCCCTTGCAACAAAGTTTTCTTCGCCGATTTTTGCACGAAGCGTCAGCTGCTCATACTCAAATGCTGGAAATAACACGGCTAAGAATCGTTTTACCACTAAGTCATATATTTTCCGCTCTTTATCTGTGAAGGCTGAGAAGTTGACATAACCTTCTGTTGGAATAATCGCATGGTGATCGGATACTTTGCTGTCATCTACAAAGGATTTCGATACTTTTATTGGCTTACTTAAAATCTTATTGGTTAACGGACGATACTCTCCTACTCCACATGCTCTTAAGCGCTCTGGAAGCGTTCCTACAATATCTGAAGAAAGGTAACGTGAGTCTGTACGAGGATAGGTTAAAACTTTATGCTGCTCGTATAGTTTTTGCATGATATTTAACGTTTCCTTAGCAGAATACCCAAAAATTTTATTCGCATCGCGCTGTAGTTCGGTTAGATCATAAAGCCCAGGAGAAAAGGATTTTTTCTGTTTTTTCTCAATGTCTTTTATTAAGGCGTTTTGTTTGCCCAGTTTTTTCACAATCGCGTCGATTTTCTCTTTATCAAAGCTTCGGCTATTTCCGTTTGCATCCTGCCAAGTCAATTTTAAATTGTCTGAGGTTTGCGCTTCGATTCCGTAATACGTTTGAGATTTGAAGTTTTTTATTTCATCCTCCCGTGCTGCAATGATTGCTACTGTTGGAGTTTGAACCCGGCCACAATTTAGCTGGGCATTAAAACGGGTTGTTAATGCACGGGTTGCATTCAGCCCTATATACCAATCCGCTTCTGACCGCGCAACAGCAGATTCATATAAATTTTCATATGCTTTGCCCGGCTTCAGGTTGGCAAAGCCATCTTTAATTGCTTTATCCGTAACGGAAGATATCCATAGGCGTTTTGTAGGTTTATTAACCTTTGCCTTAACAAGTATCCATCTTGCAACTAATTCGCCCTCACGACCGCTATCTGTTGCAATAACAATCTCCCCGACATCAGAGCGTTGCAGTTGGCTTTTCACAGCATGAAACTGCTTACTAGATTGCTTAATGACAACAAGCTTTAGCTCATTCGGAAGCATCGGTAAATCTTCTATTTTCCATGATTTATATTTTTCGTCATACACTTCCGGATCTGCAAGGGTAACTAAATGACCTAGTGCCCATGTAACAATGTATTTATCTCCTTCTAAAAATCCGTTTCCTTTTTTATGACAATTCAATACCCGTGCTATATCACGAGCAACAGAAGGTTTTTCGGCTATAACTACACTTTTTTTCATTATTAAACATCCTTTCAGTGAACCATTGAATAATAATATAGCATATTATGACTTGAATTACAGAATGGCATTACTTAAATCAAGCTTTGAAAGATTAGGACTAAATACCGGATAGGTACATTCATTTTTACCTATCTTTTTTTCTTGTATTTATCTCTTTGGTGATAGTATGATGGAAAAGCGCTATCATACATATTGGGCTTCGGAGGTACACATGAGGATTAGAGATTGGGATCCAAATTTGAAGGTTCGCTTATTTAGCGAAGCTATGATGAACATTACATTTTGGATGTTCTTTCCTTTTCTGACGATTTATTTCGCAGACGAATTTGGTAAAAGTAAAGCTGGTTTATTATTGGTATTTTCACAGATTTTTTCGGTCATCGCAAACTTAATGGGCGGATACTGTGCCGACCGTTTCGGGCGTAAAAAGATGATGGTTCTCTCAGCCATTGGACAAGGGCTTTCTTTCCTAGTCTTTGCTGTTGCAAGTTCTCCTTGGCTTCAGTCACCCTGGTTGGGATTTATTGCATTCGCAATTGCTGGTGTTTTCGGTTCGTTTTATTGGCCTGCCAGTCAAGCAATGGTGGCAGATGTCGTTGATGAAAAAGATAGAAGCAATGTATTTGCTATTTTCTACACTTCTATTAATATTGCAGTGGTAATTGGTCCTATTTTAGGAGCAATTTTTTATGTAAATTATCGTTTTGAAACGTTACTCTTTGCTGGTTTTGTTTGTATGTTACTTGGCTTAATCTTAGCAAAATGGACTAGGGAAACCGCACCGTTACAAAAAGTCAATCCATTGGAAGCTGAAGGTAAATGGTACTATTTCCTACAAGAACAGTTAAAAGATTACACATTAATTATAAAAGATAAAACCTTCCTTCTTTTTATCATTGCGGGTGTCTTGGCGGGTCAAACTTTTATGCAATTAGATCTATTATTTCCTGTTTATATGAAAGACGTTATCGATCTTCAAACTCTATTTTCAATAGGTGACTGGTCATTCACGGTTAAGGGGGAGCAGGCTTTTGGTATTGTGCTTGCAGAGAATGGCTTCCTTGTTGCATTGCTAACGGTAGTCATTACGAAATGGATGGGAAGCTATAAAGAACGAAATGTGTTTGTTTTGTCTTCTGTTATATATGCGATTTCGATTGTACTCTTTAGTCAAACTCATTGGATTTGGGGATTTATCATCGCGATGGCGGTATTTACCTTTGCTGAGTTGATGGGAGCCGGAATTCAACAAAGCTTTGTGTCGAAGCTAGCACCTGAGCATATGCGGGGGCAATATTTTGCTGCCGCAAGCTTACGTTTTACAATCAGCCGCACCATTGCTCCCTTATCTATTCCATTAACGGTTTTAATCGGGTATGAGTGGACATTTTTTGTACTATGCCTGCTGGCGCTTGCAAGTGCAGGATTGTATTGGCTAATGTTTTATTCCTTTGAAAAGAAAACTGCATTGGATCCTAATTAGGATCCTTTTTTTGTTTAGACTGTGTTAAATAAGGCTGTTGATTTACGCTCCACTAAGGGAAGCTTCTTTGAATAATCACCGCAGGGACAGGCGGTCTTTGCCTGTCACGAGGCGCTACGCTTTCCGCGGGCTCGCCCGTGAGCCTCCTCGGTCGTGCCGACCTGCGAGGTCTCACTCAGCTCGTTCATCCCGCAGGAGTCGAGCGCCTTCCGCTTCAATCAACAGGTTCTAAGGTCAATAGTATCCTTTTAACACAGTCTTTGTTCGAAAAATTGTCAATAAATTGTACTAAAATGTTCACATTTTACTGGTTTACTATTATAATTAATTTGTAATCGCTTTCTAATATAAGGATGGTGGTATTGATGGAATTATCTCAATTTATGTCCCCCACTTCATGGTCCGGTATTGTAACATTTTTAGTATTATTTTCAGCGGGAGTTTATTTTAATATAAAAGTATACGGTAGTAAATTAGAGTAGAGATTCACATCCCTACTTATTTTTTTTCCTACTTTTAAAGTGAGCAACATTAAACTGTTATCAGTTTCTTTTTCACCTTAAAAGGACTAAACTAAAAAAGGAAGATTCTGAAATAAGGAGATCAAAATATGAGTGAATTTCAAAGAAACCTTGAAAAATATGCAGAGCTTGCCGTTAAGGTTGGTGTAAATATACAGAAGGAACAGACTTTGGTTATAAATACGGCCATAGATGCAGCAGAATTTGTCCGTCTTGTTGTCAAGAGTGCCTATACAGCAGGTGCAGATAACGTAGTAGTAAACTGGACCGACGATGTGGTATCCAGAACCAAATATGAATTAGCACCAGATGAAGCTTTTACTACATATCCTGTTTGGCGTGCAAAGGAAATGGAAGACTTTGTTGACCAAGGGGCCGCTTTTATGGCCATTGTTTCTTCAAGCCCTGACTTATTAAAAGGAGTTAATCCAGAACGTATTTCTAACTTCCAAAAGGCTGCAGGAACGGCGCTGGCTAAATACCGTCAAGCAGCACAATCTGATAAAGTCAGCTGGACAGTGATTGCAGCTCCATCTCCTGATTGGGCAAGAAAGGTATTCCCTGACGCACCAAGTGATCAACAAGTTTCATTACTTTGGGACGCCATCTTCAAAGCTGTTCGTGTCGATAAAGAAAATCCTGTGGAAGCTTGGAAGAAGCACGATGAAACCTTACATGAAAAGGTTAATTATCTAAATGAAAAACGCTATCAAAAGCTTCACTATACTGCACCAGGAACAGACTTAACAATCGAACTCCCGCATAACCATCTTTGGGTTGGGGCTGGCAGTGTAAATGAAAAAGGATTTGAATTTATGGCGAATATGCCAACGGAAGAAGTCTTTACTGTTCCTCATCGTGAAGGTGTAAATGGCACCGTTGCAAGCACAAAGCCATTAAGCTACGGTGGAAATATCATTGACCGCTTCTCTGTAACCTTTGAAAACGGAAGAATTGTTGATTATAAGGCTGAAGAAGGTGAGGAGTTCCTAAAGCGTTTAGTTGAAACGGATGAAGGCTCACATTATCTTGGTGAAGTCGCACTCGTTCCTTTCAACTCACCAATTTCACAATCTAATGTACTATTCTATAATACTTTGTTTGATGAAAATGCCTCAAACCACTTAGCAATCGGAAGCGCTTATGCGTTCTGTATTGAAGGCGGTAAGAAAATGTCTGCTGAAGAACTAAAAGAAAATGGTCTCAATGACAGTATTACACATGTCGATTTCATGATTGGCTCAGAGGATATGGACATCAATGGCATTAAAGCAGATGGAACCAGCGAACCGGTATTTAGAAAAGGCAATTGGGCTTTTTAATGATATAATAAATAGAGCAGCTTCTGACGGGAAGCTGCTCTTTGCTGATTATGAAGATCAAATATGGAGGTTTTATTATGTTAAATGAGTTTAAGAAGTTTGCCATGAGAGGGAATGTGATTGATCTCGCTGTTGGGGTAGTGATTGGCGGAGCATTCGGGAAGATCGTTTCCTCACTGGTTGCAGATATTATTATGCCAATCGTTGCCATGCTCGTGGGAAGGGTTAGTGTCGCGGACCTAGCGTTTGGGGAAGTAAGATATGGGGTATTTCTACAATCGATTATCGATTTCTTGATCATTGCTTTTTCTATATTTATGTTTATTAAATTCCTTTCTCGTTTTAAGAAGAAAGAGGAAGAAGTTAAAGTGGTGGTTCAAATTGATAAGAAAGAAGAACTACTTGCTGAAATACGTGATTTATTAAAAGCAGAAAAAGATTTTTCTCGATAAATGAAACATCTTGACCTTTTCTTCGTATATTCTAGATATAAACTATTTTCGAGGTGAAGAAAAATTGTATACACAAACATCTACTGAATTTTTGCCATCTGTAATTAGGACATTCGCTCTTTCTTTAGCCATCGCCTTCGTTGGAACCATGGCAGGAACCTTTGTACCGCCGGCATTATTTTTACCATTAGCGATCCTTGAATTCGTTTTGTTGATGATTGCCTTTTTCTTTAGACGCAAAAAAGCAATTTCTTATACTTTCCTGTACGTCTTCACTTTCATTTCAGGAATTACGTTGTATCCAATCGTTTCTTATTATGCAATGACAGCCGGAGCAAATGTGGTCTTAATGGCTTTTGGGACTACTACAGTCGTGTTTACGGGAGTAGCCATCTATGCAACAGTATCCAAACGAAATTTCTCCTTTTTAGGCGGATTCCTGTTAGCAGCCTTACTTGCGTTAGTGGCCATTTCTATTTTTAATATTTTCATGCCGCTTAGCTCAACCGGTATGCTGGCATTTTCTTTCATTGGCGTATTGGTTTTTAGCGGATATGTATTATTTGATTTCAACCGTATGAAGCATTATGGAGTAAGCGCTGAAGAAGTCCCTTTAATGGCATTAAATCTTTACTTAGACTTTATTAATCTATTCGTAAGTATTTTGCGCATCTTCGGAATTCTTTCATCTAGGGATTAACATAATAGAAGCCGGGATTTCTCTCCCGGCTTTTTATTGTGCAAATGCTTGGAGCTTCGGTCTAAGGTGCTCTTTTCCCCTTTTCATTCTAGTTTTTACTGTAGATATTGGGATATTACTTCTTGTTGATATCTCCAGTAAAGTAAGGTCTTTAAAATAATATAGAAAAATAGCAGACTGATATATCTCTGGTAGCGTCTTGATACTTTCAGCCATTTTTCTAACTGAATCTTTATGTAAGAACTCTTCTTCTGGAAGAGGAGGAGCTTCTACTGTCGCAGAATAAGAATACACCTCTTCCTTCCAAAACTGTTTTGTTTTATTTTCTTTTCGCCAATAATCCTTGCATTTATTTTTAGCTATTGTAAATAACCAACTTCTCAACCGTGCAGGTTCCTTAATCGTAGGAAAGGCCAAATATGCCGAAACCAAGACCTCTTGATACAAGTCCTCTGAAAGTTCTTTCTGTCTAACTAAGGAAAATATATAGTTAAAAATGGCTTTCCCATGTTCTTTGACCATAACTTCAAACGAATCAGTCATATTATTCCGCATTTTTGCAAACCTTCTTTCCTTTTAAAACCTCTTAAACTAATAGACGGAATAAACATGTCCAGCCCCTACACGAACCAGCATCTTTTTCTTAATTATTTTTCTGTATAATACCTTTCATAAAAATCGAAACACCAATACTTTTACAAATGCTCAAATAATGCATCAATGCCAATAAAACTGAACTCGTATTCATAGCGATAATTACACCGTCCATCCTCCATTCAGGGCGTGATGATAGGACAATGATGATGGCAAAAGAGACAATTGTTGACCAAATACCATGAATAAATGTTTCCTTTATAAGTCCTAAGCCAATTAAAAATGCTTGCATTGGCATCACAAAAAAATGGAATAGAAAAAACGGCCAGAGCATTTGTAAATAACTAGCGGCAGTTGAAGATTCAAAGAATATCGAAGTAAGCTGCGGGGCAAAAACATAGAAAACAACCACGGCTGGCACCCCATAAAGAAATGTAAGCATCATTACTTGTGAAAGCATTTTTTGCAATGTTGAGTAATCTCTATTCGAATACGTTTTCGAGACAGCCGGTATTAAAACAGTCATTAAAGAATGAGCAATGAACGCCGGAAAAAACCCAATTGACGCGGCAACTCCCATTAGCATGCCAAAGTGCTCAGTCGCAATGGTTTCCGACAGTCCAGACCGAACCAATGCCGCCTTTATTAAGAAGGGTTGTATCGCACCTGTCAAAGCGGAGAATAATCGTAACCCTGTCGTTGGTACTGAGACAGCCATTAAATTTTTCCGAACAGCTTTACGATTTAAATTGGAAAAGGGCATTCGTTTAAGCTGCTGAAATTGAATGATTAATGTATAGCATAAATAAAGAAACACAGCAATTTCACTGCCAATAAATGAAGCAATTGCAATGAGTACCGAGGCTTCTGAGTCAAATTGGAAGAAACGAAATAACAGAAATAATAACACTAGCTGTATTGATTTTCTTATGAAATTAGCAATAGCAATTTTTCCCATCTGGTGCCTGCCCATAAAATACCCCCGTGCTACTGAGGTAAAAGAAATGACAGGTACTAGCAGAATAATGAGCCATCGAGTATAAGGATGGTATCCATCAAAAACTGAAATAAATGGAATAAGTACCATAGCGACCACCAAGAGGATACTCGTAAATATAATGGTAATCGTAATGGCATGATAAAGGATATTTCGATGAAACCTATCTTCTTTTTCAGCAACGAACTTTGATATGGAAACCGGCAGTTCAAAGCTTGATAAGAGGACGAGTAAATAAATAGATGGAAGGATCGACATATATAAACCTAATCCATGCTTGCCCAATTCTTTTGCTAGAATTAAATTAACTAAGAACTCTACACCTTCCCCTAAAAAAGCGGATAGGGCTAAAAATAATATTCCTTTGTAAAAGATGGCCATAACGAAACTCCCCTTTAAAACAATCTCACTTTTATAAACCTATGAGACAAGTTCTTTGAATAGTAGGAAGAAATGAAAAAAGCAAAAAAAAAAAAAAAGGGCACTTGGCCCTTTCTAAACATGGCTTGTTATCGTCTGTTTTCTAACTACCCAAGTCATAATGAAAATAACAACAACTAATAATAGTTGTGGTAATGTAGTTTCCCATGTTGGGTACAATCCCATCCAATCCACAAACGGGAAGTTAATAACTGTACTTGTCGAAAAAACCTTAGAAACCTGTAAAGCGTGGATACTTATTCCGAGCATTTTAAAGGCTAAGAAATAAATTACAAAGGTTGCGACTTTAAAAAATACATGAGTAGGAATTTTTACACTGTAATAAATAATCCCAAATCCTAAGATAGCTAAAATGATTACGGCTAGAACAATCCCGATAACAAGTTGCTGCACGCTTATATACGGTGTTATTCCAGTGTAAAAAATAATCGTCTCGGCCCCTTCACGGAATACCGAAAGAAAACTGATAACGGCAAATGAAAAGATGCTTCCTTTTGCAATTGCTTGCTGCATCTGCTGCTTTACATACTTATTCCAATTTTCAATACTTGATTTCTTATGAAGCCACGCTCCAACCGATATCATCATAACCACAGCCAATATACCGATTATTCCCTCAATATATTCTCGACTGGAAGCTGCAGTAATCTTGGAAAAAATAATATTGATAAGAACTGCAAGTAAGGCACTTGCTAAGATTCCACCAGCCACTCCTATCCAAATCCATTTTTGTTGAGATGACTGCCCCATTTTCTTTAGAAATGCCAGTAAGGTTGCAATGATTAATAATCCTTCTAACCCTTCCCTTAATAAAATAAGTGCAGAATCCCAAAATGAATAATTGGTTTTAGTAATCAATGGCTCTAATTTCGTATTTAAATCCTTTACTATAGCCAATGCCTTTGGACCATTTACTCGATCAGAGCTTAGAATACTGATAGCTGTTGGAATTTTTGTTTCAATCTCACTATATAGCTTACTGTCTCTTGTTTGTACTTCCCCTTCAACCATTGGCCATATGTTAAGGATTTCATCTAAATCCTGAGTAGAACCCTTATAATCCTTATTGGCGATCTCTTCTTCTGCCTTCTTTAATAGTGTGGAAACATCTGTTAAAGAAAAATCACCTTTAACCTGCTTCGAAAATTTACCGTCTAGAAAGTTCTCCACTTCTTGTGTTAGTTTATCTACGTTCGTTTCAGCCTTCTTAAGATCCACAGGGTTTTGGGTAATTGAAATTCGGATTAATGCCGTGTATCTTTCAATATTCCCATAAGAAGCAATACTAGCATCATGAACAATTTTTTCCGATGCATTCCATTGATCCATTAGTGTTTGATACTGAATCTTTATATTAGCTGCATCCCCATCCAAAATAGATTCCTTCAGCTTCTCTAGAAGCGGCAGCAATTTTTCTACCTGTACTGTTTGTTTTGTTCGGTCTACAGGGTTTTGTTCTGTATCATACTTCACCAGAGAACTTGATAAGGCTGAGAGACTACTAGAAAGAATCTCCTTTTCTACTTTCCTTTTTGCTAGTAAACTTTGTACCTTTTCCAAATCTTGATCAACCGATTTTGCCTGTTCACTAGTAGCATTCTTAATTTTTATCCATTCTTTAGAAAACTGTTCAATGTTAGTCGAAACCGTTTCCTGATCGCCTGATTTTACTTTCATTAAACTATCGCCAAGTAAGACAAACAGCTCGTCATGATTTTCTGCTGCCGCAACATGGTGTGCAGTTTGAAAAAAAATGAATAAAGATAAAAATAATATGAAGGGCTTCCATGACATTTGCATTTATCTCTCTCTCCTCTATAAAAGGAAAAACATTACGTAAATAGTGTCTCTCCTATAAAACCTCCATTTTTCGTTCCTGGTAAACAGGCGAAAAGGGCGCTGCCTCGATGTGAAATATATTCATTCAACTTATCCATACTTGAAAGTCTCTTTTGGATTGGAATGAATTGTTTACTTGGTGAACGTTGGAAACTTAAGAAAAGCAGACCTGCATCAAAGCTCCCGGTCTTCAAATCCATACCATTTGAGTAAGAATACCCCCTGCGGAGAATTTGCTGCGATCCATCTCCATGTGACAGCCGAACATGCGAATCCACAGGGATCGTATCTTCTCCGTTTGGTTGTTTGTGATGAATATCAAGTTTATCAAATTCATTTTTTTGTCCAAAAGGTGCACCAGTGTCACGATATCTTCCAAAAGTATTTTCTTGTTCTTTTAGATTGGTACGATCCCAGACTTCAATAAACATTTGGATTCTTCGTACAACAAGATAACTGCCGTTCTGAAGCCAATTCGGTCCATCACCTGGCTGAACCCAAACATGTTCATTCATCTGTTTTTCACTTTTTACATCAGGGTTGACCGTTCCATCCTTGAAACCAAACAGGTTCCTAGGTGTTCCTTCTTTTGCATCTGCCTGCTTCGTTCGCTGAAATCCTGGCTGTGCCCATCTTAAAACAGCCTTTCCCCTAGCAATTCGAATTAGGTTTCTTACGGCATGAAATGCCACTTGCATATCGTCCGCACAAGCTTGAATACATAAATCTCCACCAGTCCATTCCTCTTCTAATGCATCTAATGAAAATGCGGGAAGGTCTACTAATTCCATAGGCTGCTTAAGTTTTAAGCCAAAGCGGTCTTGGTTGTCCTTTACAAAAAGACTTGGGCCGACTCCGAAAGTAATCGTTAAATTAGAGGCAGATAATCCTTCCGCCTCTCCCGTATCTTTTGGCGGAAGAAATTCGTTACTAGTTAATTCTCCGATTGGTTTGCCCTCAGACATTGATGCTGCGGCATGCGTCCATTCTTTGAAAAGCGTTATTAAATCTTCTTTACTAGAAGTTGTCACATCTAAGGTAGCAAAATAAACATGGTTTTGTGGTTTTGTCGTAATTCCACTTTGATGCTTACCATAAAATGAAACAACATCCTTTGCGCTTGAGGCCTTTCCTTCTTTAATAGACAACATGCTTCCTATTCCGGATGCACCAATTAAAATCCCAACACCGCCAACTCCAGCAGTTTTCAAAATATCCCTACGTGAAACTTTCTTTACGCCAAGAGATTCCTCTTCAATGAAGTACTCCTTCTTAGACATCTATAATGCCTCCGTTACAATTCCGATTTGAGAGAGTGGTTCTGCAAGCGCATCAATGGCCTGACTAAGTTCCTTTACCTCAGCTTCTGACAAATCCGTATAAATCTTGTATCCTCCATCGATTTTATGTTTATTTAATAAGCTAAAAACCGTATCAAAGCGGGTTTGAATTTCCGTAGAAAGGTCCTCATTCTTTTCCTTTAAAGCAGGATTTAAAAGCTGAAAAATCTTATCTGCACCTTCTACATTTGCAGCAAAATCAAATAAATCAGTATGAGAATAGCGATCCTCTTCCCCCGTTACTTTTGAAGTGGATACCTCATTTAAGAGGTCTACCGCACCTGTAATTAATAGGTCAGGCGTGACTTCGACTGTATCTACCTTTGCTCGTAAAAGATTTACATCCTTCATCAACTGCTCGGCATATTGTTCATAACCAGTAGTTGTGTTTTCGACCCATAACCCTTTTTCAATACGGTGGTAGCCTCCCCACTCAGCCTCTAGGACATCTCCTTCGCGCGCATCGATTTTCGGATCAAGATCTCCAAATACTTCGGCTATCGGTTCTGCACGCTCATAGTGCACTCTAGAGGTGGCATATAGTGCTTTAGCATTATCAACATCCCCATTTTTAACTGCTGTTGTAAATGCCTCCGTTGCCTTTACAAATTCTTCAATTTCTCCTATAGCATACTTTCGGTATTCATCCGTTACTCCAGAGAGCGAATCAGATGTAATATTCTTTGTGTCTTTTACCGTCTCTTTAGCTGAGTTTTCATCTGAATTAGTACAACCAAATAATAGACTGCTAGACAATAACAAACTTCCTGAAACTTTTAATAATTTCATATCTACATATCCCCCATTAACACTAATAATGATAATCATTCTCACTAGTATCATATCAGCAAATGATAATGGTTTTCAATAGCTAATTAAAAAAACTTTCCAACTATTCAGATTGGAAAGTTTTTAAAGTTATTTTATTAATGAGTGTTTAAAAGCATATATGACTGCCTGTGTTCGGTCTTGGACGTTAAGTTTACTGAGTATATTACTGACATGGGTTTTTACCGTTTTCAATGCAATATATAGTTCATCAGCAATGTCCTGGTTCGTTTTACCCTCTGCCATTAACATTAATATTTCCATTTCGCGGCTGGTTAGTTCTTCATGTGGCTGATGCTTTTGTTTCTGGCGCATTTTAACCATCATTTTTCCTGTTACTTCAGGCTCAAGAACGGACTGTCCATGATATGTAGCGCGAACTGCATTGGCAATTTCATCTGCTTTTGACGTTTTTAGCATATAACTGGTAGCACCGGCTTCTAATGCAGGGTAAACCTTTTCATCATCCAAAAAGCTGGTGACGATGATCACTTTTGCCTCTGGCCATTTTTCGATGATTTGCTTTGTTGCCTCGATCCCGTCCATTTCCTTCATGACTAAATCCATTAAAATAATATCAGGTCTGAGCTCAAGTGCCAATTCCACGCCCTTTTTTCCATCAGCAGCCTCACCCACTACTTCAATGTCTGGCTGTGCGGATAAAAATGCGGAGACTCCAATTCTCACCATCTCATGATCATCAACAAACACTACTCTAATCATTTACACCATCTCCATTTTTCATAACAGGTACCTTCACTTCAAGCCTTGTACCTTTGCTCTTTACACTAATTACCTTTAAAGTGCCGCCAACTTCTAGTGCCCTCTCATGCATATTCTGCATTCCATATGATCCAGCCTTCATGTTATCAACTTCAAAACCTACCCCGTCATCGACAATTCTTAAAATGACAAGGTCATCCCGCTTTATCAATAAAACCTCAAGTTTGTTCGCTTTAGAATGCCGAAGTGTATTGGATACAGACTCCTGGAGGATACGGAAAAGATGATCCTCAATACCTTTATCAAGTGGAAATGCTTCTACTTTCCACTTAATTTCCATTGTTACTTTCTGTGATAATTCGATTAATAACTCTTCAATTCCTTCTTCAAGCGTTTTATTTTTTAACGCAACTGGACGCAAATGAAGAAGCAGGGCACGCATTTCAAGTTGTGATTGGTGAATCATTCCCTCCACCATTTTCAACTGTTTAGCTTCCCTATCCTCTTCATTTGCACTCTGCCGAGTTGTATTGATGGCGGACATCATCATCGAAGCTGCAAATAATTGCTGACTTACGGAATCATGTAATTCACGGGCGAGGCGGTTTCGTTCCTGTTCAATTATTTCTTGAATCCTCGCTTCCTGGTCTTCTACTTTTTCTGTAGCCAATCGTTGTGATAGCTTGGCTTGTTCCGACATTTGCCTGCCGATTCTATCAATTTGTTCCGCTATACTCTGCATTTCCGATATGGTTTGCTTTTCGTCAGGACTAATTTGCTTCCCTTGCTCTAACTGGTGCAATGAATGCTCGACACCCTGAAACTGTCTTCTCCAGTATATACCTGAAAAAACGCCCAATAGTATACCAGTAGCAATGCTGAATGCCGGAATAAATATGATAAATGGGATATCCATAAATTGCCGGTTCCAAAGTTCAGACCAGTCTGAAATCGGAAAAACAATGATAAAGGCAGCGGCAACAACGATAGCAATCATGATTGAAGAAGCGATATTCCATACAACCTGCCTTTGGATTGTGCTCATATCCTGCTCACCTCTAAATTGCCCACCAACAAGGAGGTAAAGATTTTAACCTTTTGCTCAGCTTGGTCATAGCCTGCTGTCTTAAGGTGGAAAGCTTGGTTAAAAACCTGAGCCTGGTGATTTTCTAGAACCGTTGTGGCACCAATAACAGACGAGTGATGAACGCTTACTTCTATTTCATAAGGTATTTGGATTTGGATATTGCCAATAACATTTCGGATAAAGATAATCGTTTCACCCTTCGGTAAAACTGTATAACTTAAATCGATTATTGTATCTCCAATACCAGATTGGATGTTAATGTCATTCCATTCATAAACACTGCTTGGGGTTTTTTGCTGCCCGAAAAATATATTCTCAAAGAGCGGCTTGGTCTTAATCAGTGTCTCTTCTTGCAGAGCCTGCTCTGATTCTTTGATATCTAGTGCAATCTTATTTGGATTCTTTTTGGAGTTAGTATATTGAATTATAAAATGTATAAGTATAGCAAGCAGTAAAAATCTAAAGGTCATCATGCTAAACACATGGATGATGAATGAAATTATACCCGCGAAGAAAAGAAACTTACCAAATTTTTTTCCAGTTCTTTTTCGACCTAAATAGATCATCCCACAAGAAAATAAAAGGGAGAAAACAAGACCACTGTTAAAAAATAAAACCTCTAGCAAAAGAACGACAACCCCAATGATAACAAGCCATTCTGTATAATTATTCTTTGTATTTTTAAACATCTGGCCACCCTCCCCTTCACTTTAATCATGTTTGATAGTTAGGCCAAAAAGGTGCATAAGGCTGCACCTTTATAGAATACCATGTTTTGGTTATTAAATGGACTTGCTTTCTTCTAATTTCAGTTCTTTTTCTAATTGTGCAATTTTGGCATCAATCGTATCCCGGTAATAAGAGCTTTTTACTTGATGATCTAAACGATCCAAGTAAGAATCGATTTTCTTGAAAACGTGCGTTTGCATTGTTAGAGGTATTGTTTGAGTCCAATACTTGATTCATTCGATGATTGGCACGGGTAACATTCTCACGGCCCATTAATTCCAATCGACGGATTTGCATATCTTTTAACTTATGTTTCATTTCCTCATATTTTCTTTCTAATTCACCAAGCTGACCTTTCACCTGCTCTAGTGCAGCCCCAAGACGATCAACACGGCTTGAGTATTGCTGATGTTCTGCCGCAGCAAATTCATACAGCTCAGTTTCACCCGCTTTAGAAGCAATTTCCGCCTGATATTTCCTCTTTTCTGCGAATTCAACTGCTTGAGAATATTCTCTAGTGAATTCATCTTTTAGTGCGTATTGACGTTCCACAAGCTTTCTAACCTTCTCAGTCTCTTGTTCACATTGACGAAGATATTGATTAAGCAGGGAAATTGGATTTTGCTTTTCTTTTTGATCAACCGCAGCATGTAAATCCGCCATAATCGTATCTTTAATTCTTGTTAATAGGTTTGTCATTTTTATATCTCTCCTTCGATTAGTTTTTATTTAATTCATTCCATTGTTTTTCGAAATTTACAAAAGGGTCAGACTCCTCTTTTACAACAGTCTTTTTAGTGCTATTCCAGTTTTTATAAACCAGATAAAGTACATAGGCAGCAACAACACCAATAATAGCAGGAGCGTTATGAATAGAAGCCATTAGGACAAAAAAACCGATTATCCCGAGAACAATTTTACCTCCGGTCGATTCAGCCTTTAAGAACTGTTTGAAAATGAAGTACAGCGCAGCAAGACCAACCAGTAATCCTACCATCGGACCTATTGATGAAAGTAAAATCATTGCTGCTATTCCGCCAGCTATAAGTAACCCAAACTTTTTCATTTTGTTTTCCTCCTTTCTTTATCTTGATTTCATCTTACCTCTATTCCAAATTTCTCATAACGAACCAGCGCTTTATTTTCATATCAGTCTCAAGACGTAGAAAGAGTCAGTCCCTTGTGCAGGAACTGACCCATCTAGTGGTTATTTAGATATAAACATTTGTGTCCAATAATGTCTTTGCGATCCGCCTTGTGCGTATCCAACACCAATATGAGTATAATTACCGCTCAATATATTGGCACGGTGACCTGGGCTATTCATCCATGCTCGGACAACTTCCTGTGCAGTTGTTTGCCCTGCTGCTATATTTTCACCTGCAGCGCGATAAGAAATTCCAAAGTTCTTCATCATGGTAAATGGACTGCCGTATGTCGGACTAGTGTGACTGAAATAGTTTTTATCCCTCATGTCCACGGATTTATAACGCGCTACTCTGGAAAGCTCCCAGTCTGGAGTTAATGCTTTTAAACCGTTTTTGGCTCGTTCTTGATTCGTTAATTGAACGACCTGGCTTTCAATATTTTTGGTGGCATCATAACTAGGAATTGTAACCTTATTCCCTGGGTAAATCAGGTTAGGGTTCTTAAATTGGGGATTCGCTGAGATGATTTCAGAGATGCCAACTTGGTATCGAACTGCAATTTTCCAAAGTGTGTCCCCTGGTTGAACGGTGTACACTTGCTGGGCAAACGACACATTTGGAATAAAAAAAAGTGATAGTAAAAACAGTAAACTTATCCAAAATGATTTTTTCATTTTTACGCCTCCTCCGATATATATTTTTGATTTCAGGTTCAAAATATACAGAGCGATAAAATAAAATTTTTCAGATAAAGTTCGGAGGAAAAAGTGTGAGAGACATTTCATGGATTACCTATGTCATGTTAATTTTGGCAAGCTACCGGTTAACCCACTTAATTGTTTTTGATAAAATTACTGAGTTTATACGGAAGCCATTTATGAAGAAAGTGAAAGTAGAAACCAATCATGGAATCGAGACAAAGGAAGTACCTAAAGGCATGTTTGGGTATTTGTTGAAATGTTATTGGTGTGCCGGAGTTTGGAGCGCCATATTACTTGGAGGCGGATATTTACTTTTTCCCAGGGTAACGTTTGTAATCATTTTGATATTTTCCATCGCAGGCGGTCAATCCATCATTGAAACCTTTGTTGGAGTAAACATTAAGAAGGTAGATTATTACGCAGACTTAGAAAAGAAAAAATAAATATAATAGAACGCTCCCCCTTTTGCATAAACATTAGAAAAGGGGGGATTTGAATGGCTGGATGGTGGGTTACTGCCATTGGGTTTATCATTTGTCTTGGAATTGTTGGGGGTACATTGGTTTATTTTTTAAGAGGGACGCTTAACTCTGAAGACTCCACCCGTATTGACCCTGTTAAAAAAGAAACGGACTAATCGATAACAATAATGCGAAGAACCCTGGCTTCCGGGGTTCTTTTTCATTTCAAATAATTTTCAAAAAGAACCTTTACATGATTTCATTAAAATTGGAAAAATTAATCATATGATTATAGTACTGGAGGAAAACATATGAGCTCATCGGAAAGCACCCACCATTTTCCCAGAACTTATTGGCGAGAAATAGAATTACCGACGTTTGAGAAATTAAATGAGGATACTACAGTTGACGTGGCAATTGTTGGTGCTGGGATAACAGGTATTACTGCTGCATATTTGTTGGCAAAAGAAGGTGTAAAGGTCGCAATTATAGAAGCAGGCAGTGTGTTAAACGGGACAACAGGACATACAACCGCGAAACTGACTGCTCAGCATGGATTAATTTACGATGAATTAATTAGTCATTTTGGCGAGGATAAGGCTAAGTTATATTTCGAGTCCGCTTCAAATGCGATTAAATTCGTTGAGAAAACATCAAATGAAAAAGGAATAGATTGTGATTTTAGCAAACAAGATGCGTTTGTATATGCAACATCTGATCAGTATGATAAGAAACTTGAAACGGAAATGTCAGCTTATCAAAGGCTCGGGATCGATGGTGACTTAGTAGGAAACATTCCATTTGATATACAAATAAAGTCTGCGCTATTAATGCGTAATCAGGCACAATACCATCCACTGAAATTTTTAAAAGGGCTTTTAGAAGAGGCAATCAAGGCGGGGTGTAAGGTTTATGAAAATTCGGTTGCAGCAGGAATCGAGGATGTCGAATCTGCCCAGCCAAAAGTTAAGATAAAGGGTGGACATAAAGTTGCATGTAATCAGGTAATTATTGCCTCCCATTTCCCATTTTATGATAAACCAGGTCTCTATTTTGCTAGAATGTACGCGGAAAGATCTTACGCCATCGGGATTAAAACCAATAAGGAATATCCTGGCGGAATGTATATCAGTGCTGACAGTCCGTCACGCTCCATTCGCTATACACCAATTGATGGGGGAAATCTCCTTATACTTGGCGGCGAAAATCATAAGACAGGTCAGGGCGTTGATACGCTCAGTCACTATGTTGCACTTGAGAACTTTGCAAAAGATGTGTTTGACCTTTCTGAATATCACTACCGGTGGTCTGCACAGGATTTAGTGACATTGGACAAGGTGCCTTACATTGGTCCACTCACAAGAGATAAAGAGCATATTTTAGTGGCAACTGGCTATAAAAAATGGGGAATGACTTCGGGAATCCTTGCAGCTCATCTACTGACTGATTATGTACTAAATCGTGATAATCCCTATAAGGAATTGTATACTCCATCACGTTTTGATGCGGACCCAGATATTAAATCAATTATTTCAACGAATGTGGACGTAGCGAAGCATTTAATTAAAGGAAAACTTGAGTTTGTACCAAAGGATCCTGGGGATTTAGTGAATGGAGAAGGTTCTGTTGTCATGCATAAAGGGCAGCGTGCAGGCGCCTACAAGGATGAAAACGGTAAGCTGTACATTGTGGATACCACTTGTACGCATTTAGGCTGTGAATGTGAATGGAATCATGCAGAAAAATCATGGGATTGCCCGTGTCATGGTTCGCGGTTTGCTTATGATGGAGCAGTAATCGAAGGACCAGCAAAAAAGGCACTAAAGAATGTAGCTGATGTACAATAAGATTCACGATATCTACACAATATTGTGAAATATCTACACAATACTCGTTTTATCTACACACCTAGATATATCTACAAATTATAAAGTTTATCTACACATTTTAGGAATATATCTACAAATTCACAAAAAATGAAACGCCTCCCTTGTCAGGAGGCGCTTTCTTTATTTACCATGTGGACGGTTACGTTTTAATTTTTCTCCAGTTTCAAATTCAACCAGTTCTTCAGGCGTTCTCATTGCCTTTTTACGATTGTTATTTCGCTGGGCATTGGCGTTACCGAGTTTTTGTCTACCCATACTATCATCTCCTTTTTAGAGAATACATATAGTATGAGTGAAAATAATTGAAGTTATTCTCCCCTTAGTACTGGTGCTTTACGGAACTTTGTTAATTGTTCGAACGCAAAAGCCGCTTCAATCAGGGTTGGTTCACTATAGGCGTTTCCGGCAAAAGTAATTCCAACAGGTTCTCCTATAGTTGTATAACCAGCAGGTACTGCAATGGTCGGATAGCCAGCTTTCGCACTAATATGTGAGGCCTCTTCACTAGGAAACAGAATCACATCTAATTTATACTTCTCAAGCGCATAATCAATTCCTTGTTCGGTGGAATGATAAAGATCAAATTCCAACGAATTTACATAATCCGCTTCCGTTAAAGAACCACTAGTTGCAGCGGATTGAATCAAGACTTCCTGTCCATACTTAAGCATTGTTGCTTCATTTTCCTTATTAAATTGAATTAAATCATTCAATGTTCTAATGGGTATAGAGGGATGAAGTTTGTTCAAATATGCGTTTAAATCGGGTTTAAATTCATATGTCAAAACGTCATACCGCCACTTGGCATTTGCAGATGGTATCTCTATATGTTCGAAGATCTCCGCACCCGCTGCCTCCAAAACGGCAACAGCATCATGGAAAATCTTAAGCATTTCTTCACTTAAATGTTCGGTGAAACCATCTAAGGCTATTCCTATCCGTTTCCCCTTGAGTCCATCTTTACGTAAATGTTCGGTAAAGTCTTTATCAGCTAGTGGATTCGTTTTGGTTATTGGATCTTCCTCATCTCTTCCTGTCAAAACATTCAAGAGAATAGCTGCGTCTCTAACAGTCCTAGCCATTGGTCCGGCTGTATCCTGAGTATGCGCAATCGGAATGATACCTCTCCTGCTGATTAGACCCACTGTCGGTTTAATTCCGACTAATGAGTTTTGGCAGGATGGATTCAAGATCGATCCAGATGTTTCTGTCCCAATCGCTGCAGCTGCCAAATTCACAGCAATAGCCGCACCGGAACCTGAACTAGAGCCGCCAACATCAAATTGTCCTGGACCGTAAGGATTTAATACCTGACCGCCGCGTGAGCTATAGCCACTTTTCATCCCATAAGCCATGAAGTTTGCCCACTCTGTCATATTGGTTTTACCAAGAATGACTGCTCCTGCTGCGCGAAGCTGATCCGCCACATAAGAATCTCTTAACGCAACGGAATCCTTTAATGCTAATGAGCCAGCGCTTGTATGCATTTTATCTGCAGTATCAATATTGTCTTTAATTAAAATGGGAATACCGTGCAATGAACTGCGTGCTCCCGTCTCCTTCCGTTCAGCGTCAAGTGTAGATGCGATATGAAGCGCATCAGGGTTGACCTCAAGGATGGAGTGAATATTTTTATCATAAACAGAAATTCTATGTAGATACATCATTACAAGTTCTCTAGATGTAAGCTCTCCAGATGTCATTTTCTCCTGCATTTGAGTGATCGTAGCTTCCTCAATCCAATGATCGAGATATTTCTTTAGCTTTGGATTTTCCATGTTTCTCCCCCCAATACCCTAAATTTTATAATAGAATGAAAAATCCAGCAATTAAAAAAGCAGGGAATATTTCCCCTGCCTTTTTAACTACGAGCCTTTTGTTCTGGTTCAGCTATCTGCCCTTTAAAGAATATTCTTTTACTAGGCGTAACGTTTAACTCTTGACAGTAACGCTTTAATTCACGTTCTTCCCGTTCCGTTACTAACGATATGACGGTACCATTTGCTCCCATTCTTCCTGTCCTGCCCGCTCGGTGAACATACTGAGCAATATCCCTAGGGAAATCCACATGAACAACATGAGTAACCCCTTGAATATCTAAACCACGTGCAGCAACATCAGTAGCAATCAACATTTTTGTTTTGCCATCACGGAAAGCCTTGAGCTCCGCCTGCCGTTCTAATTTCTTCATATCACTATGTAGAATTCCTGTTGATAACTCTTTGAAATTAAACTTTTCTTTAAAAACTTGAATTTCCCCAATATCATTAATAAATGCTAAGGCCTTGATGTTGTCTAAACGAACGATTTTTTCCAGAAGCTTGATCTTATCTCTAGGTTCAGCAGTAAAATAGATATGTTCAACTTCTCCAGAGGAAGCCAGTTCATCCTTTTCTATTCTAAGAATTTCGGGCTCCTTCGTTATTTCCTTTGCCAATTTCTCAGTTCCAGCTTTCATCGTTGCTGAGAATAATACCACTTGGCGGTCACCCATCGTAGATTTTACAATATTTTGGACTGTGTTGAGATGCTCAGGAATCAGCAGCTGATCTCCCTCATCTAATACTACAAGCTTCACTTCGTGCATTTTTACTTTTTTCTGTTTGATCAG
The DNA here is from genome assembly GCF_030817595.1 of Neobacillus niacini. Classification (GTDB taxonomy): domain Bacteria; phylum Bacillota; class Bacilli; order Bacillales; family Cytobacillaceae; genus Neobacillus; species Neobacillus niacini_G. The sequence continues at coordinate 3,433,628 of NZ_JAUSZN010000001.1, forward strand.
TTCAAATAACCTGCCTGGTGTAGCAAAAATGACATGAGGGCGCTTTTTTAATTTTTCAAGCTGGCGTTTTACATTGGCTCCGCCAATAATGGAGGTGCCTCTTATTCCGCTGCCTTCTGACCACTTTTGAAATTCCTGATAAACCTGCATAACCAATTCCTGCGATGATGCTAAAACTACAGCTTGGAGTGACTGTGAATTAGGTTCCACTTTATTTAATAATGGCAATAAATAAGCAAGTGTCTTGCCTGTACCAGTTGGAGATTCTGCAATTAAGTCTTTTCCTTCAAGAATTAGCGGGATGGCTGTATCCTGAATCGAAGTAGGCTGTTGAAATCCGGACTTTTCCCAGTTTTCCTGTAAAAAAGGGCTTAAGGTATTTAACATATTTGACTCCTTTATTTATCTCATTTCTACATATTATATCCACACATGACATTGATACTAACCTATTTACTAAAATGTGTCCATAAAAAACCCATTCCTAAGCATGGAATGGGTCTTCGTTTCAATTCATATATTAATCAAATGTTCGGATCGCCAATTTATGAATGGTGGAATTTATTTCTTCCATTTCTATGATTGCTTCATTATAGTCAATTTCAATTTTTCCACTTCCAGCTAATATCCTTACCTTTTCTATTCCATTATATCTTTTTATTTTCCTTTTAATTTTTCCAATACATCCTGAGCAGGCCACATCATTTAAAGATAATTGTATCATACTCACCTTGAATATCCCCTTTCCATAATGGCAATTCTAACAGTACATTTATCTATATTTCATTCATTTTTATGGCCATCAATCGGAAGTGCGCAGGTTCTACTTCGTTGACGATTGCATTCATTCCCAAAGATTGAAAAGTTGCTACTAATGGCTCTCCGGGGTGGGGTAAATGAATTTCAAATATCGTCCCAACAGGTGCTGTTTTTACAAAATTTAAAATTTCCCTGCGTGGATGTTCTCCCTTTAAGACCCTCTCACGAATATCTATAACGGCTCTTTGTCCTTCTATTTGAAAGCTACTCATCACTTCATCTCCTCATGATTATGATTTTCACCAAGTGTAGCATCCTTTTCAAATTAAAGAATTGATTTAAATCACGCATAGGTATGTTCTTAATAGAGCTCGGTTACTAAATGCCTTAAGGATAGTAAAAAGCCATTTTTGAACGTATTGTGAACATTACCTTTAATTTGATATAAGCCTTTTGATTTAATGGTAGAATGAAGAACAGCAAGATAACAATATATCGGAGTTGAAAATGATGTTAAATAAAATTGCTCTACTCTCCACTTTGTTACTCTTTATTTTTGGAGCAAATGTGTTTGCACATTCCCATTTGGAAGAGTCTACCCCCAAAAATGGAGAAATCGTAACTCAGTCACTCAAGGATATTACGCTTACTTTTGAAACAGCATTAGAACCAACTAGTTCATTTACATTAATCGATGGTAATCATACAGCTATTCCACTTTCTACTGTTTCAATTACCGGTAATCAATTAATCGCCAATGTAGAAGACGACCTTACAAATGGAGCTTACACTATTCATTGGAAAATAATTGGAGAAGATGGTCATCCTCTTGAGGGCGATATTCCCTTCACAATGAACCTTCCTGAGAATGCTGCACCTCCAGAACAAACTGGATCAGAACTATCTACTAATGATGCTACCACTGCCGAAACAACAGCTGATGCAGACATAGAAACGGTACTGAAGGATCAAGCAATTGAGGTAAATGAGGCTTCTTTAGATGAACCCGGTATCATGAATTATGTACTGCCAGCAATTATTGGTTTGATTATTGTTTTAGGCTTCGGAAGCTATTGGTTAATTTTTAGGAGGAAACAAGTCTAGATGTTTATTGCAGGCATTGTAAGTGAGGCTTTACTTTATAGTAGTTTTTCATTGCTGCTAGGAAGCTTTATTCTTAATCTTGTACCCAAATCGGTACGACCGGAAATTAAGATTCCCAAATTTGTACTATTGGGTGCAGCATTAGGAATTGCTATATTTTCATTTTTACCGGTGTTAAAAATTGTTTTATATTTATATGAAGACCTAGGTTTAGGCTATACCCTTCAGTCTGTGTTAACCAATTTCGAGGTTGGTAAGACATGGATTAGTACGGGGATTATTTCGTTAATTCTATTCATTTATCTGATTCCAATTAGGCTTGAACAAAAACCGTTATTCTCATTGACTGGCCTAGTATTTACGCTTATCTTAATTGCTTTCCTTGGCTGGTCAAGTCACGCAGCTTCATTATCGAAAATGGCGGGTTTTCTTACACACACCGCTCACTTTTTGGCCATTACAACTTGGGTTGGAATTTTGTTAGTGGTAAGCTGGTGTTCACAGAACCATGAAAATTGGTTGAAATTCTTAAAGTGGTTTTCGCCACTTGCTATTTTATGTTTAATTGCCACGACCATAACAGGAATATCATTAATGACCTTTCATATGGAACTGTCCGATTATGTTAGTGTAACGGCAATCCCCTATGGTCAGACATTATTAATCAAACACATTGCGATTTTGCCATTACTAGCTTTCGCCTTTATCAATAGCATTTTTATTCGGAAGAGACTCCTCAATGATTCTTCTTATAATCCGCTTCCATGGGCGAAGCTGGAAAGTATTATTGTTTTGGTTGTTTTTTCGATTACGGGTGCATTGGGACAAGCTTCACCACCGCATGAACTTAGTTCGATGATTAGAGCAGAAGGTGCGTCTAAGCTGTTTACCTTTTTTCACCCAGGAGAAATAAACTTCCCTATTACCTTTTCTCCAGGGATTGTTTCAATCATCCTATTTCTAATTGCTATTCTTTTCTTAGCGTTGGTTATTGTAACTTTTATAAAAAAAGCTCCAAAAGCTTTGGCATTAGTAATGAGTTTACTATTTATCCTTTCAGGCTATATAGGTTTTATGTTAAGTCTTTCATAAAAGAAGCAGCGGAAATTAATTCCGCTGCTTTTTTTTAGATTGTACGTAATACTGCCCTTACCGGACTTCCATCTCCTTCAACCAACGGCAGCGGCAAAGCAATCAATTCATAATCACCTGGTTCCACTTCATCTAAAAGGACTGATTCAAGAATGTGAATCCCATTTTCATTTAAACTATGATGAGCATAAAGGTCTTTGCTGTCAATGGGGTCGACAGATGGAACATCTACCCCAATCAGTCTAATTCCCCTCTCTGCTAGGAATGGACCAAGATCAGCTTCCAAATGGGGTATTTTTTCTGGAAATTCAGAAGCATTTTGCCATGAGAGGGTTCGAAACAACACTCTTTTCATTCCCTTTAAATCTACATCCTCTAAATCCTTAACTCCTATACTTTCCTTCCCAGTCATATCGAGAACCCTTACAGGCCCGATATATAATTCGAGATCCAAGTCAATAATCTTTTTTCCATCATCATCAAAATGAAAAGGTGCGTCAACATGCGTCCCTGTATGTGTACTCATTGTAAGAGTCCCTATGTTTACAGAACCGCTTTCTGCTTTGGACCACGACACCTCATAGTGAAAGGCTGTATCACCTGGCCAAACTGGCATTCCGTTTTCAAGCCTTCTAGAAATATCAATTATTTTCATTCAACCACTCCCTAGGGCAGCATTTTAGTAGCCTATGTTAAAAATATATCGCTGTCCTTTTGTTGTCAATTAATGAAAGGAGCGCCAAAAAACTCCATCGTGATCAATAATGCTGCTTATATCATGAAACGGAATCGTAAAGGTTGGAAACCCAGCAGCATAAGGGGCAATCTCGTATGGTTCAAAATAAATGTTCAACTCCCCTTTGCTAATAAAGAAGGGCTGGTCTGCTTTGATACCCTTATACGTATCCGAAAAAACATAGGAATATTGTTCGTCGTTTTTAATTTTTTCTCCAATCATTTCACTGATCACTTTTACATAATCTGCTTCTCGCTTAAACAACTCTTTAAGTTGATAAAACCTTCCCGTTTTTAGGTCAATATGGGCATATTTTTTTACTGGCATTCCATGTGCCGCTCCAAAGGGATAATCATAGCCATTTATCTCCAAGACTACTAGGTTATTTTTATAAAAACTTACGTCGAAATCACCTGCGTAGCTTGATTCCAACTGTGTATGCTGAGGGATTGCCTTGACTCCAGAAAGTTCCTTCAATGTTTGATTTACGCTCTCCGGAGAGCTAACCCCCGTTAACTGTGGATAATAAACTAAATAATCCTTATTTGGTTTGAATTTGTTTTCGGTAACGGAATAATCCTCTTTTAAAGGAATGATTGTATTTTGTTTCCAAACTAACGTGCCTTTTTTATCAAAATAGAGAATGCGGAGATCGATATCTCCCTTAATTAAGGATTTATTAAATGCTAATGTACCACCACCTTGAACCATTGGAAGATGGTTCAAGCGCTGACCACGCTTATCTATAAAGAAAGTCATTTCGTCATTGTATGCCGAGGCCACTCCATCCTTGTATTCGGAGACACCATTATAGATAAACCCAGTATAAATATGACCGTCAGCATCAGCTATTGCATACTTTTGAAAAAGATATGGCCTTTCTGGATCTTGTGCTTTCCCCAGTGCATATCGATTCTCTCCAAGGTTTATTAAACTAAAATACTGGGGTTTTATGATATATTTCCCCTGCCTATCTATCAGGCCATAATGATTATTTTCAACATTCACAATTGCTCTGTCTTCAACAAACGGCTGTGTTCCCATAAACTGTGGTTCAATCAATACTTTGCCTGATTCGTCCATGTATCCCCATTTTCCATCGTTACTTTTTCGAAATGCCAGCATACCCTCACCATAATCGTCGACAAATGGAAAAGAGTATGAATGTAGTACTTTTCCTGTAAGATCAATGAGTGAATAGCTGCCCTCTTTTAATTTTACAAGGGCTTTTCCGTGTTCAAAATCACTAGCAGATTCATAGGACAGCGGAATGACTTCATTGCCTCTCCTATTTAAATATCCATATAAATAGTTGCCTTGCTCATTTGTATTGGCAGCTGCTGCCCTGCCTTCTTGAAAATCTCCGATAAAGGAATACGCCTTTGAAGTAATTTCCTTCCCACTTTCATCCAATACTTTAAATCCTTCGTGATCGATAGCTGTCGCACGACCTTCTGAAAAAGGGATGATTGTTTCATACTTTGGTTTCACAATAAAATATCCGTCAGTGTTAATAATACCTGTAAGATTGTTTAATTGGATGATGGCTAAACCATTTTCCTGAAAATCACGAGCCATTTCATATTTGGGAGGGAGAACAAAAGCCCCCTTTTCATTGATGTATCCCCACTTACCGCCGCCAACATCTTTTACTTCTGCTGGAAAAAGGTAAACCATTCTTGATAGGGAAAGCAGGTAGGTAATCCAATTTTCCTGTTCTGTATTTCTTCTAGACATCCGTACTACCCCATTTTATTTTTTATTATATATATGAAAAAATGGGCGGGATGTAGCTTATCTTCCATCACATACAAAAAAGAATCTATTTTGACCAATGAGGCTTCAAAATAGATTCTTCCTGATTTTTTAAATAAATACGTAATTTTGCTGCAATTCTCTTTGGATATTTTCTTTTGTTTTTAAGATGGCTTGGATGATTTGGTCTTTTACTTCAGGCGAAATGCGGTAGGCTGGTACGCTGACGCTAAAAGCACCGTATGTTTGGTTATTCATTACCAATGATACACCTAAACAATAGACATCCTTTTCACCTTCACTGTCGTCAATTGCATAACCATTTCTTTTTACGTCTTCTAACTGTTTTAATAAATTCTCCGGATTCGTAATCGTCGTTTCTGTTATGGGTTTTAGCTCCACTCGGTTCAAATAAGCGGCTTTTTCACTTTCCGGCATTTCTGAAAGTACGGCTTTCCCCATCGCAGAACAATAAAGCGGCTTCGATAAACCAATCCTTGAATTTAAACAGACAATTGGCTTTTTCGTCTCCAACTTGTTAACAGTTAGGATTTCATCGCCTTCTAAAATGCCTAAGTGAATCGTTTCATCTAAACTATTTTGCAGGTCTTTTAAATATGGATAAGAAATTTTTGAAATGTCTAAATCAGCAAGATATTTATTTGCGTATTTGATCAGGGCACTGCCAAGCCCAAATTTTTTCGTTTCTGGATGTTTTTTTACATAACCAATTAGAAGAAGGGTGTCTAATATCTTTAAGGCCGTTGAACTCGTTAATCCTGTTTCTTGTGCAATCACGTTTAATGCTTGTGGTTCTTTCTTTGCTGACAGAAAATCAAGGATACTTGAAGCCTTTATTAGAACAGTACCATATGGCTGCTTTGCATTCTCCATTATGTTACCTCCCTTCATCTTTTTAAACTTATTATAATATAAAAACTAGCGAACGAGCCAGCCGCCATCCACTGGGATAATGGCTCCATTCATATAATCAGAACCTCTGCTTGCAAGGAAGACCACAACACTTTGCAGGTCTTCTGGAGTTGCCCAACGACCAGCCGGGATACGGGCAGTAATCTCTGCATGACGAACTTCATCCTCACGAATCGGTGCTGTATTTTTGGTTTCAACATAACCAGGCGCAATGGCATTAATTTGAATGCCCTTTATCGCTAACTCATTCGCGAACGCCTTCGTTAAACCAGCAACACCATGCTTACTCGCCGTGTAGGAAGGTACAAATTTACCACCTTGAAAAGACAGCATAGAAGCAACATTTATGATTTTTCCACTGCCTTGTTCCGCCATTACTTTCGCAGCTTCCTGGCTTAAAAAGTAAACTGCGTTTAGATTAATATCCATGACTGCATCCCAATCTTCTTCCTTATATTCAAGAAGAGGCGAACGGCGAATGGTACCTGCGTTATTAACTAATATATCTATTCTTCCGTATGTTTCTAAGCATTTTGCAACGATATCTTTTGAAACTTGTTTATCTGTTAAATCACCTTGAAAAAACGCTACGCGACGTCCTTCTTTTTCAATCAGTTCTTTTGTTTCTCCCCAATTGTTCCCATGAGTGGTGATAAAGAGGTCCGCACCTGCTTTTGCCAGCGCAACCGCAAAGCCTTGCCCAATTCCTGTGTTTCCCCCAGTTACGATGGCGACTTTACCATCTAATTTAAAATAATCTAATGAAAATTGTTGTGAGTTATTCCCCATTTTATAATCCCCCTTGTTAATGAAGTATGTAGAACGAACTCGATTAGCGAGTTATTTCAATTCCTTCATTGGAACCATGTCCATATCATTGTAAGTAATGTTTTCTCCGCACATTGCCCAAATGAAAGTATAATCACTTGAACCTACTCCAGTATGGATTGACCAGCTTGGAGAAATAGCAGCCTGCTCATTTGCAATAACTAAGTGTTTCGTTTCATCCGGTTTACCCATGAAATGGAAAACGCGGGTATCTTCTTTCATATCAAAATAAAGGTATGTTTCCATACGGCGTTCATGTGTATGACAAGGCATTGTATTCCATGCACTTCCAGGAGTTAGAATAGTATAACCCATTTGAAGTTGGCAGCTTTGACATACATTTGGGTGAATATATTGATAAATGGAACGATGATTTAATGTTGCTGAATCTCCTGTTACCATCGGTTCAATATTATCAATACTAATTTTTACATTTGGGTATTTATGGTGGGCCGGTACAGATACCGTATAGAATTTTGCTGGATTAGACGGATCTTCTGATTTAAACTGGATATCCTTTGTTTCTTTTCCAATGTAAAAACCATCCTGCTTTTTCATTGGTTCTTCTGTGCCCTCGATAACGATTGAGCCTGGTCCTCCAATATTAATAACACCAAGTTCACGTCGCTCTAAGAAATATGTAACTCCTAATTCTGTAGAAAGTTCAATGGTTAGCGGCTTATCTGTTGGTGTAACACCGCCAAAAATCATCCTGTCGTTATGTGTATACGTTAATCTCACTTCTCCTGGAACAAAAATACTTTCTACTAAAAATTCCTTGCGCAATTGTTCTGTAGAATAATGACGAATATCTTCTGGACTATGTGTGTAACGAGTTTCCATTTTTTTCACTCCTGTTATCGAATTATTTTTGTACTGCCGTTTTCCATTTGTAAATGGCAGGTTCCAAACTTGAGTAAGCGATTGCAAATGGTACTGCAATGTTACATCTACACTTTAAGTAATCCATGCAGAATACTTTTTTCAAGTTTAAACGTTACCTCTCAATTTCCAAATAGGAAATGTTGTTGTTTATTTGGAAATCTATATTCTTATTATATTGGACATATTTTGGTTTTTCAACCGCATTTTATAAAATACTCAGAAAAATGAGGATAAAAAAAATAACCTGTGTGTTTAAACAGGTTATGATTATCTATTATTCTATATTATTCGCTTCAGGAATAAGGATTTTCCATTCCTCATATCTGATAATCGTTTCCCAATGGCCTGTTAGTTTTGCATAGCCAATAATTAAGAAGAAAGCCACAAAGAACGACACTGGTATAAACCATTTACTCACTTTCTTATTTGCAACGGTCATATTCAGGGTGTCCTTCACTGGGCATGCTTCCACACAAGCCATACAAGCCGTACAATTTAAATTATTGACGGTTTCTACTTTGTGCACCTTTATTCTTGAAGGGCATACCTTCGTACACATTTCACAGTTCGTACAGGTCTCTTCATTTCTACGGACCTTTGAAATTCTAAAGATCGAGCCAAGCCCGATAAACGCTCCGTATGGGCAAAGAAATCGGCACCAGAAGTTCCTAAAGAACGAGGAAAGCATAACCATTACGATAAGAAAACCTAAGCCAAAACCACTGATACCTAAGAAAAATGTCAGCATTTTTATATCCGAGATTTTGTTATATGGTTCATTTAAAAAGGCGATCGCACCATATGTAGGCATTACAATAACCATCCCCAAAAAGAACAGCAACAATAAGTATTTAATGGGGGTTAGCAGCCAAACAAGCCATGTTGGTACTTCGAAATTTCTTTTAAACAATTTTTTCCCCAATCTTGAAATCCATTCACTGACTGTTCCAACTGGGCAAATCCAGCTGCAAAAAGATCTTCTGAAAATGATAGCACCACCAACAAAAAAACTTAACAAAACAAGTCCTGCAGGATGGATGACATCAAAATCTCCAGTGGCAAGCCAAACCTTCAAGGCCATTAAGGCACTAATCGGCAGGAACCCTTCCACCGCAGCTGGTCTCTCAACAAAAGATGTTTCCCCAAGGGTTTCAAAATGCATATAAAATTGATAAAAACGAATACCAACATATAGTAAAAACAACAGGAATACTGCTTGAACCACGTATCTTGTTATTTGAACCGGCTTTCTCTTCAGCTGTTTCTTATACAAGTTCTTTGACTTCATCACGACTCCTCCATCTTCATCACCCTTAATATAAGGAACGAAGTTAAACGGGGGATGTGATAAAAGTCATCGAGAATACCGTTTTCATAAAGAATTCACAACCGTATTCTTAAAACAGACAAAAATGGTTTGTTTATTTTTTAGATATCTACGCATTTTTTTATTTATCTACACACTTTAAGAATTTATCTACACAAAGTAAGGATATATCTACACAATTTGAGATTTTATCTACACAAAGTAAGGATATATCTACACAATTTGAGATTTTATCTACACAAAGTAAGGATATATCTACACACTTTCAAAAAATATCTACAAATCAGTCTAGCGTTCTACTCCAAATACGATATTGTTCTGTTTCCTCGCTTCTTCCGTTACTTTTAGCACGATCTGACTCATAACCTTTAACTTCTCATATCGATGATCATCATTTGTTTCAATAATCTCAGCGATATTTATGCACTCATAGACCATGTTTTTATCTTCTTGGCCAACGCTTAAGATTTCGCTCTCTTTCGTGTGACTGTCGATGAATTTTATTTGAGATATCGGTGCCGCATCCTCAAGGACGAAGGTACCCTTTTCACCATGGATTTCACATGGCATAAGTGAATGTGAAATTTTCGAGCAAAGAATAGTACAGACGAAATCTTGATACTCTAACAGTAGCGTACCGCTGCCATCAACTCCGCTTGACAGGATCACGGGATGGTAGGTAACCTTTTTCGGCTCCCCAAAAAGCCCAACAGCTAAATACAGTGGATAAACCCCTAGATCAACAAGGGCACCGCCAGAAAAAGTACTAGAGAAGATATTTGGGTTCTCTCCTCTTAAAAACGCATCGTATCTAGAAGAATACTGTATATATGGCAACATGGCGCTTCTTAGATTGCCTGCCAGATGAATTTTTTCCTTAAGTATTTGAAAGTTCGGAGTATGAATATTTCGAATCGCTTCAAATAAATAAACCCCATTTTCCTCAGCCGTTTGATACGCTATTTCCAGTTCAGCTGGATTTGAAAAAATTGGCTTTTCACAAATAACATGCTTTTTATTTTTTAAAAAAGTAAGTGCCTGTTCGAAATGGACAGAATTGGGGGAAGCAATATAAACAGCTTGAATCTCAGCGCTTTTTGCCATTTCCTCTAAATCAGAAAAGTAGTGTTCTGCGTTATATGTATGTGCCAGTTCTTTTGCTTTCTCTTCTGTCCGGGAGTAGACCGCGGTTAACTTTAGTTTTTCGCTTAACTTTGCTGCCTCAATAAAGGCGGCTGTAATCCACCCTGTTCCCACTGTACCTAAATTAATCATATAAAATCCCCTTCCATTCCTTCTATAAGCATATATTGTACCTTTTTGCTTTCTTTTTGCCAATTCCACTATTTTTCTAATGAATAGTTGGGTACAATGGAAAAATATCATAATTTATGTTATTTATAAGTAATAGAGATGAAAGAAAGAGGTTGAATAGAGTGGAAAATCTAAGTTCTAATTTTATAAAAGATGTTATGATTAAGGATTTGGAATCAGGTAAGCATAATAAAATTATCACTCGTTTCCCTCCAGAGCCAAACGGATATTTACATATCGGCCATGCTAAATCCATTATCATTAACTTTGGATTAGCGGATGAATTTAACGGAAAAACCAATTTACGATTTGATGACACCAATCCGTTAAAGGAAGATGTCGAATATGTTAACTCGATTAAGGAAGATGTAAAATGGCTTGGTTTTGATTGGGATAACTTATTCTTTGCTTCTGATTATTTTGAAGAAATGTACAAACGTGCCGTGCTATTAATAAAAAAGGGACTAGCATACGTGGATGACCTATCCGCTGACGAAATCCGTGAATACCGCGGCACATTGACCTCTCCTGGTAAAGAGAGCCCGTATCGCGATCGTTCAGTTGAGGAAAATCTTGATTTATTTGAACGGATGCGCAATGGAGAATTTGAAAATGGACAAAAAGTTCTTCGCGCTAAAATTGATATGAAGTCTCCTAATATCAATTTACGTGATCCTGTCATTTATCGAATTTCTCATGCTACACATCATAATACCGGTGATAAGTGGTGTATTTATCCGATGTATGCTTTCGCACACCCTCTTGAGGATGCGATTGAAGACGTAACCCATTCCATTTGTACAGTTGAGTTTGAAGACCAACGTCCACTTTATAACTGGGTAGTGGAACAATGCGAAATGGAAAGTACGCCACAGCAAATTGAATTTGGCCGTTTAAACGTGACAAACACGGTGATGAGTAAGCGGAAACTAAAGCAACTTGTTGACGAAGGGTTTGTTGATGGCTGGGATGACCCGCGGATGCCAACGATTTCCGGCATGAGACGCAAAGGGTTCACCCCTGAATCCATCCGTAATTTTGTCCGGGAAACAGGTGTTTCGAAAGGTTCCGGAGCTGTCGATTCACAAATGCTCGAACACTTTGTCAGAGAAGACCTAAAGTTAAAGGCACCGCGGACAATGGGAATTCTAAATCCGTTAAAAGTGGTCATTACGAATTATCCAGAAGGTCAAATAGAGTTACTTGACGCTGAGATTAATCCTGAGGTTCCAGAAATGGGCATGCGGAAAATTCCATTTTCTCGTGAAATTTATATTGAAAAAGACGATTTCATGGAAAATCCTCCGGCTAAATACTTCCGTCTCTTCCCTGGTAATGAAGTTCGCCTAAAACATGCCTATTTTATCAAATGTGAAGAAGTAATCAAGGATATAAACGGAGAAGTTATTGAGCTGCGCTGCACCTATGACCCATTAACCAAAAGCGGTACTGGCTTCACCGGTCGCAAGGTAAAGGGAACGATTCATTGGGTAGAAGCTACAAATTCTGTTCCAGCAGAATTTCGTCTATACGAACCATTAATTCTTGATAATACTGATGAGGATACTGCTGAAGAGGGAAAGACCTTCCTCGACAACGTAAATCCAGAATCACTTGTGGTATTACAGGGATTTGTCGAGCCTAACATGAGAGAAAGCAGGCCACACGATAAATTTCAATTCTTTAGGCATGGATATTTCAACGTAGATCCTAAACATACGACAGTGGATAAACTGGTCTTTAACCGAATTGTATCTTTAAAAAGTTCCTTTAAGATATAAAAAAAAATGCTTCAGCCCCTAGGCGCTGAAGCTAGAAAATAAAAATAGAACCAAGCACGAGTGCTTGGTTCTATTTTTTTGATTTCGGGGTTGATGGAACTTCTAGTATGATCCTTGTTCCTTTACCCGGTGTAGAGTTTATGGTTAGTTCTCCTCCTACCGCCCGTGAACGTTCATCCATACTAAACAGGCCTACACCGCGGGACTCGGAATCCAGTTCAAATCCTTTCCCTTTGTCCTCAATCATTACTCTAACAACTTCATCCATTTCTCTAATTGTGACAGCAGCATCGGAAACCTCCGCATACTTTCGTATATTCGTTAATGCTTCTTGAATAATACGATAAATGGTTATTTCAATAGCGATGTCTAAGCGGCGATTTAATACACACTCAAAATAAACATCGATATGATAGTTTTCTGAGAAACGAGACAGAAAGGAACGGATCGCAGGAACAAGTCCAAGATCATCTAGTACAGATGGACGCAGTTCCCATGAAATATCCCGGATTTCCTCTATTAATTGAGTGGCTTCATTCTGCATTTGCTCTAGCAGAGGATGATCCATTTCAGAATGCAAGCGATTGATGGTAATGAGGTGACTATATAAATTCTGCCCGATCCCATCATGTAAATTTCGTGATAAGCGCTTTCGTTCTTCTTCCTGAACATCGATTATCGTGGTCATCATTTTCTGTAATTCCTGTTCAACCCGCTTTCGTTCGGTAATTTCATAGCGGATTGCTAAATATTGATATGGTTTTCCTTTATCATTCATAAACGGAACAATCGTCGTATCGACCCAATAAAATGTTCCATCTTTTGCACGGTTGCGTATTTCGCCCTTCCAAACCTTCCCCGAGCCAATGGTTTTCCACATTTCTTTAAAAAAACTGTTCGGGTGGTATCCGGAATTCAATATTCGATGATCCTGGCCTAAAAGTTCTTCTTTTGGATACTTAGAGATTTGGCTAAATTGTTCATTAATATATGTAATCGTACCCCTTGAATCTGTAATTGCCACAATCGAAGATTCATCAAGGGCAAACTTTATATCGATTAATTCCTGCATCGATTTTTTTAATTCTAACTCAAGGTTTGCAAACTCACGCTGCTGCCGGTCTCTGTCCATACATATCCCCCTTCTAGCCTATATTCTGGTTTTGTAATATCTGCTCTAATTCCAAGGCAGCATCCTGAACCATTTCTTGGTCATCTTCGGAGAATGTATATTTTTCCCTCTTCCCAACTAGCAGCACACCTTTTGGCAAGGAATTAAAAAACATAGGCACTGCATAGCAGGAAACAAGTTTCTCAGCAAGCATAATAGGATGATCTGTTACCTTTCCATAAATATCGTTTGGAAAGTCAATCAACATCATTGGACTGCCGCTCGAAATAATTTTCCCAGCAACCCCTTTTCCGAACCGGACGGTGATTCTTTTATATTTATCATTTAAATTGCCTGAAGCATAATGCCACCTTACATCTGGTCCTACCTCATTTTGAAGTGCTAAAGCGACAAATTCGCAGCCTATTCTTTTCTTTAACGCTTCACAGACTTTATTTACCTGTGACATCCCCATAAGCTCGGTCATCCTTGAAAAAACCCCTTAAATTCCATAACCTAATAACCCCTTTTTAACAGCGAATTCTACTAATTCTGGTCTGGTTTTCATCTGAAGTTTCTCCATTAGATTCCCTTTATGAGTTTCTACCGTTTTTACACTAATCACTAACTGTTCAGCAATTTCCTTATTGGAATACCCTTTTGCAATAAGTGTAAGGACCTCTTTTTCTCGATCTGATAATAGATTATAGGTATCATTAGTGCCAGTTTTGAGGCTGCCCAGGTATTCTTCCATTAATCGCTTCGTTGCAGCAGGATGGAGATAGGCATTTCCATTTGCAACGGATTCAATTGCGGACATTAACTCATCATGTGGAGCACTCTTTAAAATACAGCCAGACGCTCCAGCCTGAACCGCCCGGAATAAGTATTCCTCATCATCATGCATAGTTAAAATAAGGATATTAACTTCAGGCATTTGCTTTTTTAGTTCTCCGGTAGCTGATAATCCATCTTTTCCATGAGGCATACTTAAATCCATTATAACAACATTTGGTTTAAGCTTTAACGCTTTTTTGATGCCTTCATTTCCTTCAGAAGCTTCTCCGATTACTTCCATCTCAGGATTTGTATTCAATAGCATCTTTAAGCCGCTTCTTACCACAGCATGGTCATCAACTAATAAGATTTTGATCAAATGGTAACTCCCCTTTTCTCCCTAGATAGGAAGAGATATTTCAATAGACGTACCTTCTCCTATTTTAGAGGAAATTTCACATTGTCCGCCAGTTAGAAGCATTCTCTCCTTCATTGTAGCAATTCCAAGTGCATAAGGGTTCTTTTCAAGATCTTCTTTTTGAAAGCCTTTGCCGAAGTCAAAAATAGTAATTTTCAATTCACTGTTACTCCAAGATAGATCCATCTTTACATTTGATGTATCAGCATATTTGGCAATGTTAGCCAGCGCCTCCTGACAAACTCGAAAAACTGCAATACTATATTGTTCTGGTATATGCTTTTCTTCTCCAGTGGAGGAAAGCCCAACTAAAATTCCAAAAGTAGAAGTGTAAACCTTAATATAACTCTTAATAGCGGGAAGTAATCCCAGAGTTATTAGGGCAGGGGGGTACAGTTCAACAGAAAGCAGTCGAATTTCCTGCATGGTTTTCTCGATCAGCTGAGTCATTTCATGTAAATAATTTTTATATTGTTCCTCATGTATGCCGGATTCAACTAATTTTAAACCCGTTAGTATGCTAAATAAGTTTTGTCCTACACCTTCATGAAGCTCCAAGGAAATTCTCTTAATTTCCTCCTCCTGAGCTTGAATGATATAGGAACCAATTTGGTTTCTAGATGCAGAGTAATCCACTGCTTTCCCTCCCTTACCCTTATCTATTACATTGATAAATTAAATGAGTCTAAATGTGTAGGTTAAACCACTTTCAGTGTCGGACGCTGAAAATAAAGTTTCGGAATGAGCCATATCGCTGGCAAGGGGAACAGCTATAAAATTGAAACGATCAAAATAGAAGCGGATATGCGTATGGTCTGGACAGTACTCTATTTTTTCTAGCTTCTTATTTATAGCTGGTGCTTGATCTCCACCCTGTTGGTCGTGAACACTTACTTCAACACGAGCCCCAACAAATTCCCGCAGTTCCTCTAGATTAATGGGTTCCACAGCTGTAACACCCTCTCTTTACGGGGTAGATAAACATTTTATAGCCTTGAAGATACTCCCAAAACTTATCGCCCGCATTTTCTTCAAGGAAAAGGATCGTTTCTTCCTCTGAATTCCAATCACTCATCCCTTTTACCTCGGCAATTACTAATTCTGCACCATCAATGGTCTTTTCCTCCAGGTACCAATTCAAACGTTTCTTCCCAAATGTCTCTTTTAATATTTGTTCAATTTCATGGGAAAATCCACCCGATTGTCCTCTCATAAAACAAAAATCAAGATACGTTTCACTAGTCATTAACATTCACACCTTTTTTATAGATGAGAAACGCAAGTGGAAATAATATGAGATTCATAATTCCAGCCACAATGGTGCTTACATAGTTCTGATAAAAATATTGATGAACCATATATTGTGTAACAATTATATTCAGCATTAACACAGCAAGAAGGAGGGCCACAGGAAGGTAACTACGCTTCATATCGTTTCACCCCCACTGCATAAACAGTGTCGTTTTCAACTTTTACATAGATTTCTGGCAGTGGACGTCTTGGCGGTCCTGCAGTCGGTGCTCCTGTTTCAACATCAAATTTTCCGTGATGACAAGTGCAAAGCAAATCGCCTTCTTCCTTTTGCCAAAATACTGGACAGCGAAGATGTGTACAGGCATTTTGATAAGCCACATATTTATTTTCAGATAGCCTGATTAAAATCGCACTATCATGCTCACCAGGAAAATGAAAATCAACTGCATCACCGACCGAAATTGCTTTTACGTCGACTATTTTCTGCTTCGGATACTTTTTAACTCCTAAACCAACAAGTTCTTTCGCAGCCACTGCTCCCCATGGTAGTGAGGAAACAGCGAACACCCCAGCAGCACCGACTAATGTTTTCATAAAACCACGGCGGTCCAGTTTTCTTTCATTATTTCGATTTATATTATGAGTATAGTTATCTTCATCAAACGGGATTTTATTATTTTTATCTGTCATGAGTTAATCCCTCCTAAAACAATTTGGTGACGCCCTGCAGGATACCAGGGAGATTCACTCTAACATTTGTTTCGCCTTCTAAGTAAGGCATACTTGTAACCCACTTACCATTATCTAAATTAAATTGTTTTTGCTTTGCTTCAATTTCTTCATCTGTTAACCACTGTAGTGTATTTGATGGACATACACTCGCACACATTGGAGGACTTCCGTCCTTTGTGCGGTCAATACAAAGGTCGCACTTGTACATCAGATTTTGTTCTGTATCAAACTTAGGAATTCCGTATGGGCAGGCAATTGTACAGTTTTGACAGCCAATGCACTTCTCCACTAGAGCAGAAAGGACGGCTCCTGTTTCATGGATTTGAATGGCTTGCGCCGGACAGCTTCTTGCACATGCAGGATTCACGCAGTGAAGGCACATAAGAGGCATTGTCTGACGGTTAACAAGCGGGTTAACATCGTAGACATAGTTACGGTTACGCTCCTCGTGACCGCCGCACTGGGTACATGCTGCCAAACAAGAGCGGCACCCTATACAATTTTCAAGTTCTAAATAAAGCCTCTTTTTCATTTACTGCACCTTCTTTAGTTCTAGTTTTTCAATCTGTGCTGCACATGCTTTGAATTCCGGCATCCGAGACATTGGATCAAGGGCCCCAATTGTTAAGAGATTAATAGATTTATCATCACCGAAATGGTACGGGACAAATACTGTATCTTTACGGATCGCCTCCGTAATTTTCACTTTATATTCCGCTTCTCCTCTGCGAGTATAAAGGCGGACAAATTCTTCATGTTTAATGTTATATTTTTCAGCTGTCTCTGGGTGTACTTCTACGTACGGCTCAGGACACATGTCGCGTAAGAAATTGATTCTTCTTGTTTGGTTACCAGATAAATAGTGATAAACTACACGTCCTGTTGTTAAGCGTAAAGGATATTTTTCATCTGGCTCTTCAGCAGGCGGACGGTATGGAAGTGCACATATTTTCGCCTTTCCATCTGGATGATAGAATTTTTTATCAAGGAACATATGTGGTGTTCCAGGGTCATTTTCATCTTTACATGGCCAGAATACACCGTCTTGTTTTTCAATTTTATCCCAAGTAATTCCGTAGTAATCTGCATAGCCGCCTTTGGAAGCTAAGCGGAATTCATCGCTAACATCTTTAGCTGTTTTTAAATGGGAGAAGTATTTTCCTCTGCCAAGACGTTCACATAATTCAACATGAATTTGCCAATCTGGTTTCGATTCACCAAGCGGCTCTTGTGCCTTGTTAATTTTTATACAACGTCCTTCAAGATTTGTAACCGTTCCTTCATCTTCAGACCATGTAGTGGTTGGAAGAATTACATCTGCAAATTCAGCTGATTCAGACAAGTAAAAATCTGCACAAACCATGAAATCAAGATTTTTTAACTGTTCACGTACGTAATTTAAGTTTGGAGCAGAAACAGCTGGATTCGAGCACAATAAGTACAATCCACGGATGACTTTTTGCTCCATTAATCCAAACATTTCATAAGCTGAAACGCCCTCTTTTGGCATTTCCTCTGGTTCAATCCCCCATACCTTCGCAACTGCCTTCACGTGTTCAGGATTAGCAATTTTACGGTATCCTGGAAGTGCATCTGCCTTTTGACCATGTTCACGTCCGCCTTGGCCATTACCCTGACCAGTAAACGTTGCAACACCTGCTTTAGGACGGCCAATTTTGCCAGTGACTAACGCCATATTTGTATACCCAGAAACATTGTCTACACCTTTAACCTGCTGCTCAACTCCACGAGCAAACATAACGATGGCATTGGGTGCTTTACCGTAAATTTCAGCTGCACGAATAATCTTTTCTGGAGCAACCCCAGTAAGTTCACTTGTATATTCTGGTGTGAATTCTTTCACTAATTCCTTTGTTTCTTCAAAACCGTTTGTATGGTTGTTAACGAAATCCTCATCTACATGACCATTTTTAATCAAAAGATTTAAAATTCCGTTTGCAAGCGCAAGGTCTGTTCCTGGTCTTAAATCTAAGTGTACATCGGCTCTTCTCGCAATTGGGGTTTCACGAGGATCTGCTACAATCAAATATCCTCCGCGTTCTTGAACAGCCCATACACGGAACATGGATGTAGGGTGACACTCTGCAGTATTGCTTCCCGCAATGAACAAGCAATCTGTTTCATGAAGATCTGTCCAAGGGAGGGTTGACCCCCTGTCAACTCCAAATGATCTCATAAAGCCACCGGCAGCACTTGCCATACAAAAACGGCCATTGTAGTCAATGTAACGTGTTTGCAAGCCAACACGTGCAAACTTTCCAGTTAAATAACATTTTTCATTCGTCATTGATACTCCACTGTAAACACTCAGCGAATCTTTACCATAATCATGTTGAAGCTGCTGGAAATTTTTCACGATTAAATCATACGCTTCATCCCATGTTGCTTCACGGAAGCCTTCCTTTGCTCCTTTAAGGGAAGCATCATCCCTGATTAATGGTTTTAATATACGATCATCATGGTTGGGCTGCTGGTAAGCTGTAACCCCTTTGGGACACATCTTTCCGACAGTTACCGGCCAATCATAACGAGGTTCAACCCCGATGATTTTATTTGTTTTTGTATTTACACGTAAATTCATGCCACATTGCATTCCACAGTAGCTGCAGTGTGTTTTTACAAGCGTTTCATTTGGATGTCTTACATTTTCAATTTCTTTAAAAAACTTATCCCTTTGCATTCTGATTTGCCTCCTTGACCTTTACCTGGTGCGTTGCGAATCCTGAGAATCTAGATATTCTGTATTTTCTTCGGCATGGAAGGCATAATTCAGCAAGATTAAAGCCATCTTCCATGTTAAATTCAATCGCGTTTACTCCCAATACTTGAATAACATCATTTGACTGTTCAACAGATACGAAATAATCTCCGCATACCTTACACTTTTTCTCTTCCTGTTCTGCGTAGTGCTCACGGTAGTTCCTTGCAAAAACACTTACCGGACGGAAAGGAATATGTGCGAGTTTTCCAAATGGTAAATATATTAACGTTACAATAACTGAAAACTGGTGAATCAACGACATTTGCGGCTGCATCCAGCCGTGTAAAAATACATTTTGAACCGTTAATAAAAGACCTGTGATCGAAATAAATAACAGTAAATATAGCGGCAGGAAATCGTAGATAAACTTTTGTTCAGCTCTTGCCTGCATGTTTTTTAAACGGCGGTGTAAAGCCATACATACTCCTGCGGTAACCATTATAGCTGCAATATTTAAAGCATTATAGGACAACCAGGCGATGATTCCATCTGCTTTTACAGTCATTAAATTTAGACCCATTAAAATGATGGTATAATGGCCGTTGTTATCCATTGTGAAGTACATCCAGCCAAACACGAGCGGGAAGGTAACCAAACATGCAAGAACACAGCCCCAGCCGATTAAAATGTGCTGCCCCCAGCGGTACAAGCCGCGGTTTTTGATAAAGTCATAGATGGCGAGATGATTAACAGCTGTTTTAGGGGTGCTTTTTCGTTTTAATAGCTTTAAACCTTTTTTAATAAAGATTTTAGTTGGCGGTCTTTCGCCCCACGCGATAAAGCGGTATAAAAATCCTCCGATAAACACAATGGTTCCAACCATATATCCGTACAAATTTAAATCAACATGGGTAAACATTCGCGTTGCAATAAAAGATAGAATAACGATAGCGGATACCGATAAAAACATTGATTTGGCAAATTTGGACGCAAACGCATTGTCGATCGAGCGTCCTGTTTTTTTATTCATTGACGTATTAGTCTGCATTTGAACTCCTCCTAAAAAAAAAACACTAACGAATTTCTTACTCTTATTGTAAGAAATTCGTTAGTGTTATCTATATAGGGGAACTCCCCCATCTGTCGGGAAAAAAACCCTTAGAAATTTAAATTTAGACAAAGTTTTGTCACACTTTATTGAGAAGGTATTTTTTTCGCCAAGAATATAGAAGTAAGAAAATAAAAATGCTGACCTGTAATGAAAAGACTACAGCATCCCAAAACAGTAAGCTTGTTGGCGGCTGTACAAATCCAGGGAGAATCTGTTCGCCCACATGAATTATTTCTGGAATATAATAATTAAAATATAGGAAAATGGTAATGACAAACCCAAGAAAATAAAGGAGCGTGTAAAAGGAAACGGTTCTTTTCTCACCCGAAAAAATTACCTCATCCATTTGTTGAAATTTTAAAAATGAAAATCGCTTTCTAATTGTTTGCTTGGCATTTTCCATCAGGTTGTAACAGCCTGAGACGTTCTCAAAGACGTAATACAAGTCTGTTTTCATATAAATACAACACTGAAAGATCATTCTCAAGACAATATCAAATGTCGCAAGGTGCATTAGCCCGATGATAAATTCGGAACTATTTGGAAACAATAATTGGCCAATTAACGCTATAAAAAGCAAAATGGAATCAAAATAGAGACCTGCTAAGAAAAGAATATTTCGGTCCTTAGGCGGTAATCTCCAGATAGAAGACATATCTGTTAACAACACAACAAAAAACATCCGGTGGCCAATTTCCATTTTTGTTGGGAGATTGTGTGCCCTAATTGCCAGAACATGACCAAATTCATGAATTAACACAAATAGAAAACTAAACGCCATCCAAAAGATTACATTCACGACCATAATATCAAATACAAAAATATCATCTCGGTGGGGAAATAATGAAGGATTAACAATGAATATTACTATATTTAATACGAGTATTACACTATACAAGAAGACGGTAAACTTATTAAAGAAGAATCTGCCTAATTTAGGAGAAACCAATGACTTCCCCGATGGTTCTTTTGAAATGTGTTCTTTTTCAATCTTTTCACCATCAATCTGGTGAATCAATTCCAGTTCAAAAAGCTGATTGGCAAAATCAACTAAATCGACTTCATCTTTTGGGAATTTACCCAAAAGTGATGTTTCAATTTCACCTAGCAGCAGCCCTTGATTCATCATATTAATTGCTTCAATACATATTTCCGGCATTTCAAAAAACTCACCAGTAAGCTTGTCCTCGACTATATAATTCTTCTTATCTTTGTGGATTTCAATAGGAACAATAGAAATCCGCGAATGGAGTGTGATGTTCATCTAAAAAGCCGCTCCTCCACTAAATTTTTACAAATAAAGGATGCATAGCTTTCGCTTGCATCCCCTTTTTTTATTTTCCGTAATAAATACACCACCAGCAAGTTGTTTTTACCTTTTTAAGCTTACGGATTTTCATTATTCCACCTCCCTAAGTAATTCCCATTTTTCTGTCCAAGGATAATTTTGATGAAATTTAATCCATTCTGGATAAATCTTCTTAAACTTTTCAACCAGCATTGGATCAAATTGTGAACCCTGCCCTTTAATAATTCGGTTATACGCTTCTTCAAATGGCATTGCATCTCGATATGATCTAGATGAAGTCATCGCATCAAAAGCATCGGCAATTGCAGAAACTCTTGCAAGTAAAGGTATTTCTTCTCCCTTTAATTGGTCCGGATAACCTTTACCATCCCAGCGCTCATGATGAGAACGGATGACATAAATACTGTTTTTTATTCCTTCTACATTCTTAACAGCTTCTGCACCTACAACGGGATGAGTTTTAATGATTTCAAATTCCTCATTCGTAAGTTTTCCTGGTTTCATTAATATTTGGTCAGGTATATTCACTTTACCAATATCATGAAGCAAACAAGCATAATAAAAGGATTTTTGTTCTTCTTTTGAATACTTGCCAATTTCATTCGCAAACATTAATGCATACTTTGCCACACGTTCACTATGTCCCCTAGTATATGGATCTTTTAATTCAAGCGTGGCAATAACTCCCTTAACAATTCCCTCTAATTGGTTATCATAGGAGGTGCTGAGTGCACGGACATACCCTTGAAAGCGGACTAATAAAAAGAATGACAATCCAGATAAAATTACAAGTAATACAATTGGCATGACAACTAAGGACGTTTTTAATAATACTCCCGTGGCAATGTATTTTAGTGTAAATCCAAGTGTAACTGACCAAAAGTATTTGGTATTTAAGAAAATAGGCAATGATAGAATTAGAAATATCTCTACCACATTTCCACTCTTATATCCGTCATTATTGCCGAGGAATGAGATAATATCAACAAGAAAGGATACACTTAAATAACTGATTATAAATACATATTTAATCCAATATTGTTTATTTACCTTACTTAAATAATACCCAATGGGCAGTATTACCAATAACACGATATAGTTGAGATACCATATTTTATTATCATTAGGAAGCCCAATGACTCCATTCGTTTCGATATACTTAGGACTAATGTAATAGTAGAATAAATCCCAGCCAATTATTAAAATATATGATATTAATAAATACCATTTAACAGTTTGTTTTTCTTCATGTGGTATCATATTGATCCTCCGTATTTCTCACACATGTTTATTATATAATTCGTTATGCTTAGAAAATATATAAGTACTTTGATACCTATATTTACTTCCAATCTTTAACAAAAAACTATATAATTCTGTATACCTCTACATTATATCTTATTGGCAATACCGTTGTAATATACTATATTGATAGTTTTTGTATAATTATAGAATTATTTTATTCTATAATTATGTGAAATCGGTACTGTTACATTAACCAGTGTTCCTTTTCCAACACTGCTTTTTATTGAAATTTCCCCTTGATGGTCTTGAACAATCTGGTTTGAAACCATTAACCCAAGGCCTGTTCCGTCCAATTTAGTAGAAAAGAATGGTTCACCCAGGTTGGGAATCTTGTCCTCAGCTATTCCGCATCCCTCATCTTGGATTGAAATATTCATCATTTTACCGTCTATAACCATCACATTTATCGTTATTCTACCACCATTCAGCATTGATTCAATCGCATTTTTTATCAAGTTAATAAATACTTGTTTCAACTGAA
Organism: Neobacillus niacini; assembly: GCF_030817595.1. Classification (GTDB taxonomy): domain Bacteria; phylum Bacillota; class Bacilli; order Bacillales; family Cytobacillaceae; genus Neobacillus; species Neobacillus niacini_G. The sequence goes on from NZ_JAUSZN010000001.1 coordinate 3,457,362, forward strand.
GAGAATCACAATCTAATGGAGGCAATGGTCCTGCGATTTTTGTTTCTATCGTTACGCCACTCCTATCAGCTTGTTGTTGAGTAATCGATAACGTATAAGCAATGATTTCTTCGATATTTGCTTTATCGAACTTAATTTCTTTTGGCTTCCCAAGATACATCAAATCGTTGACAATAGAATTGATTCGATCGATTTCTTGAATCATTATTGGATAAAAATCATTTGAAGTTGGGCTTCTTTCCTGCTGCAATTGCGTAAACCCTTTTAATGCTGAAAGGGGATTGCGTATTTCATGGCCAATACCTGCTGCCATCTGTCCAATTACTGCTAGTTTCTCTTTTTGTCGAAGCTCTAAATGAACAGATGTTAGAGATTGAATATAGGAGGTAAACCGTGTTAAAAGAAAATAAGCAATGACAGACAGAATAAAGAAAGTAATAATTGGAAGTACAACATTAGATTGCTGCAAGATTCCACCAATGATAACGTATTTTCCTACCATACAGATTGAAGCAGTCCAAAAGTATTTTTTATTCACAAAGATAGGTGAGAAGAATACAAATAACAATTCAACAATATTTCCTGACCCATAGGGTTTATCCGTACCAATATATATAACCAAACTATTGGTCGTTTCAATAGCAGCATAGCTAAAAAGATATATATACTTTACAATATAGGGATTTCCCTTTTTGATAAAATATATTGCTATAGGAAGAAGCGCTAGAACAGCTATATGGAACATAGTTCCCAAACCTTCACTGGATAAACCAATCTTGCCTTCTTTCGTATAGAAAGGCACTAGATAGTATAAATAAATATCATATGCATAGAAAAAAATATAAAAAAGTGCTAGAAAAAATTTTATTGTTTTTGTCTCTTCTGAAATTAATCTAGGGCTCGTGGAGCTTGTTTTCATTTCTGTAACTCCCTTAGGTACAACTTTTTAAGATGATTCAAATTATCTCCTACCATTTTACCACCTTTCTACGAAAAATCCTTTTGTTTTTTTTGGAAATTCGATGAAATTCGACAAAATACCTCCAACATAAAAAGGACTAGGAATAATCCAAGTCCTTTTTAAAAATTTAGTAATAATGAATTAGCTTGCTTTTTTGATTTTTTCTTCATTTTCATTTAACTTAGAATGTCTACGTCCATAGCTAAAATATACCACCAACCCGATTACTAGCCAAACTCCAAAGCCTTTCCATGTAGCCGCTGGAAGCTGAAGCGCTAAATATCCACAGAATAAGAAAGCTAATATTGGAATCCACGGTACAAAAGGTACACGGAAGCCTGTAGTAGGTGCTTGCTTATTTTTACGAAGATATAAAATCCCAATGGAAACAGTCATAAAAGCAAATAGCGTTCCAATGTTCACTAGTTCTGCAAGTTTATTTAACGGTAATACACCTGCAAAAAATGCAACTAACACGCAGGTAATCCACGAATTCACAATCGGTGTTTGTCTTTTTTTATCTACCTTTGAAAATACCTTAGGCAGCAAACCATCGCGAGAAATTGCATAAAATAACCTTGATTGTCCATAGACCATAACAAGTAACACGGTTGTAATTCCTGTGATTGCTCCTAAAGAAATAAATCCTGCCACCCAATCCTGGTTAATGTAATTAAGTGCAAATGCAACCGGATTTTTCACGCCAAGTTCTGTATAAGGAACAATTCCTGTTAAGATAGCTGAGACAACAATATACAATATAGTACAAACCATTAATGAAGCAATAATTCCAATTGGCATGTTCTTTTGGGGATTTTTCACTTCTTCTGCAGCAGTTGCAACAGCATCAAAGCCAATATAAGCAAAAAATACAGTTGCTGCTCCGTTTACAACACCCGAGAAACCAAACGGCATAAACGGAGTCCAATTTGCAGGTTCAACATACCAAACACCCACAGCAATAAATAGTAGCACGACAGCAATTTTAATGGTAACCATTATGGTGTTAAGCCTTGCGGACTTTTTAACTCCTTGTGACAAAAGCAGCGTGATTATAAAAATTATCGCAATTGCTGGTATGTCCACATAAGTTCCATTTGCTGGATCATACGCACTTGATAGAGCCTTCGGAAGTTGGATTCCAAACCCCGAGAGAAGACCCTGAAAATAACCGGACCAACCGCTGGCAACTGCAGAAGAAGCAAGCCCATATTCAAGGATTAAGACCCAGCCTAACATCCAAGCGATTATTTCTCCGAAGATTGCATAACTATAGGTATAGGCACTGCCTGATACCGGTACGGTTGAAGCAAATTCCGCATAGCAAAGGGCTGCAAATACACATGCCAGACCTGACAAAATGAATGAAATGATTAGTGCTGGACCTGCATGTTCTGCCGCTGCAACTCCTGTTAGAACAAATATTCCTGTCCCAATAATCGCACCTATTCCAAGCATCGTTAGATCAAATGCACCTAATTCTTTCTTCAAGGTTATATCTTTTTGCCCAACTTCCTTAATCAAAGCTGTAATTGATTTTTTCCTAAATAAATTCATGTCTATTACCTCCACGACGTAAAGTCGAAATGTTCAGAAAATATAGTCCTTAAAATGTATATTGGTATAATATAATTAATTTATTAATAAAGCAATATATTTTGAAAAATTAATTATTTTCCTAATAATGCCATCGCGTAATAACTCTATAGTTATTTTTAACTATCCGGATAACTATATTAACAAAATATTTAGGTATACTGAGGTAAATCTCTTCCAACACAAAAAAGCTAACCCGCTAATTAGCAGGCTAGCTTTTTATATCAAAAATTGACAATTTCCTTTTTACCTTCCGGAAGAATCATGGTAACTTCTGTCCCAATACCTAGTTTGCTTTCGTAAGATACTTTTCCCTTCATTGTTTCAATAATTCTTAAGGATACAGATGTACCTAAACCGGTTCCCTTATCCTTTGTCGTATAAAACAATGTTCCTATGCGTGCGAGCTGTTCATGATCCATCCCTTTACCAGTATCAGTTATGTAGATATATGCATGATGGTCTTTAAGCTTGTAGGTTATGGTTACTTTTCCACCTTCAGTGGTTGCTTCTATCGCATTTTTTATTAAATTCACGAGTGCTTGTTTCAACTGATTCCGGTCAGTCAAAAGATGAAAATTACTTGTATCCAGACTACTTTCTAATTGTACCCCTTGCTTTAAGGCAAGAGGTCCAAGAAGCATTTTCACCTCTGATAGCACATCAACCAAGGGGAATTCCTCTAACTTTTCAAATTGAGGTTTCGCAAAGTTCAAGTAATCGTTTATGATAGCCTCTGCACGACCCAATTCACTTAATACAAGAGATAAATAATCGTAATTCTTCCCTTTCTCATCCTGCTGCATAAGCTGTAAAAATCCTTTAACAACCGTTAGCGGATTTCGCACCTCATGGGCAATCGACGCTGCAAGTTCTCCTAATGTATTCAGTTTTTCTGTTCGTTGTATTTCTACCTTCATTCTTGAACTTTCCACTAGCCCCTCATTCAGCTTAGCGGCAATGGCAATCGCAATTGTATCAATTAGTCCAACGATTAATAGATCTGGAATTTTCGTATTGATGGTTAATGACTGCCCTTCGACGCTGTGGAAGGCAGTTAAGGATAAAAAGCAAACAAGCAAGGACCATGCACCGATTACTGCAGTGAGAAGTACTCTTTTATTTGGGGTGAATTTCCAAAATCTATTCATGATGAGGAAGGGAACAATTGCAATTAAAACGGTATTCACGAGACCAAAAAGAACGGTTTCTCCACCCATGATGAATCGTGCTGTAAAAACTGTCGTGAAAACCATTCCTCCCGCAACAGGACCAGCATACAGAAAGGCTAAGATTAACGGAACATAACGCAAATCCCAACTAAAACCATAATTAGCATATGAAAAAATCATGCAGGTTAGTGCTGCTATACTTTGCAATAAGCCGCAAACAACAGGAGAATCGAGTTTTCTTTTATTATCGGTGAGAACACTATAAAGCAGAACGGGTGAAAGTGTAATAAGCAAATTCAAAAGAAGTTTTTCTGCCAACATGTAATTGCCTCCAAGAAACATCTATATGATAAAACAATACGACATAAATCTTCAGTATCCTTCCATCATATTTATATTTCTTGTAATATTTTATCGATTTTTACCAGAAAATGTCCCATAAAAAACGTAACATCTTCTATCTTCATCTATCTCCCTTGAGTCAAGTTCAAACTCCATAAATTTACCGTCCTTTTGAAGGTAGATAATGTCGGAATGTAACGTTGTCAGTATCTCTTCATGGCTCCAAACATCTTTTCTTTCCACTAATGTAGATGTTGTATCCTTCAGTTCCCTTACTTCAAAACCAATGTGAGAATAGATTGTATCGGCGGAATCATTGGTGTAGCTTTCCTTTGATAGATATAAAACTGCCGTTCCATCCGGGTCCATAGCAGTGGCATTTACCACATATGTCTCTCCTTCTTTTACGAAGAATTCGCAAGTCATTCTTGCGACTGCTTCGACATGAGTAATATTCTGGTAATTCCACAAGGCAGGATATTGTTTTATCTTGTCATCAAGTCGATATTCCAACCTCATTTGCATCCCTCTTTTCTTTTTCTTTTTATCTTACACCATTGTTTTCCTAAAATTTACTTTTATAATGTAATTATAACAAAGAAAAACACACGCGCATTGCCAAGGGCTGCTTGCGCTAGACATTCAAAAAGGAGCGTGAGAAAGGTGAAGAAAACCCATTGGTTAATCACTGGCGTTCTTACTTCTCTTGTGGCTGGAACGACCGTAACCGGTTGTTCCCAGGCACAGGACTTACCCCCAGTACCAGAAGACACGGACTGTTCAGACTGGGAATGGGATGATGATGAAGGAGTTTGGCAATGTGACGATACACGTTCGACCCACTATGGCCATTTCTTTTACGGGGGATTGTTTTTCCATAGCAGATCAGCTTTATTAAATTCGTCTGCTTACAAGTCTTATAAGTCTTCCTCTAGCTTTAAAGGCGGATTTGGGAGCGGATCTAAAGGTGGATTTGGAGGTTAATAAGCATGTCCACGTACACAAGGGACCGAAATCAATTTTACTCCAGATTTCCTGAATTTTGGTCCAACTTATACGGAAGCGAATACAGTCTTTATCATATTCAAAGCATTACAGAACAGACGCACACCGATTTGAAGGTAGCAACTGAACGAATGGGCAGGGTATTTTTTAAAACTGCCGGACTCCTGCGCAGTCTTGAAGACAAACAGCTTCTTGAACTTGGTTTTCCTGCCGCAAGTCTTCCATTTCTACGGATAAAAAGTCTTTTTCCTGAAACGGTTATCTCTCGATTTGATTTTGCTTTGACAAGCAGTGGTGTAAAAATGCTTGAGTTTAATGCTGATACCCCTACTTTTATTGTTGAATGCTTCAAAATCAACGGAGAGGCATGTACTGAATTCGAATATCGTAATCCCAATGAAAACCAAGAGCGGCTTCTGTCTTCTGGTATTACTAAAGCCGTCCTCGAATCGGGAAAAGGCCATGTATCACCTAATGTGGTGTTCACAGCCCACCGTGACCATATCGAGGATTGGAATACAACGGTGTATTTAAGTCAGCTATGTAAAGTTCCTAATCAAATCGTCCCCCTATCAGACCTGCAAATTACGGATGGTGCACTTTTAGATTCTAATGGTGTACCCATCGATGTTTTATATCGCCAGACCTATCCTCTTGAACATTTACTTGAGGATCGAGATCCAAATACAGGAGATCTGGTAGGGGTTGAATTATTACAACTTGTGAAGGACCGAAAATTAGCCATGGTTAATCCTGTTTCAGCATTTCTGCTTCAACCAAAATCCATTCAGTGTCTTATATGGGGCTTAGCAGAAAATGAAGGATTTTATACGAAGGAAGAACAAGATTGGATAAAAACATATATGCTGCCTACCTACCTTGAAACAGATGGATTTGCAGGTACCGCTTCATATGTCCAGAAACCATCTTTCGGAAGAGAAGGAGACACCATTACCATATGGGATCAACACAGCGAAGTAGACACACAAAATCCCTCCCAAACTTACAATAACGAACTGCCTGTCTATCAGTCGTATGTCCCTCTTCCTGTTGTTTCACTTGAAACAGAAAAGGGTTTCGAAGAACTATCTATTGTATTTGGGTCTTTCCTTATTGCTGGGAAACCGAGCAGTATTGGAATCCGAGCGGGTGGAAAAATCACAGGAAATGAATCTTACTTCTTACCAGTAGGAATAAAAAAGGAGGAGTTTAATTGTTAGATTTCTTAATCTATTTGGCTGTTTCTTTAGCTTTATTACTCGTTGGACTCTTTTTAATGGAAATCACCACAAAGGTCAAGGAATTCGCCTTAATGGCAAAAGGAAATAAAGCTGCAAGCTATGTTCTGGGAGGAAGGCTTCTAGGGCTGGCAATTGTTTTATATTCTGCACTGGCTAACTCCATCTCGCTAGTAGATATGGTCATTTGGGGAGGAGTTGGAATCGCAGCGCAGATTATTGTCTTTTACCTAACTGAATGGGTCACACCTCGGAGGTTTAACGTATCCCAGAGCATTGAAGAGAATAATACTGCCGTTGGTCTTTTTCTACTATTATTGTCCGTATCTATTGGGATTGTTATTGCTGGTTGTTTGACATATTAAAAAACGCATCTTCTAAGGTGCGTTTTTTTATAGCTTTTGATATGTAAGCTTATCACAGATGATAAATAATCTAGCTCCCTTAGGAATCGGCTCATTCCATTTCTTAAGTATGTTCAAATCATTCCTATCGGCTATTAACTGTGCCCCTTTTTCTTTAAGTTGTTCATATGCTGCACCATACGTTTTCCACTCAGGATTTACGCGGACTTCCCAAAGATCACTTCCCCCATCTCCATCCTGTCTGCTTAGCAATTGTGTAAATAGGTGGCTTGCTCCTTTCATTTGTGCCGACTTCGCCATTAGGTTGGACACAGACCCATTTGATAAGATAAACTCATCAATCTTTACATGCTTAAAATTATCAACATGCTTTTCGTTTACGATTTCTGCAATCGTATAAATACTATTATCTGTTCGATCATCGTAACGTTCGATGGACGATGCAACTAAAAGGGTTTTTCCATCCACTAAGTCAGGATTAGCAATACCTTCAGCTGCAAACAGCAAAACAGCTTGAGCATTTTCAATTTTTGACTTACTTAATGTCTCTACATCCGTCGGACTACCTTGAATATAATGAAATCGTTCATGCTCAAAAGGAGTCTTTTCAAATTCATCTATCAATACGATATCTGTTTTCTCGTCACCTAATAATAATTCTTTAATGGTACTCTTACTTTTGGCAGTCCAGCCAATTATGACAAAGTGATTTTCACCTTTGTAAAACAACTTCCCCTCCTCCTTCCGCTTTTTATACTGGGAGACCCCCTCAACAATCACCCCAATAACGGTTCCAAATAGACCAATACCCAAAGTATAAACCACAATCATAGCCCACGTTCTTCCTGCTTCAGTAGTTGGATATACATCTCCATAGCCTACCGTAGTCATCGTTGTAAGAATCCACCACACAGCATGTAAGCTGCTTTCAAACGTCTTAGGCTCTATAATTCGCATAATTTCTGCATTTACGATAATAAAAAGCAAGGTAAACAGAATCACTGTTCGATATTTGTACCGTGAGGCTGTGAGGAACAGTTTACGAAAAAAAAGCATTTTTCCCCTCCTTTCCATTTCTACTACTATAATTTCTACTTAGGGTTCTTATTTCCTTTTTTTGAAAAATAAGTGCGAATAATATCTTTGCCAGATATTATATTGACAAATCCAACAGTAGGGTGTAATATTATTAATTGTGCTTTAGATTTTATGTAACTTGTAATAGATAGATAACGCAATGTAAGAATTTTTTTCTGGCATTCTGCTTATGTTTTAAAAGTAAAACTTATTCACGCTGGATCGGCTTCGGAGCCGTAAGGATGTAAGAGAGGTAGGGCTTACATCGTTTAGGTATAAACCATCAGGTGGAAGAGTAACCGCGGCAAATTGGTCTTTTAATACCATTTATTATATATAAATACTTACCTTGCGATGGCTGACAATCAGAAACAACCATTCACAAGTTACAATAGTGGTCCATCTAGGATCAAAGCAAAAGAAGGCAGAGGATATTCCTCTGCCTTCGTCCAATTTATAAGAAATTTCAAGGACGTACAGCCTTAATTTTTCGTACCACTTGATTGATAACTTCTGAAAAAACAAGACCAAATGCAATCGATCCTGATAGTAACGTTACTTTTGCTCCTAATGCTAATGCTTGAAAGTAATCGTCCTCGACAAAGTTTCTCATTGTATCGTAGGCTAAACCACCAGGAACTAAAGGAATGATTCCTGCAACACTAAAAATAATAACAGGTGTTTTATAAAACTTAGCTAACTCCTGACTGACTATCCCTACAAAAAGGGTGGCTCCTAGTGTGGCTAAAACGGGATCTCCCGAATACTTTTCCGCTATATAATAGATAATCCATCCACCCATTCCAACAAGTCCGCATTTTACTAACGTCTCCTTTGGTGCATTAAAAATCACTCCAAAAGCGGCCGTGGCAATAAAGCTTGTAATTAATTGTCCAATGATATCCACATTAAACCTCCATTTACACAAAAGATAAAACTACTGCAATTCCAGATCCGATAGCAAAAGCTGTTAACAATGCTTCCGCACCTTTAGATAATCCCGAAACTAAATGTCCCGCCATTAAATCTCTTACTGCATTCGTGACTAAAAGCCCTGGAACTAACGTCATCACGGACCCAATAATAATTTTATCTAACTGCTGCCCTGCTCCTATTTTCACAAGGAAAAAGGATAGTAAGCCAATAATGAATGAGGCCAAAAATTCTGAGAAAAACTTCACAGGTATATAACGGTGAAAATATAAAAAACCGATATAACCTACTCCTCCAGATAACATGGCTGGGATAAAATCAATCCACTCACCCATAAACATAATCATAAAACATCCACTGGCAATTGAGGCTGCTGCAACCTGAACCATAAATGGAAAGGTTACATTTAAAGCATCGAGCTCTTTTAGAAGTGTTAGAGCTGATTCCAGATTTAATTCACCACTAGTAATCCTACGTGAAATACTATTTACCATAGCTACTTTTTTTAAGTCGGTAGACCTTGTTGATATTCGAATTAATTTCGTTTTGGTGGGTTCAGCACCTTCTGCTGAAAAAATAATCCCTGTTGGTGTTACATAACTGTGTGAATTTTCAATTCCAAACGCAGCGGCCATTCTCATCATCGTATCCTCAACTCGATAGGTTTCTCCACCGCTTTGAAGCATAATTTTCCCCGCAAGCAAACATACTTCCATTATTTCATATGTGAGTGTTTTTTCATTTTCCATCTAACGTTCACCACATTACACTTTCTTTTTATGATTTCTTAAGTTTAATCAAAAACCTTCTGTTTATCAATCAAATAGACGTCAAAAGAAAAAAAGCAGGAGCTCCTGCTTTTTTATTTGCTTATATTGTTTTGGAGATTAGAAAAATCCAAATCCTGATAATAACTATTTTTAACTAAAATATTCGGACCAAGACACGATACAGCAGAACAATGACAACTCAATTCCTTAGCAATCGCAGAAGATTGCCAGTTTTCATACGCGTCAGTCAGCTTTGTATTTAGGACATTCCCGAGTGGCGGTGTATCACCAAAATCAGTAACGATAATATCCCCATTAAAAATATTAACATTTAGACGTGACCGTCCATCAGGATCATTTCTAACCGTTACATTTCTGCTTTGATAGAGTCTAGTTAATAGCTTTAAATCCTCTTCTTTATGACTGCACGCATAAAAAGGAAGTGTACCAAAAAGCATCCATACATTATCATCACGAACATCTAATAAATGATGAATAGCTTCTCTAATTTCATTCAGGGATAACGTTTCTAGATTACTAGCAAAATCACTTGGATACATAGGGTGGACCTCATGTCGCTGACACAGCATCTCATCAACAATTTGGCGATGAATTTTCTCCAAATGCGGCAATGTTCGTTTGTTAAGCATTGTTTCCGCAGATACCATGACACCAGCCTTTACTAATTCCCTGCTGTTTTCTATCATTCTGTTAAAATACTTTTCTCGTTGTTTGAAATCAGGTTTATTTGCCATCCTAGCAAATCCACCTTCAACAAAATCATCTACTGTTCCCCAATTATGCGAGATATGTAAAACATCCAAATAAGGAATAATCAATTCATAGCGTGCTAAATCGAGCGTTAAATTCGAATTGATTTGCGTCCGAACTCCATGTTCATGTGCATATTTTAATATTGGCACCACGTAATTTTTTATAGAAGACAAGGAAAGCATCGGCTCGCCACCTGTAATACTAAGTGACCGAAGAGTTGGAATTTCATCTAACCTCTGCAAAAGCAACTCCAGCGGAAGTGCTGCAGGGTCTTTTGTTTGAAGGGTGTACCCTACTGCACAATGCTCACAGCGCATATTACATAAAGTTGTTGTCGTGAATTCGATATTGGTAAGCTGCGGTTTTCCGTATTGTTTTATATCATTATAAGCTTCCCATGGATCATAATCAGGGGTTATCTTTTTCAAATAGGACATAGCAAACTCCTTAGAACAGTATTAGAAAAACCACTTCATTATAGCCGAAATATGGTTTTTATGGATAATTTAATGCTTTTTAAGAAACTTATGTTAGTAATTTATCTATTATTCTATGCATGCATAATTTAATGTACTATGATTGACACTAAAAAGATAGAATTTGTTATCGATGGATGGTGATAAGAAAAATGGAAATGCCGCTCTTGAGTGAGGTAGAAAAGCTGGCGTTAAAGAAAGTAAAAATCTATAGACAAAGCAGGTTAAGGTATATTTTACGAGCCATGCTAGCAAGTATGTTTATCGGATTTGGTGTAATCGTTGCTTTTAAGACTGGTAACTACTTTTATTTGGAACATTCCCCGTTTGCCTACCCGATGGCCGCCCTTACCTTTGGGGCAGCAATTATTTTAATAGCCTACGGCGGAGGAGATTTGTTTACTGGTAATACTTTTTATTATACCTATGCAGCACTAAGAAGGAAAATGGCTTGGTTAGAAGTGACCCAGCTCTGGGTTAGCAGCTACATAGGAAATATTTTAGGTGCAGCAGTTTTTGCTTTTTTAATTTTCACAACAGGTCTTTATGAAGAATCATCGGTTAATGGCTTTTTATTAAGTGTTGTGGAAAAGAAAATGCAAGTTCCAACGATGGAATTGTTTTTTCGAGGAATTCTGTGTAATTGGCTCGTTTGTCTAGCCTTCTTTATCCCAATGGGTCTAAAAGGCGACGGACCAAAAATGTTTTCGATGATGCTTTTTGTATTCTGCTTTTTTATTTCCGGCTATGAGCACAGCATTGCCAATATGTGTACGTTTGCCATTGCGTTAGTGTTGAATCATCCTGGGACAATCTCATGGGGCGGTGTTTTCCATAACCTAATCCCAGTAACCATTGGCAACTTGATTGGCGGAGGTATATTAATGGCTTGGATGTATCATTTTGTTAATAAACCTTTTTTGGATGAGTATAAGGAATGATTCTTTATCGACAAATTCCCGGGAAATATCAACAAATTAACACGGCAGACGACAAATACATAATTAATTTGCTACGCATTTTATAATCTATGATAAACAATGAAAAACACTGGATGTGAGTTCAATCCAGTGTTTTCTTCTATCCTTATTTATTTTTGCTTAAAAAGTATATATACCCTTTTATCATGAAGTAACTTACTTCTTCAGGTAACTGTTCTTTGATAGGCTTTAAACGATCTCTGCCAACCTCTTCCACTACTTTTTCTATTAATTGAAGGTAATCAGCAGGAATAAGCCTGGTGAAATCTACTGACATTCCTTGTTGTGCACATTGAATTAAATGGTTTTCAACCGTGCTCAGTGCCAGATCACGTTTTTGGGCAATTTGTTCTATTGATACGTTTTGCTCGTGCAACTGGAAGGTCTCTAAGTGTGAATCACCAACTGCTTTTTTAGTGGCCTTTTTGGGAGTAGCAGCCTGTGGCTGCTCGGCTTGGCGTTCTGGATGTGCTTCACAAAATGAACGAATGGCTTGAATAAAATTAAGTCCATATTTCTTCAGTTTATGTTCTCCTACTCCACTTACATTTAAAAATTCCTCGTTTGTCCGGGGCAGTCTAGCACACATGTCTTTTAACGCAGCATCAGAAAAAATAACAAATGGCGGCACTTTTTCTGTTTCAGCAATCGCCCTTCTTACTTCACGTAAGGTTTCGAACAATGGGTCATCCTGTGAAATTTCTCTAACTTTAACAGTTTCTCTGCGATGGACTTGTTCTTTTCCAAGCAAGACATCTTTTCCTTTAGGAGAAACAAATATAGTAGGAAATTGTCCTTGTTCTATTGCAATTAGTTCTTGAGAGATTAAGAACTCGATAAAATCACTGACTTCCTTTGAACCTTTTTCCTTCATAATTCCGTACGTAGTAAGCTTATCAAAGCCCATTTCTGTCACTTTTTTATTCTTGGATCCTGTTAGTACTTGAGCTGTCAGTGTTTTACCAAATCTCTGTCCCATTCTGATTATACAAGACATTACCATTTGCGCTTCTTTTGTTACATCGTTACTTGAGCGGGAATCGAGACAATTCCCACACCTTCCGCATGTCTCGGTTTCTGTTTCCCCAAAATATTTTAAAATAAACTCTTGCAAACAGTTTTCTGTGTGGCAGTAGTCGACCATTTGCTGCAGCTTTTCAAGTTCCGCATGAATTCGGGACCGATCACTCGATTGGTCAATTAAAAAACGTTGAACTTGGACATCTTGGGAGGAGTAAAGGAGAATACATTCACTCTCGAGTCCGTCCCTGCCAGCACGTCCCGCCTCTTGATAGTAGCTCTCCATATTTTTGGGGAGTTGGAAATGGAGGACATATCGGATGTTAGACTTATCGATTCCCATCCCAAAAGCTGATGTTGCCACCATAACGGAGGCTTCATCTTTTAAAAATCGATCCTGCTCGCTGATGCGCTCGGCGTCTCCCATTCCTGCATGATAACGGGCGACATTGATGTTTTCCTTTTTTAGTCTTTCATAAAGCTGGTCAACGTTTTTCCGGGTGGCTGCATAGATGATACCTGCTTCTTTTTCATTCTTTTTTAAATAATCTCTAACAAAGTGAAGTCTGTCTTGACCTTTAATTACAGAAAAAGTAAGGTTCTCTCTTTCGAATCCAGTAATGATTGAATTCTCTTCTTCGATATTGAGTGTTTCACAGATATCGTCCCGAACCCTTGGTGTTGCGGTTGCGGTTAGAGCAATGACATTCGGTTTTTGCGGAAGGCTTCGGACCATTTGCTGGATATGGCGGTAGCTTGGGCGAAAATCATGTCCCCATTGTGAAATACAATGTGCTTCATCAACTGCTACTAAAGGAATGTCCATTTGTTTAAGGTCCTCGATAAATTCACGAGATTCTAGCCGCTCGGGTGCTACGTAGAGGAGCTTGTACATTCCTTGTTTTGCTTCCCAGATTCGTTGGTTGGCTTCATTGTAATTGAGTGAGCTATTGATAAAAGTTGCAGGAATTCCTACCTGTACGAGGGCATCGACTTGATCCTTCATAAGTGAGATTAACGGGGATATTACAATCGTGGTACCAGGTAGAACAAGTGCAGGAATTTGATAACAAATTGATTTTCCTCCGCCAGTTGGCATAACACAAATCGTGTTTTCTCCAGCTAATACAGATTGGATAGCAAGCTCCTGCCCGTTTCGAAAGGATGAATAGCCAAAATGAGATTCTAACAATTGTTGAGCTTTTTCAAATAACAAAACGTCTCCCCCTTCTACTATTTAATCTTCTATCATTATACCTCTTTTTAGGATTATTCAAGAGAGTATTTTTCCTCTTAACGAGAGTGAATTGTGTTGCCCGAGAATAAAGTTCCACCATCCGCCAGTGAATTTCGCTATCCGCCAGTGAATTTCACTATCCGCCAGTGAATTTCGCTATCCGCCAGTAAATTTCACTATCCGCCAGTAAATTTCACTATCCGCCAGTAACTTTCGCTATCCGCCAGTAACTTTCGCTATCCGCCAGTAACTTTCGCTATCCGCCAGTAACTTTCGCTATCCGCCAGTGAATTTCGCTATCCGCCAGTGAATTTTGCTATCCGCCAGTGAATTTTGCTATCCGCCAGTGAATTTTGCTATCCGCCAGTGAATTTTGCTATCCGCCAGTGAATTTTGCTATCCGCCAGTGAATTTTGCTATCCGCCAGTGAATTTTGCTATCCGCCAGTGAATTTTGCTATCCGCCAGTAAAAAGGCCGCTGAGATATACTCGGCGGCCTATTTAATCATCATCCCTGTGTAAATAGCTCTTCTAACTGCTTCCGGAGCACAAATTTCTGGATTTTGCCACTTGCATTACGCGGCAATGCTTCACAGAATACATATTTACGCGGGCGTTTGTAGTTTGCAAGACTCTCACTGTTTTTACAATAGTCTTCTAGATCCTGCTCAGTCAGCTGAGGGTTCTTTTTTACGACAAAAGCGGTAACCGTTTCACCCCAGCGGTCATCTGGCTGACCAACAATCGCGACATCCAATACACCCTCATGTGCATGTAAAACATCCTCGACCTCACGTGGATAAATGTTTTCCCCGCCGCTAATGATCATGTCATCTACACGGTCATTGACATAGAGGAAGCCCTCATCATCTAGATAACCGATATCGCCTGAATGATACCAGCCTTTATACATCGATTTTGCTGTCGCTTCTTCACGATTAAAGTAGCCTGCCATCATGCACGGACCTTTAACAATAATCTCGCCTGTTTCCCCAACTGGAACCACATCATCAGGATCTGACGGACCATCCTCTCTAGTACGAACGACGCGAATATCATGATTAAACGCAGCTTGCCCAGCTGAACCAGCCTTTCTAAGCTGATCCTTTTCGGATAAGAAGGTGATAGCAGGACCCATTTCTGTCATCCCATAGGCTTGAACTAACCCAATACCGAACCTGTCATGGAGAGCGTGCACAAGAGACGGTGCCATTGGAGCAGCACCATATAAACCAAGCTTCAGACTCTCCGTATTATATTGGCTTAAATCCTCTTGCAGCAGCATGTTCCACATCGTAGGCGCTGCAAAAAACTTTGTGATTTTCTCTTGCTGAATTAATTGTAAGATCACTTTCGGATTAAATTGGTGAAGGATAACGTTTCGTGCTCCAGCCTGAATTCTTGGCAAAAAGGCACAGTGAAGCTCAGCGCAATGGAACATGGGAGCGGTAACAAGACCAACATCCTCTGAATCTAGCTTTTGAGCAGCAATACATAGCATACTTTGGTCTACCATATTTCGATGATTATGCATAACCCCTTTTGGCCTGCCGGTTGTCCCGCTTGTATAAATAAACGCATAAATGTCATTTTCATTAACTTCAGCATGTATTTCTTCGCTCGAAGCCACAGCTAGTTTTTCCTGGTAGCTTACTGCATAGGCTGGTGTTTCTTCGTCGATAAACCAAAAAGCCATCCCATCAAAACGGTTTTCGATAGCAGAAATAACAGACTCCAACGCCTTTTCAAAAAGAACAACCTTAGGACTTGCATCTGATAGAATAAAAGCCACTTCCTCAGGCATTAAGCGAAAGTTTATTGGATTGAAAATGGCACCTATCTTAGCACAGGCAAAAAATGCAGTTCCTAATTCCTCCGTATTAAACATGAATGTGGAAACACGATCACCTTTTTTAACTCCTTCATTTAACAATGCATTTGCAAGACGATTTACCTGCTCATTCCACTCTTTGTACGTATAGCGGAAATTTTTTCTTACATCGTAAATAGCTTCCTTGTTAGGATATCTCCTCACAGTTAATTCAAAAACTTTTCCAATAGTGGTTGTCATCGAATCTCCTCCAATTTACAAACCTAGATTTTTTGCAATAATTGTTTTCATAATTTCATTTGTTCCTGCGTAAATACTTGAAACTTGAATATCCCGGAATCTTCTAGCAATCTCGTATTCTTCCATATATCCATAGCCGCCATGAAGCTGCAGACATTCACCTGCAATTTTCTTCGCAGTATCCGTAAGCCT
Source organism: Neobacillus niacini (assembly GCF_030817595.1). Taxonomy (GTDB): domain Bacteria; phylum Bacillota; class Bacilli; order Bacillales; family Cytobacillaceae; genus Neobacillus; species Neobacillus niacini_G. The sequence continues at coordinate 3,473,571 of NZ_JAUSZN010000001.1, forward strand.
CCACTTCGCCATCGAAACCTTTGTTACCACATTTTGACCATCCATATGTTCAGCTATTAATTGATCTAGAAAGGCTCTTCCCATCTCCACCTCGGTGGCCATTTCAGCAATTTTAAACTGTGTATTTTGAAATTGGCTGATAGGTTTTCCGAAGGCTTCACGACTTTTCACATAGTCAATCGTCCCTTTAAGCATTACCTCTGCTGCAGTTTGTGCTGCAATTGCCACAAGCAGCCGTTCCTGCTGGAGTTTATCCATCATATACAAGAAGCCTTTGCCTTCTTCACCAAGCAGGTTCACCTTAGGCACTTTACAATCCTCAAATATTAACTCAGCTGTATCCTGACTATGAAGACCCACTTTATTCAGCTTTCTTCCCCTTGAAAAACCGGGAGTATCTCGTTCCACTAGGAGCAGACTCACTCCTTTATGCTTTGGTACGGCATTAGGATCAGTTTTACAAGCCACAAGAATTAAGTCGGATTGTATGCCATTTGTGATGAAGGTTTTTTGCCCATTCACTATATAGTGGTCCCCGTCAAGCTTTGCTGTAGTTTTAATATTTGCGAGGTCAGAACCAGTACCTGGTTCGGTCATGGCAATGGCCGTAATAAGTTCCCCTGTGACACAGCGGGGAAGCCAGCGCTGTTTCTGCTCCTCTGAACCGAAAGAATTGATATAAGGGACAACAATATCATTATGCAGCCCCACTCCCACTAAACCCGATCCTACTCTCTCTAACTCTTCATTAATAACCACAGAAAATCCCCAGTCGACACCACTGCCGCCATATTGTTCATCTAAATCCGGGCAAAGGAAGCCCTGTTCTCCCATTTTTCTCCATAAGGAGCGAGGAATCATTCGCTCCTCTTCCCATTGCTCATAAAAAGGGACAGCTTCTTTCTCCAAAAACTTTCTTAATGACTTGCGGAATATTTCATGGTCTTCAGTTAAATAAGGATGTTTCATATTGGAACGCCTCACCTTCTATTAGTACCGCTTACCTGCTAAGCATTGACTTGATTCAATTTTTGACGAAGCTGATATTTTAATATTTTCCCAGAAGCGTTTCTTGGCAGCTGTTGTTCCACAAAGATTCTTCTTGGAACCTTGTAGCCAGCTAGCTTCTGACGGCAGAAGTTTTTTAGCTCCTCCTCATTTATGACGGTTCCCTCTTTTGGAACAATGATGGCACAAACGGCCTCAACCCATGTATCATCAGGCAGCCCAATAATAGCAGCATCAAGTACACTAGGATGCTCAAAAAGAACTCCTTCTACTTCAACAGAATAAACATTTTCACCGCCGGTAATAATCATGTCCTTTTTACGATCAACAAGGGTGATATAGGCTTCCTCATCAATCGCTGCTAAGTCCCCGGTATAAAGCCAGCCATTTTTTATGGTGCTCTTCGTTTCTTCTGGCTTTTTATAGTACTCTTTCATTACCATCGGGCTTTTAATAATGAATTCACCGACTACACCCGGTTTTACGTCATTTCCTTGTTCGTCGACCACACGCGTCTCTGTTAAAAAGATAGGTTTTCCTCCCTTGCCTAAATGAAGCTTATGACCCTCTGGATCGAGAAGGATTCCACCAGGTCCGCCTTCAGTTAAGCCACAAAGATTATAAAATTGATCGGTTTTAAACAATTGAATACTCTTCTTTACTAACTCAGGTGCCATCGGTGCTGCACCATAACCACATCTTTTGATGGAGGATAAATCGTAATCTGCTGCATTGGGAACTTGTAAAATGAAATTAAACATGGCTGGAACACCAAAGAAATGGGTTATTTTATGTTCTTGAATGGTTTGAAGCGTTTTGACTGGATGGAAATCACGATGAATGATATGCGCCGCCCCTAAGGCAACACCTGCAATAAGGAAAAGATTTAACTGTGCAGAGTGGAAAAGTGGTGCTACATGAAGGATACGCTCATGTGGACGCAATCCCATATTGATGGTTACAGAAATTCCTACATTAAAAATCCTCTTATGATCAAACAATGCTCCTTTCGGCCGCCCTGTTGTTCCTGAGGTATATAAGATTTCTAAATCATCTTCTTCAGAAACCTCCACTTCGGGTTCAATTTCATTAGTGGATAAAGCGCTTTCATACGAGAGGTAGCCAAGTGTTCGTGGTTCGCCGATGGTAATCACCTCCCGAACATCACTATCCTCTTTTGCTGTGGTAATGATTTCTTCAAATTCAAGATCACAAACCACTAACTTTGCTTCTGATTGCTGTAGTATGTAGTGAACTTCGGAGGAGGTTAATCGAAAATTAACGGGTACTGCAACTGCACCGATTTTAGCGATAGCAAAAAAGGTGAAAACATAGTGTTCAGAGTTTTTCATCATCAAGGCAATTTTATCACCCTTATTGATCCCCATTTTTAGTAGACCATGTGCAAGTTTATTTACTTCTTCATTAAATTTTCGGTAGGTATAACTGCGTCCTTCACATTCGATGGCTAATAATTCTGGGTACTTCCTGGCATTATGAGATAAAAGACTACCGATATTCATTCTTGTTTTCCTCCTCTTAATAAAAAAATCACCCCAACTTATTGTAACAAATATGTAGAATATTTAGAATATTTTAACAGGAAATTATTTACTACTTTCATTTAAAAAGGTCAGCCCCTCTCTTCATTAGAGGACCTGACCTTTCGTTTATGATACAGTTCTTTCCTTCGGAGTAACTCTTCTTTTCCTGACCTCTGCCATAGTTAAAACGATGGCTATAATTAAAAATAGGCTACTTATTCGGAAAAGATTTTCAGTATCAGTGAACAGTGCGATTGCACCGAAAATCATTCCGCTTAAGCCAATTCCTAAATCAATGGCTGAAAAGAACATCCCATTCGCCACACCTCTACGATTTTCGGGTGTAATGGATAGGGTCCAGGATTGCAAGATAGGCAATGCACAGCCAAATCCGATACCAAACAGTCCACCTGCTGCAGCTAGCATAAAATTGGTTTGTGCATAAGACAGGATCCACAGCCCAATAAAGGTAGCGAAGATACAGATAAATATCATTGCAATCGGTCCTTTTTCATCAAACCATTTTCCTGTAATGGGTCTAGCCACCGTTGCAACTATGGCATTAAGAATATAGAATAAAAAGATTTGGTCAATGCCTTTTTCCTCTCCAAAGATGACTATAAAGGTAGAGACTGAACCATAACCAAGACAAATAATGAAGGTAATAAAAGCTGGATACCAGCTCGATTTCTCTACTAATGAACCAAGGTAGGAGAATTTAAGGTTCTCTCTTTTTGTCTTTATAACCGCTTCAGGTGTTCGATAGTGTACGAGTGCAAGCAGCACTACCGAAATAAAACCTAAGATGCTTGAAATAACAATTAGATTTGTAAATGTAGTGACATTGTATAAGAAGATTCCTAGACTAGGAGCAATAATATAGGCAATTGTATTTGACAGCCCGAAGTACCCCATGCCTTCACCAAGCCGAGAAAATGGAATGGCGTCCACTGCTGCTGTACCATTCACGGTAGTTGACCAACCCCACGCAAGTCCATGCACAAAACGAATAAAAAGAAATACCACGACAATGCTAGAGAGTGGATATAGTATTGTAATAGCGAAAAGAATGACTGCTCCAATTAATACGAGATGTTTTCTATGTTTGTATTCAAGCATGAATCCAATAAACGGTCTAATGAGCACAGCACCTATTGAAAACAATGCCGTAACCAAGCCAATTTCCAGCCCGCTTGCACCTATGGATTTTATGTAAGGCGGTAAGGTTGGTATAAGCATTTGGAAGGACATAAATACAAACAGATTCCCAACCATCAACATAATAAAAGATTTAGTCCACAAACGTTCTTTCAAAGTAACACCCCTATCGAGAGGAAAAATTTAATTTATTTCGTATCACTAAATAATAGCACAGAACAGTAGAAATAAAAATACGAATTTAGTCTCGCTTTCGCTATTTTTCTTTTGTAATCGTTACCTTTTTTAGCGAATTCAGGTATCATAAATATATGTAATATGAAGGCAAATGGAGGAAGTATATGCAAAAGAGAAAAATCGTTATTACCCATCATTTACATCAGAATTTAATAGAACAGATAAAAGAAATAATCCCTGATTGGACAATCATTGCAGGTAATGATAGAGATATTTGGCAGGAACATTTACATGACGCTGAAATTATTGCAGGCTGGAAAAAAGGAATGGAAGAAGAGTGTCTTGCTCCCCAGTCAAAGCTTAAGTGGCTCCAAACCTGGAGTGCGGGTGTTGATAGCTTGCCGCTTGAATCCCTTGAATCCAAGAACATCACTGTAACAAGCGCTAATGGCGTGCATGCTTATCCTATATCTGAAAGTATCTTTGCATTAATGCTAGGTTTAACAAGAAAAATCCATACATATGTGAAAAATCAACAAGAAAAGAAATGGCACCATTCCGGCATTAAACTAGAAATGCACGAAAAAACGATTGGAATTATTGGTGTTGGAGCCATTGGCAAGGAAACCGCAAAGATTGCTAAAGCCTTTGGTATGAAGGTACTAGGGGTTCGCCATTCTGGAAAACCACAGGAATATGTCGATGAAATGTACTCCACAGATCAAGTAGATGTGGTGCTCCCAAACTGTGATTATGTAGTTGTCACACTTCCACTAACCAAAGACACCAAACACTTATTTGATTCTAAAAAATTCGATCTTATGAAACCTTCTGTTTTCTTTATCAATATCGGGCGTGGTGAAATTGTAGTTGAAGACCACCTGATTAGAGCATTACAGAACGGGATCATTGCGGGAGCAGGTTTGGATGTATTTGAACAGGAACCATTAAGCGGGGATAGTCCATTATGGGAAATGGAAAATGTAATTATTACTCCGCACATTGCGGGTTCAACAGAACATTATAATCAAAGAGTAATTGAAAATGTCCTACTTCCAAACTTAAAAAACTATATTTCCGGTAACCAACCTTCGGTTAATCATGTAAATTTTTCTAAAGGCTATTAGTAGAGGAGCACTATTATGCAACACGCCACAATAGAGAAATCGAGGAGAAAGAAAACAGTCTTGCTAACTTTAAAAATGATGGTTGCGGCTATTGCCATTTTCCTGTTAGTCACTAATTTATTTCCAGTCAAACCAATCAAACAGAAAAGCTTCTTTAATCATACTCGTCCATTAGTCATTGCTCACCAAGGCGGTGAGTTGTTGGCACCTTCCAATACAATGGCTGCCTTTAGAAATGCCGCTGACATGGGAGTCGATGTCCTTGAAACGGATATACATATTACCAAGGATGGTCATTTAGTTACGATTCATGACCCAAGTGTTGACCGGACAACCAACGGAAAGGGCAATGTAGCAGACCTTACTTTAGCGGAACTTCAATCGCTTGATGCAGGGTACCATTTTAAAGACTTAGAAGGCAATTATAGTTTCCGTGGTAACGGTGTCTATATCCCAACGGTCGAAGAGATGTTTCAAACATTCAATGACATGAAAATAGAAATAGAAATAAAAGATGATAACCCGCCTGAAAGAATGGATGAAATTGCTTCGAAATTATGGGACCTCACCGAAAAATATCAAATGGAAGAAAAAATTATTATTGGTTCATTTGACCAAAAAATACTCCAAACATTTGAAAAGTATGCAAAAGGTCGTGTCGCCATTTCAGCTGGCAGACAAGAGGTTAAAAGCTTTGTTGTCTTCCATAAATTCTTCCTGCGAAATCTTTATGTACCAACAGTCGATGCTTTCCAACTCCCTGTCGAGGACAGCGGCTTTGATTTAACAGACCAAAGGTTAATTGATGGGGCACACCGTCTTGGATTGGAAATTCACTACTGGACGATTGATGACCCAAAAACCATGGAAAAATTGATTGACGCAGGGGCTGACGGTATTTTGACAAATCGACCAGATCTATTGCTCAAATTGCTTGAGGAAAAAGGCTTGTAGATACTTGGGCTCCACTATTTCTAATAGCAGCCCTTTCTTTTAAACAAGTTCTATAGGAATTTTGTTTTAATAAAAATATCATGATATAATTCACCAAAAATAGGAATACAAAAGGGGTAATTGGATTGGAGTTCACAAATATAAGTATATTAGCCATCATTCTAGCGGTTGTAGCCAATATGGTGATCGGAGCACTCTGGTATTCTCCTATTCTTTTTTCTAACATTTGGGTAAAAGCTCTAGGTAAGAAAATGGAGGATATTGACCCAAAAGGAGCCTATGTGGGATACGGATTAACCACACTCGGAGGAATTTTCACTGCAGTTGTTCTTTCACTTTTTATTCAGTTATTAGATACAGTGACGATTTTAGATGGAGCTTTATTCGGATTTCTGATTGGTTTAATTGCTGCATTTAGAGAATTATCACCTACTTTCTTTGAGAATCGTAACTACACTTTATTCTTCATTAGTGCAGGCTATCACGTAGTGGCCTTGACGATTATGGGAATCATTATTGCTGCTTTCGTATAATAGTAAAGGGTGCCTCATATAAACGGAGGCACCCCTTATTTTATTAATAAATTGTGTTTACACCCTTGCCTGCAATAGTGGCCCATTCGAATTGACGTAGTCTAACTTCAAATAGCGTCAACGGATCACGGAACATTTCTGGGTTCGTATTCATCTTTTTCAAAATATCTTGATTTGTCGATATTTGAGAAAGTGATTCTTCAATTGCTTCATTAAGGGTCTTCAGTGGCTGTCTGAAGAACAACGTAATGTCTCTTTCCAGTGATTTTTCAAAGAGTTCAAACTGCTGGAAAAAGCGTTCAATAACAATCTCAGTTGATTCAGAATAGCTATCATTTTTCACAAAGGCTTTATATTTATTATAAAGCATCGCATTATTTTGAGATAATGCCCCAAAAAGCTTTCCAGCACTTTTTAATAAGAACTGTGAAGGGGTATTGCGAAGTAAGATATTTACCTTTTCTAATTGGAATCGGCTCGTCATTCTATCCGTATCCCGATGCCAATCATCCAGTACTTTAAAGTCACATTCTGTCCTAATTCGCTCTTCCCCATATAAGCTATTTAAACCTTCTGCCATCTCATCTAAAAATTCCTGTCCTTGCTCGAATTCCTCTTTACTCTTGGTAATCCATTCTTGAAGTGATGAATAATATTTCGGCATTACACTTCGCTCCAGGAAATCTTGTATTCTATTGTTCATCACATCATTTAGCTCGATATGGATCGTACTAATGTTGCTGTCTTCTTTGATTAAATCCGAACATTCCTGAAGTATTTTTGGTACTTCGATAGAAATTTCATTTTGGATGCTTTCCTTGATGCCACGGTAAGACCTTGTGATCGCTTTGATTTTTTGCGCCTCAGCGTCCTTTACTTGATTAAGAGCTCCATTTAGTTTCATTACAACTTCTTCATTCCAGCGGACCGACTCAATTAATTGATTCTCAACATCAATTCTCTTTTGCAGCAGCCTGGAAATTGTAGTCCGTATGAAGAATAAAAGCTTAGCCAAGCGCTTATCTGCTATGTTTCTAGTATCCTTGATTGATTGGATAAAGCCCTTTAATTCAACTAATTGCTGTCCTCTTTCGTACTGGGAGGAGTAGGCAAATACCTGTGCCTCAGGTAAGTAAGACTGAATCTTCGACTTTGTTTCATCGAAAATTCTGATTGCGTTCTGTTCATTAACAATGGTATCCATTTTATTTAAGAGAAAGTGGACAGGAATATCCGGTGCAAGCTCATTAATTTGTGAAAGAACACCCTTCTCTAACTCCGTAAATGGGGCATTTGCATCTAAGACAAATAATAGCGTATCGGCCATTTGAATATATTGCAGTACTTCATACCGCTCTTGATAACTGCCTTTTAATCCTGGCGTTTCAATTAATGCAAGCTTTTGCTCATACAAAAATGGAAATGGCTGTTGAAATTCGATAATTGACTCAAGTGCATTCCGACGTCGATCCATTCGCTCTTGAAAATGCGTAAAATTGTCGAGTTTAATAGTTTCATGATCAGTTATTTCATAAATATTTAGGTCCTCAAAGTCTTTAAACATTATGAGTGATGACGTTGGGCTATCCTGAATTTCTTCACCCAATATTGTATTAACGAAAGTAGACTTACCACTTCCACTTAAGCCTGTAATATATAGGTGATGGGTGTCAAAATCATTTAATTGTTGAACCATCCAGTTTAGGTGGTTATTTTCACCCATATCATTTGCCTTTGCCCAACTAATGATCGCCTCAAAGAGACTTAAACTCTCTTCTAACTCGTCAATATTACTATCTGTTTCACCAATAAGATTTTCAGCCTCACTGACAATTGACATGCTTATACTTGTTGGAAAAAGCTCATTCCATGACAATACCGAAGCAGATACTATGACTGTATGCTTCGGAACAGATAATCGCAGCCAATTGGTTAAAAGGTCTGGTACTAGATCTTCCAGCGTTTTAATGGAATAGTCTCCATTGATTAAATGAAAATAAGTTTGATAATGCAGCTCTGAAAGAGATTCAAAATGATAATCTCGGCTTATATCGAGATTTAATAGTAGATGATTTACCTCTCTCAGCCATGTAAAATATGAATCATCGTCTTTGTAATTTTTCCAAAGGGAAGTTGTAAGCTCTTCAAACTTATTCTTGTCTAAGCTATACAATTCAAAGATTGCTTGTATAAAGTAATTTGGATTATAGTTTTTTGTAAGGTTTTTATTTACATACGTATTTACAGTTTCAAACCAATCGATAAAACCTGTACGTTTCGCTTCATTTACGGCCAGCTCGATCGCATTATTCCAATCCTGCTGATCCTCAAAATAGGACCGTGCAATAACAGTCAAATTTGGGTAATCTGGGTTTGAATCAATCGTTCTTTTAATTATCTCAACTGCTTCCTCACGCTTCCCCCGATCAATGTAGAGTGAAAAAAGCTGCAGAGCCACTTCTGTCTTCAATGTAAGATTATTGGTTTCAATTGAAAGATAAAGATCCTCTGCGTTTGAGAGAAGACCTGATTCATAGTAGGCATCGGCAATATTTTTCCTAGCCCATAATTCAAGTTCTCCAGTAATATTCTCCCATTTAAAAATAGCTGCTTCAAAGTCCCGATTATGAAAGTAAATTTCACCTTGGGCAAAGCGAATAGATGTTAAATTAGGCAGATCTTTTTGAAGCTCTTCCTGATATGCATCACCTAAAACACGTACCGGCTGTACATCCTCATGCTCATTTATATACATTTGATAATACGATTTGTTAATTAACTGACTCTCTAACGTCATGACTGTCCCTCCAATTACCACCACTTCTTTTGTCATCATATGGAAAAGAGGCAGAATTATTCCTTTATATAATACGAACTACGGACTCATTTTTAGTCCCAATTATGTCAATTCTACCAAACGATTTTTTTATTCTGGTTTCAATTATATTTCATTTAGGATACAATACTTTCAATTAAACTTCTACTTTTTGCCAATCTACCACAAGGAGCATTTACTTTGAAAAAGATTGAAGCTGTATTTTTAGCAGATTTGATTAAAAAGTCAAGAACGGCCAAATATGATATTAAAATAATAGACACAGTAAATGGAACATTACCTGGTTTTCATCAATGGACAAATGGTAAACAAACTGAGGCAGGATTTGAAATTACTTCTCTCGACAGTGATACTAGCTACTATTTTTTATTCATCGATTGGCACCGCAATGACAACTATTATTTAGTCATTTACCTGCATAATAAATCAACCACCGCAGCGGAACTGAAAGTTATTGAAGAAATAGATGGCATCCCGCATATCACGTGGATGTACAATCCTTTAAAACGTGACGGAAAAAACGATCAAAGAAAAGCCTATTTCAAGCAAATGTTTGGCTCAAGAAAAGTAACTATCAAAATTCCTGCCTCTCCTTTAGACATAGAAGGATTCATTGATCAACTATTTAGACTTTGCCAAAATCGTATAAAAGCAGATAAGATTGTCGACGTGTTTGATTTTGAAATATAGAAAATAGCAAAAAACAGGAGGCATAGAGCCTTCCTGTTTTTATAAAACCTTACTCAAAAAGGCTATAGTCCGAGATTCCCTTGGATGATCAAATAATTCAGTTGGGGTATTTTCTTCAACGATAAGTCCGCCGTCCATAAAAATGACGCGGTCACCTACTTCTTTTGCAAATCCCATTTCATGTGTGACGACCACCATCGTCATTCCCTCTTTAGCAAGTTGTTTCATGACCTCTAGGACCTCTCCAACCATTTCAGGGTCAAGTGCTGAGGTTGGTTCATCAAATAACATGATTTTTGGTTCCATTGCAAGCGCCCTTGCAATCGCGACACGCTGCTTTTGTCCACCTGATAGAGAATCAGGATACGCCTCAGCTTTATCCTCTAATCCTACTTTTCTTAAAAGCTCTAAACCTTTTTTTCTCGCTTGCTCAGCTGATACATTTCTAACCTTCATTGGGGCGAGCATAATATTTTCGATGACCTTTTTATGCGGGAAAAGGTTAAACTGCTGAAACACCATCCCCACCTCGGTCCGTACTTTATTAATATCTGATTTTTTATCAGTAATATCTATACCTTCAATATAGACATGTCCTTCTGTTATTGATTCTAAAAGATTTATACATCGCAGGAAAGTAGATTTACCAGAACCAGATGGACCAATAACAACTACAACCTCTTGGGGCTTAACGGTAACATTAATATCCTTAAGCACCACATTTGCTCCAAATGATTTTTTTAAATTTTTCACTTCGATCATTCTGTTGCTAACCTCCTTTCAAGACGGCTTAATACGTAACTTAAAGAAAGCGTTAAAACAAGGTAAATAAGCGCTGCCGTAATATAAGGCTCCCAAACACGGAAATATTGTCCCTGCATAGCTCGTCCCCAATACATGAGTTCTGGGGCTGCCACTAACGATGCAAGTGAAGATTCTTTAATTAGGACGATAAATTCATTACCTAACGGCGGAATCATTCGTTTAAACGCTTGTGGAAGGATCACATAACGCATAGCTTGTACATGCGTCATACCAAGAGAACGGGCTGCTTCCATCTGCCCTTTATCAATCGATTGAATTCCTGCGCGAAAAATTTCCGCTATGTATGCCGCAGAGTTCAATGAAAGAGTCAGAATCGCTGCTGCAATACCATTTGTACCACCTGTAAATAGAGGTACTACTGCAAAATGAATTAACATAATTTGTACAAGCATTGGTGTGCCACGGAACAAAGTGATATACAAACCAAAAGGAAATGACAGCAATTTATTTTTCATCATTTTTCCTAATCCGATAAATAAACCAAGTATTGTCCCTATTAAAATACCAGCTAATGATAGTCCAATTGTTAGCAGTGTCCCTTTAAGAAAAAAGGGTGCGTATTCCGCTAAAATATTCCACTGAATATCCATAATCTCCTCCTATAATACCTTTACCCTCTGTTAAATTATGTAAGACTAGGTACGAAACCAAAAATTGCGTAACTTCTAGTTTTCAAGAGTTACGCAATTTTTGTTATTATTGTTGGTCTTTCAGCAATTGTACGTCTGGATCTACCTTAAACCATTTATTGTAGATTTTTGCATATGTTCCATTATCAAACACTTCGTTTAGAGCTTTATCAAAATCAGCTTTTATCTTACTTCCCTTCGAAAACATTAATCCGTAAAACTCTTGGGCAAATGCGTCCTTATCTTCAATGATGACAAATTTATCATTTGGATTATTTTTTGCGTATTCCTCAATTACTGTGTTATCCGCAACAACTGCGTCTGCTCCTCCAGCCTTAAGCTCCATAATTGCTAAGTTGTTGTTTTCAAACTTTTTAATTTGGTCGCTGTTTTTGCCAAGCAGTCCTTCAACCGCTTCCTGCCCAGTTGTTGCATTTTGAACAGCAACAGTTTTATCCTTCAAATCTTCTGCACTTTTGATAGGACTGCCCTCTGGAACCATTATCTTATTTGTAGATAAGAAGTATGGTACAGAAAAATCATATGTTTTCTTTCTATCATCATTTATGGTAATCGACGAAATCCCAATATCGGCAATTTTCTTCTCTAATTCAACGAATATTGGATCCCAGCCTGTGTGAGCAATATCAATTTCGTATCCTGCTTCTTTCGCTACTGCTTTAATTAAATCAATATCAAATCCTACAATTTCACCCTTATCCTGGTACTCAAATGGTGCATACGCTGCGTCAGTTACAACACGGAGAGTTTTCTTTTCATTACTAGAATCCGATCCATTCCCACTTGTTTCACTCGTACCACATGCCGTCAGAAATAACATAAAAGCCATAACCAAAAACGTTACTAAATATTTTGCCTTCTTCATTTTTTACCCCCCAATTGTTTTTTTAATAAACCAATCTTTGAAACATTTAAAATTTTTAGAATATAGGTGATTATAACCTTTTTTGTTGACTTATTCAATATTTTATTATCAAAACTTTACTATTTTAATACGCTAAAAAAGTAATATAAAGATAGTATTAAAAAGATAATTATTATACTCTGTTCATATTTCATATAAAGTCATGCATATTTCTAGGCACCTGCCCACACTCTCCGCGGATGTCTACATAATCTATATGGTATTAAATTAAAAGGGAGAGTTGCCCAATGTATCCTTATGGCTATTATCAAGCTCCACAAGTTCAGTATGATTATAATCAATATGATCAGTTGGATCCGTATGCACAACAAAACCAATATGACCCGTATGATCCAGATAGACAACCACAACAACTGGAGCGGAGAGTCAACCAACTTGAAAGACAAAATGAGCGTCAGGAAAGAGAAATCAATCAACTCCAACGTGACGTTAACCAGCTTCAACGTCGACTACAACGTGTCAACCAGCGCCTGCGTCAAGTGGAAAGACGCTTTAACTTCCCATTCACACCATTTGATGGCGAATATTAAAAAGTATGTAAGAACCAGGGTGTTAAAGCCTGGTTCTTTTTGAATTTGTAAGATTTCCTCTAACAAATCAAAAATCTTGTCAGTGTTTCTGACATAATCACTGACAAATTCAAATTATTTCGTTAACTTTTAGGATACATACTGTTTAGATAAGGGGAGATTGGCGATGTATAGGACGAATGATATTAAATTAGCAGAAAAGATTCTTCAATTAGATAAACAAAGGGATGAATTGTATGAAGAGCTTATGATAAAAATGGGCTCACGTGCACATGAGTTGATTAGAGCACTTCAAAATCGATAATCAGGGAGTGAAGGATCATGACAAATCAATTGCGTAAAGGAGTCGAAACACTTAAACTATTTTACATTAATAGATTAATTGAGTCTGGTCTTTATAACGCTTCTGACGATGATCTACATTCCCTCACATTAAGTGAACTACAAACTATTTTCAAAAAGACATTCCCCAAAAAAGCAAACTAAACAACCGAAGCTGCCAAGTGTCATAATCCAATCAATGTAAGGAAAATTAACATAAACTATGGTATATAACATAATCACAGTAGAGCGTGGTGAAATCAAAAAAATGGCGAATGATTCTTCTTATAAAGATAAAAAAGTGATAACAATTGGGATTGTAAGAGACCTAACCGGTCTTTCAGAGCGGCAAATACGCTATTATGAGGAACGAAAGTTAATTTTCCCCGAAAGATCCTCTGGCGGGAGCAGAAAATATTCCTTTGCAGACGTTGAGTTATTAGTGGAAATTGCCAACAAGATTGAAGATGGTGTTCAAACTCATGAAATTAGAAAAGAAATGCTTCGAGCTCAGAAAAAGCAAAATCAGAATGATGTTACACGAAAGATGATACAAGGACAATTGAATGCACAATTCGGTTTACGAAAAGGACCATCTTCTTAATTTAGAGGATGGATTTTTTTGTCATAAAACTCCACATATATATCGTTAAATTTCCTCTCCTCCTGCCTACTATTCATGAATAACTTACTTATTTTACTTAGACTTTCAAAAATCATGTTAGGAAACCTTACACAATTGTAGAATCCACTTCAAATCCATGTGAAAATACAAATACAACGAATGTTAAGAAAATTAACATGAATTTAAGGGGGAGAACTAATGGATACTATATTCTTAATGAACAGTTTATGGGTAATGGTTGCAGCAGTACTTGTTATACTTATGATAGGAGGCTTCATTCTACTAGAAACTGGATCCACCCGAATGAAGAATGCTGGACATATTGCAGGGAAAACAATACTAACATTTGGTATTGGCTCCATTGTTTTTTGGGCAGTTGGTTACGGTTTAATTTTTGGCTCAGGAAACGCACTGATTGGTTTCTCAGACTTCTTCTACTCAGGATATGATATTGAAGGTTTATCACTTTCCGGAGCTGTTTTCTTTTTATTCCAATTAGCTTTTGCTGGAATTTCCTTAACCATCGCATTTGGAGGTTTTGCTGAAAGAGCAAAACTTGGAGCATATCTTGTATTTGCGGTACTATTCTCCGTAATTGTTTATCCACCAATTGCTCACTGGATTTGGGGCGGCGGCTGGTTAGCAGAACATGGTAAGCAAGATTTCGCAGGCTCAACGGTTGTTCACTTAACAGGAGCAATGGCCGCATTTGCAGCTACGTTAATCCTAAAGCCTCGTATTGGAAAGTACAATAAAGATGGTTCAGCAAACAATCTCGCAGGACACAACCAAGTATTCACAGCACTAAGCGTATTACTCCTATGGGTTGGCTGGTTTGGATTTAATGCAGGCAGTACTGTATCTGTTGATGGTGCATTCTTTGGTTTCGTAGCAGTTAACACGAATTTGGCCGCTGGTGCCGGTGTGATCGCAGCAATGATTATTTCTTGGATTGTCATGGGTAAAGCGGATGTCCCAATGATGTTGAATGGCGCCTTAGCAGGTTTAGTTGCAATCACAGCCTCTTGTGCATTTGTTGATACATGGGCTGCAGTCCTAATCGGGTTCATTGCAGGTTTCCTAGTATTTTATAGCATTCGATTTTTTGAAAGCAAAAGAATTGATGATCCAATCGCAGCATTGTCTGTACACGGTGTAGCAGGTATTTGGGGAACTTTATCAACAGGTTTTTTTGCAACACCAGAATTAGCAACAGTTGGTCAACCAGGGTTATTTTACGGAGGCGGCTTACACCAACTTGGAGTTCAGGCCTTAGGAGTTGTAAGCAGTGGTGCTTTTGCTTTTATTGTCTCTTTTATCCTATTAACGATAATGAAAGCCGTTATGAACGGTTTGCGCGTTACAGAAGAAGAAGAAATTATCGGTCTTGACATGAGTGAGCATGGAAGCTACGGTTACCCTGAAATGGTTAAGACTGAAAAAGCTATCATTAGTCCAGATCCAAAGCTAAATGCTTAATATATAGCCTTCCATCCCCTTTCAAGGGGATGGAATTATAATTTTTGAAACGGAGGTAACTTAATGGATGACCAGCTACTTAGAGATTAGAAGATTCCGTGATGACCAAATCATTTGGGTTTCTCGCAATCATTTACAGTTAAACCAGCTTCATGATGAAATCATCCAACGCGTCATTTCTGTTTCTGTTAAACAGACAGAAGAAAAACATGGATCCCTTCCCTGCCCCTTCACTTTTTTCATGATGGGAAGCGCTGGACGGTTTGAGCAATCCGTATGGAGCGATCAGGATCATGGCATTATTTATCAACAGCAAGGCACAGAAATAAACCATTACTTTTTGGCATTAGGAAAAGAAATCACACAAGGGCTGCAGCTTGCTGGCTATGATTATTGTGATGGAGATGTGATGGCGAGCAATCCCTTATGGTGTAAATCACTTTCTGAATGGAGGCAGCAATTAGCAAATTGGTCCAACAACTCAAACTGGGAAGGCATTCGCCATCTATTGATTTTTATTGATGGACGTTCCCTTTATGGTGACGAAAGTTTTCTGGAAAAATTAAAAATAGAAGTATATCAAACTATCCATAAAGAAAACCTCTTTCATAAAGTGCTTAATAATACACTATACCTAAAAAAGGGAATCGGTGTATTAGGTCAACTACTCTTGGAAACACACGGACCACACACTGGCTCCTTAAACATAAAAGAAAAGGCCCTTTTTCCATATGTAAATGGTATTCGGTTATTGGCGATAAAAGGAAATATCTATGAAACCTCTACTCTTTTAAGGCTGGAAAAACTGTCCGAATTGGTACTTCCTTCTATTAAGAGAGAATTATATAAACAACAGTTCTTAAAATTACTAAACTTTCGTCTATCACTATCAAAACCAGACAATTACGAAAATAGCCACTATCTGCCTATCTCGACACTCTCAAAAAAGCAAAAGGAAGAAGTAAAAGAAATACTGAAAAATGGTACAGCACTGTACCGTTATGTAAGAAATTTAATAGAAAAGGAGGATGACTAATGGGAATGAATGATATGATTCAATTTTTCAGACAGATGTCAGGCAGACTTGGTTCAAATATTTATGCAGGAGTTCAAGGGCAAAGCAATATGCAAAATATTTCTTTCATCCGCCAGCTTCAAAAAGAAATGAAAGAAAACAACTGCCTAGACACACCGCTACAGGAATTACAGGTGGTTGTATTTGATTTAGAAACGACTGGTTTCTATCCTGAAAAAGGAGATCGTGTCATCTCAATCGGCGCCATCAAAATGACTGGTCAAGAACTGTTGAAAACAGAAACTTTTTATTCCCTGGTACATTCTCCACAACCTATTTCAGAAGAAATATCCACCTTGACTAACATTACAAATGAGGAATTACGAAGTGCCCCTTTTGTATCCGAAGTGCTAATGGAATTTTACAAATTCATTAAGAATCATACACTTGTCGCTCACCACTCCAAGCATGAACAGTCTTTTATGCAAAAACTAACATGGGATTTACTAAAAACTAGATTTGAACACAGAATTATTGATACCTCCTTTCTCCTTCGCTTATCAAATCCGATGATTAAGTCTATTCCACTAGAAGAAGCTTGCGAACAATGTGGAATCGAAGTCATCAATCGGCACCATGCCCTAGAGGATGCGAAACTGACAGCACATATTTGGAGTCATTATTTAGTGCGGGCACAGTCTATGGGTTATAAAAATCTTCGTGAAGTATACGAATATCTTGCAAAAATTAGATAGTAGAAAAAGCAAAAAAACAACTATAGTAAAAAACTAATGCACATTCCATTATGATGGATTAACTTCTTAATCCAATCTGTTTTTCAGTCAACTATAGTAGACTCCCCGTATGAAAACGCTCCTTTTCACTCTTCTTTTTAGCCCTCAAAAAAAATTTTTTTACTATTTTAATTTCTCAATAACCTTAATCTAACAATAATGAAAACGCTCACAACATTTCCGATTTATTTGAATTGTCAGATTTTTATATTGACCAAGATTTAGATTGGGTGTAAGATTACTGAAAATATAATTTGTATTAAATATTCTAACAACAGAACATGCCTCTGGATCATCCTCACAAATAGGAGATGAGGCATGGGAATTTTTTTACAACAGGATTTAATCATTTAAAGCGTTGTATGACTAAAAGGAGTGGTTAGGTTGGGAAGTCAATGGATATTCCTTGGCGGAGAGTTCGTCAAGAAAGAGGATGCTGTAGTTTCAGTTTTTGACCATGGATTTTTATATGGAGATGGAGTTTTTGAAGGCATTCGTGTTTATAGCGGAAACGTCTTTAGACTCGACGCCCACCTAAAAAGACTGTACGAGTCAGCACAATCCATTATGTTGAAAATTCCGTATACACAGGAAGAAATGACACAATTAATTGTGGATACGATCAGAAAAAATCAATTAGACAGCGCCTATATTCGTGTTGTTGTTTCACGGGGTAAAGGAAATCTCGGACTGGACCCTTCCTCCTGCCCAACGCCAAGCGTAATTATTATCGCTGAGCAATTAGCCTTATACCCAAAGGAATTTTATGAGCAAGGAATTAAAATTGCATCTGTTCCAAGCAGACGAAATCGCCCAGATGTATTAAGTCCACAAGTTAAATCACTTAACTATTTAAATAATATTCTAGTTAAATTAGAAGCCAATCAGGCTGGTGTACAAGAGGCTTTAATGCTCAATGACCAAGGATATGTAACAGAAGGTTCCGCTGACAATATCTTCATTGTAAAAAATGGAGTTATTTACACCCCTCCTGTTTACTTGGGGGCATTAGAAGGAATTACCCGAAATGCAATTATTGATGTAGCTAGAGCTAAAGGTTATGAGGTTAAGGAGACTCCATTTACTCGGCACGATGTGTATGTGGCTGATGAAGTGTTCCTAACCGGTACAGCTGTTGAAGTCATTGCTGTTATCGCAGTCGATGGCCGCGAAATTAGCGGCGGTAAACCAGGAAATGTTACAAATGACCTTTTAGAAGAATTTAGAAAAATCGTAACAACAGACGGAGTGGCTTGTTATCCTGAATCTGCAAGCCATGCCATTGTCAGTTAGGAGATAAAAAATGCGAAGCGATATGATTAAAAAGGGGATTGACCGTGCTCCCCACCGCAGCTTACTATACGCAACCGGGGTAACTGTGAAGGACTTAGATAAACCATTTATCGGTGTCTGTAACTCATTTATTGAAATTATCCCTGGACATAAACACCTTAATCATTTCGGTGAAATTGTAAAAGAAGCGATACGAGAAGCTGGCGGAATACCATTTGAATTTAACACAATCGGTGTCGATGATGGAATTGCAATGGGGCATATCGGAATGCGTTACTCGCTTCCAAGCCGTGAAATTATCGCTGATAGTGCTGAAACTGTTATTAATGCTCATTGGTTTGATGGTGTCTTCTACATTCCGAACTGTGACAAAATTACACCAGGAATGTTAATGGCGGCCGCTAGAACCAATGTCCCTTCTGTTTTTGTATCAGGAGGTCCAATGGAAGCAGGAGTTTCTCCAACCACTGGAAAAAATCTTTCTCTGACTTCTGTATTTGAGGGCGTTGGAGCTTACCATAGCGGTTCAATGACTCAAGCTCAGTTACTGGAAATAGAAAAGAATGCCTGTCCTACCTGCGGCTCATGCTCAGGAATGTTCACTGCGAACTCAATGAATTGTCTAATGGAAGTCTTAGGGATGACGGTTCCTGGTAATGGAACGATTGTTGCCACATCAGAAGGAAGACATGAACTGATTCGCCAAGCAGCAAGACATCTTGTTGAATTGGTAAAAAATGATATACGTCCTCGCGACATCATTACAAGAGAAGCAATTGACAATGCATTTGCTTTGGATATGGCTATGGGAGGATCAACGAACACCGTCCTACATACCCTTGCCATCGCTCATGAAGCAGGTATTGACTATGATTTACGAGATATTAACAAAATTGCTGAAAAGGTCCCATATTTGGCGAAAATTATGCCTGCATCTGATTATTCTATGGAAGATATTCATCATGCTGGCGGAGTTAGTGCTATTATCAATGAGCTTTATAAAGTTGAAGGTGCATTGCATAAGGACTGCTTAACCATTACTGGGAAAACCCTTCAAGAAAATGTGAAGGATGCAACAATAATCAATGAAAATGTTATTCGGACAAAAGACAATCCGTATAGCCCTGTTGGTGGTCTATCCATCCTATATGGAAATATTGCTCCAGATGGCAGTGTAATTAAAGTCGGTGCGGTTGACCCATCAATTCAAACCTTCCTTGGTGAAGCAATTGTATTTGAATCTCAGGAAGAAGCACAAGAAAATATCAACAATGGTACTGTTCAAGCAGGACACGTTGTGGTTATACGCTACGAAGGTCCAAAGGGCGGTCCAGGAATGCCAGAAATGCTTGCCCCTACATCCGCGATTATGGGTCGTGGATTGGGTAAAGAAGTTGCACTGATCACAGATGGACGTTTCTCAGGTGCAAGCCGAGGAATTTCAATTGGACACATTTCACCGGAAGCTGCTGAAGGCGGACCGATTGCTCTAATTGAAAATGGTGACAAAATCCTAATTGATCTGCCTGCCAGGTCCATTGAATTGCTTGTCGATGACGAGGTTTTAGCAGAACGAAGACGCTTATGGCAAAAGCCAGAGCCAAAAATCAAAACCGGCTACCTAGCCAAATATGCAAAGTTAGTAACATCCGCCAATACTGGCGGGATCATGAAAATATAGATAAGAAACATTTACTGCTGTCGCTTTAACCTACTCAGGGTTTAGGCTCCCTATTTAAAGCCGAGGTTAAAGACATTTCAGTTGATTTGAAAAATTCATAGAAAAAATCGATGACGGGAATAAAGGAATAAGAATATGTATTTTCAGAGAGCTGGGGTTGCTGGAAGCCCAGTAATACACCTTATTCCGACATCATCCCTGAGTATTGAGCTGAACAGTTCTAACTTATTAGGCTCAATCAGGTGTTCTTTTAGCACCTGTTACCAAAAGAAGCGGTTATGATTCTTTTTAGCCGCTTCAAGAGGCAGTATTCGTGAGGATGCTGTAAAACCGGGTGGTACCGAGAAATGGAAGGCCTTTTCTCCCCGATATATTCTGCTTTTATCTTTGTAACTGCAGTTTATTCGGAGGGAAGATGGCTTTTTTTATTATACAGGTACAATATCTACACGGGTTCGTTTTTAAAAGATTCGAATATTCACAAGGAGGGATTACGAGGTGAAAGTAGAAGCAAAGCCGGATTTCCAAACAAGTACGGCACCTAAAACCGGTGCAGACCTGCTCATTGACTTATTAATTAATGAAGGTGTTGATACGCTTTTTGGGTATCCGGGTGGTGCCGTTCTGCCAATTTATGACGCGATCTATCGTGCGAGAGGCACCATTAAGCACGTCCTCTTCCGTCACGAGCAAGGAAGCATTCATGCTGCTGAAGGTTATGCACGCATAACAGGAAAACCTGGCGTTGTAATAGCAACTTCTGGTCCTGGTGCCACCAACCTGGTGACTGGAATTACAGATGCAATGATGGATTCTTTACCTCTAGTTATTTTCACTGGTCAGGTTGCAAGAGGTGTAATCGGAACAGACGCCTTTCAAGAAGCTGATGTCATGGCGATTACCACACCTATCACAAAACATAATTATCAGGTGCAAGATATTGCCGACTTACCAAGGATTGTAAAAGAAGCCTTTCACATTGCTTCAACAGGCCGTCCAGGTCCGGTATTAATCGATATTCCAAAAGACATCTCTGCAGGAGAATTATTCGAGACTCCTGAAGAAGGAACGATTAATCTTCCTGGATATCAACCGACAACAAAACCAAATCCGCTGCAGATCAAAAAACTTGCAGATGCAATTTCGAAGTCAAAAAAACCGGTTATTCTTGCTGGTGCTGGTATTCTACATGGTAAAGCTTCTGCTGAGTTAACAGCTTTTGCTGAGAAGCACAAGCTTCCAGTTGTAACCACCCTTCTTGGTCTTGGAACTTTCCCAGCCAACAACCCTCTCTCTCTAGGGATGGGTGGTATGCACGGAACATATGCAGCGAACATGGCAATGTATGAATCAGACTTACTAATCAATATAGGCGCCCGCTTTGATGACCGTCTTACAGGTAATCTAAAGCACTTCTCTCCAAATGCGAAAGTAGCACATATTGATATCGACCCTGCTGAAATTGGCAAAAATGTTCCAACCAATATTCCAATTGTTTCTGATTCAAAGGAAGCATTGATTGAATTAATGAATCAGACCTCAGAATCACCTGAAAATGAAGAATGGTTAGAAACATTAAGCAAGTATAAAGAAGAGTTCCCATTATGGTATAAGCATGATCCAAACGGAATGTCTCCTCAATGGCTGATTGAAGCCATCCATAAAGTAACAAATGGGGACGCTGTTGTTACAACAGACGTTGGTCAGCACCAAATGTGGGCAGCTCAGTATTACAACTTTGAAAAACCGCACCGCTGGGTTACATCAGGTGGACTTGGAACAATGGGCTTCGGCTTCCCTGCTGCAATTGGAGCGCAAATGGCTTCTCCAGGCAGTACAGTCGTAGCTATCGTTGGTGACGCTGGATTCCAGATGACGCTGCAAGAGTTATCTATAATCTATGAACAGAATCTTCCTGTAAAGATCATTATTGTTAATAACGGTGCTCTAGGTATGGTTCGACAATGGCAGGAATTGTTACATGGCAACCGAATTTCGGAATCAATTTTGCAGACACAACCTGATTTTGTAAAACTTGCGGAAGCCTATCATATCCGAGGGTTAAAGATTGAAAGCCAAGAAGAATTAATCACCAAGCTTCCTGAAGTGTTTGCTTATGACGGTCCTGTTTTAATGGACTGCCGAGTGCTCCAGCAGGAAAAAGTCTTCCCGATGATTGCTCCTGGAAAAGGAATACATGAAATGATTGGGGTGAAACCATCATGAAACGGATTATATCCCTAACCGTTCAGGACCGAAGTGGTGTATTAAATCGGGTTACTGGTCTATTACAAAGACGACAATTTAATATTTCAAGTATTTCTGTCGGTCCAACTGAAACCGAAGGCATTTCAAAAATGACCCTAGTGGTGGAGGTCGAAGATGAACAGCGCCTCGAACAAGTGACAAAACAGCTAAACAAGCAAATTGATGTTTTAAAGGTTTCAGATATTACAGATAAGGCGATTGTCGCTCGTGAACTGGCACTCATTAAAGTTGCCGGCAGCTCACAGCTTCGCAGTGAAATTAACGGGATCATAGACCCCTTCCGCGCCTTGATTATTGACGTAAGTAAAGATAGCTTAACGATACAAATCACTGGCAGGCCAGACAAAATTGACGCGTTGATTGACTTGCTTCGCCCATATGGAATTAAAGAGATTGCTAGAACTGGACTAACCGCCTTCTTACGCGGACATCAACCACAGGTTAACGAGTTAACTACCTACTCTCAAATAAAATAAACATTTTCGAAGGGATGATTATAATGGCAAAAGTATTATATAACGGAGATATTCAAGAGGCAGTATTACAAGGAAAGAAAATCGCAGTAATCGGTTATGGATCACAAGGTCATGCACATGCATTAAACCTAAAGGAAAGCGGATTTGACGTTGTTGTTGGTTTAAGAGGCGGTAAGTCTTGGGATAAAGCTGTTGAAGACGGTGTTGAAGTAACATCTGTTGCAGATGCAACTGCACAAGCTGACGTTATCATGGTGTTGCTGCCAGATGAAATGCAGCCTAAGGTATACGAAGAAAGTATCAAACCAAACCTTGAAGCTGGGAATGCATTAGTTTTTGCTCATGGTTTCAACGTTCACTTTACACAAATCGTACCACCAGCTGATGTAGACGTATTCCTAGTTGCTCCTAAAGGTCCAGGACATTTAGTACGACGCACATATACAGAAGGCGCAGGTGTTCCAGCACTTTATGCGGTATATCAAGACTACACTGGTCAAGCGCGTGAATTAGCATTAGCTTACGCTAAAGGTATCGGTTCTGCTCGTGCAGGCGTACTAGAAACTTCTTTCCAAGAAGAGACAGAAACAGATTTATTCGGAGAACAAGCGGTTCTTTGCGGTGGTACTACTGCCCTTATCAAAGCAGGTTTCGAAACATTAGTAGAAGCAGGTTACCAGCCTGAAGTTGCTTACTTCGAGTGTTTACATGAATTAAAATTAATCGTTGACCTTCTATATGAAGGAGGACTTGAAAATATGCGCTACTCTATCTCAGATACAGCTCAGTGGGGAGATTTCGTTTCAGGACCACGTGTTGTTAACGAAGATACAAAAGCACGCATGAAAGATGTATTAACTGATATCCAAACTGGTGCATTTGCGAAGGGCTGGATTTTGGAGAACCAAGCAAACCGTCCACAATTTAACGCAATCAACCGAAGTGAAAATAATCATCCAATCGAAGTTGTAGGCCGTGAGCTTCGTGCTTTAATGCCATTTATTAAAAAACCTGTAAACCAAAAGAAAGAAGCTGTGGTAAATGGTTCACGTTAACATCTTCGATACGACACTGCGTGATGGTGAACAATCTCCTGGTGTAAATCTAAACCAGCTTGAAAAACTGGAAATCGCTAGACAACTAGAAAAGTTTGGCGTTGATATTATGGAGGCCGGGTTTCCGGCTTCCTCCCAAGGGGATTTCGAAGCAGTAAGAGCTATTGCCCGGAGTATTAAAAACAGTTCCGTAACAGGCCTGGCAAGAGCAACCAAATCGGACATTGACATTGCGTGGGACGCATTAAAGGATGCTAAAGAACCTAGGTTACACGTTTTCCTTGCTACCTCTCCTATTCATATGAAATATAAATTGTTCAAAACACCTGAGGAAGTCATACAAACCTCTGTCGATATGGTGGCATATGCAAAACAAAGATTCCCTCATATCGAATGGTCTGCTGAAGACGCATCTCGTTCAGATCTTGATTTTCTTGTCAAAATCATTACGAAGGTTATCGACGCAGGAGCAACAGTCATTAACCTCCCTGACACGGTAGGCTATGCCACTCCAGCAGAATATGGTTACATGTTCCGTTATATTCGAGAAAACGTTCCAAATATCCATAAGGCTTCACTTTCCTGCCATTGTCATGATGATTTAGGAATGGCTGTCGCCAATACACTAGCAGCTATTGAAAATGGAGTTACACAGGTCGAGGGAACAATTAACGGTATTGGAGAACGTGCAGGAAATGCCTCACTAGAGGAAGTCGCAGTAGCACTCAATATTAGAAAAGATAAATACCCTTTTACTACGAATCTTGTTTTAAAAGAAATCAAGCGCACAAGCGACCTTGTCAGCCGCTTTACCGGAATGATTGTTCCCGGAAATAAGGCTGTAGTAGGAAAAAATGCCTTTGCTCATGAGTCTGGTATTCATCAAGATGGAGTATTGAAAAACACCTTAACCTACGAAATCATTACTCCTGAGATGGTTGGTATTCAATCAAATGATTTAGTTCTAGGTAAACATTCAGGACGTCATGCCTTTAAAGATAAAATTGAAAATATGGGCTTTACATTATCTGCTGAAAAGCTTCAAGAAGCATTTACAGCTTTTAAACAGCTCACCGACCGTAAAAAAGAAGTTACCGATGAAGATTTGTTTACCATTTTAACAGACATCCAAACAGCTGTTGCTGATATTAAAAAATATGAGCTTGTGGCTTTCCAGGTTCATTATGGTTCAGCCAACCTCCCTACTGCTACCGTTGCACTGAACACGCCAGAAGGTGTTCGAGTAGAGACGGCACGTACAGGTTCAGGAAGTGTTGAAGCACTAATGAATACATTAGAAGCTCTAATTAAAGAAGAAATTCATCTTACTGATTATAAATTAAATTCCGTTGGGCAAGGGCGTGATGCCTTGGCTGAAGTACATGTAAAAATGACGGTTGATGGTACACAAGTAAGTGGCCGCGGATCCGCTCAGGACGTATTAGAGGCTTCTGCTAAAGCGTTCTTAAATACTGTCAACCGTGTATTATTCAACACTAAAGCTGTTGCTCAAGCTCAAGCTGAACTAGCTCAAGCATAAACCCTTTCCTGAGGCGATGTAAAAAATGATGAGGAGGTTGCTTCGAATGAAAAAACGTATTGTATTACTACCTGGTGATGGGATTGGCAAGGAAGTTATTAATTCTGCACAAGATGTATTGAATGCTATTGCTGAAGAATTTAACCACAGTTTTACCTTCGAAACCCATGAAATCGGAGGGGCAGCCATTGACCTATATGGAACTCCCCTGCCAGAAACAACAGTCGACGCCTGTAAACAGGCAGATGCGGTATTATTAGGTGCTGTTGGCGGCCCAAAATGGGATAACAACCCCTCCCATTTACGCCCTGAAAGAGGATTACTCGGTATTCGTAAGGCGCTAGATTTATATGCAAATTTAAGACCAATTAAAGGGTTTAAAAATTTGCTTCATGCTTCTCCTTTGAAAGAAGAGGTTGTTGCCGGCAGTGACTTATTAATTGTCCGTGAACTAACAGGCGGTATTTACTTTGGTACACCTAGTGAACGCCGGGACGGCGGTAATACGGTTGTGGATACACTAGCCTATACTCGGACGGAGATTGAAAGAATCGTAGACAAAGCCTTCCAAGCAGCTCAAGGACGACGTGGACACCTTACCTCTGTTGATAAAGCTAACGTGTTGGAATCGAGTAAAATGTGGCGCGAAATTGTCGAAGAGAAAAAAGCCCAGTATCCAGATGTCGTGGTTGAGCATGTATTGGTTGACGCGGCTGCAATGAAATTGATTACAAATCCGACTAAGTTTGATGTCATTGTGACTGAGAACATGTTTGGTGACATTCTTAGTGATGAAGCTTCGGTTTTAACAGGATCACTTGGTATGCTTGCATCCGCATCCTTGAGCGAAGATGGTGTTGGTTTATATGAACCAGTTCATGGCTCAGCACCAGACATTGCCGGCAAAGGGATTGCCAATCCATCTGCAATGATTTTATCAGCTGCATTAATGCTGCGTTACTCTTTCCAACTAAATGATGAGGCAACATTAATAGAAGACGCAGTACAGTCTGTGTTAGATAGTGGATTCCACACAGCAGACCTTCACATTCCTGAAGGAAGGCAAGTGGGCACAGAGGAAATGACACGTCTAATTGTCGATTATATTAAGTCCCAAAACGCCTCAAAATGTATCATGAGCTGTTACGTTTAAAATAATCGCAGCTGGGCTCATAAGTCCAGCTGCTTCTCCTTATCAGGAAACTATTTATCCGGGGACGAACTACCCCTCTTTATCAAATCTATAAATGTGAGGAAGGACATTATGCAAAAACCAAAAAATATTATTCAAAAAGTTTGGGAGCAGCATGTTGTACATCAAGAAGCAGGAAAACCTGATTTACTATATATTGATTTGCACCTGGTTCATGAAGTAACCTCTCCTCAAGCATTCGAAGGATTACGAATGAACGGACGAAAGGTGCGCCGTCCGGACCTTACTTATGCAACAATGGATCACAACGTTTCCACACGTGATCGAAATGTAATCAAGGATCCAATCTCAAAGAAACAAATAGATACATTGAAAGAGAACTGCCAAGAATTTGGCGTTGAACTTTCAGACCGTCAACACCCAGACAATGGGATTGTCCATGTAATTGGACCTGAGCTTGGTCTTACACAACCTGGAAAAACAATCGTTTGTGGTGATAGCCATACTTCTACACATGGTGCGTTTGGTGCCCTAGCGTTCGGAATTGGGACAAGTGAAGTAGAGCATGTCCTAGCAACACAAACACTGTGGCAAGCACCTCCAAAAACAATGAATGTAAAGGTTAATGGAAAGCTTGGAACAGGAGTAACAGCCAAGGATTTAATCCTAGCGATCATCGGAAAATTTGGAGTCCAATTTGGAACTGGTTATGTAATGGAATATACAGGTGAGGCAATTCGCTCCCTTTCAATGGAAGAGCGTATGACTGTTTGTAATATGTCGATTGAGGCTGGTGCACGTGCAGGCTTGATTTCTCCAGATGAAACAACTTTTGAATACCTTAAAGGACGCAGACATGTTCCTAAGGGTGAAGCCTTCGAGGAAGCCGTTGCAAATTGGCGTGCACTTGCCACTGATGAAGGTGCACAATACGATGCGGTGGTTGAAATTGAGGCTTCTGAAGTTGAACCGCAGGTTACATGGGGAACAAATCCCGGCATGTGTATCCCAATTACAGCCTCTGTTCCAAATCCAGATAATGAAGAAAAAGCGAATAAAAAAGATGAAATTTCTCGTGCCCTTCAATATATGGGACTTGAAGCTGGACAGCCTATTTCAAGTGTAGAAATTGATCATGTCTTTATTGGTTCTTGTACAAATTCACGGTTAAGTGATTTACGTAAAGCGGCTGATGTTGTACGCGGGCACAAGGTTAATCCTAAGGTGAAAGCAATTGTCGTACCAGGTTCTTTTAGTGTAAAATTGGCTGCCGAAAAAGAAGGAATCGATCAAATTTTTAAAGAAGCAGGCTTTGAATGGCGCGAAGCTGGCTGCAGTATGTGTCTTGCCATGAATGATGATATCGTTCCTCCAGGCGGCCGCTGTGCCTCCACTTCTAACCGTAATTTTGAAGGCCGTCAAGGAAATGGATCTCGTACCCATCTTGTCAGTCCGGAAATGGCTGCTGCTGCTGCAGTTGCAGGACATTTCGTTGATGTTCGAAAGTTTACAGCACAGGAGGTACTATAAATGGAACCACTACGCATTCATACAGGGATCGTTTGCCCGTTAAATCGAAGTAATGTTGATACAGACCAGATTATTCCAAAGCAATTCCTAAAGAGGATTGAGCGAAGCGGATTTGGACAATTTTTATTTTATCACTGGCGCTTTGATGATGATGGTAATCTGCGTAAGGATTTTTCAATGAATCATCCAAAATATCAGGGAGCCTCTATATTAGTAGCTGGTGAGAACTTTGGCTGCGGATCCTCTCGTGAGCATGCCCCATGGGCGATTCAGGACTATGGCTTTAAAGTGGTTATTGCCCAAAGCTATGCAGATATTTTTAAAAATAACTGTGTGAAAAATGGTATTCTCACCATTCAAGCAAGTGAAGAACAAGTTCAAAGCATTATGCGTAAGGCCGAGAATGAGGAGTACTCTCTTACTGTCAATCTAGAAAATCAAGTGGTTTCCGATAATCAAGGGTTAGAGTTTACTTTTGATATTGCACCATATCCAAAAGAAATGCTGCTTAACGGCTGGGATGAAATCGGCGTAACCCTTAACTATGAAGATCAAATTTCAACATATGAGCTTGCACGTAAATAAAAAAATGAGCTTGGACATATTCCAAGCTCATTTTTTATTGTCTCGGTGCCAATAACATTACCAAAACGCCTATTAAACATATTCCCCCGCCAATCCAGTCATATAAATCTGGAGTCTTTTTGTCGATCCCCCATCCCCACAAAAGCGAAAGCACAATGAATACTCCCCCGTAAGCAGCATAAACTCGTCCAAATGATGGAAAAGCCTGAAAGGTAGCAATCACGCCGTACAAAGCTAGCACTACTCCTCCAATTAATCCCCAATATGAGGGCTTCCCTTCCCGCAACCATTGCCAGATAAGATATCCTCCTCCTATCTCTGCAATACCTGCAAGGATAAATAATATTGTTGCTTGAAACATTACGATCACATCCTTAAGCTTTTTATCTTTATAGGGGCTCTCCTCTCAAGGCCCCTGATTAAGGACAAATCTTTTCTGGCCGCTGCTGCGATTTGTCCTCAAGACCCCTGATTAAGGTCAAATCTTTTCTGGCCGCTGCTGCGATTTGTCCTCAAGACCCCTGATTAAGGACAAATCTTTCTGGACGCTGCTGCAATTTGTCCTTAAGACCCCTGATTAAGGACAAATCTTTCTGACCCGTCGCTGCGATTTGTCCTCAAGACCCCTGATTAAAGACAAATCTTTCTGACCGTCGCTGCAATTTGTCCTCTTAAGACCCCTGATTAAGGACAAATCCTTCTGGCCGCTGCTACGATTTGTCCTCAAGACCCCTGATTAAGGACAAATCTTTATGGCCGTTGCTGCAATTTGTCCTCAAGACCCCTGATTAAAGACAAATCTTTCTGACCGTCGCTGCGATTTGTCCTCAAGACCCCTGATTAAGGACAAATCTTTCTGACCGTCGCTGCGATTTGTCCTCAAGACCCCCGATTAAGGACAAATCTTTCTGACCGTCGCTGCGATTTGTCCTCAAGACCCCCGATTAAGGACAAATCTTTATGGCTACTTCTGACATTTGTTCTTAAGATCCTCTAACTAATTTCATCAATGAAATTCTTAAATTCCTTTTTAAATGTATCTGATTCCTCTAGGAATGGATAATGGTTGCTATGATTAAAAACAACTAACTTTGATCTAGGTATTCCTTCATTCATTTCTGCTGAGTAGGCTAGGGGGCATTGAACATCATGTTTACCACACATAATTAAGGTTGAAAAAACTTCAGATGTTCCTCGAGGGGTGTCTACCATTTGTTTCCAGACCATTACTTTTCTCCTTATTTTAGTTACGGTTATTTTATAAAAATAAAGAATGAATGATTGATTTAGGTTTGATACTAATGACAAAAAGGAGGGATACATATGGATGGGAAATATAATACAAGCGACGACGCAAATGTAGAAATGAAAAAGGCACTAAGCAAAACAACACCTAGAAAGAATCCAAATATGAGTGAAGCGGAATTTAAGATGAAATACCAAGGTAAGAAAGATATCTAAAATAGCAGGGGCAGATATTTCCTGCCCCTTGCATGTGCCCAGCTATTAACACATGAACTCCGGTAGTAAAACTTTAAGGTTTTATTGCGTCAATGATTAGAGAAGGAAATAATAGTTTGTCGTTATTCCTTGGGTCAAACTTTTTTGAACGAAAAATAACTCCATCTTCCGGATTCCAATCATTGAAGTGAAAATTACCTTCGTCATCACAATATTCCAGTAAAGTAACCCTATATCCTGCATCTTCAAACATTTTCGATAATGTACGATAGTTATGTACAATTTTATGACTTGCAGCAGGATGATCTTTTGGCCCAGGTCCGCCGATTTTCACTATATTTTGATATTCCTCATCTGGAAAATATCCATCGGGAACCGCACAGCGAATATAACCAGAAGGCTTAAGATACTTAAAACATATTTTTGCAGCCGTTATTCCTTCATCATAGGTTAAGTGTTCCCATACATGTTCTGCAAGGATTGCTGTAATTGAACTACCATCAAACTTTTTACTCCATGTCGTTTCATCTAATAAATTTAATTCCTCTTCTTGGGTAAGGAGCCAGCCTGGATTATTATTGTACTCCCCTGCTCCGATAACCACTTTGATTTCCTTTTTAATTACCACCAGTTTTCCCCCAAATGAGATATTAAGTTTCTATCCAGAATCTTTTTATTATATTTCCATCTTCTTCAATAAAGTCGGAATCTGGTATTCCTCCATTATTAATAATCGTTTTATAGGAACCGGTATTATCTTTATCACATACAACCAGAGCTTTTTTAATTCCTAACTCATTAGCTTTTTCAAGCGACAATGAAAGCAATTTAGTGGCAAATCCTTTCCTTCTCTCTGAAGGACGGATGCCGTAACCAATATGGCCGCCACGATCGGAAAGATCTTGTGTTAATTGATGTCTTATATTGACCACACCGAGTATTCTTTTGTCTTGGTTT
This sequence comes from Neobacillus niacini, assembly GCF_030817595.1. Taxonomy (GTDB): domain Bacteria; phylum Bacillota; class Bacilli; order Bacillales; family Cytobacillaceae; genus Neobacillus; species Neobacillus niacini_G. The sequence continues at coordinate 3,504,761 of NZ_JAUSZN010000001.1, forward strand.
ATTAACCAAAATGTTGAATCAGGCACCCACCCTGCTGGCAGATTACTTCCTTCCTCATTATCTCTTAAAAATTGGACCATTGCCTCAAAATCTGATGGATCTTTTTTAATAACCCAAGGTACCATATCTTCGTTGCTTTCTATCCATTCCTTATAGAATGACAGGTATTCATCCATCAACTCCACTGTTGGTTTAACCAAGGATAGTTGATGGCTTGATTCCATTAATAATCTTTCGTATGTTATGGTTCCGTTCTCTAATTTTAGAAGAAACACATCCGGATTACGTAAACCTCTCCATTCTTCAAAACCGAAATGATGATTATAATGATTTAACAGTAAGGACAGTAAATTTCCATGTGTGACGATAATAGTATTTAGTTCTTCACTGTTCAGAACTTCCTCTATTACAGTTACGATTCGTTCCTTTGCTTCACTACTAGACTCTCCACCTTCGAATTTCAAATCTAGGTCATCAAAGGTAGCTCTTAATTTTTCTAGCCAGTCAGAAAGATTTTGGGAACTAAGGATACGTTCTGTTAATAGATCATTTTTTTCAATTTCAAGATTGATTCTTTCTGCAAGGGGCTCCACCGTTTGAACTGCACGCTTATAAGGACTTGAAATAATGCGGTCTATAAGAATACCTCTAAAAAATTCCGATAAATGTTCAGCTTGTTTAAAGCCATTGTCTGTTAAGGATGCTTCCGCCGGCTGCCCCTCAGCCTCACAATGCCGGATAAGATAAAGTTTCTTCATTCACTTTCACTCCTATTCTTCAAAGGTCTTTCTGAATCCGTAAAATCGGCGATAGCCCTGACCTTCATAAAATGTATGAGAGGTACTAGAAGCAAGAAGTTCCATTCTCGTACTTGGATATTTAGCATGAACGTACTGAAGCAACTTTTTCCCGATACCTGACCCACGATACTTTTTGTCAATTAACAATTCATATATATATATAGTAATACGCATGTCGGTAAAACCTCTAATATATCCGACTATTCCATCGCCTTCTGCCTCCGCAACCAACGATACATTTGAATGCTTCCATGCCACTTTTGTATCTTCTTTCTTTTCTACTAAATTATTCCAGCCCTCTTGCTGGTTTAACTCTTGAATTCTATTAAAATCTTTTTCATGGTACTGTCGAATACGAATGTACTCCACTGGCTACAACTCCCCATTATATGATACAAAATGATTATCTTTTAAAATCGGAACTGTTTGATAAACATTTAACCTGCTGCAATGTTCTACATCCGCTGCAAATCCTCGTTCACGCAATTCTCGACTGCTTCCACTATCCCAAATCAGTGCGTCTAATTTTGGCTCTGCCTGGAGGAATGCACCCATACATACTTCTGCTTCTGGTGATTTCTCACCTTCCAAATAAGATAAAATAGCACCGGCACTTAAATAATCCTCCATAGCAGGATGAAGAGTATCTTCCTCTTCTCTCCCATTACTCCATTGTTCACCACAAGGAATTACTGTAATGTTTGCTTTAGTTTTTAATCTTAATTGATTAGCTGCGGAAGCCACTGCAGCAGCATTTAATAGGGATCCAATAAAAAGTGCTTGTGCCTTTGAGGCAATCCAAGTGCAAAAAGCTCCGTTTAGTGAGGAAAGTACATATCTCTTATTTGAATGTTTTTCATTAAAGGAAACTGGGGATAATGTCGCTTTCCCCGCCTTTGCTGCCTCCGCTCTGCCCAAAATATATTCAGCATTCACTTCTTTCGCGTATTGTTTCCCGTTATCATACGGGGGATAAGGATAAATCACTGCACCGAAATGTAATGCAGATACGACAGTAGATGAAAAACTTAAGATATCGACTATAATAATAATATCACCGCGTTCTGCAGCTTCTCTAGCACCGCGTCTGCCCCATTCCATTCGACATACATAGGGAGATTGACTGAACATACCACTACCACCTTTACTTAACTTTAAAATGATTTGAAAGGAAGGATCCTATGCTAAAAAAATTTACGTTAAAAACAAACACTCGTGATCAAATGATAGAAATCACCCATCAGGTTCAGGAATTCATTAGAGAAAATAACCAGCAGGAAGGATCTGCTATCGTCTATTGTCCACACACAACAGCCGGCATTACCATTAATGAGAACGCTGACCCAGATGTGAAACGAGATATGATTCGGCGCTTTGACGAGGTTTATCCATGGCACCATGAACAAGATCGGCATATGGAAGGCAATACTGCAGCCCATATGAAAGCGAGTACAGTCGGGGCTTCACAATATGTTATTATTGCAAACGGACAATTGCTGTTAGGTACGTGGCAGGGAGTCTATTTCTGCGAGTTTGATGGCCCACGCACACGAACTTTTTTTGTAAAAGTCCTCTAACCTTAAAATTATTTAGCCGAAATAGTTAATTCTTTATTAGGTAGTTCTTTTCCTTCTTATGTTTTCAAGATTGCAGGAAGTTTTGGTTTAAATCTACTGGATAAAGGAAATATAAAAGGAAGCATGTGGAAACCGAACAAGTTCAGTTTTTACAAAGGAAAGGGATTTACGAGAATGATTATACTTGAACAGGAACAAAGCTTTCTTATGGTAACCCAGAATGACCACGCACAAATTGCTGGCGTTATCGCTCGGAATTGCAAAGAAGATTATTTTTTTGATGATAACCATACTCAAGAAGTACTGCTGGCAATTAAAGAACATGACCGAGGCTGGATTGAAATGGATTCGTCCCCGATATGGAATGATAAAACGGAGAAACCGTACTCTTTTATTGATTATCCACTATCCCTTAAAATTACTTTTTATAAAAAGGGGTTAGACGAAGTAGAACAACTAAGCAAGTATGCAGGGCTTTTATGCAGCTTGCACTACTCATCGTTCATTCAAGATTCAAGCGAGCCGGCTGTCAGGGAATTTTGGAAAGAAGAAAAGCAAAGACAGGAAAAGCTTTTAAAGGAATTGCAATTAACGGGAGAAAAGCATGAACAAGAAACCCTAATGTACCACTTAGATTTACTAAAATTTTGTGATTATCTATCGCTGTATATTAGTCTAAATGAACCTGGCGATAATAAAGGGACTCACCCTTTTTTTCGCAATGGGTTTCCTCAGTTATTCCCGTTTGTGACGGACAAGCCAATTGTTGCTCATTGGGAAAACCAAAAAACGGTTTCGCTTTCCTTCTCACCGCTGAAAAAGGAAATGGAAGTTGAGCTGCCCTATCGAGCGGTAATAAAAGACCAAATTGAAAAGCACGGCATTATCCAAGCATATAAGGACACGCCTGTTTCGATTAGGAAGGTACTTTTTAAATAGAAAAAAATGCACTACTCGTTATGGAGTAGTGCATTTTTTTCATAGATTGTCTAATATATTTTTACTCTGTGGATCTTCATTAAAGGTCAAAACCTCTTCAACTGGTTGGTATGATTCTCCGTAGAAGTGCTGATCCTTATAGGTATGAATTTTATCATACGTCTTTCTCATGGCTTCAAAGATTAGTTCCTCAGACTCTTTATTTGGAGCCCAATAAAGAATTTCCATCTTATTAACCTCATTTGTCGCTAATGACCTTCTCTCATAGCCGATGGAATTAGCGTGTTCAAATCCTTCACGTTTATAAAAATGAAGCCTTTTTCCTGAATCACTGTCTTCATAGTTAACGGGTTCAACTTCAAGAATAATAGGCTTTCCTTTTTGTTTCATTTTTTCGAGAAGCTTATGGCCAAGTCCCTGGCCGCGCGCGTCTTTTGAAACAAAAAGATAATCAATAAAAACAAAATCCTCTAATTCTGCATACATCAAAACATGATTCGGACCTTCATCTTTATGATAAATATCGGAACGCTCTTTTAATAAAGTTTCCATATGCTCTCTAGATTTCATTTCTTCAATCGGAAAATATTGATTTAATTTCTCATACCAATGCATTCTACTACTCCTCTGGTAAAGTGTCTTAATGAGGAAAGTATGTGTAATTTTTCCATGTCTAATACCGATATTAACGGATTATTTCATAATGAGCAGTTCTAAGAATTCCTGCTCTGGTTTCATTACTTTTGTACCTTTTTCTGATTGAAGAAAGATTTCTTTTTCATCTTCATAAAAAACGTTTACTTTACTATCATTGAGATCTATTATCAATGTTTCATTTCGGGAATCTACTGCTTCATTTGTATCCATTGCTTCGTTAATGAACCTTATGATTTGTTCTATCTTGGATTTATCTTTAATTTCTGTACAGTTTTGAGCAGTTGGATTTTGATAGATACAAATACTATCTGGAACATCCTCAATCCAAGTAGTTGTTTGTAAAATTTCCGTTTTATCAAACATGACCTCTGTTTGGTCCTCACTTTGATTGTAATGAGCAGAAATCCATAATTCACCATCAAAATCTTCTTTTCTCCAGCGTGACATAAATCCACTCCAATCATTATCAACCTCATTATCGTCAAGTGCAGATTCTGTATACTCCTTTTGCCAACCCCGCCCAGGAAGTTCCTTCATGTAAAAATGATAAATATCCTCCCAGTGATTCCCCTTCATAATATATTGGTGTTCAGTAGGTTCTAATCCTTTGAATAAAGGGATATCCTTGTGTTCTTCAGGGATAATTGACATCCCTTTATAGGTGTCGTCTGTTATTTTTTGATATAAAAACCAACAAATAATAATAAAAAGCAGTACAATTACTCCAAAAAATGTCCTTTTCTTTGTCATATATCTCCCATGCCTCCCAGTTACTATTAAAAAAAATAGAACTGTAGACCTCTTCCTATTAAATTGGCCGATGTTTTATTGCTATGCCTGTCCGAATCTCATACTATTTCCCTAATGAAAACCCTTGAAATAACCGTCCGCCAAATTGCTGTAGGATATCATCAACCATTACGATAATCCTATTTTTATCTCCAGTTTTATAAAAAACATCAAAGGCGTCGACAAAAAGATCTGCAAACTTTTCATCATAGTTTCTTAATGAACGTAATATCCATTTAGACGTACCAATCCATTGTCGATTGGTTCCCAAGACAAATTCACTAACTAGTTCAGCGAGTGTATTAGCGATGAATATTTCTTCAGCCCGCACTGAACAACCTATAAAATCATCAAGCGCATCCGTTATAAAATAACGCTTGATTCTTATGGTTTCAGCTGACCATTCTTCCGGACCCTTTACCAATAAATCTTTTGCCTCTTGTTTAATAGCCTCAATGATTCCACTATCTTTTAACACAATTCCTTCTGAAACCATTTTAGGCAAGGAAGGTCTTGCTCGTTCACAATCACTTTTAAAAAAGTCTTTATATGAAGATAAATTATGTACAAAAACCTCTATATTCCATCCTAATTCAATGAATGACTCTCTATATGCAGACTGTAAATTACTATCAACTATCACAATATCAAGGTCAGATGTTTCTGTGCCCTCACCTCGAACTACACTCCCAGCTAATAAGGCTCCGTGACAATTCGGAAAATGATTCAAAGTAAACAGTACCGCTGCTCTATATGGATCGATTCTATTCATCTCCCTCACTCCAATTTCTCTAAAGCTCCCCCTTCTCTACTAAATAAAATTTGCCGTTTCCAAATGAGCAATATCTCCTTCTAACACCAGTTTAAAACCATTTTCATTCATTTCTACAATGGTAAGACTGGTATCATGTATATAAGGAGGATCCCATAAGGTTTCAATAGGGGAACTCTTAAAAAATGTATATAAACACTTAATTACAACAGAATGAGTAACCAATAATATATTCCCAGATTTATATTCTCTTTTTATTCGATTTAAAACCTGAACAGCTCTCGCTCGTGTTTCTTCAAACGTTTCTCCTCCCACAGTTGCATATTGATGAGGTGCATTCCAGAATGACTCATACTCGGTTTGATACATTTCTTTTATGGAAGAATGAGTTTTTCCTTCCCATCTACCCAGTTTAATTTCCCTCAAATTTTCATCGTAAATCACAGGAATATCTCTTTCTCCCCGTATTAAGCTGGCAGTCGCTTTCGTCCTCCCGCTTGGACTTGAATAAATGGCTGTTAACTCTATTTCTTTCAATCTTTCACCTAAAGATATGGCATTCTTAATTCCATTTTCCGTTAGATTTGAATCCAGCCAGCCTTGCATTCTTTTTTCACGATTCCATTCTGTTTCACCGTGCCGTGTTATGTATAGAGTGATCATAAGCATCTCCTTTTATTTGATTAACTCACCAATTACATCAATTAGTTTTCTAGTTGTTTCTTTTAACTTCGTTTCATCTTCTATGATAATCTCATCTTCTAAATAAAAATTAGCAAATGATTGATCTTTATATCTAGGTACAACATGCATATGGTAGTGCGCTAATTCATTAAATACCCCGCCATTTTGGCAGATGGTGATCCCATCCGGATTAAACAGTTTTTTAATTGCTTTTGATAGAAGAATAGATGCTTTCATAATTGAATTTGCTGTGTTTTCGTCAAGTTCATCTGCGTCATAAACATGTTGTTTGGGCAATATCATAATATGCCCTTCATTAAATGGCTCATGGTCTAGGAAACAACAAACATATTCATCTTCAAAAACAACATGTACAGGCAGATTTTTATTTGCCAAATTACACCCTAAGCATTCCACAACAACAACACAACCTTTACATTCCAATAATTTTACTTTAACAAAAAAAAGGCCGGTATTCTCGACCTTTATAAAAGATTTTGAAATACATCTAAAATGTTTTAAAAGGAACTGGTAAATCATTGTGATTAGCTGAGATAAGAAATCAAACATCCAACATACTTCCTTTCATAACGTCCTTATTTATACTATGCTTTCTAGGACGAGCATGAAATGGATAGTAGTTTACTTTTTTACAATAAAATCGAAATAATAATTTGACTTAAACTAACGATTATAATACTCTGACCCAAGCCGCTCACAATACCAGTTGATACTCTTAATGTGTTATTACTCATTCGATATTTCCTTTTTTGGGTCCAGCCGTCCAAAACCATTGGGAAATTTAATACGATACCCAGCCAAAGTGGGAAATCTAAATCATAGACAAATAGAAAAGGGAAAAATAAATACCCCAATAATATTCCCGTGCACCTTGCGCATATTGGCAGTGTATATCCTTTTATCGTTAGACTTCTTGACTTCATCCGGTGACAAGGTACAATGTCGATCAACCGCTTGAGATTAATTACAATTTGGCCCACAATCACAATCAGGTCCCCCATCACAATCGGATTTACCATCACAGTCCGGTCCGCAATCAAAAGTCGGACAGTCCGGGGTACAGTCATACTTCTTTTTACGGTATTTCTTTCTTCCATAATAAAACAGTATAAACAGCAGTAATAAAATACCCAGCGCTGTGGAGAGTATTCCAAAAACCATTTCACCATTAATTAATAACGTGGTTCCGACCACAAATGAAATAATCATCGCTGTCAGCAAAAGAAAAAACATAATTCCACCTTTTTCCCTAGGAATTTCTGCATTTACTGCCCCCAAAAAAACATAGCTAATTATTTATATTCCATTGATTCGTTAAAAAACCTTTTTCTAAGGAAAAGAAAAAGAGAGCAGCAACGTTGTGCTACTCCCTTTACATACTAAAATTCGGGAAGTCGATCAAGATTGTTTTCCTTTATCCCATCCGGTTCACTTCGAATAATATCTCTGCCGTATTTATGAAAGACATCAACGTGGGCAATCTGACCTAATTTGGCTTCCGTTAAAGCTGTGATGTAATCCAGCTCTCTGCCTGAGCTTGTTTTGAATGCGATGATGTCTCCATCATCATTTTTCTTCACGGCCACGAATTCTTCTTTTCCATCAGGATTGCTTTGACTAGCCTCTGCCTGCGCTTCGTGCTCACTTTGCTGCTTGTATTCATCGTAGATTTTTTCAAAATTCTTATTTTCCATAATCTCCACCTCCGAACGTATGTTAGTATTTTGTTGCAAATGGCAGCTAAATATTCAAAATACACAAAACTGACAAAAAAGGTCATATTCTGTATGTGGTATAATTTACCTATTGGGGGGGGGCGATGGAATCAAATAAGGAAAATGTTTGGTTTTTTATTAAAGATTCTCAGCAGCAAGGAGCCGTTTGTCAACAGCTCCTTTTTGATTTTTAATGCAAATTCATTCCAGTACTTGGTTTTTCCACGTTTTCTTTAATGTTTTTCATCATTAGTATCATGCAAAATATGACCAAAAGATTAAAGAGAATGACACTCCAAACAAGCAGATAGCCAATCTCCACTCCAGCCTTTAATTGGAGGAGAATCATGGCTGTCAATGCTGTTAGTAAAGTAATCTCTTTAATAATAATCACTGGGGCGAGCAAGTAGCCAAATGGTTTTCGCATCATTAACAGGATCCCAGCAAGCAGACCTGTAGGAACGACAAATCCTAAGTCTAGTGCCTGAATCACAAAAGTTGTGTAGTGCTGTAAATCTGCTGGTGGTGTATTGTTTAGGAGCGGGAGACCCAACTTTCCTGTCCACATCATTCCAAAGACAAAGGAAACAAAAAGTAAGAAACCTGCAAGGAATTTTACCGGCATTTTTTCCGAGAAAAATAATGGTAAATTTGCGACATCAAAGGACATCATCATGAGGATAAAGGCAAAAAAACTGGCTGACATAAGTACCACATAGGTTAGGAACATATAATTGTACATGGAAAGAAAGGAGTAAGAGGCATAGGTGTATAGGAAATATCCTAACGTACCCGTTAGCAGGAGACTTCCTTTAAGGGAACCTTTTAGATACAAATAGAGTGATAGCAGCAGTAATGGAACACCTAGAAATAGTGTAACATAGTCTTGAGCGATGGCTTGTGCAGCCATTGACACGGAGTCATGACTGTATAGCCCCTTCCCATAAATAGATACTGTCTCACCAAATATAGATTGGTATTCATATTCACCTGGTCCCTGACTCGAAACGATAGCATATGACGTTGCAAAAATAGAAAGTATGGTAATGAGTATAACAAGTAAACTTATTGTCCTTTTGTATATCATCCTTAGTGCCTCCCTTCAAATAAAAACTATCATAGTAAGTATTCGATAACCCATTGCCGCGACCTCTTTGTTCACAAAAAGTTCAGTTTTTCCTTTTGCTAGAGGTTTTCTTCTATATAGGTAATAATAGTTTAAAAAAGTGTAATGCCTGGAGTGAACACAATGATTTTTTTAGATAAAGACCATGATCCAAGGAAAAATGGAGAGCTTCTATCGGTTATTTCAGAAAAGCAAATAGATATAGAGGCGGTGATTAAAGAAACTGAGCAGCTTTTTCAACAATGCCATATGAATAAGCCTGCCCCACAATTCAACAAGGAACCAAAAGAAGTTTCTTTTTTCAAAAGGATGATGGAGCACATTTTCCGATTATTCGCTCGGCCATTTAACCTCTTAAAGCCTACCCCTGTATACATAGATTCTGATGGGAATGTGTTCCCTAAGTGGAAACCGAAGCTGGATGACGAGTACAAAAAGTTAATAAGCCGAATTACCAGGGAAGTAAATATTATCGATTTTGGCGGGATTGGGGATGGAAAAAGTGATAACACAGCTGCCTTTAAAAGAGCGCTTGGAAATGGCAGGGTTAGGGTAAATATTCCTGAGGGGGTTTTTATCACAAAAGGGATTCGCCTTCCTTCCTGGACTTGCCTAGTAGGAGCCGGAAAGGGAAAAACAACTATTAAATTGGATGAGAGCGCCTCGAAAGGAACAAGATTAATTACCAACGCCAATCATTGGAAAGGAAATCATCATTTATATGTGCAGGGAATGAGTCTAGATTGGAATGTTGAAAGGCTTGGGGATATAAAAAAGACGAGTACGTGGGGCAATTATTCAAGCTGTCTAACCTATGCGAACGTCAGCTATGGTTGGGTAAAAGATATTGAAGCAATCAATCCGGGACTTCATTGCTTTGATATTTCCTCTACCTTGTACAATTATGCGGGAGACGGTTATCGCGCCAAAGGCGGCAGCCAATATGTGTGGCTCGATAATTTAAATGGATATGGTTTTGGAGATGACGGAATTACCACCCATCATAGTGATTACATATTTATTTCAAACTCTCATATGTGTGACCCAAGCGGGCGTGCTCATCAAAAGGGATATTCAAATTCAAATGGGTTCGAAATTGATGATGGTTCTAGGAATGTACTTTTAGTTAATAATTCTTCGGCCAGATGCTTTGGTGGTATTGAAATAAAAGCACATCAAAACTCATCTGCAGCTTCTAATGTGCAAATCGTTGGACATATTTCTGTAAACGATAACCGTGCCTACAACTTCCGCCATATTGGACACCATAAAAGCACAGATAGGGAGTCCCAGTCGGCATACAATATTACTGCTGTATATCTTGCTGCCATTAAACCGATTTTTACAGATTTATATAAAGAATCCAAACCTCGCGGCTTAGTCGTATCCGGCTATAAAAATGTTGTGGTCAACCAGTTTACATTGATTGGTGACCCTGATTATGATTATAGAAGAATCCCCATTATTGCGATACAGTACCGAGCAAGAAATGTGGCTCTAAACAATATTTCAGTCAAAGATTTTAAGAGTGCTAGTACAGCTATCAAGGTTTATGGAGGAGAAAATCGGGCTGATTCCATATCGATAAATCACGTCGAGGTTCGTGACTCCGCCTTAAAAGCAATTGATATTGGTAAAGATGTACAGGATATTCGAATAAATGTGTGAACCACATAGAAAAAGCGTCAAAGATATGGTTATCTATGACGCTTTCCTTCTTTATCCACTACGATTTCGTCCACCAACTTTTCAGCCACTTTTCGATATAGGTTACTCATGTGTACGAGTGAGGAAATCATGAGTACCTGCTCGAGATAAGCAGAGTTCCGATCCTCCATTTTTGCTACTTCTACATTTACATCCTTGACCCGTTCATTAATATCAAGATTGAAATCAGCAACATTTTTTTGAGAGAGCGCTAAATAACTATTGTATAAAGAATCGATTTCTATATCCTCTTTGATAATCCTTTTATTCAACCCATCCAGTGTTACTTGGATATCATTAATGGATAGAGCGCCTTTTAGTTGGTAAATTAAACTCATTAAAATCAAATGCTCCTTGGAATACTTCTTATTTTTAATCGGGAAAATGAGCTTCCCTTTTGCATAGTTATTAATCATCGTTTTTGTAAGAATCTTTTCCTCATCATTTCGCTTAGAGTCGGCAAATTTGTTTTCAAATAACTGAATCACTTGATCCATATACAAATCAATATTCGGTATTTCATCTAACGAAAGATTTGTTTCAAGGCCAAGCTGTTCAAGTATTTCTTTGATTTTTTCCATCATAAAAACTCCGTTCTACGTGTTATCTGACTAACATTATATCGTAACATTTATCAGTTGACTAGGTGCTGTTTTGCGAGTATCATTATATGTAGTTATTAAAACTACATGCGGTATCAGGAGGGTTTTAACTTGAACAATTATATTCGGGAACCAATTAATGGACTCACTCATTTATCAGGTGCACTTTTATCTTTCGTAGGACTTCTTGCGATGGTAATTAAAGTGTCGAGTACGACATCATCAGCGATAGCGATAACCGCTGTCATCATTTTTGGCGTCAGCATGATTCTCCTTTATTCAGCTTCAGCCACCTATCATATGGTAATCGCTAAAGATCATGTCATTGCTTTTTTAAGACGCCTCGATCACTCGATGATTTTTATTTTGATTGCAGGTACCTACACACCATTTTGTTTTATCAGTTTAAATGGAACAACTGGTAATATCCTATTTTCTATTATTGCTGCGGTGGCATTAAGTGGAGTGGTGTTTAAAATGGTTTGGTTTAATTGTCCGCGCTGGATTTCAACAGCACTGTATCTTGTAATGGGCTGGATGATTGTGTTTGTATTCTCACCATTAGCCGGGAGCTTAGATCCGAAAGGTTTGTTTTTATTAATACTCGGAGGAATTTTTTATACCATTGGCGGAGTCATATATGGAGCGAAGCCAAAATTCCTTCAATCTAAATACATGGGCTTTCATGAAATTTTCCACATTTTAATTATGCTTGGGAGCATGTCTCACTTCTTATGTGTGTTTTATTTTGTTATATGAAATTAAAAAACGCCCTAAGAGGCGTTTTTTTGCTGTGAATTACGAGTTCTTATTATTTTCTCTGGCAGCCTGTTTCCTAGCTTTCTTACTTAGGCCTTGTTCTACTCCGAATTCCGTATCTGCTTTGCTTCCGCCAGTATGCGGTTGGTTACGGTTGTTATTCTTATTGGTCATTGTTTTTAATTCCTCCCTTTATGTAAATTGGCTAGTAACATCTATATACTGCTTAAAGCGGTAGGTAATTATACCTACTTTCTCTTTATTTCTTTATCGGAGAAAAGTGCAATACTTAAGACCCTAAGAATTCTGTTTGAAGTTCAGTTTCAATCACTTTATGTTCGTAGGATATTCGATAGGCTTTGCTAGTTGGTCTTGAGCTTACTATTTTACTTATTTCTTGTTCAGCGTAATGAATTGCCACTCCATCATCGGCAGCTATCCCTGCTTTTATTTTATTTGCTCCAATCAGCTTATGATATGCGGGTCTTCTATCTGCTTCCCCGTCATAATGAGGACAATTACTGCCTTTTAAGAAACCCAAGCAACTGAGTGGCTCAAGTCCCTCACCATAGGAGTCCGTTACACCTTCCTCGAACCAACAAATAGAACCGGCACTAATCCCCGCCAAAAGGATTCCTTGATCCCAAGCTTTTCTCAAAATGGTGTCTAATCCCCAATCTTTCCATAAAGCCAACAGATTCTTTGTATTTCCACCGCCAACATATATAATATCTTTTTCCAAAATAAAGCTCTCTAAGTCTCTTGTTGGCGGTCGGAATAATGATAGATGAGATGGTCTACAATTTTGGTTTTGGAAAAAACGATAAAATCTTTGAATATAATCTTCTGAATCTCCACTTGCAGTGGGGATAAAACAAATTTTGGGATTGTCTTTACCCGATTGCTTCAGAATGTAAGTATCCAATAACGTATTTTCTGGTTCCATAGAGAAACCGCCGCCGCCAAGAGCAATAATTTGCCGCATATTTCTTCCCTCCATTTTAGTATTCTATCTATATGCTTTAATACCATTTTCAAATGCTTCTATGTCGTCATTTTCCACTCCATGTAAGGCTTCCTGCAGGGCAAATGTACTTCCATAAAACCTAACTCGCTCAGCTATTTCGGCACCATTTGGATATAAATTTAAGCACATGGTAAAAAAATCTTCCCCGTAACTGGATAGTATTCCTGCAAAATCATATGCTAGGTCACCCATACCACTGCCGCCAAAGTCAATAATCCCTGAAATAGTATAGGTAGTCGGATCCCATAAGATATTTGTTGCCCCGAAATCGCCGTGGACCAAAGTGGTGGTTAAGTTTGAGCATGCTTCACTATATAAAAAGGTTTCAAAAGAATGGGAGATTTGTCGTTGCGCTTCTTCCCTCATAAAAGGAAAAAGCTTATTCTGTATCCTTTGATAGAGATCAAGCATTTGTTCACGAGGATTGGTTTCCTCTAGTGGCAGTTTATTTTTATCAAATGAATGAATTTCCGTAAGGAAATTAACCAGTTGTGACGCTAGTCTTTTTAATACTTCTTCATCTTTAATGCTATCGAAACTCGACTTCCAGAATGGAGATCCTTGAATAAACTCATAGCCAACAAAAACTTTCCCTGCTTCCCATTTTTCAAAAGATTGATAGATTGGGCTTGGAATGGGAATGGATACTTTGTTTTTAATAGCTTCTACTATCTCAGTCTCTTTTTTTAAACTTTCTAATCCCCTTTGGTACTTTGGGAATCTAAATACGAAGGATTCATTTACAATTAGTACATCATTATTTTGGCCAATTTCATTTGGCTTACAATCCAGGATGGAAAGGCTAGGTAAACCTGTTTAATGCGCTCAATATATTTTTCCATTGTCTGTACCCCCTTTTAACTCTTCACGTATCATGAAAAAATAGCAGCCTAAATCCATGTGGATTTAGCTGCCAAATTATTCTTATCAGTTTACGTTTGCGTCTGGCGCCTTATCAGCTACGAGATTTAATTGAATGTTGTGCTCTAAATATGCCTTTAATCCAGAGAGTACCATTGTGTATCCTCCCATAGAATCAATGGCTCGAGCGACCATTTCATCGCCACTGCCAGAAAAGCCAAAGTTTGTGATGGAAACAAAAGTTTGATTACCTGCTCGGGGAGTGAATAGCCACTCCACCTGAGTGCTATCGGTCCATTCAATCTTTATTAGCTTGTTTTGCTCCATTTCTTTAACAAATAATTCATCGCCAACACCATACATTTCCCAATCCCACCTGATGGTTTTACCCTCTTCTAATCTTCCGCTGCTTTTAGTAAACCAAAACTTTGTCGTGATTTCAGGGTTGATGAAAGCTTCATATACTTCCTCAACTGGTTTGCGGATAAGCATTTCTGCCTTAACAACTGGTTTTTCGTTTAGTGTATTCATATATAATACCTCTTCTCCTTTGTGTATAACCTATTCACTATGGTTTCTTATTCGTTGTTTATTTAAAACTAGGTTCCTTCAATATTTTTTCAGATAATCGATCCGCGATTAAATGATATCCTGCTGGATTCGGATGTAAGGCATCACTGAAATAGAGGCTTTTTGGTTTGTTTTGAAATAGATCAAGCGTGGGAACAAAGTAGGTTCGATCAAAATTACCAGCCACTTTGGCGATTTCCTCGTTCCAATGTTTTATCGTGTTTAGAATTTCTTTCTGATTCGAGTATTCCACATAGGGTTGATATAAACCTAAGACAAAGATAGGGGCGACAGAATTATCTTTTTTTATGTTTTCAAGGATTTTATAAAGGTTTGTGGTGTATGTAGCCTTACCCCTATTTATTTGTTTTACATCAAGTGGGTTAAATTGATAATTGGCACTCTTTCTAAAATCATTTGTTCCAATATACAGAATGATATAATCTGCCTTCTTTAGTTGTACCGTGACTTTTTTATCCTGAAGTTGTTCAAGAATTTTTTCGGAAGGATACCTTGGTATGGCAAAGTTGCTCACTTTGACAGGAGCCTTATATTTCTTTTCTAATTTTACTTTAACGCCTTCTATATATCCCTTTTTTGCAGGGTCCCCTACTCCATGTGTGATGGAATCGCCGAGAGCTACCAGGTTAACTACCTTTGTACTGGCCGAAGAACCACGAATACCGGTATAAGTACCAAACAAAATTAAAATACTACAGAAAAAAATGATATAATTTTTCATTTTAAAACTCCTAATGTTGACTTAATAGAAGTTTTCCCAGTGACACTTACAGTCATGTAGTGTCTATAAAGATTAATTCCGAATGTTATTGCCTTATTTAGAAGGCATTAAATCGGCTGGGTTTAATTCTTCACTTTCAATAACAATTGCAGTTAATCCATTATCTGACTTCGTTTCGTGCCATTCGTCTTTTTCCCAAAACACAGCATCACCAGGCTGTACTTTATAATATTCTTCCTGGTCAATACTAACTAAACCTTCTCCACTTACGATTAACAATAGTTGAGGTCCTACTGCTTGGTGAAAACCAATCAATCCATTTTTGCCTAAATGCATACAACCGATTGAAGCAGCACTATTTGTTTGAACGATTCTAGACATAATAAAATCGGAATTAAATTTTGAAATGTTCTTACCACTTTCTTTATTAAAGGTGAAAAATTTCATAATACTATGTACCCCCAAAAACTATTTATATATCTTACATATTCAAGACTTTTAGGTAATAATCCTCTAAGAAGAAAGATATACGTGCATAAAAAGTGGAGCCCTTTTATGAAGGAGCTCCTCTTCTAAATTTGTTATTATAAGGTGATTCTGTTTAACTCTTCTTGCAGCACAATCGCATGATTATATACAGGATCCTTTGCTCCATAAAGGAGTGTAACCTTCCCTTTTGACCTCATTGAAATGAGGTCATTTATAATACTCTGTTTCTGTTCATCCATACGTAATTCCTCTATGTAATTAGTGCGAAACTCCTCAAACAATTCAGGCTTGTGACAAAACCACTTACGAAGATTAGGACTTGGAGCAACCTCCTTCTGCCAAGCGGTCAACTTGGCTGCCTCCTTCGAGATCCCACGCGGCCATACTCGATCCACTAAAATCCGAAAACCATCAGACTCATCATACGGTTCATAAATCCTTTTCAAATAAAAATCACCCAATAGAAACCCTCCTTGTCTGGAATTTAAGGATAGTGTCCATACCACGTGGACACTGTCCACGGACGGTGACAGGCACCAACATTGGAACCAACATTAATTTAATCCTCGTCTTTGATGTCGAGGTCTTCGGGGATGGGTTCGTTTAGGATTTCTTCTATGAGGTGTTTGTATTTTTCGATTTGTTTTAGGTGGGTGTTGAATTGTTCTTTGTTGATGACCCACCCTTCTCCGTCATGGATGGCGCGGATTTTTTTTTGTTTGATTAGTTCTTCTATTTTTGATTCTGGCATTGATAAATATTCTGCTGTTTCTTTAATGGTTAGATACATATTCATTCCTCGTCCGTAAAAGTGATTTTATTAACTACTCTGCCCGCTCTTCCTTTTGTTGTGACTGCTTGCGACAGTGAG
The DNA here is from genome assembly GCF_030817595.1 of Neobacillus niacini. Lineage (GTDB taxonomy): Bacteria > Bacillota > Bacilli > Bacillales > Cytobacillaceae > Neobacillus > Neobacillus niacini_G. The sequence goes on from NZ_JAUSZN010000001.1 coordinate 3,521,469, forward strand.
TTTAAGATGGCTTCCTCGGCTGCTTCTGCAGCTCCTGTGAATAATTGATTCATCAGGGGATGATCCTCACGAAGTTGGAGTCTTTGTTCTGTCAGTTCATCTGTAAAGTGTTCAGACTTGTGAGCTGTTGAAAAGGCAATGATGATATCACCGCTGCCGTGGCTAAAATGACTGCCTGTTCTGCCTAATCCTATACCGCAGCGCTTTGAAATACGCAGCAGTTGCCTGTCGCTTAACGGGGCATCTGTTGCAAGGACAATAATGATAGAGCCATCTGCAGGATCTGAAAGACACTCCACTTTTGAATAGCGAAACTTCTGGTGCTCCTCCTTTTTACCAAAGTTGGTTAGGACTAGGCACCCGATTGTATACTCTCCAACCGTACGAGAGGATGAACCAATTCCGCCTTTGTATCCAAAGCAGATCATCCCTTTTCCAGCTCCAACCGCACCTTCTTCTGCCTGCTGGTCGGTAGCATTCCTAATTGCTTCTAAAGCATGCTCAGGTTTAACAGAAAAATGCCGTATTGAATTCAAATAACTATCATTACATTCTCCAACTACTATGTTAATCGTACCCGTTGTTTCACCTATTTCAGGATTCTCTGCCAGCATATATTCTAACGTACCTTGGGTAACAGCAGGTACTGCAAACGTATTGGTTAACATAATCGGAGATTCAAGCTGTCCTAATTCATTCACTTGAACAAGCCCGGTCGTTTTTCCAAATCCATTTATGACATAACTTGCAGCGGTCACTTTTTGTCTAAAAACATTTCCACGATGAGGCAGCACCGCTGTAACACCTGTACAGGCATATTCTTTTCCGGCTGCATCAAGGGGATAATCAAGCGTGACATGGCCCACCATTACACCCTCAACATCGGTTATACAATTTTTTCGTCCAGTTGACAGCACACCCACCGTTATTCCTGTCTGTCTAACCTTCATCCTAACACTCCTGGCCGATGGTTAAGGAAGTTTTGGTAAGCAAATCCTCTCACTTCATCCTCTTTGAAATGCTTCAATAATTCATTGATGAGATTCTGCGTTTTAGAGGCGTCCTCTAAATCTGTAATAAATGTCCGAATCCCATCAAAATCCGACCCTAATCCAATATGGTTCACTCCGCCTAATGAGCAGAAATGGTCGATATGCCTTATTAGATCAGAAATGGTTACCTCTCCTGCTTCTGCTTTTACAAATGGAGGATAATAAACAACATGGATCATCGCGTTTCTTTTAAACATTGCCTGTGCCTGTTCATCCGTTAAATTACGAAGGTGATGACAAAGAGTGCGTGAATTGGAGTGGCTTGCAATTGGATACTTTGCGAGTTCAATGACCTCCCAAATCCCTCTATCACTAAGATGAGAGATATCTGTCAAAATTTGATGGTCATTATTAAACTTAACAATTTCTTTTCCAAACAGCGTAAGTCCGCCGCCCCGCGGTTCCCCTGCACCATCTGCTGCTAAATTTGCATTATTCCATGTTAAACCAACCAAACGAACACCCAACTGATAAAGAATATGAAGCCTGGTTAAATCGTTGCCGATGGCGTCAACTCCCTCAAGTGTCAGCATGGCGCCAATTTGACCGATATTGATTTTTTCAAAATCAGACCACTCTTTAATATGGACCATGTCAGGATTTTTCCCTAACACTTCTTTATAAAAATAATCAACTTGTGTAAGTGCCTCTTGAAATTTCTGGTCTGATGGAATGTCTGGCTCAATAAAGATGGCAAAGCATTGAACCTTGATCTGCCCTTTATGTAATCTTTTTTTATTCGTTTGTAATTCTTTCGCATCTGCAAAACGCAGCGAGCCTTTTCCTTCTGAAAGTTTAAGCAATGCGTCACAATGCAGGTCGATTAATTTCATATTCAGCCGACTCCTTTTTTAAAAATTTTATCATAAATCACAGAGAAAGGTTAAATAAGGAAAAACAATAGATCCAGATACTAGCATTTATATAGTAAATAATTACCAGAAAAAGTAACATTCAGAATATTAAAAATTACCTATTAATAATCGTAAATAAATAGTAGAATTTATGTATAGACTATATTTATGGAGGTGAATTTACCTATGACAAATAACCCGATTCATTATGATGGAAGTATTCTAAACAATGAAAGTTCCGCTTCAATTTCTCCAGTAAATGAGCCGTTTACATTAACGGATGAAATGCGTGCAAACATTAGTGGAAACCCTTACTTTAGCGAAAATAATAACTAAAAAATAAAAGGAGTTTGCAAATCGCAAATTCCTTTTATTTTTGGTCTAGATCTATTTTTGTATCTGCATATATAAACATTCATTGCACATACTAGAATGTATGCTAGATACAGAAAGGATTGATACGAAAATGACAAAAGTATTGTATATAACAGCTCATCCTCATGATGATACTCAGTCTTATAGTATGGCAGTAGGAAAAGCATTTATTGATACTTACAAAGAAGTAAATCCTGATCATGAAATTATTAATGTAGATCTTTACAAAGTAGATGTTCCTCAACTTGATGTTGATGTCTTCAGCGGTTGGGGAAAACTTCGTTCTGGTACGGAATTTGAACAGCTGTCAACGGAAGAAAAAACAAAGGTCGGCAGACTTTCTGAGATTTGTGAGCAATTTATTTCTGCAGATAAATATGTCTTTGTCACACCGCTATGGAATTTCTCCTTCCCGCCTGTTATGAAAGCTTATTTAGATGCAGTATCTGTTGCAGGAAAAACCTTTAGATACACGGAAAAAGGTCCAATTGGACTTTTAACCGACAAAAAGGCTTTGCATATTCAGGCACGCGGGGGTGTCTATTCCGAGGGACCAGCAGCAGCAATGGAAATGGGTCACCGCTACCTAGGTATTATGATGCAATTCTATGGAGTCCCATCTTTTGAAGGTTTATTTGTTGAGGGGCATAACGCAATGCCTGACAAAGCACAAGAAATCAAAGAAAACGCCATCGCGCGTGCTAAAGATTTAGCACATACATTTTAAAGCAAAAGAGCCAACACCAAACGTTGGCTCTTTACACATCCAAACAATTTTACGGGCCAACCCCTTAATATTTTCGTAAAAAGACAGGTTCTTTCCCCAAAATTCTTTTCCTGATAAGTTCGTGAGTAACACTTTGAATATGTTCTATAGCTTGTGTGGAGTTTGCGAGTACCCTTAGTGTAAATCCCGGAACCGCCAGCATGGAGACACCGATTCTAAGTTCGGTCAGAGGCTCAAATAGCACATGGAGCTCTTCTAAAAATGCTTTATTCACCCGCTCATCAATGATGATCATCGTGCCAATATGGGTATACCCCTCCATATAGCCTATTCCTGTCATATCCTCATCTGGTTCTAGTTTGATATGATCAAATAAAACAAGCTGCTTTTCCAAATAAACTTCCATCTTCGATTGCAGTAAATCATAGCGAAATAGAGTGCCATCCGGGGCCCACCCCGGTGTAAAAATATCACAGCAAACGAGCGAGGCACCTTTCTCCATCTCAATAATCATATTTTGCTTAAAGCGTGCATGCTGATAAGCGATAACCGGATCTGGCAGATATTCAAAAAGACTTCCCTTTTTCAAATGAATTTTCATGTCTTGAAGAGCTGGCTTTGTCCTAGTTTTATATATTTTCGTGGAGGATTGCGTGGTTAACAACACCTCCGCATTCTCCTCTAGAACAATAGAAATATGATAAGAATCCCCGTCAACATAGCCGCCGCCAGGATTCATCACGTACCCATATGCCTCGCCGCTCGAAGTCAGGTAAACAGGCCTGGTTATTTTAAAAGCTCCCTCTGCATAGGTTTCTTTAAAAATCGTTTTCTCTTTTTTCCTTGCTGCAGCTAGTCTTAAATATCCTGTTTGAGTAAGCACTTACCCCAATCCTGCCAATAAAGCATTTTTCTTGAGCCAGTCTACGACGAGATTTAGTCCTGTATCTGTTTTTAAATTTGTAAAGATATACGGCTTCTTCCCTCTTGCCGCCTTTGTATCTTCCTCCATCACCTCAAGGCTTGCGCCAACATAAGGAGCTAAATCGATCTTGTTGATAATAAACAGGTCAGATTTAATCATTCCTTGTCCGCCTTTACGCGGGATTTTTTCCCCTTGAGCAACATCAATGATATAAATAGAAAAATCAACCAGCTCCGGGCTAAAAGTCGCTGCTAGGTTATCTCCTCCACTTTCAACAAAAATGATTGATAAATCCGGATGAGTGGCTTTTAATTCTTCAATTGCCGCAAAATTCATGGAGGCATCCTCTCGTATCGCAGTATGGGGACACCCGCCAGTTTCAACTCCAATAATTCGATCTTCAGGTAGAACGCTGTTTTTTATTAGAAACTGCGCATCTTCTTTTGTATAGATATCATTGGTTACCACGGCCATCTTAAATTCATCATTTAAGTATCTTGTTAGGCGCTCGACCAGCATTGTTTTTCCTGCTCCAACTGGTCCGCCAATTCCGATCCGTACTGGTTCCATCTTCTAACCCACTTTCTATTAATATTAAGACATGAACAAACGGACATTCAGTTTTTCATGACGCATTTGTGCAATTTCAATTCCAGGCGCAACCGCCCCAAAATCTTCTAAATCTAAAGATTCAATTTTACTGACTGTATTCATTAAAACAGGATGAATTTCTAGTAAAATCCGTTGACCTGCTGTCTGTCCAAGTGGGATTCCTCGTACCCCATTTTGAACAAGAGTGGCAATCGTCGAATATAAGAAGGTCAATATTGCTTGATTTCTATCAATCTTTAAAAAATCACAAATAATCATAAAGGCAATTGCAGGATGTCCGAAGGCTTCATTTCTACGAATTTTTTTCAAATAGTCTTCTAATAAAGGAATGGAATAAAGATCAATTCCTATCACTATCAATCGTTCTCCAATCCGACGATTCGCCTGCCGGGTTTCTTCCGGCATATTCTGAACAAACAATTTTCGATCCAGGTTCCATATCGTTGCAACCTCTTGATTCATTAATGCTTCAAGGGTTATGCGACAGGCTAACCCATCGGTATAGGCTAGTTGTTTTTCCAAATAAATACGAATCCATTCAAAAAATGTTTCCTTATTATGGACACTTTCATCCTGGATATAGGTTTCTAATCCAAAGGAATGGGAAAAAGCTCCCGATGGAAAATTTGAATCCCCTAATTGCAGTAAGCTTAAAAGCTGACTATCCATGACTGTGACCGATATGTCGAAATGCCTTTTTAACTTTTCTCTCTTCCCTCGTATAAGGAATGTCTAATTGAACGAGCAGCTCCTCGACGAGATAATCGTATTGAACGAGCATTACCTCGTCTTCAAACTGCGCTGGTAGATGGCGATTGCCTAACTGATGTGCGATTTCACCCATTTGCTTTATACATGAAGGACGAAGTACAAGCAGATCATCACTCGTTACACTAACAATCATCATGTTTCTTTCGTCCATATATAAAATATCTCCATCAACTAAATCCTTCGGCTGTGCTAAACGGATCCCCACTTCTTTTCCATGATCTGTTGTCACGCGCTGTATTCGTTTTACCAAGTCATCGCTTGATAGATATACTCTTTCTATATGCCTGCCCGCAGACGAGATTTCGTCAACGTTTCCAATGATTTCAGTGATAATCATAACCTTGCTCCTCCTAAAATAAAAAATAACGCTGTGCCATCGGCAGTACCTCAGCTGGTTCACAGGTAACAAGTACTCCATCCACGATGACTTCATATGTTTGCGGGTCTACTTCAATTTTGGGCATTTCCGCATTGAGCTTCATATCCTTTTTTGAAAGTTGACGGGTTCCATGTGCAGGCTTGATTTGTTTTTTCAGCCCCAATTTTTCATGAACACCAAGTTCAATGGCCGCTTTTGACATAAAGGTAATACATGTTGAATATTTTGCTTTACCAAAGGAAGCAAACATCGGACGGTACAAAACAGGCTGCGGAGTAGGGATGGAGGCATTTGGGTCTCCCATCAAACTGTGAGCAATCATTCCGCCTTTAATGACAATCTCAGGTTTAACTCCAAAAAAGGCTGGATCCCAAATCACTAAATCAGCCAGTTTTCCAATCTCAATGGAGCCAACTTCATCGGCAATTCCGTGGGTAATCGCTGGATTAATCGTATACTTGGCGATATATCGCTTAACCCGGAAGTTATCCCCCACTCCCTTATCCTCCGGCATTTTTCCTCTTTGTTTTCTCATCTTATCGGCTGTCTGCCAGGTCCTTGTAATCACTTCACCAACACGACCCATCGCCTGAGAATCTGAACTAATCATGCTGAATACGCCCATGTCATGGAGAATATCCTCTGCCGCAATGGTTTCTTTCCGGATACGCGAATCAGCAAAAGCGATATCCTCTGGTACATCAGGGTCTAGGTGATGACAAACCATGAGCATATCCAAATGTTCATCTAATGTATTTTTTGTATAAGGACGTGTTGGATTGGTTGAGGAAGGAAGTATATAAGGATAGCTTGCCACCTTAATAATATCTGGGGCATGTCCTCCACCAGCTCCTTCAGTATGATAGGTATGTATGACCCTGCCATTAATGGCCGCCAGCGTATCTTCTACAAACCCGCCTTCATTTAAGGTATCGGTATGGATGGCAACTTGGACATCATATTGATCAGCGACCCTAAGGCAATGATCAATCGCTGAAGCTGTCGTCCCCCAGTCTTCATGGAGCTTTAGCCCAATGACACCCGCATTTACCTGCTCGATTAACGGTGCTTCCGATGAGGAATTTCCCTTTCCTAAGAATCCAAGATTCATCGGAAACTCCTCTGCAGCTTCCAACATCCGGTGAGTATTCCACTCACCTGGCGTACAGGTTGTCGCATTGGTACCCGTAGCAGGGCCAGTGCCGCCGCCAATCATAGTAGTAATCCCAGTGGATAGTGCTGTTTCAATTTGCTGAGGACTGATGAAATGGATATGGGCATCAATACCTCCCGCAGTGACAATCATTCCTTCACCTGCGATTACCTCTGTGGAAGCCCCAATGACCATATCGACACCATCCATAAGAAGGGGATTACCACTTTTTCCAATTCCAGATATCCTTCCATCTCGTATCCCAATATCAGCCTTATAAATTCCGGTGTAATCCACAATAATGGCATTGGTAATGACCACATCGAGTGCTCCGTCAGCTCTTGTAGCAAGCGGATGCTGTCCCATCCCATCGCGAATCACTTTACCGCCGCCAAATTTCACTTCATCCCCATAAACCGTAAAATCCTTTTCAATTTCAATAAATAAATCGGTATCTGCTAGTCGAATGGCATCACCTGCAGTGGGACCAAACATGTCGGCGTATTGCCTTCTTGACATTCGAAAACTCATGCAGGATTCCCCTTTCCTTGGTCTAACGGGCCATCTGTTTTATTATTTAGGCCATAAACCTCCCGCTTTCCTGCAAAAGGGACCAGTTCTACCTCTTTTGCATCGCCCGGTTCAAAGCGGACAGCAGTGCCCGCTGGAATATTTAAATGTTTTCCATATGCTTCCTTGCGTTCAAATTGCAGAGATCCATTCACTTCAAAGAAATGAAAGTGGGACCCCACTTGTACAGGTCGGTCCCCTTTATTTAATACCCTCACCTTAGAAGCGGGTCTTCCCTGATTACAGGCAATTGGATCTTGTTTTAGTACATATTCTCCAGGAATCATTCTATTCTCCGCCTTTTCTATTAAACTAGCATCTACCGGATCGGTTCGTGAACAGTTATGAGCTTAGTTCCATCCGGGAATGTGGCTTCTACCTGTATATCCCGAATCATTTCCGGTATTCCTTCCATCACGTCCTCGGTGGATAGTATCGTTGTCCCTTCGCTCATCAACTGCGCCACGGTTTTACCATCTCTAGCACCCTCCATAATTTCATAGGTAATGAGGGCAATCGCTTCAGGATAATTTAATTTCAATCCGCGGTCTTTTCTACGCCTCGCCAAGTCGGCAGCGACGACGACCATTAATTTTTCCTGCTCACGCTGTGTTAATTTCATGGTTTCCTCCTGCTAATAAATCATAAAGTGTACAAGCGATGATTTTGGTTGCAGCCTGTAAATCAGAAAGTCGAATATTCTCATCGGCACGGTGTCCATTCGCCTCTTCTAACACTTTAGGTCCGACCCCAAACATAATCGTTGGTATTCCTGCAGCAAAGAAGTGACGGGCATCTGTATATAATGGCACCCCGTGAACAGGTAACTCACTCTCCTCTTTCAATATCATTTGCCAGTTTGCAGCCAATGCTTGAACTAATGGTGTATTCTCAGGAACTGGTCCAAAGCTTTTCGCATGGAGGATCTTCCTAATTTCAACTTTTATACCAGGTATGTCTGATACTGCTTGATGTACGAGTTCTCTAAACTCAAACTCTGCTTCTACAAAGTCCTCTTCAGGGATTAATCGACGATCCACTCTTATGGTGCACTCATCCGGCACCACGTTGGTATTAATACCGCCTGAAATGAGTCCCACATTCAAGGTTGGAAAATCAATTCCTGGGATGGACGATTTCTTTTCTGCCAGTGTTTTACGATAATCATATAAAACCTGTAAGATTTTAGTCGTCGCCTCGATCGCGTCAATTCCTGTATGCGGAAGAGCCGCATGCGCTGACTTTCCTGTTGTTTTGATTTCAAAATGCAAGCACCCATTATGAGCATTTACAGCTGAATAGGTAAACCCTGCGACAATCGCTTGATCGGGCTTGATATAGCCTTGATCAATTAGCCGCTTGGGTCCTATTTCTCCTCCTGTTTCTTCATCAAACGTGAAGGCAAGGTCCACCCTTCCAAAAAGCTGGGCACTGACCTGTTTTAATGCAAGCACCGCATAGGTATAAGCGGCAATGTCAGACTTTGATACAGCCACTCCACGCCCATACATTTTTCCATCAACTATTTCTCCTCCATATGGGTCGACACTCCAACCTAAACCAGGAGGGACCACATCTCCGTGAGCGTTTAATACAACATTTGTACCTTCTCCAAACACTGTAGGTGCGAGGACGTTAGCCATACTAACCATCCCATTTGCTTTTACACTTTCTTCATCTACTTCGAGGAGGGATACATTTTTAAACCCAAGCTCGGAAAGCTGTTTCTCTAAAACTCTGGCTATCGGTAAACAATCACCAGCGGGATTATCCGAAGCCGTTTGAACTAATGTTTTCAAAAAAGAAACCAGTTCTTCCTCATGATCCTGTATCCACTGCACAATCTTTGTTTTATCCTCATTCATGTTAATCACTCCTCAGTGGTCGTAGGCTAATTGATGTAATAATTGTATGAGTACCTCCAGGCCTGTTTCCAAATCCTTTGTTGAAGTAAACTCGATTGGGGAATGGCTAATCCCGCCCTGGCTGGGAACGAATATAATTGTTGTAGGACAAATGCGTGCAAACAACTGCGCGTCATGCCCAGCACCGCTATTCATCCAATGGAAAGGAAAAGTGCTCCTAGTGCAAATGCTTTGTACAATTTCATTCAGTGTACGATCCATCTGGGCTGGCTGAACTTCATGCCACATCTCAATCTGTATATCCAAATCGCGTTTTTTAGCATGGGTTTTAAAAATTTCAGTGAATTGCTGACAAAAAGAACTTAAAATTGATTCGTTCGGATGCCGAGCGTCTACTGTAAACCGAACTTGATTAGGAATTACATTAGGTACATTAGGCTCAACAAAAATTTGCCCCACACTTGTTACAAGATCTTCATCGTAATTCTTCACACTTTCGTATAAGTCATGAATCATGTTTACCGCCCCATGCAAAGCATCTCTTCTCCATATCATCGAGGTGGTTCCAACATGGTTCGATTCGCCATTCACCGTAATGCGAAATCGCTTTTGACCGACAATGGCTTTGACAATGCCAATTGATTTTTCTACTTTTTCAAGGGTGGGTCCTTGTTCGATATGTAGTTCAATAAAATTTTGGATATCATTTCGGACCCTGTATTCGGAAAGCCCAAATCCTGCCGCCATCATAGCTGTCTCGAAGCTTATTCCCTCTGAATCCTTGATATCACTAATTTCATTAAATGAATAAGTTCCCGTCATCATACCTGACCCCCAAAGGGCAAGTGGAAACCGGCTGCCTTCTTCTTCGCAAAAAGAAACCACCTCAAGGTTTATAGCAGGTGTCCCATACGTCTTTTTTAAAAAATCTAAAGCCAATATTCCTGCAATAATTCCATAGGCGCCATCATATTTACCGCCTGCTTTGACGGTGTCGACATGTGAGCCAATTAAAATAGTTTGGGCATTTGGATTCGATGAAGGCAATCTCCCAAATAAGTTTCCAATAGAATCATAAGTTGTGTGGAGCCCAGAATTCTCCATCCATCCCTTTAAAGCTTGCTGGGCATCCTTCCAAGGTTGGGAATAAAGTGTTCGAGATACACCTCCATCTGGTTCTCCCCCAAATGAAGCTAACCACTCAATTGCCTCTTCCAGATTAACGGGGAATTGCCCCATAAACTCACTTCCTTGGCTGTATATACTGACCATACTTTTCTGGGGTTACCCCTGTTTGATCGTCATAAATGACTTTTCCTCGTAAAATGGTTTTCTTTACTTTTAACAAAAATTTTCTATTTTCATAGGGGGAATATTGATTTCGAAAGGCAATGGATTGCTGATCCGCTATCGTTGTCTCATCTAATGAAATCAAGGCTAAATCTGCATCCAATCCGGGTTGAATTTTTCCTTTCCTTCCTGATATACCAAAGACATCAGCAACATTCGCTGCGCCTAGAGGAAGTATGTTTTTAAGTGGAATCTTCCTTTTCAATGCCTCATCCAGTAACGCAAGCCAGGTAAATTGTACTCCTTGGATTCCACCCCATGCTTCCCAAATGGAATCAGTATTTTTCATCGAATAGAGACAGGGGGAATGATCGGAACCAATGGTATCAATCCAGCCGTTTGAAATACATTCCCACAACCCTTCCACCTCTTCCCTCGACCGAAGCGGCGGGGCACACTTAAGGATGGCACCAGCTTTGAGGAAATCTTCTTCATCAAAAAGTAAATAATGTGGGCAGGTTTCTACTGTGACGTTTATTCCGCTTTTCTTTGCTTGGTGAATGAGTTTAACTACTCTCGCAGAACTGATATGAACAAAGTGGACACATGTACCATAATTTGCAGCTGCCTCTAACGCATAACGAACCGCCTGTTCTTCCGCTGATATCGGCCTGCTGGCGAGAAAGGCTTTACGCTCGTTGAGACCGTTTTGATTTTTATAAAAAGTGGTAAGGGTTTGAATCTCTTCCTCCCATTCTGCATGCAGAGCGAGGATTTTATTTTGTTGTGCGGCTATTTTCATGGCAAGCTTCAGCTGGTGTGGTGAAACAAAGGGAAAATCATCGATACCGCTCTCAGACATAAATGCCTTCCAACCGATAATTCCCTCACTCATCTTGGTTAACTCTTCCTGCTGACGAACGGAATTCCCTGTCATTCCGCCCCACAAAGCATAATCAATATAAGATTTGGAGGTTAAATACTCTGTTTTATTGTGTAGATTTTTTACGGTTGTCACAGATGGGGAACAATTTAGCGGCATATCAAAAATCGTTGTCGTTCCTCCAATAGCGGCGGCACGGCTGCCAGTTTCAATTCCTTCCCAATCCGTCCGGCCGGGATCATTAAAATGAACATGCGCATCGATAAATCCAGGAACAACGAGGCAGCCACTGGCATCTATAGAATTGATTTTGTTTTCTTTCAAGGGTTCAGGTTCGCTTTCGAATAGCGCCTCAATCTTGCCGTCTTTTATTTTTATACAAGCATACCGAAAACCATCTTCTGTAAAGACATATCCATTTTTCACCCAAACTTCAGTTTTCATTTTCCCCTCCTAACTCCCCCTGTAGGTACTGTACCCTCCTGGTGATATCAAAAGCGGCACATGATAATGGGAAGCCGGTTCAGAAATACCAAATCTTACAGGAACACAATCCAGGAACGAGGGATCCTCAGCGGAAGCTCCGCGATTTCGGTAATAGTCTCCTATATAAAAATGAAGTTCATAGATTCCCTTTTTCATATTATCCCCCTCCAAAAGGGGTTGATTTAATCTCCCATCTTGATTTGTGTAGGAAAAACGGATGGTCTCTTTTTCTTTATTTGGGCCAACACGCACTAACTCCACTAATACACCGCTAGCCGGCTTTCCTATGCTAGTGTCGAGGACATGAGTTGTTAGCTTTCCTGTCATTACTTTGATGCCTCTTCAGACTCTAAGTCATCACGCGTCATTGAAAAACATTGGAAGCCATAAGGGGGACGAGGTTCAGTAAATACTTTTCCTTCATGTGAGGCAGGAATTTCATCTAAAATTGTTTCCCATGTACGGTTATTGGATTCGAAACGTACTTCTGCTAACTGTGGGAAACGCTCTAGGATTCTAGTACCAATACGGTAAATGAGATTTTGGATAGATGGAGAGTTTTCTTCATGAAAGACGGTGTACGCAATATCTCTTACCTGTTCTGCGGCCACATAGCCATCAGGTGTATTTCCCCTGCCGTCCTCAAGGTCGTTATATCGCCAATCAATATTTAAAAAGATAAACAGCGGGCGATCATGGGATTCCGGCAATGTCGTATATTCATCCTTCACATAGCCGTAAAACGAACTGCCCTTTACCTTAATAAGCTTAAGACCCTTTAAACTGCTTAGGTGATGAGTGGTGATAATTTCATCTTTTTCACGTTTCACGTCTATCGAGGCTCCTGCTTGTTCATTTAGTGAATAGCGAAACACCAACGGGCTTGGTTCAAAGCCGCCATTTGTCGGGACAGGAAGTTCTTCAAAGGAAATCTGTTCACCTGAAATTTTAATACCTGTCATATGTGAATATGTCTCAAGAAACCTCTGTGCGACAAACTCAAGAAACCCTTCCTGGGTGGCGCCCTGATAATCTCCTGCATGCCTAAGGATGAAATTTTTCATTGAATCCGTTGCAACCACTAAAGTGTTGTCACCATCTTTAAATGAGGGGAAAAATGCTTCACCTTCAACGGCGACTTTTACATTCATGCCAAAAAGAATGTTATTTCTACCGGAGAAGGTGGATTCGGGGATGTTTCGAATCATTGTTAACGGCTTAGCGTAGGTCCGATAAACCCACACATCCGCTTTCCCGTAGCTCATCGTTCTTTTCATATTGTATTTAGCCTCCTTTTTTATTTTAAAAGGCTTTAAAATTAGGTCATGGGTACCACTTATTTTTGCACTTCTCGTAACTTTGTTGCTTATCAACAAGAACCTATATTAAGGACAAACCTTTCTGAAGGGTTGAGAGATTTGTCCTCAAGACCCTTGATTAAGGACTAATCCTTCTGACAAGCCGTGAGATTTGTCCTCAAGACCTTTGATTAAGGACTAATCTTTCTGACTGGCTTTGAGTTTTGTCCTCAAGACCCTGGATTAAGGACTAATCCTTCTGACTTGGCCGTGAGTTTTGTCCTCAAGACCTTGGATTAAGGACTAATCCTTCTGACTGGCCGTGAGATTTGTCCTCAAGACCCTTGATTAAGGACTAATCCTTCTGACTGGCCGTGAGATTTGTCCTCAAGACCCTTGATTAAGGACTAATCCTTCTGACTGGCCGTGAGTTTTGCACTCAAGACCCTTAATTAAACATCAAACTATGCGAAAACGATCACCATGAACAAATCATCCTATGAAAATATCATTCAATCGAAACCCAGCGATTTTATACACTTCACGTAAGGCAATGTAATATTCTTCCTCGTAAGTATTATGAACCCTTTGCTTCATTGCTGCTAGAATCGTTTCCTTGCTTTGCCCCTTTACGGCCATAATAAACGGAAATTGAAATTTATTTACATACATCATATTTAGAGATACAAACTCCTCAAACTCTTCCTTTGAAAGCTTATCAAGGCCTGCTCCAGCTTGCTCCTTTTGGGAAAACTCGGACATTTGCAATCTTGTTCCTAAATCGGGGTGTGCACGAAGTAACGCTAGCTGCATAGACTCCTCGGCATTTTGAACAATATCAATCATCGTTTGTAAAAGGTTCTCATGGGATTCAAACGGCATATTTTCCCATGCTGCTGAAGCCACCCACGGAGAATGTTCAAACACCCAGCCTACTTTTTGTACAAACTCCTCCTTGCTCATTTGATTTACTTCCTCCATTGCCTCACCTCTCTTCCTCCAGCTGGTGACCATACAGCTGGGTTACAGTTAAAACTATATATATTCCGAACCTGGTTACTAAAGTCTACCAAATTCTACATTTCGCCTCCGAACCAAGAAAAGGAGACATACCGCGACGATTCTCACGTCATTCCATCAGGAAGGGAATTACACCCTTGTCATGAACCTATTGTTCAAGACAGCCCGCGGTGCTCTGTTAGAGCCGGCGTTTTGCGGTAGACCATTCCTTCCATTGGTCAGCCTACCACAAAGATTGAATTTTAGTACCAGGATTACACCTCCTTGAATTGTAATTTTTGGTTCTTGATCATTAATGTTTTATGAATCACATTCCATAATTTCCAACTATGGTTTTCCTTGAATGTTTCTATATTTCTTAACAACATCCCCAAATACTTCCGCCTTTGCTTGCCGTTTTTTGACTTTTTCTCGGATTCTTCCATTGACCCAAGAATAGAAATCAATTTTGGCTTTACTAGTTGTCTTAACTGGATTAGGATTTCTTGTGGTATTTTTTCATCAAAACCAAGACATCTTCTCCCAATAACAAGAGCAGCTGCTTCATGAACGGATAAGCCATACTTTTTACTATATTTAAATCGTCCAACAACGGATGTATAAGCGGGATTTACTTTTTTTATTTTAAAACCAAATTTAATTCCTCTAGAGATAATAGCCTTTTGTAATTTTGTTTTTGCAAACGCATGGACAAGGCGGTTGAATCGTTTATTCGTATCATGATCTTGTTTTAATGTAATATCTTCTATGACGATAGCTCCCACGTTCCAAGACAAAAGATACTGAACGATATCTTTTGCAATTTCTCCTGAAATATTGGACCTGCGGTTGCTTTTTACATATTCCATTTCATGACAATAAAAGGTTTTAGATTCTAATAAATTTCCTTGTTTGGTTAAAATAGAAACCGCTACGCGATCAATGTTCACATCAATTCCCCCAACTAAATCAGACTGAATCTTTTCATTCCCATTCAGCATAGAACCATGGACTATGTCTTCATAAGTGATGTGGACATAAATCTCACTATTTTTCCGTTTTAACTCAATGGAATAGGGGATATATTCTTCCAAAGGTTTGTTCTTAGAGGTAATACCAACTTCATTGGGTAATACTACCCCAACAATAACATCGAAATATTTATCCGGTACATGTAGTTTGAAACGTAATCTAGGACTCCTTTTTTGACCCTCAACTAATAGTGGATTGGCCACTTCTATAAAAAACTGTTGCTCCCCCTTGTCGAATACGATTCTGGTGTTCAAATTACCCTTTTTTGACTTATCACCGCGAGAATAAAGGGTATTAGATCGTAGATCCTTCCATTCATTTCTTGTTATTTTCCCTTTTAAACGTTCATGAAAATTCCTTTTTCCCCCAAAGATCACGGTGGGAATCGTCTGATCTTCCTGGTGTTTTAATAAAAGGGATTCCTTTACTTGAAGTTTTTCTAAGCTGGCACTCAACCCTTTTAAGCAGGTCTCAAGAGGGACTTTTTTCGACCTTTTCCTACCTGTCTGATAATCTTCTAATTTCATGCAGGTCTTTTTAATTTTTCCTTGTACTCCTTGGATTCTTAAGGGTAAAAGTTCTTTTTGACTTGAGATCATGGCTTGGGCTTGCATCACAGCATCTTCAGCATATCTTTTGTTCAAATGAAAGAGAGCACTTGTCGATTTAATTAATTTGCCGGACTGTTCACCCTCTAACAAGCGATTAAAGGAATACCGCAATGCAGCGCAAAAAACAGTCATTAATCGATTTAGTTTTTCAAGCTCGACGGCACTCCCATCGTCTATTAGGCAAATTTTCGTAACCTTCATTCCATCCCCTCCTAAGAACAAATGTTCTATATTAATTATAGGGTTTTATTGGAAGAAAGGCAAAAATTAGTCCCTTTTCTTTTGTCAGATTTTAATAATATTTTGTAGTTTCTTATAGATTTATTTAAACAGTTACAACCTCCTAAAAATACATCAACTGTTCTCTCTCTATTTATGAATCTTCATAAATGGCTTAGGAATTTGTCAGCTATCGGTGACACAGTAAACTCGTCCTGCCAATTTTTCACTATAATATCGAAATGCCGAAATAGTATCTACAAACGTGTCATATAATCTAACAAGTTTTTTAAATAGTCCCAGCCAAAAATAGTGTGTTAACAAACCTAACAACAAGGAAGAAATTCTATGTATGTTATAGAATAATGAATTTCAAGTTAAAAAGATTATTAAACCTTAGTGCTAATCCATAGCTTACAAATGGATAAAAATATATCAAAGAATGGAGAGGTTACATGTCAGATATTCATTTTATGAAAAAAGCGATTGAGGAAGCGCTCAACAATGTCCTAACCAATCATGGTGGACCATTTGGAGCAATCGTGGTGAAGGATGGAAAAATAATCGGAGTTGGCCGTAATGAAGTGACTTCCACCAACGATCCAACCGCACATGCAGAGGTCCAGGCCATTCGCGCGGCCTGCAGCTATTTAAAGGATTTCCAACTGACGGACTGCGAAATCTATACCAGCTGTGAACCTTGTCCAATGTGCATTGGTGCGATTTACTGGGCTAGACCAAAAGCTGTTTACTATGCCTGCACGAAACAGGAGGCGGCCAAGATAGGGTTTGATGATCAGTTCATTTATGAACAACTCGAACTTCCAATGGAAAATCGTAAAATACCCATGGAGAAACTTTTTCCGGACGATGGTGATATTCCTTTTCGAACATGGGAAAACTCAAAGAATAAAGTAGAATACTAATTCATAGTTAGAGGGTGTCGAGCAATGGAGAGAAAACAATTAACCCGAAGAATCTCTGTGGCTTCAGGAAAAGAACCTGCTGATACCGTCGTTATAAATGGCAGGATCATTGATGTTTTTAACGGAGAAATAATCGAAGGTGATATCGCCATTGTGGATGGTTATTTCGCAGGTATCGGAAAGTATGAAGGGAAAAGTATTGTAGACGCAAAAGGACGTTATGTCATTCCGGCATTTATCGATGGGCATGTTCATATCGAATCGTCCTTGGTAACGCCAAGTGAATTCGCTAAAGTCCTTCTTCCACACGGTGTAACGTCCGTTATCGCTGACCCCCATGAAATTGCGAATGTCCTAGGTACGGCTGGGATTCAATATATGCTAGATTCTTCCGAAGATCTTCCTTTTGATATTTATATAATGCTCCCTTCCTGTGTTCCAGCGACAAGCTTTGAAAACTCAGGTGCTATTTTAAAAGCCGAGGAGCTAAAACCCTTTTACCACCACCCTCGAGTCCTAGGATTAGCAGAAGTCATGAATTTCCCTGCTGTCCTAAATGCAGAAGATGATATGCTCAACAAAATATCTGATGCGAAACAGTTCGGAAAAAAGGTTGATGGTCATGCGGCGGGATTATCTGGAAGTAACTTGAATGTTTATATGGCTGCAGGCATTAAGACCGATCATGAAAGTACAACAGCGGAAGAAGCGAAAGAACGCCTTCGGAGCGGAATGTATTTAATGATTCGTGAAGGAACTGTCGCAAAAGATTTACAGAATTTGATTCCAGCTGTAAATGGGTATAATTCGCGGAGGTGCTTATTTGTTACCGACGATAAGCATTTAGATGACCTTGTGCTTGAGGGCAGTATTGATCACAATGTAAGACTAGCAATTGCTGAAGGACTCTCCCCTATTACTGCTATACAAATGGCTACCATCAATGCAGCAGAATGTTTTGGGCTTGAAGATAAGGGGGCTATTGCCGCAGGTTACAAAGCGGATTTTTCCTTAATCGATGACCTTGAAACGATCAGAATTTCTCATGTCTATAAGGACGGAGTGGCTGTCGTACAAGATGGCAAATTGGTTACGGATTGTAGTAACAACCTACAGGATTGTTTAGGACAGTCTGTTCACTTTGATGAAATCATGGAATCCAATTTAAACATTCACTTATCCTCAAATAAAGCAAATATCATTGAAATTATCCCTAACAGCTTAGTCACACGACATTTAGTGGAAGAAGTCGATATTTGCGGTCAAGGGTTCTTCCAACCTTCGACTAGTGCGGACCGGTTAAAGCTTGCCGTAATTGAACGCCATCATATGACCAGACAAATTGGTTTAGGGATTGTCAAAGGCCTAGGTTTAAAATATGGCGCTATTGCCACCACGATTGCCCATGATTCACACAATCTAATTATTGCTGGAACCAATGATAGTGATATGGTTATGGCTGCAAATACCATAAAAGAAATGCAAGGCGGGTTGGTTGTCATTAAAGAGGGTCAAATCCTCGCATCATTAGAGTTGCCTATTGCAGGCTTAATATCTAACCTTCCTTACCAAGAGGTCTATTCGACTCTTAAAGAGCTGCACCATGCTCTTGGGAAGCTGGGAGCAAACGACCATTTCAATCCCTTTTTAACCCTTTCCTTTTTAGCTCTTCCTGTTATCCCCGAGATAAAACTTACTGATAAAGGTTTATTTAAGGTATCAACATTCGAGCATATTAACATCAGTTCTGATTAAATTTCGTGCTTTTTAGACATACTATCATGCGAGAAACCGAAAAATGGTTGCTTTCAATGCCATTACCTGTCAAACTATAAGGATATTGACTTCATAGAAAGTAATGTAGGTGACGAACATGATAGAAGTAAAATCTTCAAAAATCAGTGACGGAGAGTTCAATAGAGGAGTATTCGCTACACGTGATATTAAAAAGGGTGAACTTATCCATGAAGCGCCCGTTATCGCCTATCCAAATGCAGAGCATGAACATATCGAAAAAACATTGCTTGCCGACTATGCGTTTGAATATGGGATCAACCACACATGTATTCTCTTAGGTTATGGGATGCTATTTAATCATTCCTATCAGCCGAATGCCACTTATGAGATTAATTTTCCAAACCATTCCTTTGACTTTTATGCTTACAAAGACATAAAAGCAGGCGAAGAGATTTTTATCAACTATAATGGTGATGAAGAGGATCAAGAACTGCTTTGGTTTGATAAAGAAAAACAAGATAACTAACAGCCCAACGATTAAGGGCTGTTTTTTTTGCCTTCTCCCCCTACTTAGGTAAAAGGAACCATTTTTTGAATTATCGTTAATAATTCAAAGTTTGTTCAATATTTCACAAACTTTTATCGGAAATCAGTGTTATGATAAATTCATAAAGAGCACAAGGAGTGATAAGACATGATGCTATGTGAATGGAAATCCTTCTCAACAGATTCTGAAACCTATACACAAGAAGTGTTTGAAGAAACTGTTGGTGATGAATTTGAGGCAATGATGTTTAAAGATAATGAAAATATTCCATGTTATATTTGGACAGTGAATTTTGTCATCATCGTAAAAAAATACTCTAAAGTACTTAATGATATCTCTTTTGAAAAGATACCACGAAATCCAGTTTGTGAGTAACAAGGTAATTCCCTATCAATTGGTTTGTTATTATTTTTTTATATAAACTTGTGAAATATTTCACAAAGTCTAAAATTAACTGGAGGAATTAAAATGGCAGTGGCAGAAAAAACAGGCAAGGAATTGCAAAGTGTAGCATCCATGATTGATACCCTGGTAGAAAACGGTCGAAAGGCTTTAGAGGAATTCCGCAGCTTCGATCAAGAAATGATTGATACAATTGTGAAGCAAATGGCCTTGGCAGGTCTTGATCAGCATATGCAGCTTGCAAAACTTGCTGTTGAGGAAACGAAACGAGGCGTTTATGAAGATAAAATCATTAAGAATATGTTTGCAACTGAATATGTCTATCATAATATCAAGTATGATAAAACCGTCGGCATTGTAAACGAAAACGAACATGAAGGAATCATTGAAATTGCAGAACCGGTTGGCGTTATTGCTGGTGTTACACCTGTAACCAATCCAACTTCCACAACAATGTTTAAAGCACTAATATCTATAAAAACGAGAAACCCAATTGTGTTTGCCTTCCATCCATCCGCACAGAAATGCAGCAGTGAAGCGGCAAGAATTCTTCGGGATGCAGCTATAGCAGCAGGAGCTCCTGAGAATTGTATTCAATGGATTGAAACACCATCTATTGAGGCTACACAAGCACTGATGAATCACTCTAAAATATCTATGATTCTTGCAACTGGCGGCGCGGGAATGGTCAAATCCGCTTATAGCTCTGGTAAACCTGCTCTCGGCGTTGGACCTGGAAACGTTCCGTGCTATATGGAGAAATCAGCCAACATTCATCAAGCAGTAAATGACTTAATCTTATCAAAGACGTTTGACAACGGAATGATTTGTGCTTCTGAGCAAGCCGTCATTATTGATCAAGAGATTTATGCAGCGGTTAAAAATGAGATGATTGCAAATAATTGTTATTTTTTAAACGAAGAAGAAAAAGCTAAAGTTGAAAAATTAGTTATTAATGAAATTTCATGTGCGGTTAATCCAAATATTGTTGGAATGGCTGCTAGTAAAATTGCTGCATTGGCAGGCGTAACCGTTCCAGAAAACACTAAAATACTTGTAGCTGAATTAGACGGCGTCGGACCAGCATACCCGCTATCAAGAGAAAAATTAAGCCCAGTCCTAGCCTGTTACAAGGTTAATAGTCTTGAAGAAGGCCTAAAAAGAGCAGAAGAAATGTTAGAATTCGGCGGTCTAGGACATTCTGCCGTCATCCATTCTCAAGACCAAAATGTCATTAAGCAGTATGGCTACCGAATGAAAGCTGGAAGAATCATTGTCAATGCCCCATCTTCACAGGGCGCTATCGGTGATATTTACAATGCTTATATGCCTTCCCTAACACTTGGCTGTGGTTCATATGGAGGAAATTCTGTTTCCACTAACGTTGGTGCAATTCACTTAATCAATATTAAAAAAGTAGCCCAAAGGAATGTTAATATGCAATGGTTTAAAGTTCCGTCCAAAATCTATTTCGAGAAAAATGCAACACAGTATTTAGCGAAAATGCCGAAGATTTCTAAAGCATTCATTGTAACGGACCCTGGAATGGTGAAACTAGGCTATGTAGATAAAGTATTATACTATTTAAGGAAAAGACCGGATTATGTTCACTGTGAAATTTTCTCAGAAGTAGAACCAGATCCATCCATTGAAACTGTCATGAAGGGTACAGAAATGATGGCTAAATTCCAGCCGGATGTAATTATTGCCCTTGGCGGCGGTTCAGCGATGGATGCGGCTAAAGGTATGTGGCTGTTCTATGAAAATCCAGAATCTGAATTCTTTGGTTTAAAACAGAAATTTCTCGATATCCGTAAACGAATTGTGAAATATCCTAAGTTAGGTGAAAAGGCACAATTTGTAGCGATCCCAACCACCTCTGGAACAGGTTCTGAGGTAACTTCCTTCTCCGTCATAACCGATAAGGAAGCAAATATTAAATACCCGCTCGCCGATTATGAATTAACACCAGATGTAGCGATTATTGATCCACAGTTCGTTATGACTGTACCTAAACATATTACTGCTGATACTGGAATGGATGTATTGACTCATGCAATTGAGGCTTACGTGTCTTGTATGGCAAATGATTATACAGACGGCCTTGCAATGAAGGCAATCCAGCTTGTATTCGAATATCTGCCTAGAGCTTATCGAAATGGCAGTGATGAATTAGCACGTGAAAAGGTGCATAATGCTTCAACGATTGCTGGGATGGCTTTTGCAAATGCATTCCTTGGTATCAATCATAGCCTTGCCCATAAGCTTGGTTCAGAATTCCATATTGCACACGGACGTGCAAATACAATCTTAATGCCACATGTTATTCGCTATAATGCGGCCAAACCAAATAAATTTACAGCATTCCCGAAATATGCCCACTTTGTGGCAGATAAGCGATATGCAGAAATTGCAAGAACACTCGGACTGCCTGCGAATACAACGGAAGAAGGAGTAGAAAGCCTTGTTCAGGCAATCATTCGCCTTGCAAAAGAACTGGACATACCAATGAGCATTGAGGCAAACAATGTGGATGCAGCACTTTTCGAAAGCAAGGTTGACTACCTTGCAGATAAAGCATTTGAAGACCAATGTACCACTGCTAATCCTAAGCTTCCTCTAGTAACAGAATTAGCTGAAATTTACCGTAAAGCATATAAGGGAGTTTAATAGAGTAATTTAAGCAAGCTGAAAAAGCCATCCAGAACACATGGATGGCTTTTATCCATATATGATTTTTTTCTTTAACTTAATAAGCTAGAGAGCTGTTATTATTATTAACCTTTTCAAACCAGGAGCTGGCGGACTCTTTCAAAACAACATTTAATTCTTCAATATTGTTTTTACCAATGAGTTGTAACCATTCACGGCCTGCCTGTTCACCGCCGGAAGCAAATGGGGCGACACCGTCTTTCCAAGTAGCACGGCCGCACAACACGCCATTAAAGGTCGAACCGGATTGTTTGGCAAATTTCAATGTTTCCTGGAATAATGCCGCACTTACTCCTGCACTTAAAAAGATAAACGGTAGCTCAGTGGACTCACTTTGCTCTTTGAAATACGCAGCAGCTTCATCCCTACTATAAACGGTTTCACCCTCTGTATACCCTTCAACAAAGTTCATATCTACGGGAACTTCTACTTTCAGAACATCAACTTGATACTGTGGTTTGGAAAACTCCCTCATTGCCTCAATCACTTTATGCGGCTTCACTTTTGCATACTCTTTACTTTTAACATCATCAATGTTCGCATCATAGGAGACGATTTCTAAGAAAAACGGAATATCCTCGGCAGCACACTCAGAACCTACCCGTTCCATATAAACATGTTTATAATCATTGATTTTCTCATCTTCATCGACATCATAGTACAGTAAAAATTTCACGGCATCAGCACCGGCCTCTTTCAATCGCTTCACGGACCACTCTGGCAATAAATCAGGCAGGCGGCCTACAGCTGTTGCATCGTATCCGGTCTTTTCATAGGCTACCAATAATCCCGAGTCTTTGCTGCGGACTTTAGCCGCCGGCAGTCCATATTCTGGATCTAATAGAATCGCAGTAGAATAAGGTGTTAATTCTTCAGATACCAATTCTTTAAAGCGGATAATCCCTTCATCCCCAACATTATTCGTACTTCCAGATGCAATCATCTTTTTCAATGAGCCGCGTTGATCAATCGCTAAAGCCCCAATAATACCATTTTCATCAGATAAACGCTTTAAAGCGTCCAATTTGTTTTTAGATAATTCTAGCATCGATATTCCCCCTATTAATCTATTTTTACCAAATCAAAATACTGTCCGAACTTTGCCATGTTAATCGATCCCGTACCGGCTTCCATCGTATTGAGCATCCCCGTGGTCATAGCCGTTTTCAACACAGTTTCTACCGATTGATTTCGATTCAATGCCACCGCTAACCCAGCAACGACTGCATCTCCGGACCCAACCGGATTCACCACGTCTATTTTTGGGAGAGTTACTCGGTAATCTTCCGTACCATGTCTTACAAAAGCACCATCCCCACCCATCGAGACAACAATCCATTCAATCTCTTTAAACCAGTCATGATCTAAAGCTTGTTTCAAACTGCTAATCCTGCTATCCACTTTCACGCCGAGCAGCTGAGATAATTCCGTAATATTTGGCTTAATCGCAAATGGCTTTTCTTTATGTAACAAGGCTGCTCTTAACGGTTCTCCTGATGAATCCAATACCACCGGAATTCCCTTTCTCTGACTAATGGCTAACATTTGCTGATAAAAATCCACCGGCAATCCCTTAGGCAAACTGCCCGAAATCGTCACCAAGGAAACTTTAGCCAACAGGTCTTCATATTTCTCTAAAAAATCTGTCCCTTCTGCATTCGTTAAGGTTGGCCCAGATTCTAAAATTTCCGTTTGCATCCCTTCATGAAGAATGGCAATACAATTCCTCGATTCTTTTTCGATTTTCAAAAAGTCATTCGGAATTTGGCTTTTATTTAATTCCTGTACGATGTAATCGCCGATGGTTCCGCCGAGCACACCCGTTGCCAGGACTTCTTCTTCCATTTGTGCAATCACCCGTGCAACATTTAAGCCTTTACCGCCAGCCGTTTTTCGAACATTTTCCACACGGTTCACAGTATCCAACTTGAATTCATGGAGGGGATAGGAAATATCCACAGATGGATTCATCGTGACAGCTAAAATCATCGCACTCCCTCTTTCTGTAAATGGTAACGACAAACACCATCAAGATAAGTCGCAAGTAAATCCAGTTCAGGACTCAACACAATAAAGTCAGCAGCGTACCCCTCAGCAATTTTCCCGCATTCCACGTCCAGCCCAATACTTTTTGCAGGTGCAGTGCTTGCCATATAGATTGCTTCCTCCGGTGTCGCAATCCCCCATTCGACGACATTTTTGACAGCATCATTAAGCTGCAAAATACTGCCGGCTAAACTGCCGCCTTCGATTCGGGCTGCACCGGCTTTCACCTCGACAGGGAATTCTCCGAGTTGATAGTTTCCTTCCGGCATTCCACCAGCCATCATGCAGTCAGTTACCAAAACGGTATAATCTCTGCCACGGACATTCATTAAAATATTAGCCGCAGCAGGATGAACATGATGTCCGTCACAAATGATTTCCGCAAAAACATCTTTTAAATTCATCGCTGCCCCGACCATCCCTGGCTCACGATGGTGCAGCGGACTCATTCCATTGAAGGTATGAACAAAAATAGAAGCTCCATTTTCAACCGCTTGCTTTGCTTCTTCATAAGTGGCGTCACTATGGGCTAGTGCCACTGCAATCTTTTCACCTGCCGCATATTCAATAAATTCCGCTGCCCCTTTTCGTTCAGGGGCAATGGCAATTTTTTTAATAGAGTCATTGGATAATTCCTGCCAATCTTTTAATCGTTCAATCGATGGGTCCGAAAAATATCTCGTGTTATGCGCCCCTTTGTGTTTTTCGGTAAAAAATGGCCCTTCCAAAAAAATCCCTTTAATTTTGGCTCCACTAACTTTTTTGTAGTTTGCACCAATCATTTCAACGACATGATTCAACGCTTCCGTTGAGGAAGTTAAGGTTGTCGGCAAAAACGAAGTAACCCCACAGGAAAGAACCCCTTCAGAAATCTGATTCAACCCTTCAAAATCATTGTCCATAATGTCATGATTTCGAAATCCATGAATATGTGTATCTACTAAACCAGGAGCAATCCAATGGCCCGCAAAATCAATAATTTCCGCCGCCGCAACTGGTCTGTTTTCTGAAAAACTACCAAATATTCCATCTTTTATTTCTAAAAACCCTGGCCCTTCAACCTTTCCATCAAGGAAAAACTTATCAGCAAAGATATACTTAGACATGCTTCTTCCCCTACTTAAATTCATAAATGGTTACGCCTTTAACGACACGGTTTACCGTTCCTGTCGGTGAAGGTGTGTCTGGTGTGTTGCCTACTTTTACCGAAGCGAGCAAGGAAACCGTCTGTCCAATCATGACAAAAGGTAGTGCTAAATAAGCATCCGGCACGAACTTGGCCTCGCTTCCGAATCCAAATGTGTTCCCATCATAATTGGTATCTCCATCAACCTCGATCGCACAAATATAGCTAGCCATGTTATCCAGCTGCATTTCTTTTAACATATCTAAATCGTATTGACGTGTATAAGGTTGGTTGGAAACAAACACAAAAACCAATGATTTTTCGTTCACAAATGATTTAGGACCGTGGCGGAATCCTAACGGTGAATCAAAGGCAGTGACAATTTTTCCAGCTGTCAGCTCTAATATTTTTAATTGTGCTTCTCTCGCTAGGCCTTCTAAACTGCCAGATCCTAGGTAAATGATGCGGTCAAAATCGATATCGATGATTTCTTGGATTGCGTCTTCCCTTTGAATGACACTTTCACCCATTTGCTGAATCACTTTCACAATCGCCGATTTTTCTTCCAACGGCAAAGAATCAAAAACGAGTAACGCCGTTAACGTCATGCATGAATAACTGCCCGTCATCGCAAAACCTTGATCATTCGATTTTTCTGGCATCAATAGCAATATATTATTTTCATCCCCTGTTGCCCGCTTCGCTAATTGGCCATCCTTAGCACAAGTAATCGTTACCTGATACAAATCGGTTACGATTTGCTTCGCTAATTGTACAGCGGCGATACTTTCCGGGCTGTTGCCGCTTCTAGCAAAGGAAACTAACAAGGTTGGGAAATCTGCTTTTAAAAATTCATAGGGGTTAGACACTAAAGTGGTTGTCGGAATACTGAGCAATTCCCACTTATTTTCATTCACTTTTCCTTTTAGGTAAGGTGTGATGGTATCTCCGACATAGGCAGACGTCCCTGCACCTGTAAAAATGACGCGAACCCGGCCGTGTTTCGTTGATAACTTTAGTAAAAACTCTTCAATATCCCTGCTTTTCTCTGTAAACAAGGTAAATGTTTCAGCCCATAAATCAGGCTGCTGTTTTATTTCTGCCGTTGTAATCGATGCACCTAGTGGCACTAATTTTTCTTCACCTAATGTAAACATAAACCGACACTCCTCTTTAGATTCTTTCAAATACTCGCAATCCTGCACCAACAACGCCATTATTCTGCGCCAATGTACTGATACTCATCTGGTCTAAAAGATGCTGCTGTTCAGGAAGTTGATAGATTTTTAGTTTTTCTTTGATTAATTCAAGCAGGAAAGGGTTATTCACAATGACACTGCCGCCGAAAACCATTTTATGAGGGTCTAATAAGCAGGAAATGGAATAGAGTCCTTGAGCTAAATGCCCGGTCACCTCATCGATAATTGACTGATATTCCTGTGACCCGTTTATATATCCACTAAAGACATCCTTGGTTGGAATCCCTGCTATTTTCTGGATCCCTGGACCGGCAGCGATTTTTTCCAACCGTTCATTGCCTTTCTTTGAGAGAACCGGAATCAGCCCAAGTTCCCCGGCAAAACCAGCTCCTCGAAAAAAGGAACCTTGATGGATGATCGAACAGGCAATTCCTGTACTGAGCGTCACGTAGACAAAGGTCTGTTTCGTTGTTCCCTGCGCTGCTTTCCACTCGGCAAAAGCCGCCATATAAACATCGTTATCAATCGTGATTGGCTTAGCTCCAAATTGCTCCTGTAATCGGGCGGCAAGTGGAAACTGCTGCCACGGCAAATTGTTTTGAAAAATGGCGATGCCGTTCTCTCGATCGACTTTACCAGGTACCCCCACGCCGATTCCTTCAATTTCTGAAACCGACGTCCCATCAAGAACTTGTTCCACTGCTGTTACGACTTGTTTAAACATGTTTTCGCGGTCGGAAGGATCACTTTTTACTTCGGCACGGTGAAGCAGCTCTCCTGATTCTGAAATGATTCCCACTGCAATCTTTGTCCCGCCGATATCAATGCCAATGGCCTTTTTCATACTATCGCACCTCTATTTTGGTTTATTCGTACCCTCAATAAATTGTTACGTTGTTGGAATGGAACCAAGGAAGACAAGAATTAATACTATCTACACTTCCGAATGACGGGTTGTTGGTATAAGCTAATTGTAAAAAAAACTCATAGGATAGACTATGAGTATATATCTTTGTAATTCTATTATACCATCCCGACTCGTCGGGTCAACCCATTGACCAAAAACATTACTGCTACCTTCCAGGCCGCAGCATGAGATAGAACTTCTAGGCTTTAATTTGATCAAGTAAACTATGATAATACTCATCAATTTGGATTGATTGTCCCTTGTTTAACCTAGAGTCCTCAGCGGCAAAGGCCATAAGATGGCTTCTAACGGATGCAGATGCGGTTGAAACTCCCTCTCCGCTGTTCCCAAATTGGACTTCCCGGAGGAATGTTCTCATGATTCCGTTGTCACCGCCACCGTGTCCACCAACAGGGTTGTCAAATTTGATCACCGTTTCATGCCTGGTCAGGAAGTCAAAAATGGATATACTATTTTCCTCCATATTCCCGCGGATTTCCCCTTTTGTCCCCATAATTTGAACCATTCGCGTCTGCTCTCTTGTAAAGCCGCACATGCTAAACGTTGCGGTTGCTCCGTCTTCGAATTCCATATTGACCACCTGATGGTCGACAACATTATTATCTGAGCGGTAGACACATTTTCCGTATGATGTTTCTTGTAATGCTTGAATGATGCCCTCATTTGTATAATCTTCTGTAAATTTCTTTGCCCAGCCTCTACCTTCGCCAAGATAATACCTGCCAGCATGGAATGGACATTCCAGCTCTGCGGGACAGCCATCTAAACATCTATGCGGTGCTCCAGCAGGTGCATTTTCCTCTTTAAAGTGCATGAGTGAACCATAGGAACTAACACATTTACACTCTTTCCCCATCACGTAGGAAATGATATCCATATCATGGCAGGATTTCTGCAGAATCATTGGACTAGACTTCTCCTTGTTATTCCAGTTTCCGCGAACAAAGCTATGGGACATATGCATCGCTTCTACATTTTCATTTAATTGCAGTGAAACGACCTCTCCAATTTCCCCTTTAGCTATGACCTTTTTTATTGTTGACCAGAATTGTGTATACCTTAGAACATGACAGATTGTCAGTTGTCGATTATTCTTTTTCGCTGCCTGTTCCATTGCAATACACTCCAATGGATCCGGAGACATTGGTTTTTCCAATAGAACATGGTAACCCAGTTCCAATGCTCTCATGGTTGGTTTAAAGTGATTTCGGTCGAGTGTGCAAATAATCGCAATGTCTGCCAATTTTTGGGCAGCACCTAGGATTTCCTCCCAAGACTCAAAACAATTTTCTGAAGGTATATCGTGTGCTTGCTGCAATCTCGTTCTTCTTTCTATTCCCGGCTCTGCTACACCAACAATCTTTAATTCATTCGGATATGCCAAGGCATATGGGGCGTAAGCTCTCGCCCCTCTGTCACCTGCTCCAATTAGGATAGCAGTCATGGTTTTCATCTTAATCTCTCCCTCTTATTGTTTGGCTTTTGTTACTTATCATTTTCCTTGATCCATCTAGTTCTACTTTATCCCTTTTGGAAAAGTCTAAATAGCTGCCGTTGTGTTTTTACCGAATGGCTTTTCTTCTCATCCATAAGAGTAAATACCCTCATTGACACCCACATGGAATGACACGTAATCAGACCTATACTTAAGAAAGGAATCAAACCCGGGATAGTCCTAAACAACAAAAATAAAAGATAATATCCGATGACTATAAGCAGTGTATGAAAAGGAAATGAAACACCGATTAATAATGAAAGGCTAAAATATCTACTGAACCCATTTTCAAAATGAACATATACAGGAAAGATATAAAAAAGCAGGATGACAAATAATATACTAGCCATAATAACAAGGCTAAGGAGACACCAATAGATTACACCATGAGAAAAACGGATAATGGAAAAATTCAAATAGATTAAAAAGCCCATAATTGTAAGAATCAGACCTAATCCGTTTGCTTTCCAAAACTCTTTACGAAAAGTAGTCCAATAAACACTTGCATATGACTTGTTATCTTCATTCCCCAGCATCCATTTTCTCATTACAGTAAATAGACTGACGGTAGCAGGCATAATTCCAAAAACAATCCCGCCACAAAGTGAAAATACTACCCAGAGCAACTGGAATTGTGCCAATCTCATAACCTTTTCAGCAAGTTGATAGAAATTCCCCATTAATCCAGTATTCATATCAATTTTTCCCCATTTCATCATATAGTACGAACAAGGCTGTGGGACATTTATTGCTGTTTTCCTATTAGATTGATATCCCCCTGGTCAATTTCCCCTTTGCCAATACTTTAAGTTTACTAATCCCCTTTTAAATTGGAATATTTAACTGATACTCTTGAATCCATTTTTCATTTGTGAAATCACGCCCCCTAATGGATACGTGATCCGTAAATACCTGTACATATAATCCTTGACTTCCTTCTGAATCAATTACCGTATCTGCTCCCTTACCATCTGGTCCCCACGTATCGTATATAGCTCCCGTATTAATCATATAAAAGGGAGTATCGGCAAACATGTTCGGAAAGCGGAGATCAAAATGAGAGTGTCCGGAAAAGAAGAATACATTATCCATCTTAGTTAATATATCCACCAACTCCTGGTAGTGGATAATACTATTTTGATAGTATTCTAGATCTGTTCCATATAAAGTGAATGGGATTGGTTGATGCAAAAATACAAAAACAGGTTTATCATGATGTTTAATTTTTTCAACTTTATCTTCTAACCACTCTAATTGTTCCTTGCTTAAGACCGCGGAGTCTTTCGTAGGACTACCAACCGGTCCCCAGCTTTCTGTTCCTAGGAATAGAAAAGAACAATTATTTATTTCTTTCTCATAATAGACCTTTTCAAGATCACTAAATTCTAGAAAGCGGCGTATTGAAGCTATATTCCCATCATTTTTAAAGAATTCATGATTTCCAATCGTAAAAAAAACATCCTTAGGATGCGGACTCATATCCAATATTTCCCCAAACTTGTAATAGCTCTCTTTCCTTCCATCGTTAATTAAGTCCCCATTAATAATTAAGGAAGATGCATTAGGATTTATTTCATTAAGGTCTTGTAAGGCATGGGCAAATTTTTGGTGGGAAACCTCATTTTTTTCAGTCAATTGGATATCGCTTATAACAAAAAAAGAAAATAACGGTTTAGTCTCACACATCAACGACACCTCTATTTTTTTCTATTCATATAAAAAGATGACTCATATGAGCAGCCAGTACACCATATGAGTCAATTAAAATTGAATTCTAATATGCTATTAGCGATAAACGGTTATTTTTTATATCTTTTGTATGCAGCTTCATAGATTTCCATATAACGGTCTAGGTTCATTTTTTCCAACGTCTTCACATAGTTGTCCCATTCTTTCATAGACGTCTTACCTGTAATGAAGCCAGCAGTCATTTCCGTTACATAGGTATTGATATCTGTAGAAAGTGTAGCTAGCTCACTTGACTCGTCGACAGTGAAATTAAAGTTCGGCCAAATGTCACTCTGTTTAAGAGTAAGTGGCTCCGCTTTCTCAGCATTTGCTAAAGAACCATCTGACCCCTCTGCACCTTGGAAATACTTCTCTTTAACAACACCAGGATAATATCCGCCCGGCCATGTCAAATATTTACTAATTGCTTGGTCAAGATTAAGTCCATCAGGGTTTTTAGTGATTTCATCCGTATATTGGAATTCACCATCTTTCTCAGTATAAGTTACACCTTCGAATCCCATAAAGAACATTTTTATTCCTTCATCGCCATAGAAATGGTCAATCCAGCGAACAGTTGCTTCTGGATTTTTATTTTTATCTGTAAGAACAAACATCCCAACATTTCCTAATGGTGAACCAATGGCAGTATTGATTCTGTCCCCATTAGGACCTTCGATAACTGGAGTACCAACATACCCATCTAAATTCAGCCAAACTTTAGGATCAATATCCGGGAGGACTCCCACGATCCCTTCTTGTGCCACTACATTAAACTTTTCGGAGTCTGTGCTGAAAACTTCTTTATCAATTAAACCTTCTGTATACAATTTATTTACATAGGTTAATAGCTGTTTGTATTCTTCAGATGTTGGCTGGAATCTTAACTTTTCGGTTTTTGGATCTAAATCAATATGCCCATTCGATGTACCATGATTATTTAACCCAACTGATCCTTTAAGCCAATTGATAATAGGGTTGATTCCATAGGCTGATCCTACTGGAATTTCATCAGCCTTTCCGTTGCCATTTGGGTCTCCCTCTTTAAACTTTTTCAACACAGTGTAAAGTTCATCCCACGTTTTTGGTTCTTCTAATCCTAATTTCTTTAACCATTCACTCTGAATCCAAGGAGTTCCCATTGTAAGTCCTTTAAAGTTAGGATCATAGTAGGTTGGAAAACCATAAATGTTTCCATCCGCCATCGTAATCCCTTGCTTAACAAGAGGATTTTCCTCCATGATCTTTTTAAGATTTGGAGCGTATTTGTCAATTAAATCATTCAGTGGCAGGAAAACACCTTGCTGACCATATTTAATAAGGTCTGTCTTAGGCAAGGCAGCCGCAAATAACAAATCAGGGTATTCCCCACTTGCTAACATTAGATTGCGCTTTTCTGCCAATGCATCCGTAGAAACTGTTTCCCAGTTAATATGAATATTGGTCATTTTTTCATATTCCTGCCAAAGCATGAGCTTATCCCAATCCTGTGAAGAAAAGAACTTCGCTGCAAATCCATCAAGTTCGATTTTCTCTTTTACAATTGGCATACCCGTCTTACTTATGTTTTCAACATTCTTCTTATTTTCCTTCGTTGCCGTCTCCTCGCTGCCGCCTTTACAACCGCTTAATAAAACAGAAACGGCCAAGGCACCTGTAACTAAACTAGTAATATACTTTTTTCTGTTCATTTTAACTCCCCCTTATTATCCTTTAATAGAACCAACCATAAAGCCCTTTACAAAATATCTTTGCAAGAATGGATACAGAATCAACATTGGCAAGTTCGCCACAATCAAGACAGCATACTTTAAACCTTCCACACTTAATTTCTGATTAAGAAATGTTTCTGAAGTTGCTTTAATCATTTCGTCCATTTCGCCTCTAATTAATATCTCTCTCAAAATTAATTGAAGCGGAAAATTCTCTTTATCTGAAAGATAGATTAATGCCTGAAAATAGGAATTCCAATGTCCCACTGCATAAAATAAAATCATTACAGCAATGACAGGCATCGAAAGCGGGAGCACGATTTTTAGTAAAATTCGTATATTCCCACACCCGTCAATTTGTGCAGATTCCTGCAATTCCAGAGGGATTGTTGTTTGAAAAAAAGTACGCATAATAATAATGTTCCAAACGGCAACGGCATTTGGGATCACCATGACCCATAATGTATCAATCATACCTAGATCTCGAATTAGTAAATAGGTTGGAATTAATCCTCCCCCGAAAAACATCGTGAAGACAAAAATAGCCATAATGACATTTTTTCCATAAAAGTCTTTTCTTGATAATGGATAAGCTGCCATAATCGTCATGATGAGATTGATTAGTGTTCCAATCGTTGTATATTTCAGAGTATTTATAAATCCATTAACAATATCTTTATTTTCGAAAACCTTTGTATAGGAATCTACATTGAAGCCCTTTGGCCAAAGCCACATTTCTCCCTTCAAAATATAAGTTGGATTACTGAAGGAAGCACTAACAACAAAATATAACGGATATAAAACGAGTACTGTTATAAAAGAAAGCAGCAAGATATTCACAACGTTAAACATTTTATCAGATCTAGAATTTTGCAATCGGGTTCACCCCTTACCATAGGCTTGTATTATTGATTTTCTTAGCAATAGCATTCACCATTATTAGCATGATGAAATTAATCACGGAGTTAAATAAACCAACAGCTGCCGAGAAGCTATACTGAGCCTCTAAAATACCGCTTCGATAAACGAAGGTGGAAATGACATCTGATGTGGACATATTCAATGTATTTTGCATTAAGAATACTTTCTCAAAGCCTACCGACATAACAGAACCTGCATTTAATATAAATAAAATGACGATTGTCGGCATAATCGCGGGGATATTGATATGCCAAATTCTTTGAATCCTAGAAGCCCCGTCAATCATTGCGGCCTCATGCTGTGAATGATCAACAGCTGTAAGCGCTGCCAAATAAATGATGGAACTCCACCCCATAGTTTGCCAAACATCCGAGAAAACATATAAGGATTTAAACCAGCCCGGTTCGGTCATAAAGTCAACAGGATTTCCACCGAATAAGGTGATTGTTTGATTAATGATTCCATCTGGTTTTAGAAACAAAATTAGCATCCCAACCACTACGACTGTGGATAAAAAGTGTGGTGCATAAATAACTGTTTGAACAAACTTTTTATACTTTTCGTTTCTTACTTCGTTAAGCATCAACGCGATTATGATGGGGATTGGGAATGAAACAGCAAGTGTATAGATACCAATGCCTAACGTGTTCTTAATGAGCCTCCAAAAATAATAACTATCAAAAAAACGTTCAAAATGCTTGAGTCCTACCCACTCACTTCCCCAAATACCCTTCGTTGCAATAAAATCCTTAAATGCAATTTGGATTCCATACATTGGCACATAATGAAAGATAATAAAGTAAGCAATGACAGGGGAAATCAATAAATAGAGATCCCAATTTTTGCGAAATGACTTCTTTAACATTGCCCACTTTGACGGAGAAACTTCTTCATATGCGGCTGGCAGGGTTTTGGATTGTACAGCGATTTTGTTATCAATAATTTTTTCCAAAATCTTCTCCTCCTTTAGCGGGAGTTATCATACTGCTTTACAGTTGATTAACTAATTTCAACTACTTTACCGCCAGAACGAATTGACTCTGTCGCAGCACAGCCTACAGCTACACTCATTCTTCCTGCAAATGGTGTGGTCAATGGCTGTTTGTTATGTAAAACCAACTCGATAAAATCATTGCAAATTTTCGGATCAGCACCGCCGTGGCTTCCTTCTTCCTTCTTCATGTCATAGGTGATGTCACTAAATTCATGCCAACTATTAGATTTCCGTGTTTTGACGAAAATTTTATCGTTGACATCATCGTTTTCTAAGCGCCCTTTTGTTCCGATAAAGGTATAATTTCTTGAATAATCCGGTGTGAAGTGACATTGCAGGTAGGAGGCCTTAATTCCGCCTTCAAGCTCCATAATCAACATATTGTTATCCTCAACATCAATTTCTTCCCTGAAAGCACATTGAGTAAAATAATTAAAAGTCGCCTCAGGACACGTATCTTTAATCTCACATTCAGGGCAAGTTAAGGTATTTGGCTTACCACCGCCGTAATAATCAAGGCTGCCAAATGCAGAAACCTTTTTGGTGTATTTACCAGTAATCCAGTGGATGACGTCAAGGTCATGGGAACCCTTTTGTAATAGCAGCGAAGTTGTATTTTTAGCTGTACCATGCCAGTCGTGATAGTAGAAATAACCGCCGTATCCCACAAAGTGCCGAACCCAAACGGCTTTAAGATCTCCGATGACACCAGAGTCGATAATCTCTTTCATCGTTTGGTACATACTCATATAACGCATATTGAAACCAACCATCAAGTGTTTCCCGGCTTTCTTCGATTCCTCAATGATCCGGTCACAGCCTTCGACCGTAATGGCAAGGGGTTTTTCACAATAGACGTGTTTTCCGGCTCTTAGTGCAGCGATAGCATGCTCTTCATGTAAATAATCTGGTGATAAAATTGCTACTGCTTCAATATCTTTGCGCGCTAATAATTCATGATAATCGGTCGTAACAAAGGCATGTTCGTTAATTTTTTCTTGAAAGGCTTTTAGTCTGGCCTCAGAAACATCGGCAACACCTACAACCACTGATTTTCCGCCTGGGTTATGCCAATACTTTGCAATTCCACCCCGAAGTCCAGCACCAATTATCCCTAATCTTACTATTTCCATAATGATAATTACTCCTTTTCTCATTCAAGTAAACTTTTAAATCATGTTAAAACAATAATTGATCAACCACCTCCCTTGAGTTTTCCATAATATTTTTCCGGCGTTTTTCCAAACATTTTCCTTGATCAACTCTAAAATATCTTCTTTTTCTCCCAAAACCCCTTATTTCATTGTATTTCTCTTTATTTCCCTTGAATTCTCCAATATTTCCTGCAAACGTTTTCCGTTTGTGCAAAAAAAATTAGTAGTCTTTTCTCATTTTTGATGATTCACGAATTACCAGTTCAAAAGGAACTAGAATCTTGACGGATAACCTTGTTATCCCTTCAATCCTCTCAATTACAGTTTTAGCAGCCAACTGCCCCATTTCATATTTAGGAATATCAATGGTCGAAAGCGGAGGAGATGAGTATTTAGACATTTCAATATTATCTAAGCCTATAAAAGCAATATCCTCTGGGATTCTTAAATGGTGTTCGAATACGGCCCTCATAGCTGGAATCGCCATCATGTCACTTGCACAAAACATCGCTGTTGGTAAATGATCGGAACATTTCTTTAACAGTTCCGCCATAAATTCATAGCTATTTTCCATTGCCCATTTGGTATTACCTGTCCATTCTGGCTGAATGATTAAGCCGGCGTCGTTCATTGCCCTTTGATAACCTTTATATCGGCTTTCTTCTTGTAAATTTTCAAATTGTTCGCCAATACCACCGCCAAGGAAACCAATCTTTTTATGTCCCTGTTGAATCAAATGCTCCACAGCCATTACCCCAGCCGCTTCACGGTCAAAATCTATTAAAGATATATTCATTTTTCTATTTGTATAACTAAAATCGAGTCCTACAATAGGTATGTATTCCAAAGCATACTCTAAAATACTTTCATCAATTTTATCGAATAATATAAGACCTTCTATCCCGGATTCATGTATAGTTTTATGAAGCAGAGGATCATGTTGAAGTACTTCTTTATTAATGTTTACTAAGGTATATTCGGAATGATCCAAATAATCACTAACACCATTAAGCATACTGGCATAGTAAGGGTACATTTCAATAATTTTATAGTCAGCAACCCAGCCTATTTTCATCGTTCGCTTTCTACTCTTTTGCTGATTGTTTGTAACTAAATTTCTAGCATTTTGATTTGGCGTATATCCTAATTCTTTTACAGCATCCCAAACTTTCCTTTTTGTCTCCGAATTAACATTTCGAGTCGGGTCACTTTGGATGACCCTTGAAACAGTAGAAATAGACACACCAACATATTCAGCTATATCTTTGAGTTTAACCATTAGTAAATCTCCTCTTTTATGTAAGCTATATCCTTTTATTTGTTGTAATAACTATATCCAAGGATATTAAGAATGTGGAATCGCAGAAGATTACCTTAGTAACAGGTTGACAGGTCATTGGTACAAGTTGAGGGGAAGTAAATCCATTACACTTTCTAGTGATTATCAATAAAAATATAGAATATTTAGATTATACGTCTGCAGTTTAAATGTGTCAATATATTAACTAGTGAAAATTGCGGAAATATTGGAAACTCTTACAAAAATAGGCACAAGTTAGATTAATGAATCACTCATAGAGAATATGCTATGAGTGATTCGAGTGTATTATGTTAGTTCAGTGTAAAAGCGACAGCGATCTCCTCGGACAATGGAGATACAAAACTCAACCGGCAATCCATTCGCATCAAAAGCTGTTCGTTCTAGCAGCAGTGCCGGACGGCCTACTTCCGTTTGCAGATACTCACTTTCGTCAGAACGAATGAGAACGGGTTCAAAAGCCTCTTTTGCTCTAGTTACTACCGTATTAAATTGTTGTGCAAATAAATCATATAAGGATACTTCGCCGACTTTTTTGAGCTGCTCCATATCAGAAACCACATATTTCGGAATGAAAGATGACTCCAAAATAAACGGCTCATTGTTGGCGCAGCGTAGGCGTTTCATTTCAATCACATGCTCATCTTCTCCAAGCTGGAGCGCTTCTCGGATTTTTGCAATTGGCTTTACTTCTTCAATCTTCAGGATGATATCCTTGGGATTCAATCCTTTTTCTTTTAATACTTTGCTAAAACTGTAAAAGCCCATCAATGACTGCTGCAATTTCGGTTTTGCCACGTAGGTTCCTTTTCCTTGGATGCGGTAAAGGATTCCGGCCTGTACAAGCTCCTCAATCGCTTTTTTTGCCGTGTTTCGGCTCACACCAAATTGGTCCATTAACTGATTTTCCGATGGGATTTTATCACCAGGTTTCCAATACCCTTTTTCAATCGAATCCTTTAATCTTTCCATTAATTGGTGATATAACGGAATTAAACTTTCATGCTGCAATGGTTCCATTTTTTAACCATGCCTCCATATCATACTTATTAAACTAAATTATAACACCCTCACTTGTACAGTCAACCCAACAACTAAAGGGACGTGATTATTGGATATTTGATTTCTATCCAACAATAGAAAACAAATATCCTCCTAAAAAACAAGACTTAGGAGGATTGATCTATTTCTATGAAGTTATTCTTTTTAAACGGGCTTCCAACTCCCGCAAACAAGGGGTTACTCACATAGACTTACTGTTGAAGCTAGGCTAACCTCAACCACTTTACCGCCTGAACGAATTGACTCTGTTGCAGCACAGCCGACAGCTACGCTCATTCTTCCAGCAAATGGTGTCGTCAAGGGCTGCTTGTTGTGCAAAACTAACTCGATGAAATCATTGCAAATTTTTGGGTCAGCACCGCCGTGACTTCCCTGTTCTTTTTTCATGTCATAGGTTATGTCACTGAATTCATTCCATGTATTGGATTTTCGTGTTTTCACATAAATTTTATTGTTGACATCGTCGTTTTCCAATCGTCCTTTTGTACCGATAAAGGTATAATTCCTTGAATAGTCCGGTGTAAAATGACATTGCAGGTAGGATGCCTTAATTCCGCCTTCAAGTTCCATAATCAACATATTGTTATCCTCTACGTCAATTTCCTCTCGGAAAGCACACTGGGTCAAAATCTTAAGACTTGCCTCAGTACAAGTATCTTTTTCCTCACACGTTGGACAGGTTAAGGTATTTGGTTTATCCCCGCCATAGAAGTCGAGTCCACCAAATGCAGATACTTTTTTCGAATATTTTCCGGTAATCCAATGAATGACATCGAGATCATGCGAACCCTTTTGTAATAGTAGAGAAGTGGTGTTTTTAGCAGCACCATGCCAGTCATGGTAATAAAAATATCCGCCGTACCCCACAAAGTGTCTAACCCAAACGGCCTTAAGATTACCGATTACCCCTGAATCGATAATTTCCTTCATCGTTTGATACATGCTCATATAGCGCATATTAAATCCAACCATTAAGTGTTTTCCCGACTTTTTGGATTCTTCAATGATCCGGTCACAGCCTTCTACCGTAATGGCAAGGGGCTTCTCACAATAGACGTGTTTTCCGGCTCGAAGGGCAGCAATGGCATGTTCCTCATGTAAATAGTCCGGTGATAGAATGGCAACGGCATCAATATCCTTACGCGCTAATAGTTCGTTATAATCTGTCGTTATAAATGCATGTTCGTTAATTTTTTCTTGAAACTCTTTTAACCTTGACACTGAAACATCAGCAGCTCCTACGACCACTGATTTTCCGCCGGGATTATGCCAATACTTTGCAATTCCACTCCGCAATCCAGCACCAATGATCCCTATTCTAACTGTTTCCATTATTCCCACTCCCATTCTTTTCAAGTAATCTTCCATGTCAACAGTGTTAAAGGTAGGTGTAGTTTTTATTAAAGATTAGTAGATTTATTTTCCACGACAACCCCCTTTGACTTCGAAAGTGAATGTTCAGAAAACCGTCTTTTCGTTGTATGATAGGCAAGATTTCTGTAACAAACTCCCCTGCCCGCAAAGCCTTTTCCGGTTTCCATACGCTTTGTCCTTCAATTTCTACCTCAGTGTAAGATGGGGCATCGTTGTCTCCTGACACGAATAACATATCGTACCTGCCTTTTGGAAGCTCAAGCAAAAATGCCTTTTCAGTTTCGCCACCAACGAAATCCCTCCGAATCTCATCGGGCCCATTTCGATCAATCGCTATTAAATCGTCTGAATTTTTCCAGCCAAACCCTGTATACGAAGTAAATACCGTTT
Organism: Neobacillus niacini; assembly: GCF_030817595.1. Taxonomy (GTDB): domain Bacteria; phylum Bacillota; class Bacilli; order Bacillales; family Cytobacillaceae; genus Neobacillus; species Neobacillus niacini_G. The sequence goes on from NZ_JAUSZN010000001.1 coordinate 3,561,341, forward strand.
CTGACGATATTTTTCGGAAATCTTGACCGATCCCACCTCCCATATGAAGCTGTCTTGGGATTGCTTTGGAATAATCTTTTACCGGTTGATTCTTAGCCGTTCCAAAGTCTAATCGGTAAACGGCGGTTCGCGATTCTCGGTAATTGCCGGAATAATAATCGAATGTAAAATGATCCAGCATCTTCATATGATGTGTATCTTTATTTTTCCCTAAGAAAACTCTTCGGGACGTATGGGCTTCATGCATTCGTGGATCGGTCCCTTCATTCCCTCTTTCAATAGGAGAAAGAAACGTATCTATAGCAAAAAGCCGATTTGGATGAACATCTAGGTTCGTACTTTCATCCCTTTGCGGAAAAATCGCATACTCTCCATTTTTTTCGGTAAAAAAAGAAATGTATTCACCGTCCTGATCGTGCTCCATACTCTCCCAAGATGACCTGTCAAAACTTGCGACGGTTAACTTTTCGGCTGATTCATATGGATTTCGCATAACGAACCTGTTTCCCATTAAGCTTTTGATTTTAACAAAGGTCGTTCGTCCCTTTTTCATAACGGCACTCACTTCGAAGGCTCCTTCGGCAAGCAGGCCATGGAATTCACAATCCTCCCATCTTTCGTACATCCGCACATTCTTTTCGACCTCGTGATCGTAAAGGCCGACCTTACGCTCATTTTCGGGTTCACCTGATGGAACAGCCGGGAATACATCGATAATTCCGTTATAACTTTGCAGCAGCATTTCGTTAACGGAGGCGACCATTTCGCCAGAAGCTTCCATCATATGCGGATAGTACAGCGGTTCATTTGTAATATTACAATAGTTAATCCACCTCTCCGTTTCCTCGGAAAATAACCCGTTTGGCCGTAATGACAAATCGATGCCTTGCTCATAAAGCAGTCTTAGCGCCGTGTTCCCTTTTCCAAGCCTTGAAGCGGCACACGAGAGCCAGCCAAACTGAAACACACCGAACTCCGTATTTTCCTGTACATAACGCAGCGTATTTTCCGCCCTTTTTCTTATAGGTTCTTCGCTATGTTTGTTAATTTCTCCAATAGGATAAATCGGCATAAGGACGGATGGGTGCCTTAAATGCAAATCAGCAGGTGCCCACTCGGAATCTTTGATGATTTCGCCATATTTTTTCGAAACGGCTATTGGATAAGGAGCTAATCGGGCTAGTAGTTCACTCCATTTTTCACGATCGGCTTCCTCTTCACCCAGAATGACATTTGCCTCGATTGAAATATTTAATAAAAAACCGACTGTCGCAAGCGTAATGGTAGAATTCATCGTTACAGGACCTTGTTCTGGTGAAATATCAGGAAGGACGACGTAATGCCCTGTTTCATTGTCGATATGGAGATAACCTTCGAAAAATGTGAGAATTTGCTTAAACAACGGATAAGCTTTCTCTTTCAAAAAGTCTTGGTCCATGCTGAATTTGTAATAATGCCATAAAAACTGAGCACACCAAGGCCATGTGCTTAAATACAAGGGGAACGGATAATCTCCCGCATATCCTTGTAGCCCGTGGAACTGCGTTGCCATTTTTTCAGCAAGAGATGTGAAAGACAACAAACCGTCATTAAATGCTTCGGCAATCTCAAGGTGATTTGCCGTATAGAGCGGCCAAAAGGCGGCCTGAATGTTAACATCCCAATACCACATGCTGCCCCATTTCGTCGGTTGTTTTATATCCCACAAACCGTTTAACCCGCATGCCTGCTCATACATTCTTCCCCCTTTTCCACTACTGCAGGCAATCGCGTACAAATTAACGTACCATAAATCCTCCACCATTTTATCAGGCAAAGTAATTGAAGATTTCTTCCAAAAGGTTTCCCAATGTTGCTTGTGATGGGTGACTTTGTCAGTCAAAAAGTGGACAGCGTTGTCTAATCTTTGTGTGGCCGTCTGCAAAAGCTCCTTTGTTTCCTCTTCCGTTACAACCGTTGTGATAAGGGTGACTTTCCTCTCAGCATCGTGTATATGGATGTCCATACCATTGGATGCAATCTCAGGATGTCCCTTCGCTCCGATTAGCCTCATCATCACGAGAAAGCTAAACGGGCCGTATTCTTTATCTTCACCATCTGGATAGAAAGAGCCTGTATAATAGAAGGTTGTGTCGTTCAACTGGTGATAGTGTATGGTCATATTTGCATATCTTCTGGACGGGATAGACATAACGACAGCTTTCAATAAAGTCGAATTCGTCTGATTGATTTGGGTGACGACAAAATCCTCGTTTTGGGTTACGATCGTACGTGCGTCAAGTTTGTTGCTTTCTTTCTCAATCTGGAAATCGATGCACGCCTTCTCCACGTTAAGCTGAAGAGAATAGTGATCAGGGTCAGACAATTCCTCATGTGGTACAAGCTGAATTTCACCAGTTGGATAATGTGTTGCCCCCCCTCCAGGTTTCCCATACCTTCTATAAAAAGCGCTGTTCCATAAGGCATCGGTGTATAAAAAATACGAGCCTTGCTCGGGATCTCGTTGCCTTTCTTTTGCCCTTTGTTTCATTTCATCAAACGTGAAGCCAAATACTTTATCGAAATGAGGTCCTTCGCCACTTTTATACTTTTCGCTGTAACGATGAAGTTTCTTATAGTAAACCTCATAATGATTCAAGGCCATAGTCAGCTTATGTTCCTCGAAGAATACCATTCCTCCAAAATTTCCATTTCCAAGTGGCAAAGCCTCATTCCAACCACTTTCTGCATTTTCGTATTTTACTACATGCACTGCATTCCCTCCGTTTACTTATCATCTCGCTAGTCCATCTTTTTTCTTGATAAGGTTTGAATTAGAATGAATAGATCCAGTTAGCATTTAAGACCCCTAAGATACTAAACTAGGGGCCTTTAGCCTTCACTTTTACGGTTTTTTAGCAGAAGGGATAACCTCGACTTCCGATAGACTTAGGGGAAACGATCAATTAACTTCTACTAGTTTTATATAGTCAATGTTCAAAGGGGAGGAGACGTTTGTCATATGGAAGACATGTTCACCATTCTCTAGATTAAATTCAAGCGGATTTCCATTTATGTCGGTCAACATCACATCACTCCAATTATTCCACCCTTTCGTTGTAGGAAAATTAAAATACAACTCTGATCCTCCTTCAATTGAAAAATCACGATTAGATGTAGTTGAGTCTGTACTATATCGGACGACAACTTTGTATTTCCCTGAACGCGGTACACTAACTTTCCACTCGAGCCAATGACCGGAATGATCCCATAAATTAATGGCCTTGCCCTCAGATGCCGCTGGCTTAGTAACGATATTAACAGAACCTCCCCCTTGGGCTGAAAAGTCTTCCCCTTCTACAACAATGCCTTTAAGCGCCTCTGATACCGGAGTAACCTTTAAGTATTGACGGATAACTTCTATGCTTTTGGAGGCATTCTGGATTGTATTTCCTGCTTATAATATGGCATTGATCTTGTAATTATCGTATTTAACATCTTCGGGGATGATCAGTTTTGCATCTAGTGTATAGGTTTCGTTTGGATGAAGCGCCGGTACATTAAGATTCGCTGAATCTATCACCCATCCTTCTGGTACGTTAAACGCAAGCTCTCCCCCAGGCAAAACCCGTTTACCACTGTTGGATATATTCATTTTTACTGGTACCTGATCGCCCCTGTAAACCTTGTCTTTCATGACAACGTCAATCTTCGCGACTGATGGGAGTTTCCCTCCGTTTGCTGTTGTCTTAAACGTAATCGTATGTGTTTTTCCTAATGACTTGGCTACGTCAACTTCTACCTTAATATAGGGAGAAGTTTGTACTACTTTAATTGAGTCATCTTTCGTCATCACTTTCGATCCAATTTTGCCTAATTCAAGCGTGATTTGATCTTGTGTTTGCGTTGGATCGGATATAGATAATGTTAGTTCGTCCCCAGTTTCCTTCACCATGACGGAGGCTGGCTGATAAGATCGAATAAAATCAACTTCCCCCGGGTTCCAGAAATTAGCTCCAATTAAGCCAAGCTTTTTCTCTTTGACCGCCTGTACATCACTCGTATTGCTTACAATGTCAATGTCCGAATGCTGGCTATACTGCTCCGTTTCCCCTGAACTTTTATTAGGCAACACTACATATGAATACGATGCGTTATTTGGGTTTACACCATGATCAAGAGCTAGACTTATATAATTATTCGTAATCTGCTTATCTGAACCACCTATATTGATGTCTTTCCAAGAACCGGTTCTCGCTTCACGCAAACCAGATACAGTTGAAGTTCCAGGGAAGTAATAGCCAATGTCGGCACCTTGTACATCACCCTTTAAATGAGCCCAATTCACCTTTTCCATCGTTTCCGACCAACCTAATTGATTCGATTTTGTTTCCCTATTCACCGTTAAGGCACTATTCCCGCTGTCATTTAACTTGCGATTTTCCACGATGGTTTCTGCCTTTTTATCATCGCTGCCTGTAATGCCGGCACCTAATGCCACGATTTCATCATCGAACGAGAACCACGATTTTTTTCCTGTCAATGAGCTGTTCTCCAAGTCAAATTCCATACCTGTAGCTCCGTAAAGCCCGTCAATGGATGAGCCACCAACCCATGTTTTTGAATTGAGGTAGTAATAATCGTTTTTCAATGTTCCTTGGGATCCGTCAGTTGTTGTGCCTGGAAGACGAAACATGTCGACTGTCGGCCAGAAGCCATCGCTGAATTGAGTTAAATCATTATTATACAAATAAGTCATACCATCACCGGTATACCAGCCCTTTTTATTCTCGCCATTAATATATTCGAAATTAGCAATTCGTTTAGAGGACATACTCATTCCAAAACCGAATCCCGGCCTTCTATGTACGACCTGATCCATCGCTGCAAATACTTGATGTTTCACCAACTCACCGCGAGGAGTAATGGAAGAATCCTTCATTACCCTTTTAACGAGCAGCATATCGTTAATGTTCAAGCCCGCTACATAATTATCAAAGGTCTTATCTGATTCAATCCAATACTTGACCATGCTTTTGATTTTCACCGCTACATCAGGCGGAGCTGCTTCAGATAGTTGTAAAATCGGGATAATGACAGATCGGCCCGCCGAATGATCTTGTGTCCCTTCTCTAGAGATCGCCCTTCCTCTTGTCATGTCCATCATCGCGCCTTTATAAATAAGAGGTTCAAAGGAATCAAACACCCAGTTATACACATTCTGTAAGTTAGGATCGGTAACCTTCCACGTTGATTCAGCCAATATATATAATACATCCGCAAGATGATCCATCAACACAATCCCATAACTTCCATTATATGGAACGTAATTATGTTGTACGAAAGAGCCGTCCTTATAAAAACCGTCTCCATCGGTCACATATTCGAAAACTTGACTCAATGCATCTCTTCCGGTGCTAATTCTCTCGCTACTCTTGCCAACAATGCCGCGAATGATGACAATAAGTGCTTTGTCCATTCTATTAGCACCAGTTTCTCTAAGACTAGGATAATTTGTCCGTTTTGTAGGATCCGGAACAAATCGATCAATCGCTTTCGTATAGTTATCAATTTGATCAGCCGATAAATCTTCGTACATAACTACTAAAATATCTTTCAGTGTCATCGGTGCCCCAATTTCCCAGTTCCACCAATTGCCATACTCCGACTTCTTTTCGTTGTATCGATTCGCATACATCCAGTCTAAGCCGCTAATAATGTCTTGTTTTAACACTTGGTTTTGATAGAGCTTAGATCCTTCACTGGAGTAGGCAAGTGCCATGTCTTTTAAACGGTAATAATTGTTAGATACGTCAGCTGAATCCGTTGTACTTGTCAAATCGCTCCATAAATATTTTCTGTTTTCGGAACGATCCATTGTGTCCCAAGCACCAGTGCCTTCTTCATTGGTAACCCTTGCGTCTATTCCTTTTACAAATGAAGAAATATCTGGATCATTACGATCAAATCCGGATCCGCCAGTTAAATAGCCTTTCCACTTCTCACGCAACATGGTGTATTCATCTGTTGTTTCAGCGGCAGCAACGTCTTTTCCATCAAAAGCAGTGAACATTGGTACCAGTAACAAGACGGTTACTAGAATGGACACCATCTTAAATCCTAGTCTCCTCATTGAACAAACCTCCCTCGTATTTCTATCACCAATTCCTTTAAAGAATATTTTCAGATTGATAGTTTCCCAGCAGTTGCTTCCTGCTTTGCTTTTTCAAAGGCGAGGTTCGCGATGAACATCAAAAACCATGCCAATAAACTTACACTTAAGAATGGCAGCAGGCCTGGTACATATGTCATTAAAAAATAAAATGCGACAAGCCCGCCGATCATGGAAATCCCGTGAAACGGGCAGGAAAGGCAAAACAAAAGAGACATTTTCAGATATTGAAAGAAACGCAGCTGATAATGAACAAAAACCGGGCCCAAGAACAAGTTCGTGATGAGAAAAACAAAAGTGATTGATAGCACGAGAATATAAAGAATCACAAAAGCTGCCCCTTCATGCGCTTTTAGAAAAACTAAGTAAAAATACAGGATAAACCCTATCAAGGTGATGATCCCGCCTAATGCGTTCGCCTTCCAAAATTCCCTTCGAAACGTGACCCAAAACGTCTGGAAAATGGAAATTTCCTCCTCTCGCTGGATCATCTTCCTAAGCACCGCAAACATCGCCATTGTTGCCGGAAATAGCCCGCCGATAACGAGACCGGCTATACTTCCGAGAAGCCACAGAAATTGTACATATACAAGCTTCGTAATCCAGTCCATTCCGTTATAAAGCCTGCCCATTACCCCGTTTAATTCCATGATGAAAACCACCCATTCCTTTCAAACTACCAGTACAACGTCCAGTTTTTTGTCAATCTGACAAGCGCCTCAAAATAAAAATAATCACCCCACATACAACTTTCATCGACCCCGTGGCTGAAATTTTTATTGTACACACTATGAAGCAATACGCCTTCTTCTGCATCGTCTTCACTAGAAACATACTGTTTCGATAACGAAGAAATGATCTTTAGTGCTGCATGTTCATAGTACATGCGATCTTCATCTAAAACCGGCAGCTGTTTGACCATTTCCAGTAATCCACATGCCGCGATTGCTGCGGCTGAACTATCTCGTTCCTCTTCTCCGTCGGTAAAAATCAAATCCCAGTAGCAGACATCATCTTCAGGCAGCCGATTGAGAAAATAATGAGTTAATTTTTTACTTACTGAAAGTAACTGTTCATCTTTTGTATAGAGATAACTCAATGGGAAGCCGTACATTCCCCAAGCCTGCCCCCGAGACCAGCAGGATTCATCAGAAAATCCTTGGTGTGTATCGCCCTTAATCGGTTCGCCAGTTTCCGGATTCATATAAAACGTATGGTAAGTAGACGCATCATCGCGGACAATATAGTTAAACGCCTGCAAAATATGCTGATAGGCAGCATGTTTGTATTTTGGATCGCCGGTTTCTTCTGAAGCCCAATAAAGTAAAGACAGATTCATATTGCAATCGATAATCATTCGGCCCCGCTGCTTCGGATTGGTCAAATCTCCCCATGCTTGAATAATTCCCGCCTTTTCATGAAATCTTTCGAGCAAGAGGTCTGCTGCTTTCAAGGCAATCCCTCGTGCTTCTTGATTTCCCGTCAATTTATAGGCAGCCATGCAGGAGAGGGTATATAAAAAGCCGAGGTCATGGGTATTGGTCATGATTCTTTTTTCAATTCTTTCCCGAAAACCGGCCAGTTGAACTTCCGCAACTTCACGGTATTTTGTATCACCCGTTACTTCGTAAGCAAGCCAAAGCATTCCTGTCCAGAATCCCGGTGTCCATTCGAGATTTTCGGTCGCTTCATAGCGAAGGTTTGTTGTACATGGGGCTGGAAATTGCTCAGTAAAACGCGGTAGCTTTTGGTCAATTTTGTTTAAAATATGGCCAATCGCCTTTTCTGCATCCCCTTTTGTAAACAGCGGCCGGCTGGCAAAGCGCTCTTTTTGCTGAATTCCTTCATCGATAATAGATTTGTCAATTAACTTAATCATCACATTCCCTCCTCCTCAAACGGTTGCCGGGATAATTCCCGTAATCTCGTAAACTTCTTTATTTTCATGGGTCACAATAACCAGATTGTCATTTCTTAAAACTAATCCAGGCTTCTGAGCCCAAAGCGTTTTCCCTCTTTCTGAATCATTATGTCCTGTGACAGCTGTTGCATATAGATGTGTGCCGGGACTAATTTCTCCGTGTAAAGTTGGAATAAACGATGTAGAAGAATGAAGAACATTTGTATTTGGGTCAGCCAGCACCAAGGAAGAAGACCGTTCACCAAATAAATTTATAATCCCGCTCACCCCCCATGGGCAAAGGGTAGCAATCCCATCCTCAGCAGCCAATTCCTGATGGAAATTGTCCAGACTGACTTCCTTTTCACGCGCAATCGCAAACCCGCCTTCGGCTGTTGTAAGCTTTCTATCCGTTTGAACCTTATGAATTCTTACATGCCACCCCTCCAGTGGAATTAGCCAAGTCTCTACCTCGACATTACTCCATGGCTTCCAGCGTGAAAAAATGGCTGCATCCTCCATCCTTACTTCTTCACATTTTCTGCGGCCGCGATAATACATATTTTCCTCACTGAAGACGAGCATCGAGTCAAACGCCCCTTGGATTAAGTCAAAGTTGCTTTTCGGCACGCTGAATCCAAAGGCAGTGGAATAGGCAAACTTTGCATACTTTTCCGCTGTGTGGGCAGGCTCGAATAACGCATACTGTCCGGAGGTCAAAGCATACACATGGTCTCCATCCCTTGAAATGATCATGTTCGGGTGCAGCAAACCTTTCGTGTTTTCCAGTTCAGGCAGCGGTTCCTCTTCGGCTGCCCAGAACGGGTGATTTTCGTCCAAAGCAAGCAGCAGGAAGATTTTAAGCGCCCAATAGGGTGAACCGGGGGCATTATATTTTTCCGCCATAATTAAATTTGGATAAGCATATCCGATGCTTAAAATACCATCAGAATGATAGATTGGCTTGCTTAGCCACCATCGTAAATGGCGCAGAATAATCCCTTTCATCACACCCCATGAATAGACTTCCAGGTCGGCAAATGCACACGCACTCCAAAATGACCCTTGGGCAAATCGATAGGTTAGGCTTCTGCCAAAGGGGATCGATGAACCATCCTCGGAAAACCAATAAATAAAGTCCTTCGCGAAAACTTTTGCCCGGTCTTTAAATCGCTTGGAACGTTCCGGATCCTTATCCTTCATGACTTCTGCGTAAATAAGCCCATAAAAATAAAAGCCAAACGGAATATAGTAATCAACCTGCGGGGCATTGCCATCTGAAAACCAGCCAACTCCTAAGTAGAACTCTTCTAATCTCGTTAACGTTTTCTCTTGAAGTATTTGGTCATAGGGTAACCCCAATGTATCAAACGCGGTATTCACCATGACTCTAAAAAAAAGCCAATTATTATCGACAGGCTGTTTTTCATTTATTTGATTTAACCACTGATACAAGTTTTGTTTTTCCTGATCTGTTAAAGGATGCCACAGTTTATCCGGAACGAGAATCAGCCCCAGTGAGAGAGCAGCCATCTCTACCATCCGCTGATCAACATCAGTAATGGGTCCCCAATATTCTTCATGATCCGGATTGGAGCCGTTTCGGATGCCTTCGAGGTACACATCCTCTAATATTGGACATGTGCCGCCGCCCTTCCAAAAAGGTACCAGCCCCCATAACGGACGTGAAAATCCTTCCATTTGGATGACTTGGTTTCTTGAGATGGCGCTCGTTCTGCCAACGTCTAATAAAGATTTTCCGTTTGAGTAGAAATCAACCAATGGCAGACAAAGTTGTTTTACTGCCTCCATAATATCTTCTCTCGTTTTAAGTGGATTTTTCATTATCGGAATTTGATTAAAATTCATATTTTTCTCCTATCCTCAGTATGAAATGAAGGTGTTAGTTCAGGGGGAAGAACTAACACCTCAGGGTCATAGATCTAAATGAAGAGCTTAGCTATCTTGATAACGCTTATAAGCATCTTTGTAAACTTTGATATACTCTTTAAAGCCCATTTCATCTATTCGCTTTTTGAATTGTTCAAGATTTACTGGCTCTGATCCCATAATCCATTTTTGCACGGTTTCATCTTTATATGTCGTAATTTGCGTTCCAATATCTGTAAGAACCTTCTCTTCTTCCTCTGTAATTGTCAGGTTTGGAATTTGTTCTGCAAAATAATTCCCCTTTGTATATTCTTCGATCCCTTTCACCGCAATTGGATTCATCCAAAGCTTTTCATATTCAAAATCTTGATGGAAGGAGAACGGAACTTGAGCGCCGTAAGACCGTAAGTTTTCAACAATATTCCCATCATTCGCCTTTAACGCCTTGTCAGTAAACACCGGTTTACCTTCCTTGATTTCATAGGTTTCGCCTTCAATCCCATAGTTCATCAATCTTCGGCCTTCTTCACTATAGAAAAAGTCGAGATACTTAATAATTTTTTCAGGATCTTCGGCCTGTGAACTAATTGCAACCCCCAGATTATTTCCATAATCAGATCGTTTTGTCGGCTCAATTCGTTTACCTTCTGTATTTTCAGGCGGTGCCATCACCACAAAGTTGATGCCAGGAACAGAATCCTTTAATGCATCGTTATAACCTGCCGTACTTCCGGGATAATATCGGGATGACCCGCCAAGGTTATTACCTAACAAATATTCCCTCGCCTTTTTTCTAGTAAAAATTTCCTGATCAATTAACCCTTCTTTATACCATTTTGATAGGTTTTCCATTGCCGTTTGAAACTCCGCTTCATATGGTCCATATTTAATTTCGCCATTGTCAAGGTAAAGGCCATCGAAGGCTCCCCATAACGTACCCAGACCAAGGATATTATCCTCCGAAAAATAAGGGATTTCATCTTGTTTCCCATTCCCATTCGGATCCTGTTCTTTAAACGCTTTCAAAACGTTGTAAAACTCGTCTACCGTCTGTGGCATTTGAAGCTTGAGCTTATCGAGCCAATCCTGCCTCATAAAATACGTTTCCGCTACCAATCCATCAGAAATATATGGTACCATATACAACTTTCCGTCTGGTCCCTGATTAGCCTTTAAGAATCCTTCTTTCTCTTTTACATATTTTTGGATATTTGGAGCATGCTCTTTGATTAAATCATTCAGCGGCAGAAAAGCACCTTCTATACCATATTTATTTAAGTATTTCTTTTGACCGTGGACCAAATCCGGAATCTCACCGGATGCGATCATCAAGTTAAATGCCTCCGCACTGTTTGTCGACGACTTTGGTGCTGTTCCTTTTAAGGTAATTCCCGTCTTTTTAGCTGCTTCTTTAAAGGTGGCCCATTCGTCATTGAAAATAAAATAACCATTGGAAGCATGCATAAAGACCTTCAGTTCTTCGACATTCCCATCCTTTTTCGAATCCTTCTCTTTGTTGCTGGTGGAAGCCGCATCACTGCACCCGCTTGCTAACATCATCATACTTGCAAGTAAAGGAACCATTAGTTTTCTTTTCTTCATTTTATTACCTCCCACTTTCATGTTTTTACCTGCTAAATCATAAAATTATTCTTTTATTCCGCCAATCATTGTCCCTTTCACAAAATATTTCTGAAGGAAGGGATAAACCAACACAATTGGCAAAATCGACACAATGATAGTGGCATAAATAAACGTTTCCTGCGACATCGCATTTGCTGCATTCATCGATCCTGTCAATTCCTCATTTAAACTCATTTCAACAATCATTTTTTTCAGCAGAACCTGAAGCGGAATTTTGCTTTCATCATTCAACAGGATCATCGCCCAAAAGTAACTATTCCATTTACCAACAGCATAGATAAGTCCTACGGTCACTAAGGCGGGCTTGGATAGCGGTAAATAGATGTGCCTCAGGATTTGCAAATCATTGGCACCGTCCATTTTAGCCGATTCCTCTAATGAATCAGGAATGGATTGAAAAAAGGTTCTTAAGAGAATGACCAGAAAGGCCGAAACAGCAAATCCGACAATGATGCTTGTCCTTGTGTCCAGTAACCCCAATTCCTTAAAATTCAAGTAAGTTGGAATAAGCCCCGCACCAAACCACAAGGTAAACGCGATAAAAAAGGCGACAAAGGTCCTGCCCACAAGCCTGCTTTTCGACAGGGGATAGGCTCCGCAAATGGTCAACAATATACTAAACGCAGTACCGACTACGGTATAGAAAACGGTATTGCCATAAGCCTGCCATAACCCATCTTTCGCCAAAATAGATTTATAGGAATCAAGTGTGATGTCCTTTGGAAACAGTAACACTTCTCCCGTGATGACTGCACTGCCTGAACTAAATGAAGCGGAAAGGACGTATACAAAGGGATACAGGCAGACAGCTGAAAGCATAATTAAAATTACTGCAATAAAGCCCGAAGATAGTTTATCAGAAAAGGATTGCTTCATCTTATCACCTACCATAATCCAATGTTAGTCATTTTTTTACTTAATTGGTTGGCTACAACTACTAATATCAAGCTTACCACCGAATTAAACAAACCGGCCGCTGCCCCTACCTCATAGTTTCCGCCTTGAAGACCTGCCCGGTAGACATACGTGTTAATCACATCGGCCGTTTCATAGGTAGCTGGCTGGTATAACAGGATAATTGATTCATAGCCTACTTCTAGAAAGCTGCCTAGATTTAAGATTAGTAATATCATAATCGTTGGCAGCATGCCTGGAAGGGTGATGTGCCACACTTGCTTCCACCTGTTCGCCCCATCCATTTTTGCCGCCTCATAAAGGGCAGGATTGATGCCGGCAATGGCCGCTAAATAAATAATGGCACTATAGCCTACATCCTTCCATATCTGCATCGAACCAATATAGATGGTGCGAAAGAATTCCGGCATCGCGAGAAAGTTAATTTTCTCGCCGCCAAATTTTTCAATAAAAATATTAACAATTCCATTCGTTGGCGCCAGAAAATTGGTAACAATCCCTGCGATGATGACAACCGAAATAAAGTGTGGAAGATAAGTAATCGTCTGCACTGTCTTTTTAAACATCATATTCTTTACTTCATTTAACAGTAATGCGAGAATAATGGGTGCCGGGAAAGCAAAAATTAATCCCCAAAAATTGATCATAAAAGTATTCACTAGGTTTCTGATAAAATACTCACTCTGGAAAAAACGTTCAAAGTTTTCAAAACCAACCCAGGGACTTCCTGAAATCCCCTTAAATAAGCTATAATCTTTAAACGCAATTTGCAATCCGTACATCGGCTTGTAGGCGAAAATTAAATACCATAGAATAAATGGAATTAACATTAAATAGAGGTATTTATCGCGCCAGATAATCGTTTTTGCTGCCTGCAGCTTCACTGCAAGGTGCGATCGTTTTGCTGGAACAATCGTTTCTTTTACTTCTGACAATGGACTATTCAACTTTCAACCATCCTTCCTGCGTTTACTTCCAGTGAATGCGCTCTCTTTTATCCAAATGAAAATCCCCCTCCTTCTCTCTGTTAATTCTCATCATAAAAAACTAAGCGTCAGGTTTCTATCTTCATTTTTCAAGGTGTATACCCGAATATTCATCCAATTCAGAACAATCAAGTGCTGTTGCGGTTTTGTTACCTTCTATTTTGAAAGATTTGTAGATGCTCGTAATAATTGAATATACTTATTTCACCAATTTTTACTGTGTAAAGCAATATATCTAAAAAAAAGGCATGATCCGGATGATTAGATCCGGTCCATGCCAAAAAATTAACTACTTTTTTCATATTGTCCCGGCGGTAGTCCTACATATCTCTTAAATGTACGGATGAATGTGTTTACATTGTTGAAGCCTACCATTCCGGCCAGTTCCTTTATTTTTACCTCTCTGTTTTCTAAAATTTCTTGTGCTTTTAATATTCGGTATTTATTCAAGTAATCTTTATAATTTTCACCTGTATGATTTTTAAAAATGGTACTGATATAGCTGGAAGACAACCCAAATTCATCGGCGAGATCATGGAGAGAAATATCTTTTTCATAGTTTTGCTGAATATAATTCAAAAATTTCGTCGCTATCGACGTTTCTTCCTTACTCTCCGTCGTACTGATTTGAGTTAACAGCACAGAAAAGATCAAACGGATTCTCTCTTCTAATTGGTCTTTATCATGAATTTGCTGAAGCTCAAAATGAAAGGTGGAAATTTCATTACCGAAAATCTCTTTCGATGTTTTATTGGCCGCCTGCAATATTCGGTTTATCGTCCCTCTGATTGCAAACACAAATTGGGAAAGCGCATTCTTTGTCAGTTTCTTAGAATGTAAATTTTCTTCAAGAACACGATTCAGGATTATTTCCGCTTTTTCAATGTTTCCCTGAACACCTAGCTGAATTAAGCTCCGTTCGACTTCAAACGGAAAATAAAAGTTGTTCTGATCCAAATATTTAAAATCCTCGTATGAGAGGACTGTGTTCCGCTCCAAGGCGAATTTACTCTCTAAAATTTTCAGCGCACTTTCAAATGAATGATAGATATTTTCCAATTTTGCAACAGGCTGGCCAACAGCTGTAATAATATTAAGCTCTAATTCTTTGTTCATCGTCGAGAATAATAGTTCCAGTTTTGAAACAATATTTTCCACATCTTCCTGATGAATGATCAGCACGATTTTCTCATAGCCATATTCAAATAATTCACAGGCAAACATCGGCTCAATTTCTTTAATAAGAATGCCAAGGATCTGCTGCTTTACCGACAAGATCCCCTCTTTAGAAAGTCTTTCATGAAGTACGACATTGGAATCGACCTCAATCATGATGACCTTCAAATTCTCCTGTTTGACTTTTAGGTGAAAGCGGTTTAATTTCTCTGTAAGCTCTTTTGGATTCATGGGTCCTAAAACCAATTCATTGAGGAATTGCTGTTTGAGCGGCAGCTTATTAAGCTCGATGGTTTGCTTTAGATTTTCATTCATGGTGCTAATTTGATCGGTCGTACTTTTTATAAAGGAAAGTTCATCATTCCCTTCATATTTTTGGTATTGGGACAAATGATGTATGATATGTTGGATCGGCCGATACGTTCGATTCACAAAATAAGTTGCTAATAGTATTCCTGCTGCTAACAACGAAAGTCCGATCATAAAGGCTTTTACATACACCTCTTTCATCGCTGCAATCGAAGCTGGTTTTGGAGAAAAATAAACATAATTTAAATTACTGAGAATTTCAGATTGCGTAAGATGAATATCGTATCCAGCCTTTCCCGTCGTGATAGAGCCGTGTTCAAAACTAAGCTCATCCAATTTAGCTAATTCCTTAGGTTCAAGGATGTCCTCCACCTTGCCGGATTCTAAGTCGGTCTGCAAATATTTTATTTCATCCTTTGTTACCAGGCCAAAGCCTTCCTTGCCCTTTCCTTCCACAAAGGAAAAAAAGCTTTTTACATAAAAGGAAATAAAGAACAATGTTTCTACGTTATTAAAACTTGTTTCCTTTTTAATTAGAGTCAAATAATCACTATTATTTTCGTTCGATAGGATCATGACTTGATGTTTGCCATATTGCGGAGTTGATTTATGTACATAATTCTCTAATCCTGCAATATTCTTCTTAGAAAATCCTAATTCCTTAAAGAACATTTCTCTGTTCATGGTTGAATCTTGTGTGACGACTACGTTATCTGCAAGATTCAGGATCCCACTTTTATATTCAAAATTAGCAAATGCAGAATTATTGATTTTCAACTGTTTCAACACTTGCAGCATTCGGTAATAATAGTCTTCTTTTTGATTTGGACTAATGTAATCTTTAAATTCCTGGCTATTTTGCAATTGCATCAGAGCATTAAAAGCTACCTGGATTCTTGTATCAATACTTTTTTTTGCCTGCTCCAGCAAGATTTTCTGATGCTGGCTTCGCTCCTTTTGGTACACTTCACTGCTGTCCTTGTATAAAAGGAAGGTGGTAACGGAAGAAAATAAGATAATAAAAATACCGAAGTACATCAGCATCTGCCAAAATAATTTTCTTCTTTTCATTTTTACCTCCTAAATATTATTAACGTAACGAACTGTCAGATTTCCCTTAAAGTGCCGCCTTTTCACGAAAATATGTAGAATACGTACTAAAGAGAAATAGGCGGAATTTACCATTTTGTATTTTTTGAAAATTTAGAATTGATTTCCGCAATTGATGATGTTAACTTAGTTTACAGTGAAAACACTTACAAAAAAAAGTAACAGAGGAGGGTTCATTGATAAAATAGTAAGTTGCTTTTCATTAACGATTTGGGTGCTGAGTTGAAGTTACTGGTAATTATATCATAACATCCATAAGAAAAACTTACTAGAATACTATTCTTCAGGTTACCCTATCATTCTTTCATCTTGAGTCAATTATGACGTCTTTACTGGTAGTAACATCATTACAACATTACAAATGTAAGAGGAGGGTATAACGTGAAAAAAAATATAATAACAGTACTGCTCGCCGGTGGTCTAGCTGTAAGCTCCACTATTGTTCCCCTTGCCAACAATGAAGTACAGGCATTAAGCACTGTAGAAGCGGAGGAAATGAGCGAGTCTACTCAGGAACAGATAAAAAACGATTTGGCAAAGTTCTATAATGGGTTACAAGGATTTCCTAGTTACTCCAGTTCTCATGCAGGTGGTGTAAGTATCATCGGCGAGAATGCCTTTGCTGTTGCGATTAATCCCGAAACGGTTCCCATTCTTGGTGCGGCTAGATTTGGTAAAGGTAGAGTAGTTGCAGCGGGTATGAGTGAGTATTTTGATTTTACAAATACGGATTCAACAAAAACAGCTGTTGCTAGTAACATATTAAAATGGGTGACAGATAAGGATAAAGTCCTGCCCCCTCATTTAACCTACGAGGATGCTTTAAAAGGCAAAGGGAAAATTACGATGGTGACAAATAGAGAAATCCCAGTCAGTCCCGATTTGCCAATAGAGTTAAAACACGTAGATAATTTCTTATCCATTCATTTACACCCGTTAAAACACCAGGTTGTTTACGTTAATAATTTCCATCAGCCTTTATCAGACAAAGAAGTTCTAGCATTGCTTAATTATGTGAAGCAGGGAGGAGCGGTCATCTTTGGAGAAAAAGGCTGGGTAATGGAAGGTTATCCGAAAGAATGGATGGCGAATGAAAACAGTAAGCCAAACATTTCCGATTACGGAATTCAAAAGTTCCTCAATGAAGTCGGCCTATCGCTAACAAATATTACAGCAACCACAAAGACAGCAACACTGCCACCTTTCTCCTATGAAAAAACACAAAATTATTATGTTCCCGCACTTATTGATAAAGCAAAGGCGATTGAAAATGGAACATTGGATGTCAGCACCCTTGATATTGGTCCTGAAGGAGCAACATCAACGAAAAAGAAAGAAATTATTGCTCAAATTGTCAGTGGAACCATCGCCGGCTTAATAGATGGCCACCCTCTTCAGGAGAAAGTACTGTCTGATTTAAACCAGCTTACAGTCACATGGCCTTTTATTAAGAGCGATTACCCCTATTCAAGTGCACTTTTAGCCTATCAAGTGAACGAAGCAACCTTAGACCCAAATGGGGAAAAATCACCGTATGCCGACCATTTTCCTGGTCCAGTTCCACAGGATGCACCTTTGATCACTAACAAAGAAATACAGGTCGATTTTGATTATGAGGATCTTAGCCACTTAAGAATGGCATATCCCCCAGGGAACTGGATCAGTACAGGTCTTTATGCCCCTGCAGGAGGCATGATCACTATTGATGTCCCAGAAGGAATAGAGGATTTGTATGTTCAAGTCGGTTCCCACACTGATGTATTAACAGGAAAACCTACCTGGAGCCGTATGCCGGTGGTCGCCTTGCAACAAAAGCTTGAGCCTGGGACAAATCAAATAAAAAGCCCTTATGGGGGCCTTATTTATCTCATTCCTAAAAAAGCAAAAGCGAATACAAAATCTTCTATAAATATAAGCGGTGCCGTTTCGTCCCCTACCTTTGTAAAGGGACAAACATCGAATGAAGAGTGGCACAATACCGTTAAGAACAACCCGGCACCTTGGGGCGAACTCGTAGGCGAGCACGTTATTTTCACATTACCAAAGGAGTCTTTATTAACAATAAAGGACCCGGCAGCACTCGTAGAACAGTGGGATAACATTACAGCCAGCTACAATACTTTTGTCGGTATCTCACCTGAATTACCTGTCCCTCATAGAGGTCTCGATAGACAGCACCGATATGTGGCAGATGTTCAGATTAGCGCAGGCTATATGCATGCAGGATACCCGATGATGATTCCAATTGACCCAGCTGCTTCCCATGTAGTCGATCCAGAATTGGCATTGGTTAGAGGATGGGGGTTCTGGCACGAAATGGGTCATGAATACCAGCAAAACCCTTGGAAGTGGGGAGATATTACAGAAGTCTCTGTAAATATCTATACTCTTTATATCCAGGAAAAATTTACGGAGGTTCAAAGGCTGCTCCAAAAAAGTGCAGATGGGAAATCCCATTATGATAGAGCCTTTGAATTTATTGCCAATCCTTCCCCTTCGAAGAAATTTACAAACTTGGATGGGATGGATCAGCTGGTATTCTTTAAACAGCTTCAATTGGCATATGGCTGGGACTTCTATACAAAATTGCATCAAGCCTATCGTGAGCTTGATAGCAGTACGCTTCCAACAACAGACCAGCAGAAGAAAGATATGCTTTTATTTATGACTTCTAAAATAGCCGGCAAAAACCTTGTTTCTTTTTACCAGAAGTGGGGTTGGAGTCTTACAGAGGAAGGAATTCAAAAGGTGAATGCTCTAAATCTACCAGAACCTGAGGTTGCTGTTGAGACATTAAGAGAATACGAGTAACCAATAAAATCAATCATTTCATAAGTAGAGTCGATAGCTTATCCTATCGGACTACTTATGAAAAAAAATGAAAGTGGTGAAAAAATGATACCCCAAGTTAAGAAAATGATGTATTCATGCTTTTCCCTTCTCTTCTTAGCTGCGGCAACTGTTCCAGCATCAGGTGCTGCAGAAGTTCAGTCTCCCATCCAGACAAGTGTGGCTACAGCCCATTCAGTGGAGGAAGACTACCATTTTTTTATAAAAGATTTAGATGGAATCCCTGTTGTTTCTGGGAGCGGAGGTGTGGCTGCAATTGGTGAAGATGCTTTTCCTGTTATTGTCCCAGATGCAATCCCCAATATGGCAGTATCCCGGTACGGGGATGGAAAAATTGTGTTATCAGGTGATCAAAGATATTTTTCTTTACAAAATAATACGGAGCCGCTAAGCTTGCTCTCTCGTAATCTACTACTGTGGTTAACTGAGGAATCTGTTATTAATAATGGAAAGGGAACAAAATATACAGGAAGATATGAAGAAGCGTTAACAACTAACAAGACGTTAAAATTGATTACGACTTCAGAGGATTTAACGATTGACCCTTCTCTTCCCTTAGAAGTCGTTAAAGTAGACAAATGGGACAGAAGCACGTTAAACCCCAATAAATATACAGTTGCTTTGATCGATGAATCTGTTAAAGAAAGTGAAATTCCTATTCTTGAAAAATATATACATCAAGGCGGCAATATTATTGCCTCTATTAACGGTGGTAATCTAGAAGGCATTACAAGAAATACACCTGTAGAAAAAAGAGCAACGCTCGGAAACTGGAGAGGAATCCGGATTAGCGAGCATTACCCTGTCCAGAATCTGTTAAATAGGACTGGTTTATCTCTGCTTAATATAAAAACCAATTCATCAGGAACGTTAAATCATATAACTCCCGATACCATTAAGGAAAATCACTTTTTAAATCGACTAAAACAAGGAAAGGAAATTGAGGATGGCGTTTTAGGCTATGAAGATATTAATCTTGGCCCTGCTGGTACAGATAACGAAAAAAAGAAAAACCTTTTACTAAGTGTCTTAACCGAAACCCTGGAAACCATCACAAAAGATTCTCCACTGTATGATTGGGCGATTAAAGAAGCTGCCACATATGGTAAAGTTCAGTTTCCTATTAAAAAGGGAGAAATGCCCTATCGTAATTCTTTATTAAACTTTCAATTTACTCATTTCACCATTGATGCAGGAAATGAAACGTCACCTTATGCTGATGAATTTCCAGGAAAAGTGTCTGAAACGGCACAACCTGTTCAGGACAAAAAAATATCTATTAATTTGGGAAACCCTGACCTTATGTACACTCGTGCTTTACCAAGCAAAAACTGGATGAGCACTGGGCTGTATGCACCTCCAGGAAAAGACATAACCATTAAAGTACCTAAAGGTGTTGAAAATGTTAGTGTCCAAATTGGCTCACACGATGATGAATTAAATGGATTGTCAGAGTGGAAAAGGGTGCCGAATATTGTTCACTTTAAAAAACTCACTCCTGGAACCAATGTGGTCAGCAGCCCATACGGTGGTTTAATTTATTTTATTCCCATGATGACTAATACTCCCGATCAGCAAGCGGATTTTTCCATAAGCGGTGCCATCGAAGCACCCTACTACGAAATTGGGAAGACCACCGAACAAGAATGGCAAAAAATAAAGGCAAGAGGTGCCACTGCCCCGTTCGGTGAATTAAAAGGAGAAAAACTCATTATAACCCTTCCATCTGAATACTTATTGGAACTGGAAGATCCCGGGCGAATCATGTCACTATGGGATGATATTATTACGGATTATGATCGACTCGCAGGGCTGGATACACAAAAAGAAATGCCAAATAAAAGATATCCGATCCCCTTCCGTATTGTTTTGGATAAACAAATTAAAGGCGGATTAATGCATGCTGGATATCCTATCATGGTGCCAATTGAATATGGTTCCACTAATTATGCGGCTTCCATACTGGATGAATCCTATATCAAAAATAATGCTTGGGGATTCTGGCATGAAATCGGACATGAGTATCAGCAGGCCCCGTGGACTTGGGGAGATCTTGGAGAAGTGACAGTCAATCTTTTCTCCCTTCTTACACAAGAAAAATTCAATAACCCCTCACGTCTATTGGTCGAAACCAATGGAAAAGACTCATATGACAGAGCTTTAGAATTTGTCATGGATTCAAATCCTGATAAGCTTTACAAGCAATTAGGAAACTTTGAAAGACTCGTTATGTTCCAGCAGCTTAGAATGGTTTATGGTTGGGACTTTTTTACGAGCATCTTTACAACTTATAGAGAGATGCCAGATGATCGCCTCCCAGCAACAAATCAGCAAATGATCGATACTTTTGTGACGATTGCTTCCAAAACAGCTGGAGAAAATCTGGTAGACTATTTTTCCAAATGGGGAATTTACTGTTCGAACAATACTCAAGCCCTCATTGAATCGTTACATCTGCCTAAACCTAAGACTGAGATCTGGCTAGTGAGAGAAGAGAAAAAATAATAGGTAAAGCAGTACATTAGTGAAAAAGAGCAATGTCATTTTTAAGACATCGCTCTTTTTTACTGCGCTAATTTTCTGACTTTACAGAATGAGAATGGAATACTAAAGTCTTTCAATGTATAATTAGTGTATTCGAAAATAGATTAAATTAACAGAATAAGGAGTAATATATGATGATTAAAGATCCAAGATTACCCCTATATTTTCAATTGATGGATACCCTCCTCGAAAAAATTGAACTTGGAGAACTGAAAGAGTATGAAAAGCTGCCATCTGAAAGAGAACTCTGTGAATTATATAAGGTTAGCCGGACCACAGTCCGCCAAACCATGCAATCTTTAGAACGGGATGGATATATTTATAAAGTACATGGGAAGGGAAGCTTTGTCTCTCCCAAAATATATAATCAAAGCCTAGTCCAATTTTATAGTTTTACCGAAGAAATGAAGAAAGCAAGAAAAAAACCCTCTACCCAAATACTCTCCTTCGAACGGATTATTTGTGAGGATAACATTGCAAAAAAAATGAACTTACCAGAAAATTCAAATGTATATAAAGTGACCAGGCTGCGATTAGCAGATGATGAACCAATGCTTTATGAAACTTCTTACCTCCCGGTCTCTCGTTTTGAAAATTTAACAAAAAATCAGTTAGAAAATAAGCCGATGTATGAAATTTTCCGTGAATCTTATAAGGTAACGATTACCAGGGCGACGGAAACGTTCAAAGCAGTATCCACACGATCGATTGAAGCTGAATATCTTCAAATAATTGAAAATACCCCCAGCCTCATGCTTGAGCGTACAACCTATGAGCACGATTCCATTATTGAATATACTGCTTCAATCGCTAGAGGTGATAAATTTTCATATACAGTAGAGTTGAAATAATAGATGATCTTCCATGTCCCTCACATCGAATAAAGCACTCAGCGTGACTGGCACCTAAATTGGCAGCAGCAGTGAGGTAGTGTTTTTGGCGGTCCATGCCAGTCATGATCGTAGTAATAGCCGCCTAACCCGACAAAATGCCTTACCCAAACGGCTTTAAGGTCGCCAATTACACCCGAGTCGATAATCTCTTTCATCGTTTGATACATGCTCATATAGCGCATATTGAAACCAACCATTAAATGTTTTCATGCTTGTATTCACTCTTTGATACATTTTGTAAATGCATTATCCTAAATCAGGTTTATCAACAAACCTTGCACTTTCTTGATGGCCATGTAATTCAAGTACCACAATTTCATTTACTCCCAGATGCAAAAATGGAGCTGGAACATATAATGTTTGCTGTGGACCTATCTCCCAATAACGGCCAAGATTATGCCCATTCACAAAGACAACACCTTTCGTCCATTCAGATAAATCTATGAAAGTATCTGCCACTTCATTTACTTTCAATAGACCTCGATGGAAATATGGATGATTTTCTTTCGCCTCTTCACAAGTGAACTTCAATTGGCTTAAATCATTTAAAGGTAAAGGATGTACTGTCCAATCAAACAAAAATTGGTTGCCTAATCTTACACCTTCTGTGATTCCTTTATAATCCACAAGGAATGGCCCATAATTAATACGTCCCATATTTTCTACTATGATCTGCAGTTTTGTTTCTCCCTCAGTGATATCAACATCAATATGGGAGCAACCGCCTATTCGCTCGACTAATCCAACAAATTCACCATTCAAATAAATCTGACCGCGATCATGAACATCTTGAACTGTCAATGTTTGCTTACCGTAAGCACCCTTAATAACTGTTTCATAGACAATAAATCCATAAGCCTGCCCATACTCTTCCATTGTTAAAGGCGTTTGGCTCTGCTTTGGATTAGAAAGTTGCTTCAACGAATCAAGCAATGCTGCACGTTCCGTAAATTGGATCTCTCCGTATTGTTTTTTCAGTGTAGGAGCCGGTAATTTCATCTCGGGCAAATCAATGTATTTTTCAAATACTTTACGTACAGCAAGGAATTTGTCTGTAACATCTCCCGATTCTGTTAATAAGCCATCATAATCATAGCTGGTAATGGTAGGTTGATAGATTGCTTCATTATGATTTGCTCCATTGAAAAAGCCAAAATTTGTCCCGCCATGAGCCATATAGAAATTTACTGAGGCATTTTTCTGCAATATTTCCTCTAAAGTCTCTACAACACTTTCTGATGATCTTGTGTGATGCTCCTCACCCCAATGATCAAACCAGCCATGCCAAAATTCCATACACATTAACGGAGCGCTCGGCTGATGGCGTTTTAATTGTTCAAACGCTGATTCCGCCCGGGATCCAAAGTTTACGGTTTCCAACACATCTTTAATCATCCCTCCATGTAACATGCTTGGTGCAGGCCCATCAGAAGTGAAGAGAAGCTCATTACCGACTCTTTTTTTAACGCTGTCATGCATATATTGCAAATATTTTTGATCATTCCCAAAACTACCGTACTCATTTTCGATTTGTAATGCAATAATTGGTCCCCCATTTGAATATAACAGCGGCCGTAAACGTTCAAATAGTACATCGAAATATGCATCTACTTTTTCCAGATACGGTTTATTGAAACAGCGTAATTTTATATTAGGCACTGTCATTAGCCAATAAGGAAAACCGCCAAATTCCCACTCTGCACAGATATACGGACCGGGTCTAACAATAACATGAAAACCTACCTTTTCAGCAGTTCTTATGAAACGCTCAATATCAGCGATGCCCTCAAAGACAAATTGCCCTTCCTCCGGTTCATGTAAATTCCAGGCAACATATGTTTCCACCGTATTAAAGCCGCATTCTTTTAATTTAATTAAACGGTCTTCCCAGTATTCCGGCACTGTTCTAAAATAATGCATGGCCCCGCTTAGTAAGCGAATTTCTTTGCCATCCAATAAAAATGATTGTTGATTATAGGTTAATGATGACATACTGCACCTTCTTCCGTGGACTTATTTTATTCATTTCCCTTTACTAGTTTGATTAATTGTTGTCCATAAATAGTATTATCCAGTATATACCTGCCATTTTTCTCTTTTGCTTGAAAATCCGATATCGCTTGAACAAATATATATCTACTGTCTTTTACTGAGCTAGTTACATTCAACACACCGTTCTCGGGATGAATAGAAATACCTTCCGAACTTAATGTATCCAAGATAGTGGTTCCTTCCGCCAGTTGCCACCTTAAATTTCCATCCATTGTCTTTCCATATTGATCCATTAGTTTTGCAGTAAATTTTGTTTCTATTACCCGTGTTCCCGCAGGTTTCTCAATTTCCACAAGTTTATTATGTGGAACAATTTGGACAAACTGAGTCCTTGATGGTTCATCAGACACTTTTACATGAAAAACCTTCTTAACTTTTGGATTAGATTTCACTTTCGAGGTTATAAATAGATCCGCTTCCTTATACACTTGATTGGTTATGGTAATTTTACCAGTCTCTTTATCAATGGACGCCCCTGGAATTTCTTTTGATTTCTCTCCTGAAATGAAATCTGAGAATTGCCAAAACAGGGGTACATCTCGTAATGGTTTGTCAAATTGATCCAGAACGATTGCTTTTAACTGGAATGTCTTTTTTATCGAACCAGTAGGTTTTTCAATTGAATGAGGCATTTCAGATTTATCGAATATAATGTCATTTGCTTTTACAGGTTCATCTTTTTTGTAAATTCTAAAATAATCGATTGTAAATTCCTTTGGGAAAATTTTATTTGCTTTACCCATCCCCCCTTGAGGATATAATCCTAAGAAAGTCATCATTCTATAATCAAACGTACGATTAGTGGCCTTAACTAACTGATTATCAACATAAAATTTAGTACCATTTTCATCCCATTCATATCCATAAATATGAAACTCATTACCAGGATCAAATTTAAGTTTCGTTTCAGGTACATGCAAGTACTCCAGGCAGGTACTTCCATTTGCATGTATAACTGGTCTCCATGAAGTTAAATCGTTCAAACCAATTTCTATAATATCGACTTCACCTGTTTCATTAGATGAACGCACATCAGTAACCGTAGGGTCATCTATTTGCGGATTAATATTTTGGTCATCCTGTACACCAATCATCCACCAAGCCACATGGCTTCCATCTCCTGTATCAGGCAATTTGGCGCGAATTTCAAAATAACCATACTTTGTTGCTAAACCATCGTATTCAGGAATAATTCTACTAAATTCGTTTTTATTTTCTCCAAATCTATGAAGATAGGTCTTTTCAAAAGAAGTAATACTTGAATTTTCATTTCGATCAAATGGACTCCATTGCTTTGAATCAGTATCAGCCCTTATGATGATTACACTGTCTTCGAATATATAGTTTGTTTTTGATTGAACATCATCAGACCAATTCCTTAAATATTGATTTACCCAGACGGAACGATTTAAGATTCCGCTGTCAAAGTCATCATTAAAGTAAAGCTTCCACCCCGCCTTTTCTAACGGATTAGGTGGAGTATCTTTACCTGAAGTATGAAACGTCTTCACTTTGGTCATTCCAAATATACCCCGATCCTTTGTATACTTTGCAACGACACTAAAAGTAGCAGCTTCAGCTTCAGGCTCAATAATTAACAACCCTTCTTTGTCAATTGATATTCCTTGCACCTTTGGATGGAGGGACCAAGTAATATGTTGTAAATTTATTTTAGTTTTATTCTTTAATACAGCTTTTGCAATGAATCGTCTTTTTGTATACCCTGATATTGGAATCTTTAACATTAGCAAATTAGGCATATCCTTTTCTCGATCAACGATCTCAATTCTATCGATGCTTTCAAATACATAATCGTCTGCCATATTACACCTCATCACAGCATTTTTGTTTACTTACAATCTTATTATCATTGAAAAGGTTTATTCTTTTACACTGCCAATCGTAATACCTTTAATGAAATACTTTTGTAAAAATGGATAAACAAGCAGTACCGGCAATATTCCCATGAAAATCTGTGCGGTCCTTAACGTTTTTGACCCCATTTCTTGAAGTTTGCTTAAATCCTCGACAGATATCGCTTGTACATTAATGGATGTAATTAATGTAGATAGATAGGATTGCAAAGGATAATTTTCCGGCGAATTCATATATAAGATACCATCAAACCAGGAATTCCAGTGACCAACAACTATAAATAATAATATTGTTGCAATAGCGGGCAAAGAGATAGGCAAATAAATCTTAAATAACAACGTCCAGTGACCTGCCCCATCGATAATAGCGGCTTCATCTAAATCTTTGGGAATGTTTCGAAAGAAGTTTAATAACATGACCATATAAAAAACATTCAGTGCTCCAGGCAGGATCAATGCCCAAATTGTATCAAGTAATCCTGTTTCTTTAACTACCATATATGTAGGTATTAATCCCCCGCCAAAAAACATGGTAATCGCGAAAAACCATACATAGATAGTCCTGAAGCGAAACTCCTTATTTTTTCGTGATAAGGGATATGCAGTGATGATCACCAAGAACAGATTAATGATTGTCCCTAGTACAACTCTTTTAACTGTAATCCATAGCGAAATAAAAAAGTCGGAATTTTCAGCCAAAAATTGATAAGAGGCAGTTGTAAAATCTACCGGGAGAAAAAAAACCTCCCCAGCAACTGCTGCACTATTCGAACTTAACGAAACTGCTAATAAATGAACAAAAGGAAGGACGCCTAACAATGTAACAAAGATTAAAAAACACATATTTGTAACATCAAATATTTTCTGTCCGCGAGTCTTCTTATAAAACACAAAATCACCCCAATTCTATAATCAAAAAATTCGATAATCTGTAAATTTATAAGCTAAATAATATGACAATCCAACCAAACCTAGAGATATTACTGATTTAAAAAGTCCAATTGCCGCTGCTGCCGAATACTGTTGATCAAATAATCCAAGTCTGTAGACAAATGTATCGATTACATCCGCACCTTGATAAACCGTTGGATTATATAATATGAGTATTTGGTCAAAACCGGCATTTAATATTCCACCAATACTTAATGTCGTTAATAAAATGATCATTGGCAACATCCCGGGAAGAGTTATATGAATCGTTTGCTTCCATCTATTAGCGCCATCTACTTCAGCTGCTTCATACAAGCTTGGATTAATTCCTACAATGGCTGCCAAGAAAATAATCATATTATAGCCCATCCCTTTCCATACATCAGAACCAATGATAATAGATCTAAACCACCCATTACTTCCCATGAACATAATTGGATCAATATGGAAGAACCCAAGTATTGAATTTATTGGACCATTTAAGGAAAATAACTCAAATATTACTCCCCCCAAAACAGCCCATGATAAAAAATAGGGAAGAAAAACACTAGTCTGAATAACTCGGGAAAATAATACCTTTCTTACCTCGTTCAATAATAATGCTAACACCAGAGGTACAATAAGACCCAATATCACCTTCCAGACGGATATGAGAAAAGTATTATAAAGGATTTGTCCAAAATCAGGCAGATTAAATATATACTTAAAATTATCCAATCCTACCCATGATGACTTCGAAAAACCTAAATAAGGCTGAAAATCCTGAAATGCCATTACGATTCCAACCATAGGGCCATAAGAATAAATTAACGTTAAAATAACTGCAGGAATGAGCATTATATGCATTGGTATTTCTTTAATAAATTGTTCTTTAAATGAAAGTTTTCTTTCCAATGAGCTGTTTGCCTTCATTCTTTGCAAAATGTTAATAGTTTGTTTATGATCAGATAGTTTTTTTTCCATTGTTTCACCCGCTTTCTCTTTATAAATTGAATAAAGGGGAAAGAATCCCCCTTTATTCAATTTGAAATTATATTCTCTTTAGTTATGTTCTTTGTACCATTCATTAACTTCATCAGTAATTTTTTTACCGCCTAATGCATTCCAACTCTTTACAAATTCATCAAACTTTTCTACCGGCTCAGACCCCATAATCATTTTGATATAGGTTTCGTCCCTCATTTTTGCCAAGGAACCACCTTTTGAAATCATCGTTTCAGTTGGACTGCCGGAAAATTCATTAACAACTACATTTCCCTTTTCGCGAATTCTCTCGACAGTTCCCCAACCACCATCTTTTGAGACTCGACTAAAATACATTCCCCATTTTGATTGGTCACCGTCGAGATAATTATTTGCCACTTCAAACAGGTTTATGGATGTTGGATGAGTAGAGTCAATTTTTTCAGCCTTATTATCTAAAGCCTGATTAACTTCCTGATATGCTTGTTTAAAATCATCCGGCTTATAAATTCGTGGTTGATACCAATTATATACATATCCATTTTCCGCTTTAATTTCTTCACTATATTTTGGTTTCTGCAACTCCTGATAGAAATTAATCATCTTGATAGCGGCTTCAGGATGTTCAAATCCTTTCCTCACAACTATTACCTGACCTAGTCTTAATGAAGGGATAAGAGATTTTGTTTGTTCACCTTTATATGTTGGAAGTTCAACTGGAACCCAATCCGTGTTTGGATTTTGTTCTTTTGTTATATTAAGAGGCCAATTTGGATACCACCATTCACCAAATGAAATCCCAACCTTACCGGCAACGATATCCTCTACAACCTTGTCAGTATCTTTTAATGCAAATTCTTTATCTATTATTCCTGATTTATACCAAGAATTCATTAATTGTAAGGTTTCTTTAGTCTCAGGTTGGGTTTCACCAGGAACTAATTTACCATCTTTCCCTTTGACCCAAGCATCGGGATATGCCCCCATCGTATAGAAGAGTCCTCTTGTATCGAATCCCCATGAAATTAATTCCTTATTGAATGCAACCCCATAAGTATCCTTTTTCCCATTTCCATCTGGATCTTTATCGACAAACGCTTGTGCCACCTTTTGTAAATCTTCCAGACTCTCCGGGACGCTTAAATTTAATTTATTTAACCAATCTTTCCTTATCCAAAGAAACTGCGTGGACATATACGGATCCTCAAAGCTTGGTATCCCTAAAATTTTCCCATCCTGCTTGAATAGATCTAAGGTTTTTCCTCCGTCAAATTCCATAAAACTCTTAATCTCATCAGAGGCATAATCATTGTATGAATCTGTTAAGTCACTTAAAATCCCCTGTTTCTTGAACTTCTCGAATTGTGTCATGTCAATCGCCATAATATCGGGTAAATCACCAGATGCAACGGCTAGGGAAAATTTCTGTTCGAACTGTTCGTTCGCTACTGTCCAGTCATATTTTACATCGATATTAAGCATTTCTTTTAGTTTTTTAACATATCCGTTTGTTTGCGGTGTAACACCCTTCTTGGTTTTAGAATCTTCAGGTTTTCCATACCCAAGTACCTCAGTAACTGTGATAGGGCTCTTGTATTTCCCTAACGGATCTTTATCCCCAGAAACAGGCTCTTTTTTATGATCTTCGGAACTAGTTTCTTTGCTGCAGGCAGCCAATGTGGTTCCGATAACCATTAAGAGCACTAAGAAAACGAGAGAAAACTTATTCTTCACTTTTATCTCCACCCTTATTTTCATTTTTTGAAAAATTCTATCTATTAATATTATAAATCCGGGTGGTAAACGCTTACAATAATACGGTATTTACTTGCTTATATTTTGTTTACTTTTTCCTCGATTGTTCCCTATAATCTTGAGGAGATATATTAACATTTTTTTTGAAAAATAGTGTGAAATAAGAGGGGGAATTAAAACCTAGCTTACTTGCAATGGTTTGGATATAAATTTCAGTTTCACCTAAATAATATTTTGCTTTGTCTAGCTTTAACTGATTGATAAAATCAGAGATATTAATTCCTGTCTGCTCTTTATAAAATCTTGATAGATAGGAGGGATTTAAGTATACAGATTTTGCTATAGATGTTAGGGATAAATCTCCTGATATGTTTTCTTTAATATATTCATTTACACTAAAAATTAAATTATGATTCTTTTCCTTCCTTAAGATCAATTGATAATCACATATCCTTGTTAAAAGAAATATTACATCCTCTTTAGAGGTAATCATAACTGGGAAGCTATCCATTATTCGATGAACAAAGTTTTCAAAATTACTTAACATATATTGATAGAAACTATGTTTGCGAAAATATCCTATTAAAAGAAGCGAGATTGAATAAAGAAACTCAGTTCTTACGATATTTGTAGTTTTATTACAGTCATATAATTCTTTAAATAATTCATTCATTATCTCCATGCATTTACTATAGTTACCTTCAGAAATAGCACTTTCTAAAATAGGCAATTCCTTCTTCCAAAAATGTTGTATGGGATACTCTATTTCATCTTTTAACTGACTGTCACTTAATTCAATTAAATTATGGAACATTCTTTCTTCTTGTATTCTTCTTATTGATTTTCGAACAGCATTAATTAACACTTCATCATCTTCAGTTTTCAATACATAACTATCAATGTTTCTTTTCATCGCATTATAAACATAATCAAAATTATCGTATCCTGACAGAAAGATAATGCGGCATTGAGGCCAAAGAGATTGTAACTCATCAATGAATTGTAAGCCGCTTTTTTCAGGCATTCTCATATCGGTGATCACGATATCAATCTTTATTTGTTTTGCAATCCTAATGGCTTCACTAACGGAATATGCCGGATAAATATCTAACTCTTCGTTAATTTCAGAAAATAATTGCATTAAACCATTCACAATAATCGGTTCATCATCTAAGATAAGCAGTCGATACATTTTTTAACCTTCTTTGTTTATTATTCTCATTAAAATCTTTAAGCCTCCCAAACTGCTTCTGCTGGCAAATAAACCACTTTCATTCCCGTATCTTAATTTCAAACGAGAGCATACATTAAAAATACCTGTTTTTTCGTTTTCCTCATCAGGTTTTGATAATCTCTGTTGAAGGTGATGTAATTCTTTATCAGTTAGTTGATTACCATTGTCCTCTATTGTAATCATTAACTCATTTTCTACATAGTTTACTTCAATCTTAAGTACACCCAAATTAATGTTCTCAAAAGCATGTTCAAATGCATTTTCGAGTATGGGCTGTAAAATGAGACGCGGAACTAAAATATATTTTGTTTCACTTTCTAATTCGGGTGCAAAAAATTGAATTCTGTTTGAAAATCTGATCTCTTGAATGGTGCAATAGTCAATTGCATGTTTATATTCATTTTCTAACTCTATGTAATCATTTCCGTTTTTCGTAATAAACTGATAGTAACTGGCCAACTTCTGGGATAGGACAGTTACCTGATGAAGATCTTTCATCTTACTCAAACGATAAATACTATAAAAACCATTATATAAGAAGTGAGGATTAATTTGTGACTGAAGTTGTTTTAACTCTGAGTTCTGAATTTCTATTTTTTGTTGATAATTTTCTTTAATCGATTGATCTAATCGGTAAGTCATCTCTTGGAAACTATTATATAGATAAGAAAATTCAGCATCATACTCTATATCATTCAATTGGTTTTTACTATTTTCTTGATAGTTTTTAAATAGTTGTACAAGTTTATGAAGTGGTTTGTGCAACATTCTATTTACAGACCATGAGAATAAAATAACAATGACAAAGGAGAATAAAGTTAGCATCAAAAATCCCAAGCTCAATATAGACAATACTCCGGACAATTCTTTCTTATTAATGTACGTATATAAAGTCATACCTAAAAATTTTATTTTATACTCAGTAACCAGGTATTGATTATGGTTAATCCTAGCAACGAAAGAACTGGGATCTTCATGAGCAACATTAATCATTTTCCTCTTTTGAATAACAGCCGCATTCCGGAGAATTCCGTTCATGATAGATTGATCCGTTTTATACTCTTTAATAATAGAGTTCGATTCATCATCAACTAAAAATACACCCGCATCTTTTTTTCCATCAATAATGGGAACAATTTTTTCTATTAATTTATCCTCTGATAACTGAATATAGGAAATGACATTCTCACTCTTATCCATTGCAATTAAAAATATTTTATGATTGATTTGATACAGCGGTCTAGGTGCACTTTTATCTATTTTCTTACTAATTTCATCCCATTCATTACTTTTGTCTTGCTGAAAATTATTAACAGTTATTGCATGGTTGTATGATTCAATGAAAATTCCATTATTCACAACCAATTCACTAGAATTATTAATCATATACAGTTCTTCTTTTATGCTATTGTTTAAGGCAACCTCTTCGTACCCGTTAACCAATTCTCCCAAAAATTTCAGTTTTTCCACATCGGAATCTGAAAAAAGTTGTAACTGGCGTGTTCTCAAAAATAAAATATGTTCACTCAATAAATCCCCATAGAAACTAACTTTTGATACAACATTGTTCAAATAATGATCTTCAATACTCCTTTTTCCATAATTCAGTAGAATTAAGTTAGTTAAATAAAGAAAAACTATCATAATTGAAAATACGATTATCATTTTTTGATAAACCAATAATTTATTAAAGGCAGATACAACTTTTTTAATTGGAATCACCTGCTTTTTTTTTAGAATAACATACCGGGCAAAAACTGCCCGGTATTTATCGCTACACTATTTTTAATCTGCTTTATGTTTCATTAAATTGTCATAAAGCGGGCTTCCTTTAACGGCTTTTCCTGTAAGACTTAACACAAACTCGCTAAACATCGTGTTGGACCATGCAAACCAATCCCTAGTAAATTCTTCAGGGCAATCGGCATTAAAGCCTTCATGCATAAAATTTGTGCCGCCGTCTGTATTTTTAAAATACGACACTATCTTTTGCTTTTGTGCTTCATCGGTAGTTGTCATACCTTGAATCGCCAGGGCAATATGCCAAATATAATGATCAGGGGTATGCGGACTGCCGATCCCCTTCGCATATTTCCCTTCGTAATAGTAAGGATTATCCCTGCTTAAAAGGAAAGAACGAGTATTTAAATACGTCGAATCATCAAATGGAAGATATCCTAAATATGGCGCCGCAAGGAGGCTCGGTACATTGGCATCATCCATTAAATTGATCCGCCCTTCACCATCGGTTTCATACACATACATGTCACCGTAAATCGGGTGGTCAAACCTGGCATATTGTTCAATCCCCTTTTGAATCTCGTCACGAAGCTTTAAGCATTCCTCTTTTAATGAAGCATGGTGAAGAACTTCCTTACACATTTCCGCTGCATATCCTAAAATAACAACCGCAAACATATTAGCCGGAACAAGGTATCCATAGGTACAGGCATCATCACTTGGACGGAAAGCGCTCCAGGTCATCCCAGTTGGAACAACACGACCGCCTTTTCCATCGCGGATTAATGTATCGGACTGACGGCAATCGGCACGCTCAAACCGGTAGGAAGAAAGATTTTCATGATCCTGCTCTGTCCGCCAAACCTGGATAATCGTTTCAATGACATGTTGGAACGTTTCATCCAGATGCGTGGTACGTCCTGTCGATTTCCAGAATAAATAGGCTAACTGAACGGGATAGCACAGGGAGTCAATCTCGTATTTCCGTTCCCAAATATGTGGTGACATTTTTGTATGATCGGTTTGATATCCTCTGCCATTTGCTGTTTCATTAAAGGCGTTGGCATAAGGATCGTGTAAGATAAAAGCAAATTGCTGGCGAATCACCCCTTCCAGCAAATCAGCGATTTCTTTATCCTCTTCAGCTGCAAGTAAATAAGGTCTTACTTGTGCTGCGGAATCTCGTAACCACATCGCTGGAATGTCTCCGGTAACCACGAATGTTTTTCCATCTTCTTGTTTTTTCATCGTTGTTTCGTACGTATTAACAAAGCACTTTTCGAACATGAGCTGCAGTTTTTCATCATGAGGAAAAAATTCCTTTACATGATTAATAAGCTTGATTAAAGATTGCGGGATCGTAACGGTCATTTTTTTCGCTCCTATCATTATTTTTGAAAACCAAGTGTGATAATTTCGTGAAGTTTAACTTCATATACATCCTTTGATTCATTTGTTATTCTTCAAAAAAAATAACCAAGTCTAAAGTAACTTGGCTACTTTTTGTTAAATATTTCTTCTTTATTTAAAGGCTCTTTTCTCTAATGTTGTTGCTTTTGAAAGTAAATACGATTGATTGAGCATTATTTTCATTGAGAATAGCCTATTTAAATGTTCGAAGAAAGCGAATGGCCTCACGAATATCATGAACAGGATTTGTCCCTACTTCTCTTTCAATGGTTAAGTAACCTTGATAACCAATCTCTTCTAGAGCTGCAAAATAGCTTGGGAAGTCAACCTTTCCTTCACCTAACGGCAGCTCACGGAAATATTCCCCTTCGGTTACCATCTTGGCAATTTGTTCATGATCCACTCCGCCGCCATATCCCAGCGCCCCATAAACATCACGTGGGTCTACCGATTTATATCTGACCCCATCCTTCACATGGGTATGGACGATATAATCCTTAAGCAGCTTAACACCTTCAACTGGATCATCTCCCGTTACCATGACCATATTCGCTGGGTCAAAATTGACAGAAACACCATTGGTGCTAAGGGTATCCAAGAACGGCTTCAGCCTTAAGGAAGTTTCCGGGCCAGTTTCAATCGCAAAATAAGCATCTAAACTTTTGGCATATACCCCTAATTCTTCACACGCCTTTTGCATCGACTCATACACATGAGTGGCAGGATCTTCAGGGATAATCCCAATATGGGTCGTAACAATATTCGTTCCTAATTCAACGGCCAAATCTAGGATTCTTTTTGATTTCTCAATTTTTTGCGGATTCATTTCCTGATCCTGAAATCCATGTCCCCCGAGATCTCCGCAAAGAGCAGATATCTCTAACCCTAATGAAGAGATGTAATCTTTTAAATCCTTCCTCGCAGCAGAAGTTAAATTTTCAGGAGCCATCTCACCATCAACAGCATAAATTTGGACACCGTCAGCTCCCAGCTCTTTAGCTGTCTTTAAACCTTCACGAAGTGGAAGCCTTAAACTGTCCACAATAATCCCGATTTTATTTGACAACTTCATAAATCTACACCTCATCCCAGATTCTTTTTACATTTTCCATCCCAATCTTCGTACCAACCTGACAATCTTCCATTCCCTCAAATTCAACGGTTAGATAGCCATCATATCCAGATCCCTTGACGAGCTTCATAATTTCACGGACATTTAAATCGCCATGTCCAACAATAGCGCCGCGCAAATAATTGCCATTAACCGTGCGGAACCATTCCCCGCCGCCAGGATTCTCATAATAAGGACGAATATAAAAGTCTTTAAAATGGACGGTGGCTGCATATTTAATATTTTTCTTTACGCCAACAAGCGGATCTTCATCGGCACAAAGGAAATTCCCAACATCCACTGAACTTTTGAAATTTGCGCGGTTTACGGCATGGATCACCCGCTGCACCCGGTCGCTTGATTGCACATTGAATCCATGGTTTTCAATCGTAGTCGTGATGCCAAATTGGGCAGCATAGTCTGCAAGCAATTGACTGCCACGCACCATTTGATCAAAATGCTTTTCAAAATGATGGATCGTCATTTCTTCTGGTTCAAGACGAAACGCAGTAACATCATGGCGCATGATTTTGATTCCCATCCGATCTACGATGTCTACATGCTGCTTAAGGCGCTCCACTTCCGCTTCAAACGCTTCCTCAGTTGGCTGAATGAAATTAGCCGGCAGAGAATAGGCAGACAGTTCAATGCCAACTGCTTTTGCTTTTTCCCTGATTTGATCGGCTAATTCTGGCTGATCAACAACCGTAAAGCCATAAGGCACAAGCTCAATGTGCTCACCACCGTTATCAGCTACCCATTGTACAACACCTAAAATATCCAGTTTCCCAGCATTAATATCCTTCAAAAGACTATAAGAACTAATTCCTACTTTCATGTTACTACGCTCCTTTAATTTGCATATTTTTAATCTTCATTTCATCTTCCCGATACGTACCAACAATTTCTCCCGTCTTGGCAGTAGCGAATAAAACACTTCTTTCGGGTTCTATTAAAAATTCATACGTCTGGTCTGTTTCAGGGTCGGTAATCTTCACATTCGTAGTAACTCCAAACTCAGAAACAAAGATAAACAGGTTCCCATTCTCAAATTCTAGTTTCCGGCCATAAACACCTGGAAAGTCCCCTTCATGCCAGATTAAATGTTCCTTAACACCAGCACGATTTAAGCTATATTGATATAAACATTTAATCGATTCATTCCGTTCATTCATTTCAACAGGAAGCGGGGACCAAATAATTTTCCCCTTGCCATAGTCATATTCCTTCACTTCTAAAATTCCCGTTTCGGGGATTTCCTTAGCCACTTCCGCAATCCGCTTATCACCAAATGAGAAAGGCAGGGTCATGTTATCAACCACCAGCAGTTCTTCGCGCAGGACATTGACAAGTTTGGTCGGACCCGCTATTTCTTTCATCCGATTGGTTTCGTTCCAGTATTCATCAAGACTTATAGGTCCAGTAAAAAGCAGCGTAACATCGTGCGTTTTCACAAAGTCTAGTAGTTCCGCTAAAGCCTCTGATTGAAAATTGTGTGGACTTGGAACCATGATCACCTTTGGAGGTTCACAAGCTAAGCTCGATAAATCATACTCACTTAACGCCCTGAATGGCTGGTTAAGCTCATAGGCTAGTATCCTCGTTAATTTCGTTGTTGCATCAAAGGCAAGCCTGCGATTAGAAAAATCATTGGAATAGGGGAAAATGACAACAATATCTTCAAGCTTCCGGTTTTCAAATAAATGCCCAACTTCCTTGATAAAGCGGCCAAAATTATAAGAAACATTGGCTTCCGGCTTTTCAGTCCCGTCGGCACGGAGCGCTCCAATATTCGATTCATTAATATTGTTCATAAAATAATTGGTATTCCAAAGCCATTGAACCGCACCCGCACCGCCAGATGCAAAGGAATAGGCATACTTTCTTTCCAGAATATTGCGGAGCTCTTCCTCCGACCGTTTCGCCTGATTATTTGGTTTTTCTACATACATGATTCCGGTTTCTTGAATCAAATTTGGTTTATCAACGGTCTTTGCAAAAATTCCATCCCAGAGTAAATGGTCCATCGCCCACCAAGTATGGTTCGAGGTATAGTCAACAGCTTCGCCATAAAAGAATGGTGAAGGACGCTGGCCCATTAATGCTTCATCCTGTCCCACGGTGATTAACTGATCGGCTGCTAATTTTCTAATCGTACCCGAAAGCTTGTGAATCCAATCATTATGCTTATCCATCGTATATAACGTGTAATCTAACCATTTCAACCCCCGTTTGCCGGCTGCCATATCCTGAATATGGGTATTAATTTCTCGAATCGTTGGCGGCCTTACATGATCAAAGGATGGAAGCTCATTCGGTGTTAGATTCCAGCGCTCTTGAAGCTTGGCAATATCACCATGTCTTTTCTTGATCCACTCTTGATATTCACTTACGTCATAGCTGTCTTGAAGCGTCCTAGGACCAGAAAAAGTTTGTTTCGGATCAAATAGCGATGGTTCGTTAATAAGGTCCCAATGAACATTCGTCGTGGTCCGATGTCTCGCAACAATTGATGTAATAAACCGTTTCTGCGCCTCGACACTTCTTGGATCAAGATATGGGTTTTTCCCTTCCCATTCTTCCGGTGTAAACGAGAAAAAGTTAAACGTTAATTCGATGTCATATTGCTTCGCAGTAAGTATAAAGGCGTCGATGGCTCTTAGTATACTCTCGTCCATATGGCCATCCACAAACATCATGTTGCGCCACGCCGTCCAAATTCCTGTCCTCACATAATTGATTCCAGCTGCTTTCATCGCGGAAAAATCTTTATTCCAAACACTTGGATTAGGGAGAAACAGAAAATACCTGGCAACATCTGACGTCATGTATGTCATGCCAACAACCGGTAATGGCTGATTATTTTTCAAGAAGTAGTCTCTTCCGCAGACAAGCGGCTGCCCGCCTTCAAGCAGCGCTTGATCCCTAAACCAAAATCCTTGGAGAAGGACCCGTTCTTCTCCAACATCACTGGTTAACCGGCAGGTAAGCTCATAAAAACCAGGCTCAAATTCCTTCTTATCTAAATAGATTTTCTGGATATGAAGCTCTTTTGTAATATCAGCCTTTAAGCAATGTTTTTCAAGGATGTTCCCTTCCTTTGTAAGGGTAAGTTCTAGCCCCCAATTTTCTTGCTCTTTCCGTAAGGACTGTGCCTGAAAAGTAATCATAGGGACCTCATGATACTCATATGAAGCATAGTTGGTTTTCAGCCATAG
This sequence comes from Neobacillus niacini, assembly GCF_030817595.1. Lineage (GTDB taxonomy): Bacteria > Bacillota > Bacilli > Bacillales > Cytobacillaceae > Neobacillus > Neobacillus niacini_G. Next base: position 3,599,996 of record NZ_JAUSZN010000001.1, read on the forward strand.
CTCTGTCACACCACTTGCAACAAAATCTGCTAACTTCTGTAAAAAGCGACATCCCTTATCATTCCAAAACTCACTCGTTAGTGACTGGTTGATAAAAATCCACCTTCCACCGGTAAAATTACCCTTATAGTTTTCGATTAATACCGATGGTGCGGCAACCTCCCGCCCGCTCTCTGATATTCCCTTCAGTAACGGGTATATTCTTGCATCCATCGGACCGCATGATCCCATTTCGTGTTCAATCGAAGAGGACTTCGTTGGATGTAGAATAAAATTAGCAGTATCCAAAACGGTAAATAGTTCCGCATAATCTTTAAAAATCGGAAATTCATTGGAATGAATCAATTTTTCAATCGGTTTTCTATCAACCTTTAATACTTCATGGATAGTAAGCTCCGCATGGTATGCCGTTTGCTCCCGCTCGGGGACCCATTGGCCATTGACTAGATTACATGGTTTTCTAAAAGGAGCTCCTCCTATCCCGACAAACCCTTTCCCCTCTTTTAAATAAGCAGTAATGGAACCCCATGCGCTTTTTGGAAAATAGGAACCATGTAAATGAATGAGGCATTCTATTTCACGATCAAGAGCATTGGTTAATTCATCAGCCTGTACGATCTCGGCTTGCTCTTGTAATTTCTTCAGTAATTCTTTCGTTGGCCTTTGACCCTCATAAGGGAAGGTCTCATCATAAAAAATAACCACTTTAGAGTTCAAGCTAAAGGACCTCCACTTTTATAGTTTACTAGTAATGAGATCGAGCGTACGATAAAGCTCATCTAACTCATCCAGTTCACCATCTCTAGTAATTTGGGTAGAATTCATACTGATTAATTTTTCAAAGCTTTGTTGATCCCAGCCATTCCAGGATGTAACAGCCATTCCAAGCATTCGTTCCGGGTTAGCTGTTTGACTTGCCTGTTGCTCGCTCGCTTCAAGAAAATCAAGAGCTGCTTCTGTTTTATACCAGCATGACGGAATCACCGAGAAGCCCTTTTCTAAGAAAATACCAATCGAGGGATAGGAATCTAGCTTATCGTAATGCCAATCCATCAACACAATATCAGTCGGAATAGCTGAAAGCGCTCGATGGGTGCCGAACGTATCACCTTCCCATTGGTTATAACCGGTTGCCTCGCTGTCATTGAAGCGATCCGCCCACATAAATAGCTGAACACCACGTTCTTTAACCAAATAGCCGTGCAGGTCATTGACCGCCTTTGCAAAAAGCTCTGCCCGATCCTTCCCCTTACAGCGTGGACAATGATCATCGGCAATCGCATACACCTCATCCATGCCGATATGAAAGGCGTCCGCTTCAAAAGCATCAATGATCTCGCCAAGTAATTCAAAAGCAAGTTTATTTACCTCAGGGTGTAACGGGCACCAGCTTCTGCAGAAAAACTCAGGCCATTTTGCATCTAATGGGACATGGGGAGTTTCATCAAGTTCAGGATAAGCTTTTAAAAGTGTATTCTGTGCCCCTCCCCAGCCTTGGTGACCGAGGCATTGAAATAATGGAATAACACGAATCCCATGTTGTTTGCAAACGCTAGCAATTTCTCGCGCGTCTTGTTTGGTCAGTGTTCCTCCAGTAACCTCTGGATGTTTCTCAAATACGAACGACGTATTACACTCGATAATTAAATGATTAATTCCCTTTGGTGCCAAGACCTTTTCAATAAACTGTTTGAATGGTTCTACAAGTTCATGTGATCCAAAACGCAGATGAAACGCTTTTACAGGTTCAGTTTTCTTCACTCGTTCTTACACCCCTTTTGGTTAATTTAGTTCAAGCTTACTTCCTCCCTCGTCCCACCGTAAATATGTGAAATTTGTCAGCGTTGTCACAAGCACTTTTGCCAGCCATATAGCCGTTTATCATGATGTGTATCTTTTGCATTCTATGTAGTTTCTTACAAAAAAGAAGGAAAGAGACAATTTAGTCTTTTTCCTTCTTCTGCTTTTACTTATTCCAGCGATCATAGGCATCTTGATAAATGTTAACCAATTTATCAACACCCATATCATTCATTGTTTTAATATATTTATCCCAATTGGACAAAGGCTCGGCACCCGTGATAAATTTCGCTTCCATTTGTTCAATGTAAGTATCCAAATCAGCACGGATTCGTCCTACTTCCTCTTGTTCTTCAGGTGTTAAATAAACAAGTGGATATGGAACCTTTGCATATGGCTTAATTTTTGCATCTGTTTCGGCATTGATGAACTTCGTAAACTCTGTTTCAGGGAAGCCTTCAATTTTATGTCGTAATGCCGGAACATTGATACCAAAGTCTGGTGTCGTCATTCCACGGTAGTCTTCAATCGTCTTCCCCTCGATTGGTGATTCAAGCAACTTTCTCGTACCGCTGGCTTCATCTGCCCAATCCCAAACATCGCCTGCTTTACCAATATTCAAAAGTTCATTCCCTTCTTTTGAATAGAGATAATCAACCCAGCGAATCGCTGCTTCTGGATTAGCTGTTTTATTTGTAATGGCAAATTGTCCGCGGTAAATACCTGGGCTTAATGGTGCCACGGCTTTATCAGTGATAGAACTAGAGACTGGCTGATACATAGGGTCATCAAGTGCCTCTTCTTCCTTATCTCCAGTGGTGAAATAAGAGAACCAGTCCTGGAACATTCCAAGTTGATTGGCTTGTCCTTTTGCTTTCTTCTGTTCATTGGATTGTGAGAAAGTTTCTGGATCCATTAATTTTTCATCATAAAGCTTATTCATAAATGCAAGGTAATCTTTATAGCCAGCTTCTGCCGGTGTATACACGACCTTACCATCAATTTCTTCAATTCCCCAGTTCGTGAACCCAAAAGCACCTAACAGCCACTGACGAGAATCATCTAAAGCAACTGACGAGAATGGAATTTCATCGGCTTTTCCATTACCATTCGGATCCTCTGTTTGAAATCGTTTGAACAAGTTATACAACTCATCTGTTGTTTTAGGTAATTCCTTCACACCTAAAGCATTTAGCCATTTACCGTTATACCATAATGGACCCATATACCAAACGGCATTCTTGTCCACCATTGGCAATGCATAAATATGACCATCAACCGTTGTCACTGATTTTTTTACATCAGGGTTTTCTTCAAACATCTTTTGGATATTGGGAGCATATTTTTCAATTAAATCCTCTAACGGAATTAATACACCCTCTTTTCCATACTTAACTTCCTGCTCGGCTGTTAAAGCTGCCCCAAAAAGAACATCTGGAATTTCGCCGCTGGCAAAGGCAAGATTTAATTTTGTTTGAAAATCACTGTTTGGCGGTGTTGTAAATTCATAATGTACATTCGTCATTTTTTCCATTTCTTTAAAGAAGGCCATATCCTTCCACTTTGCTTGACCAATATCCGGTCCCATCATGGACATCGTTATTTTTTTATCAACGATCGGATAACCTTCTTTGTTTATTTCTACTTTGTTTTCGGCATTCTCTTTAGAATTAGATTTAGAAGTACACGCAGCCAGCATTGATAAAACTAAAACAAATGATAGCATAATAAGAAAAGCTTTTCTCATTTTCCCTCGACCCCTTTCGTTTATGAAAAATTTCTATTTTATCCATCAGCTAACTTAATCTTCACAAACCACCTCCTCAAAGTCTAGATGAAATATTTTCAGCCCTTTACGGATCCAATCATGACCCCTTTAACAAAATAACGTTGTAAAAATGGATACACGATAATAATGGGTAATGTAGAAACAATCATGACACCATATTTGATAATTTGTGCCAGTTCTTCCTTTGAATTCTGCGCTTCAGCCACCGAACCTGAAATGGCTCCACCAGCCATATCGGATGTCATCGACTGGAGCACAAGGATTTCTCGCAGGACTAATTGAAGTGGGTATAGTTCTTTACTGGAAAGATAGATCATCGCATTGAAATACCCATTCCAATGTCCGACCCCATAAAATAAGGCCATAACTGCGATAATCGGCGTAGATAAAGGTAAAATCACTTTCACAAATAATTTCATATTCGTACAGCCATCTATCTCTGCTGCTTCTTCTAGTTCCTTCGGAATGGTTACTTGGAAAAAGACGCGGGCAACAATTAAATTCCAAACCGCGACAGCATTAGGTAAAACCATCGCCCAAATGGTATCGATTAATCCAAGACTTTTAATTAATAGATATGAAGGAACTAATCCCCCGCCAAAAAACATCGTAAAGACGAAAATCCCCATAAAAATATTTCTTCCGACTAAATCCTTTCGGGATAATGCGTAAGCTGCTGGCAGAGTAAACAATAAATTGATAGAAGTGCCAAGCACAGTATAAAAAATCGTATTTAAGTAACCCTTCCAAATGAGATCATTTTGAAAAATAAGCTCGTACCCTTCTAACGTAAACCCTTTAGGAAATAACCACATTTCACCCGAGTTAACAGCAGAGGGATCACTGACCGATGCGCTGATAATATAAATCAAGGGGTACAAGACAATGACCATTGCCAGCAGTAAAAAAGTATAGTTGAAGACTTTGAAGATTTTATCGGTTTTTGTTTCGTTTATTGCTGAATTCATTGACTTTCCTCCTTACCATAGACTCGTTTCACTTTTCTTTTTCGCAATTTGATTAACAACGACTAATAGAATCGCACTGATCACAGAATTAAATAATCCCACTGCTGCAGCAAAACTGTACTGGGCATCCAGCAGCCCTGCTTTATAAACAAAGGTCGCAATGACATTCGAAGAATCCATATTGAGCGGATTTTGCAGCAATAAGATTTTTTCAAAACTAACAGATAGAATGCTGCCAACATTTAAGATTAATAAGATAATCATCGTCGGAACAAGTGAAGGGATATTAATATGCCAAATTCTCTGCAATCGGCTCGCACCATCCACAATCGCTGCTTCATGCTGCTGCTGATCGACTCCTGCTAGGGCTGCGAGATAAATAATCGTTCCCCAGCCAGTTCCCTGCCAAACACCTGAAAATACATAAACCGATTTAAACCAAGCAGGATCACTCATGAATGGGATTGGTTCAAAACCGAGCGCAACAATCAAATGGTTTATGACACCTGTCGCAGGTGACAAAAAGGCGATAATCATCCCTGCCATAACGACGACGGAAATAAAATGGGGCGCATAGGTAATGGTTTGTACACTACGTTTAAACAGTCCATCCTTTGCTTCATTTATCGCAAGGGCTAAGATGATAGGCAGTGGAAATCCGACTAACAACTCATAGGTGCTTATTCCCAGTGTGTTTTTTATTAGATCCCAAAAGTAATAGGATTCAAAAAAATGTGTAAAGTGTTTAAAACCGACCCATTCACTTCCCCATATTCCGTTAGAAGGAACAAAATCTTTAAAGGCAATTTGAACCCCATACATTGGAATGTAATGGAAGATAATAAAGTAGGCCAATGTTGGCAGCAGGAACAGGTACAACTCCCAATTTCGTAAGATCTTCTTTACTTTTTTCTTTCTTACATTCTTTTTTGCATCTAACAGCAGGGTACTATTTGAGCTTATCTCTACGTTTAATAGCCCTTGATTCTGATTCGCTGTGACTTTGCTATCATGCACTCACATCTCCTCCTCTTATTTTTCTGTATAGTATTAAACTACATGAGAGAAAGCGATTTAATAAATATGTCTTTTTTGTTTATCGTTGTAAAAACAAGGAGAAGATAGGGTTGATAACGCTTTCAACATTCATTCCCTCCGACAAGTATGTCTTTTTTGTCCTGCTATGTGAGTCTTTACTAGAATAAAAAAATAGAGGAAGGCTGTAATAGCCATCCTCTAAAGGGCTGTATCGTTTTCCATATTGGCTTGTATATGACTTCGTTCAGGTGCATAAAGCAGTCGATATTTGCCCGGTGTAACTCCTTCTGCTTTTTTAAATTTCCTCGTAAAATTAGCTACATCCATATATCCCGCTGCGATGACGATTTCTTTAATCGTTTCATCTGTGTCTGTTAGTTTCCTTTTTACTTCCTCGATACGTAAATGCCAGACATATTGGGTAAAGTTTACTCCTGTTTGTTCTTTTATAAAACGGCTTAAGTAGGAAGTAGACAGTTTAAATTTTTGAGCGATACTTTCTAGACTCAGATCATATTTAGCATAATTTTCGTGGATATAAGCTAAAATTTCATTACAAAGCTGACTGTTGCTTCTTTCATTTTTCCTGCTTACTTCATGACAAATATCGATAATCAGTGGATGCAGATGTTTTTCTAATTCACCGATAGAGTTGAAATCGACAACTTTATTCATGTCATAGTTTTTTTCACCCAATCCCATTTCCACAGCCACTTTTAAAACGGTATTAATGATATCAAAACAAATACACTTGACCATCTGGACGGAAAGATCTTTATTGATTACAACTTCAAAAATATGTTTTAGTGTCTCGATGGCGACAATCTGATCTCCTTGTTTTAAGCTTTGAACAAATTTTATATGCTCATCTTTTGGATAGCCGATCGTCTTTTCAGATTGATTGCTGATGTCTTCAAAATACGTAATGCATGTGCGTTCATTCATAAACCGATACTCTAATGCGGCTAAAGCCTCGATAAACGAGCGGTTAATTTTACTTTTTTCCGAAACACAAGTCCCTGCAGAAATAATCGGATTAACGTCTAATCGCTCCTGGATTAGCTGTCTCAACTCCTCAACAACCTTTTTAGCTTCTCCTGGATACGGATCCTCAAGGCTGACGATTAAGGCAATGCAGTCTTTATAACCTATTTCCACCCCATAGGAGATTGTCTTATTGAAGGTTATGACCGAAAGAGTGCGGATCATCTCCTCTCTTTTTTGCAGCATTTCATTTTTTAATGAGACAACCGCCACAAAAAATTGATGCTTTTTCATTGGCAGATTGATAGATTCTAGTAATTTATTTATCTCTCCCTCATCAACTAAACTGCCATTTAACATCCTCATTAAATATTGATCTCTTACAATTGGAGCTTGGATATCAACCTTTTCACTTAAACTTTCATGATCCTTAAACACTCTTGCCATTGTCACTTTTATCCGATCAAGCTCATTAAATTCCTCAGTATTTGTTACACGCTTATCGTTCTTATTAAGAAAATCTAAAAGATTGTGGATTGGCAGGTATTGTTTTCTTCCCAATAGAATCGAAACTCCGATACCCGAGAGGAGAATGGAAATAATGATCATCATTAAAAACCTTTGTAAATTAACTACCTTGCCCAAAAACTGATCCGTTGGCATAACGGTGACAAATGTCCATCCACTTACATTAGACTTTACTGAGACAACGGAGTACTCTCTGCTTTGCAATTGAATACTTGATACACCGTTTTTGATTTCAGCGAGTTTCTTAATGTCGTTATGATCAAACTCGTTATCATTGATACGGGATGTAAAGACATGGTTATTCTGATCAAATATGTAGGCGTTTCCTTGAAAATCACCAAGAGCATCCTTAATCAAACTCGTTACCGCAGATTCTTCGATCAAATACATCACAGTGCCGTATGGAGTGACAGTGTTTCGTGTAATCGGATACAAATAGGTGATCAATCGATCCTCTTTATTATTATTGACTCTCATAGATGCAGCAGGATAAACGACTGGCAGATTACTTTCTAATTGTTCCTTCATTTTTTTGTCTGATTGATCAAAATGATACATTTTTTTAAAAGTATCTAGTGAATACGCCCCGTTTGCAGAGTAAATATTACGATCTCCGCGATAATAAAGAAATAATTCCTTAATAATGGAACTGTTTGCCTTATATTTATTGAGCTCTTCTATCGCTTCTTTTCCATAAAAACCATCATTAACCATGTAGGGCGTTAAACGATAATCATAGGAAATCTGTAATGCAAGCTTTTCTAATTCCTCCATCCGTTCATCGGTCATATTTTTCACTTGGTTTAGCTTGTCAATATTTGATTGTTCAATACCTTCTCTTAAGCTGACAACGGAATTTTTATAGATAATAATCCCCATAATCACTAACGGAATGAAAAACATAAGCATATACGACAGGATGTATTTGTACAATAATCTCGATTGTATCCTTCGTAAACCAAACAAATAGATGACCCCCCTTACACAAACTATGTTGAACAAAAGTTGATAGGAATATCTTAATACGAAACGGTAACGCTTACAAAGAATCTTACATATATTTTTAACAATATGAAATAATTGAAATAATGTCAATTCTCTGGAACAAATAAAAATAGACTGTTCCTATGGTTTTTCCCATAAGAACAGCCTATTCCTATATAAAATAAAAATTTCCTATTTTCGTTTAAATGGTCACATTGGATTGTTCAAAGGAAATTTCCTTACCTGTTTCACTTGATTCATAGATACCGCATAATATTTTCATCAATTCCACACCGTCTTCCACTGGGCTGATGGTTTTTTCTTCACCCTGGCAGCACGTAACGAAATGGTTTATTTCATTTTGAAAAGCATTGTTGAAATCAAACGACAGAGAATCAATTTGCGGTTGTGCATTTAATATCGTATTATTTTTTTCTGTGACAATCACAAGCTCAGGTTCAATCTCTGCCCCGCCCTTATCGCCAAAAATCTTAACATATGTTTCATCCTTCTTAACGTGAAGGGTAAAGCTGACATCGATCATTAACGAAGCTCCATTTTCAAAACGAATTAGGGCATTTGCAAGGTCTTCTACTTTATTAATGCTAGGATCATAATCCGCTGCTTGATAGAAAGAAAGGTTTTTAATATTCGCCCGATTTCCAAGCTTTGAATAGGTATTTCCACTAATGGATTTCACTTTTGGTTTCCCCATTAGATACCAGCATAAATCAATGATATGAACACCGATATCGATAAGAGGCCCCCCGCCCGATCTTTCCTTATCAGCAAACCAGCCGCCAGGGTTTCCTAAACGCCTCAAAATCGAGGCTTTTGCATAATAAATTTCTCCAAGATCACCAGAATCAATAAAAGATTTCAAAACGTTTGTATTGGTGCCAAATCGGCGGACAAAGCCTACCTGAAGCACTTTTCCGCTTCTTTTTACGGCTTCTTCAACCCTTAGCGCTTCTTCCACTGTTTTACATAATGGTTTTTCAACCAAAACATGCTTGCCTGCATTCAAAGCAGCAATGGCAATTTCTGCATGGGAATTATTCCATGTACAAATACTCACAGCATCAATTTGAGGGTCCTTCAACAAGTCTTCATAGTTCGTATACGTCGCTTCCGCATGATATTTATTCTTCTTTTCTTCCGCCCTCTGCTCATTAAGATCACAAACGGCAAAGATTTCGACCTTTTCATTATTAGCATAAGACTGAAAGTGTAAATCTGAAATCGAACCGGCCCCGATTACACCAATTTTTAATTTACCCATAATTTCCATCCTCCATTTCATTCGTACATATTTCAGTTTGTTGATATGTCATTTTTTACTTCGTTATGTTTTTTATTACCATTTAGTGATTTTTACCTAGTTTCTACTATTTATATAGATTGTTATTTCCCTTCCATGCTCTCCAAAGTCTTAAAGACTTTATTTCCAATCCACATAATTGGATAAGCCAGCATTGGACCAGCGAAAAAAACCATTAGAAAAGGAAAAACAGACACGATTACCACTATCATCATAAAGATCACGGAAATAAGCAAACTTTGAAGCGGTCTAATAAAAGTCATGAAAAAGGATTGTTTAAGATAAGATAATGATTTCATTTCAAAATGAACAAATGTAGGGAAAAAGAAAAGCACCGTCAATCCATATAAAAAACAGAGAAAGAGTAAAACCAGATGGACAAAAAAATTCCCTAAATATTTTTGAGAAATATATAAATCTACGGATAGAAAGATACCGATTCCTAGAATGACAAGACCAGCAATATTCGATTTTACGAAACTGCCTTTATATGTCTCGATAAAATGGCTGACTAAACTGATATCCGCTTCACCTCGTAACCATTTTCGCATAACTGAAAATAGCGAAACGGTAGCAGGAAATAGGCCAAAAATGATCCCTCCCAGCAAAGTAAACCCTATCCACATAAGATTTAACAGCATAATCCTATATAACCATGCCCCTTTTTCATTAAATTGTTCCCACACCCAATTCAAGACTAACCCTCCACTATTTCATGTATAAATTTGCGACGACGGGGTAATGGTCACTTGGAAAACAACCATTTGAATGATCCGCTATAATTCCAACTGACTCAACGACCATGTTACCTCGAACGAAAATCCAATCAATACGCTCTTTGCCGCCATGTGGATCGTGAAAATCATTGAACGTTCCTAACTCTTCGTTAAACCGCAAATTTGTCAAATTCCATGTATCCGATAATGCCCCTTTTTTTAATAAGACTTCATACGTTTTCGAGTTGATATCCTCGTTAAAATCACCTGTTAGGACAATAGGTAGGTTGGTATCAAATATGCCTATTTTTTCGATAATTAATTTTGCGCTTCTCACCCTGGAATCGGGCGACTCATGGTCAAAATGTGTATTCATATGATAGAATTGTTGATTTGTTTGCACATCAACAAATCGTGCCCAGGTCACCATCCGGGTGACGTTATTCCCCCAAGAAGTGGAAGCGATGACGTCTGGAGTTTCGGAAAGCCAGAAATGATCGTACTCCAAAATTTTAAAGCGGTCCTTTTTGAAAAAAATTGCTGCGTACTCGCCTTTACTTCCCCCGTCTCTACCTAGACCAACCCAGTCATATTCTGGCAGCATAGTTAACATGTCACACACTTGACCATACAGACATTCCTGTGTCCCTATTAAATCCGGAGATTCACGCTGAATTAATTCTTTTATCATTCCTTTACGTTCTTCCCACGAATGGGGTGGTACTGCCGTTGCATATTTAACATTATAAGTCATCATTCGAAGCTGATTATTTCCAGTCATATTTACCTCCTTTTATTATTGACCTTTCATTAGACCGATCATCCTTGCTTCCTTCTTAAAAATAATGATCCAATAAACGGCAAGAGGGACGATGATGAAACTAGTTAACCAATAAAGTGATTGAATTCCAAAGACATCAATCATAACAAAGCCTAATAAGGGCCCTAAAGCAGCACCAATATCAGAAAATAGTGTATAAAAAGTAATGACCGTAACTTGTAAAGGACCTGCCGCGAGTTCGGCAGCAATTGAATCACTCATCGTTATTAATACGGTGGTTGTCAGTTGAAATAATATTAACATTCCGATAAATAGAGCCATCGGCAATTTTAAAGGAAGAAGGCTCAAGCAAAAAGCCGCCACTAGTAAAGCCATAATTAAAATAGGGAGTCTCCCCCATTTTTGATCAGAGATTCTACCAAGATAAGGTGCTAGGAAAGGATCCCAGCCTGATCGTAAAGCTTGAACGATGCCGGTAATGGAGCCCGCTCCAATGGATAAACCTAGGAAGATCAAATTATGATTCATTTGTAATTCTATTAATTTACTTAAAGTAGAAGCGAAAACTCCATAAATGATAAAAGCAGTCATTAACCCCGTTACAAAAGCAGATACAATGCGTTTATTTTTCCAAATTGTGAAATCCTTCTTGTACTTCATTTGGGGGGTAGTTTCCTGCTCTTTCGTGTTCATGATAAACCGGAAAATAAATGGAATACTGCTGGCAGCAAGGATGGAGAAAAGAGTAGTAACCGTTTGGATCCCAATCAGTTCTGCAAGTAATCCGCCGAACAGCATGCCAAATAAGGTTCCAAGGCCCCATAGCCCGTTATATAAGCCAACAGACTGACCTCTCGTTTCTCGATTGCTGGAAGAAAGAATCGTTAAATAACCGCCGATACGGAAAAAGGACCATGCGATTCCCCATAGACATCTGGCAATTAAGAGCAGCCAAAAACCTTTTACCATACCATACGAGAATGTGGAGGCAGCAGCTAATACAACGGCTGCCATGATTCCAGACCGTTTCCCAATCCGTCTGTAACACCAACCCACAAGCGAGTTGATCGGGATCCTGATGATTCGATTAGCCGCTAATAACACTCCAACCTGCCAGAGCGATGTCAGTCCAAAAAACTTCCAATATAATGGGAGTACAATAAATAGCATTTCGTTTCCCAGCAAACAAACAGCGGTGACAATGGCAATGACAATAATTGGCTTTCTCGAAGGATTACTCACATGTGTCGATCCCTTCTAATAAGAATCTCGTATGATGATCGGAAATCTAATTTATACTGCCTCCCAAATACCTTTTACGTTGTCGAGGCTGATTTTTGCGGCCTTTTTGCATTCTTCTATTCCTTCAAATTCTATAGAAATATAGCCGTTATAGCCTGATTGTTTGATAACTTTTAAGACTTCGGGCAGATTGATATCCCCATGCCCTGTAATGGCTCCTCTTAAGTAATTGCCGGAGCTTGATGGGAACCAGCCTTCACCAAGACCAAGAGAAGAAGTTCTGCGGTAAAAATCCTTTACATGAACCATCGATGCGTAAGAGATATTATTCTTTACAGCTGCTACTGGGTCTTCATCGACGCAAAGGAAATTCCCTGTATCTAACGTGGTCTTAAAGTTTTCCTTATCGACGGCATGAATCAAACGCTGAACCCGGTCACTTGCCTGAACATAGTAACCATGGTTTTCAACACTTGTTACAATGCCATATTGTGCCGCATAGTCGGCGATCTTTGAGCAGGCGTCAGCCATTTTTGGCAGATTTTGTTCAAAATCACGGATTGAGATTTCGTTTGGCGACTTCCATGCTACATCATGTCTCATCAGCTTTACACCTAAGCGATGTGCAACATCTACTTCTTTTTTGACACGTTCAATTTCTTTTTCATAGTCTTCTAAACTCGAAGTGAGGAAATTGGCCCCGATAGCGTAATTAGAAATTTCGATGCCTGCTGCTTCCGCTTTTTGCCGGATGGCATCGGCCAAGGACAAATCATCTACTAAACTAAAACCCATCGGAACAATCTCAACATGCTCCCCGCCCTGGTCTGCGACCCATTGAACGACATCTAAAATCGTCATCTCCTTTGAATTAATGGCACCTTGTAAGCTGTATGAACTAATACCCAGTTTCATTTTCATTTTACCTCCCAAGTTATTTCAGAATTAGTAATAGAAGAAACTCTCACCGGAAGTGCTGTTTCCTGTGACTGATTAGCGGCTAATGTTACCGCAAGCGTCTTTAAGCCATCCTCATAGGAGGATAAAAGTAAGTTCCGATCGCCTTTGACAATCGCCTCGATAAACATCCGGTCTTGTTCCTGATAAACATCGACCTCTGATTTGAAGCTCTGATTTGAATCTTTTTCGATGATGGTTAGGTTTACCCCATCGATAACTAGGCGAAATTCTTCACCCATTACTTCAATTCCCATCCGATGGTCAAATTGCGCAAAGGTACTGTCAATATGGCCAACAGCACCTGAGTCATACACGAAATTCACGGAGGTCACATCCGGGATATTAATATTTGGAACATTATGATGGACCTGCAAGCTCATATTGGCATAGACCTGATTAATCTCACCGCCTAAATATCTGGCTAAGTCAACGATATGCGTCGATTGCTCGACAAGCTGGCCGCCGGATTTTTCCCATTCCCGGTACCATGGTGTCGGAACAAAGGATGATAAATAATGTCCGCGTACCATGGCCGTTTTTTTATCCTGCAAATACTCCTTTGCCTTTGCCACCGTGTCCAGGTAGCGTAAGCAATAGCCACTCCCGCAAATAATCCCTGATTGTTTAATGATCTCTGCCTTTTTGGCAACCGTCTGATAATCGAGGCCCAATGGTTTTTCAACCATTAAGTGAATCCCTTTTCTTGCCGCTTTTTCTTCAATTTCCCCGTGAGCAAATGGAGGCACCGATACAAATAAAGCATCTAACTGTTCTTTTTCGAACATCTCATCCACATTGGTATATGCGGTCCCGCCATATTCCTTCGCTTTTTGTAGCGCTGTCTCTTCATGGATATCACAAATCGCAGTCACTTCGGCCATTTCATTTTTACTGATATGCTGCAAATGGACATTGGCAATTCCGCCTCCCCCGACAAATCCAACTCTTACTTTTTTCATAGGTCCCCTCCTAATTACGATATTTTCTCTAGCTTACAGTCGCATGAAATCGAACGTAAATATGTAAGATTTGTCATAGTTGTCTTAAGCAATCTAACAGGCGGTAAAGCATTGAAAAATGATATGTAATTCTTGTACAGTATGTCATTTCTTACAAACTAGCTAAAATTTATCAAAAAACGTAAAAAGCCTGTTAAAAGACCTTTGACGGTATGACGGCCCGAAAGTCATTTTTCGTCCAAAAAGAAACCGAAGTGAATCTCACTAGTAAAAGGATATGAAGGAGAATCTCATTAAACAACAGAGGATTTGTCTTTTTTTTGCATATAAAGAAAACCTCTGAATATATTTAATACCGCTCATGAAATTGTGGTAGATAAGGTGGTATTATATTGAATTCAGAAGAAGTGTTTTATGGTGGGAAGATTTACATGGTTATATATAAGTATTCTTCAGGCTATTGGGAGATTAGAGAGAAAGAGAACAAATTTAATATCCAATTGGTTCATGAATCTGAGGTACAAAATGTATCTTAAATCCTTATGGAACCTTTAAACTCAATATGGATATCAGTGAATACCTATAAGTTGATATGCCGTAGTTTTCATCATTATAAACAGCTACAAAAAACCAGCTAGTATCTTTCCAAGATATTAGCTGGTTTTTTGTTATGATTTAGAAATATCAATAAATCCTTCTCCAAACACATCGCGAACATCATGTATAGCGATGAAAGCATTCGGATCTGTAGATTGAACAATGCGTTTCAACTTTATTACTTCTTGCTTACTAATAACAATATAAAGTATTTCCTTAGGGGTTTTTGTGTAATAACCATGACCTGAGTAGACAGTCACCCCTCTGTCCATTGAAGTCGTCACCTGTTTAGCAATGTCATTCGGTTTATCAGAAATAATCGTAATGGCCTTCTTAGGATTTAAGCCTTCAATAACAAATTCCATCACTTTCGTTCCTACATAAAGCATAATAATTGTTAACATCAGCTTTTCTGCACCAATGATAAAATATGATGAGAAAGCAACAATTAGATCAAAAAACAATAGACCATAGCTAATGCTCCAGCCTAAATACTTATGCGTAATCCTTGCTAAGATGGTAGTACCAGCTGTTGTTCCGCCAACCCGAATGATTAAGCCAATCCCAACCCCTACAAAGATTCCACCAAAAATTGCATTTACCATCAATTCATTAGAAGCAATATTCCAGCCTTCTGTCAGATGAAGAAAAAGCGAAATAAAAACTACTGCAATAATCGTATAAATCGTGGTTACCTTATTCAAAAATTTATAACCAACAATTAACAAAAATGCATTCAAAATTAAGCTGACTAAACCTGGCGACCACCCAAATAAATAGTATGCAATAATTGTGATACCAGTTACTCCACCTTCACCAAGCTCATTCGGAATAACAAATAAATTTACGCCTAACGCAAACAAAAATGCACCAATAATGATAAAAATGATGTCTATCGTTCCTTTTTTCATACACTACCTCACAGCTTTTCAAAATATATATTCAGACACAAACTCCCATCATTATATCGTGACATATTTAAATCGTACAATAGTCTAATCAAAATCATTGAACCTTCATAAGCAAACAAAAGAGCGAAGATGCCCTTATATTTTATGTAAGGCTTCTTCGCTTTAATTAAATGTTTAAAAATCAGGAGACATACGTTTCGAAACTCCTATTTTTTGAAGGGAAAATTTCTCCGTAATCGTACCCACTTCAATCCCATTATCATTTTTAACTACCGACGGCTTTAATGCTCTTAAATTTAAAATCGTTTCTTTATTCTTGTAATCAATTTGTTCAAGAATTGCTGCAACAATGTTGGGCCACACATCCTCTGAACCATTTATTACCTTTAAGGCAAAACCAAGTCTCTCATTCCGTAAGCCAAAGCAATAGACTCCTTGTGCCCCGCCTTTTGCTACAATATTTGGATCTTGTAATAAAACAGAGCAAATAAAGCGTTCTGATGCAATCAAGTTGTATTCGTGATTCATGATTGTCGTTAATTTACCTACCGCTTGTTTCAACTGAGGATCAGTTATTAAATCTAGGCAAGCCAATTTTAAATAAGTGAGTGCCATCCGCCTTAAAGGAATCGCAAACACCGGGACCCCGCATCCATCGACGCCAACGTTTATTTCCGAAATGGGGACCTCAGATAAAGTAGAAAGAATTTGAAGAATCTGTTGCTGAAGGGGATGGTCTTTTTTCCAGTATCCTTCAACTGGGTATCCCATTTCTCGGCAAAAGGTAACAAACCCCATGTGTTTACCGGAACAGTTATGATAAAGCCTTCTTTTACTTTTTTGATTCCATATCATTTCTTCTCGAGGCTTTATATTGAGCGGATAGGATGGCGGGCAATATAAATCTTCTTCTTGCAAAGGTAATTTTGCCAACATCGATTCAAGGGCGGCAATATGATACGATTCTCCCCGGTGGGATGCAGCAAACAAAGCGGCCTCCTGCTCAGTGAGTCCATATTTTTCGATGATGTTTGTTAGAAATATTGGTAAGGCTTGAATGGGCTTTGCCGCACTGCGAAAATAAATGAGATTATCAGAATTCCCAACATGATAAATTTGCTTCTTTTGATCGTCAACACCACAAATCATTCCAAAATGGACGTTTTCTAACAGTCCAGCCCTAGTTTCTTCAATCAATCTATCATACTCCATTGGTTTCACTCCAAACTTGCTGTCTTTTAATTCAATTCAATTAACGTATTTTGCGCTTGAATGGCAGCCCCTAGAACGATTCCTTGGTCACCTAGATTAGAATAAACCATTCGTACTGTCTGTTTCACTGGCTCCCACATATACATCTCACATTTTGCTTCAATGGATTGTTTTATTTCTGGAATCCTATCCATTAACTCTCCACTTAGGATAATGTATTCTGGATTATATAGACATGAAATATTGCTAATAGCAAGAGCAATATAGGTACTGGTACGGTCTAATATATTGAGTGCCCACTGTTCCTTATTTCTAAAAGCAAGGTACACTTCATCAATAGATGCAAGGTCTTTCACTTTCCTGCAATCGGCAAGGATTGCCCCTTCAGAAATATACGTGGCTATGCAGCCAATTTTTCCACAGCTGTATACATTTCCATTTGGATCTACAACAGTGTGTCCGATTTCACCTGCGTTATTTGATTCCCCACGATAAATTTCACCATTTAGAATGATCGCCGCACCAATACCCGACCCAATTCCAACCAAAATAGAGTTTTGTGATCCCTTGGCTATACCTACAGCATGTTCAGCCATCACTTTCATTTTTAATCCATTATCAATAATCACATTCAATGATGTAAGCTGTTTCAGATCCTCCGCAAAGGGAACATCGGTCCACCGTAATTGATCGGAAAGCCTTACAATCCCATTTTTATAATCAATAAAGCCTGGTAGCCCTACTGCCAAGCCAATAATTTTATTAAAAGAGATACCACTTTGTTCGATCGTATACTTAACCTTTTGATTAATGTTATCAAGGGCTTCCTCATATGACTCTATTGGATTCCTAAAAAAAGTTTGAAAATAAATAATTTCTCCGACATAATTCACAATGCCAATTTTCAATACCGATTTGTCTATTTCTATACCGATTGTATAGAGTAAATCTCCACATATATCTAACAGCGCTGCTTTTCTTCCAACTCCTGACGTGACCAGCTCTGTTTCTCTAATAAACCCCTCATGATGCAATTCACTGACAATTCAAGTGATAGAGGTAGGACTCATTCCCGTAATTTTTGCAATTTCCATTCGAGAAATGCGCGCTTGGTTTTTAATTATATCAAGTACTAAGGTTTTGTTTTGCTTTTTCATTAAGAGTTGATCTTGCTTTTCCACAGATTTACCTTCTTTACATATTCATTTACAATCATTAATAACCTTACCACAATGATGAGAATGTAACCTCACATTTTCTTCGGCAGCTTCATTAATATCCCTAAATTTTTATCCACACTTTTATGTTTAAAATATCGCTTGTAAAATCAATGGTTATTCTTTTATAGCTCCTGCTGCTAAGCCGCCTTCAACCTTTTCTTGGAATAGAAGGTAGACTACTAGCGGAACGACAATGGTTATAACGATGGCTGCCATTAATGGCCCATATTCAGAACCTCTTTCACCACTAAAGTTTAAGAGACCCAGGGCAATTGGTTTTAACCGGTCATCATTTATAAAAAGAAGAGGGAAAAGAATGTTGTTCCACGCACCTAAAAAGTTAAAAATGGAAACAGTGGCAATCGCGGGAACAGACATCGGGAGCATGATTTTATAATAGATTTGAAAGTAATTGGCTCCATCCATAATAGCTGCTTCTTCTAATGATGCACTAATCCCTTTCATAAAGCGGGATAAAACCAAAATGCTAAAAGACAATGAAAAGGCAACGTAAAGTAAGACTAACGCGACTAAGTTATTCTTAAGTCCGAAAGCACCGATGATATATGCAACAGGTACAAGAACAGTGTGCATTGGTATCATCATCCCAAGTAAGAAAAACAGGGCTAAAAACTTGTTTACTCTTAAATTAAAACGGGATAGTGCAAATGACGCCATCGATGATACGACCGCCAGGACGATAACCGTTGACATTGAAATCAAAATACTGTTTAGGAAATACCTGCTCATATTCGCTTCCTGCCAGGCAATGACATAATTTTCAAACCTAAATACTTCAGGCAGACTAAATGGGGAGCCAAATATTTCAGTATTCCCTTTAAAAGAGGAAATTAATGTAAAAATCATCGGCTCAATAAATAAAAACGCCATGATAATAATAAAACTGTATAATACTATTTTATTTTTCATATACTTCCCCTTTCTATTCCTTTTTTCGATTCATGAGTAATTCACTTCCGACAGTCAGCACTAATGCAATGATAAGAATGATAACTCCGATTGCACTGCCAACCCCATAATTGTCATATCTAAACGCTTCGTAGTACATTAATGTTGTTGGAAGGTTGGTTAAGCCATTCGGGCCGCCTTCTGTCATAACAAAAATTAAATCAAAAACTTTTACTGTCCCGATAATATCCATTAAAATACAGAGAGTTATAATTGGTTTTAACATCGGAACGGTTATGTGAAAGAACTTTTTCGCCGGCGATGCCCCATCCATTTCTGCTGCCTCATAAATTTCACTAGGAATCGTTGTTAGTCCGGCTAACAAAATAACCATATAATAACCAATTCCAGCCCAAATATTGACAAAAATTATCGTATTCATGGCTGTGGAAGGGTCGATTAACCATCCTTTGGCCATATCTGCTAATCCGATGAGTTCTAATAATTTATTTAATGAACCATTTGGCATAAAAATAAAATACCAAAGTAATCCAATTGCTGTTAAAGGGAAGATGGTCGGAACAAAGTATACAACTTTAAAAAAACGATAACCCTTAAATTTTGTATTAATTGCCACCGCTAATAGTAAAGCGATCGGAGTATGGAACAGAACACTAAAAAACACCATACTAAACATGTTTTTTAATGAAATGATAAAGTCCTTATCTACAAGAACATCTAAATAATTTTTCAGCCCTACATATTCCAATGGTGAACCCTTAATCCCATTCCAATCAACAATAGAAAAATAAATGGCACCGACCATTGGAACTATAAGAAAAAAGACATAAATGACTAAAGCCGGTAAAGTAAATAGAAGAACCTTTGATTTTTCCTTCTTTGTTTTTACATTCATCGATTCCCCTCCTTTCAAAAATTCCATCTCTCTTATCCTAGTAGTTATAGGGAATACTATGTAATCTACAGTATAGAGCCTCCGTAAAATGAATCGGCAATACGAAAGGCTCTATTCCTTTTTTCTAAGTAAATTGATTATTTGGAGTCATCGATTTCCTTTTGAATTTCCTCAGCTGCCTGCTTAGGTGTCGCATTGATGAACATACTAACGATTGAATTTCTTGTTCGATCTTGCATGGATGGCAGCGGATCAAAGTCAAACACATCGACAGCGATTCCTGTTGAAGTAGAACCAAGTTCAATATTTTTCAAGAATATTTTTGAAACTTTAGATTCATCAATTTCAATATCACTTCTTGGAATAAGGAACTGTGATTCCTCAGCAAATCTCTTTGCAGCCTCACTGGAAGTCAGCATTTTAAGTAGTTCAATCGTATATTCTTTTTCTTTGCCTTTTAATTTTCCATTAACCATGTACGGACTTAACACTTGCATGTCTTCGTTTTTAAATTCAGTTTTTTCTTCAAAATAAGGGAATTTTGCTACTTTAATAGATTCAGTAAATTTTGTTTTGTCTGAATCAGTAAAGTTTCCAATATTCCATGGTCCTGTAATGATCATTCCAGCTTTTCCTTCAAGGAAATTTGTTAACACTATTTCATCGTTAAGACCTGCAGCATCTTTACCAAAGGCCTCCATATCATTTAAATCTTTGACAAACTGAAGTGTTTCAACTACTTCCTTATCAGTCCACTTTAATTCTCTAGATCCAAGTTTTTTTGCAGCTTCGGTTCCTGCCCATTTATAAAAAATTTGATCATGTAAATGTCCTGCCATATAAGTCGACTTTGCGCCAAGGGCAATCGGTGTTACATCAATGTCCTTAAGTTTTTCAATTGCAGTTAACAATTCCTTCCAAGTTTCTGGAAACTTATCAATACCAGCTTTTTTAAATACTTCTTCGTTATAATAAACCCCAATTAGACCTGATTCCATTGGTATTCCATAAGTACCTTCATAGCCCTGAACTTGGTAGTACTTAAGAGCTCCTTCGGTAAAACCTTCTCCCCAGCTAGGATCCTCTTTAAGAATGGGATCCATATCCATCAATAGACCGCTTTCAATATACTCTCCAAGATTAGCAACCCCTTGGATTCTGAAGATATTAGGCAGCGTTCCAGAGGCAAGGTCTGTTTTTAATTTATTATTAAATGCGGATTCATCCCCTTGAGATTCATCTACAATAACAACATCAGGATTTTTTTTCTTAAATTCTTCAATAATATCCTTATAAATTTCCACCTGCTTCGTTGTACCAGCCATCCGGGTTAATAGTCTTATTTCCACTTTTCCATCTTCTTTGCTTGATGATTCACTAGCACCACTACAAGCTGCCAGTATCATACTGAAAATAACCATCAATATTAAGGCAATCTTTGTTTTCATTTCTTCTCCCCCTCGATAGGTGAAATTTTTGAATCCAGCATTTTAAGTTTAATCCTAATCCTCATTTTTCGACTTGTATCTCTGGAAATTAAACTAACTTATAAATTAAGTACCTCAACTCCTTTGGAAAATTTAATATAAAAATTTTCTTATCTCCTCTGTTTTTTACAGAATCATCGATAAAAAATTAAATCTAATTATTAACATCACAATTAATAATAAAAGTGTTTTTTTGACCAAAATTGCTTTTAACTTAATATTTTAAAATTAAAGCTTGGGTAGTAAACGTTTACAATAATTTATTGAAAAATAATTCAGAATTTCCTTATAATCGATGCTCTCATAACAGAACCTTTTTTATCTTGTCTTTATGGGGTAGAATAGGATTTGACAACTTTAAGATCTTTTTAAGCGAATATCTATTAAATTGTAAGTGTCGTAGTTTTCATCATTTTGAGGGATTAATTATCGCCTACCCTATTGATTAAAATGACATTTTTTTCAGTACTAACTCTGCAGTAATTGGCAAATGATCAGATACATTAGTGTTTATAACTTCCCCAATACAAATTTTGACATCTTCAGAAATGAAAATATAATCGATACGACTATCTGGTTTATCTGCCGGAAAGGTAAATTCATTATTTTGACCAAGTTCAGCAAACACATCTTTATATTGTGCAGTCATCTTTAGTATTTCTGGACTTTCAGGAGTTGCATTGAAGTCTCCTACAAAGATGCTGGTTCCTTCTTTTTGGTTTGCAAGGTCATGTATCTCTTTTATTTGTAGTTCCCTCTGTTCGGCTCTTTGATCGTCAAGATGCGTATTGTAAAAGTGAACATGATTTCCTCTCACGTTAATCACCGTTTCCAAAAGACCGCGCTGCTCTGTAGGGTTTTCTGGATATGGAATAGTAGTGAGTAGATGATTTTCGGCAGAAAGGATAGGATATTTGCTTAAAACGGTCGTTCCGTATTGGCTTCGGTGCTCTCCTTCGTGTATAGGATCATAGTCAAGATTTACACCATATGCATAATGCATTCCTAAGTAATTTGCCAACCATTTCGCTTGATCTTCGAAATTACTGCGCTCGGAAAAATGATTATCTACTTCTTGCAGACCAATGATATCAGCACCCGATGTTTTAATAATGTCTGCAATTCTTTTCAAATCCAAAATGGGTTCTGTTCCTCCATGATGAATATTAAAAGTCATAACTTTAATGTCAGTCTCTTTCCCTCTAATGTATCTCTCTTTCAATAATCTCACTTCCTTATAAGGAATTCGGCATTCTCCCCTTACCTTGATGGACAAACCAATGGGAAAAACCTATCTATGGTGTTAATGTTAGATAAACAGGTAGAACTCCTTTCGAGTTCTACCTGTTTATCTATAAATACTTACCTATTAATCTAATCTATTCACCAACATTTATAGAACGACATGTCCTTAATGACAGGAGTTCCGTCACTTTCCGTAATTTCAAGGATAACCCCGCGTGCTTTCACTGCTGGAAACCGGATAATTGCCTTATGGCCAATATTTTTACCTTCATATATGGTTAAAAGCCGATGGGATTTGGCCGTGATGATGCTGATTTTAAATTGTAAGGCGTTTTCTCCTTTACTCAAATCTTCCCTGATGACTACATGATCAAGTATTTGAGGCTCTTCAGGCTTGTAAATCCACTTTTTATCCTCATTCTTACATTGATTAAAGGTACCAATTGGATGATCAAAGCGGCGGCGGATTTCCATCCCCATTGCAAGCAGCTGCTCCGTATCCTTCCGCGGCAAAACACCATCTCGGTTCGGCCCAATATTCAGCAGTAAATTGACACCGCGGCCAACAGAATGATAATAAAGTCCCATTAATTCTTCGATACTTTTTATTGTGTGTTCATCATTATCACTATAAAACCAATTGGTTCGCATTTGCACGTCTGCCTCTGCCGACAGCCAGCGCGGTTCCCCCAATTGATTTTTCTCCTCTGTAAGGATTGAGAATTCCGTTGCAGCCACAACATTCCAGCTTGGCACAGGTGCAACTCCATCCTCATTGCCAACCCAGCGAAAGTCAGGATCACCCATGTTCAGGAGGATATTGGGCTGCAATCGCCGGACTTCTCCGATAATGCGCGGCCAGTCGTATTCATGTCCCTCAGAACCGCAGCCATCCAGCCAAAGAATATCGATTTCCCCATAATTGCTTAACAGTTCAGTGATTTGATTCACAAAGTAATCATCGTACGCCTTCGCGTCTCTAGTGTAAAAATCGACGGATCCGTCATATGGAGAATAGTATAAACCTGGTTTGATTCCATACTTACGGCAGGCATCGACGAATTCCCGAATGACGTCGCCTTTGCCGTCCTTCCACTCTGACTCTGCAACGGAAAAACTTGTATAGTCTGATGGCCAGTTAGAAAAGCCATCATGATGTTTCGCCGTGAGCACCGCATATTTCATTCCGGCTTCTTTGGCAGTTCTAATCCATTGTTCACAATCTAAATTCGTTGGATTAAATTTGGAAGGTGACATCGTTCTTTCATCAAAATCAACATATCCCTCATAAAATGTCCTTAAGCCAAAATGTAAAAATAACCCGAATTCCCAGTCTTGAAAAGCAAGCTGTTTCTCAGTCGGTAGAACCTTATGTATGGTTGCCATCTCCCTTGCCTCCTATGTTTTTATTTGGATAGCACTAACTTCGACTCCTTGTTATCCTGAAACAATGATTAAATTTGCATAAGGACAGGCATCGCCTGTTTTTACCGCGCCTTTTGCATAGTTTGTCAGCTCTTTCATTTCATGGTGGCTTATTTTCTCAAAAAGAATATGAGGGTAACGGTTCTTTAATTCTTCTAATCTATCAGGACTAATATCTTCCATCTCTTGCGTAACGATGATTCGATCAATCGATATTTCCTCTACTAATGGTTCAAGTACCTGTAGGACTGTCGGTTGGTTATTTGTATATCCGAGATTTATTCTTGTAACATGATTGGGGATTGGGTAACCTTTATCTGCTATGACGAGATAATCAGTATGCCCAAGGCTTGTAGCTAAATGTGCAAGTTCTGGATGAAGGATGCCCTTTTTCTTCATATTTTTCGTCCTGCCTTTACAATAATGGTGTTTTTCTTGATTCTTCTTGCCCAAAATTCTGTTTATAAACTTCTTCCTTCTGTTCCCGTGTAAGGCGGTCCACAAAACTTCGTACAGGTCGTTTTAAATAAAACGTTAAGCCGGTGATGTGCTGGATAACTGTAACAAGCTCCCACCCTTCTCCACCTAACCTTGAAATTTTCTCTTCTTCATTTGTAAATAAATACTCCCACTTCATCTAAATAGTGCTCGCTCCTTCCATTCAAGCTTTATGATATTATTGGGTTACCGATAACACAACATTAACATAATTGATATTTACTGTCAATTCTAAATATTTTATAAAGTAAGTTGAAATCATTGCATATAGGGCGCAAGATTGCTCATGCACCCTTTCATAAAACAGAGAAGATTAAATTTTAAATTGTTCAGATGTTCTTTTAAAAACAGTATCTAAATCGGAAGGTGAATCTTGAAATGCTCGTGGGTGTCTCCATTGAAGTTCTGGAATTGCCCAACCACGTCCTGTTTCTTCCAAACGTTTTACATACTTCTTTAGATCCTTTGCTTGCGCGTGGTATGGGCCACCTTCCTTTATAACAGTCCATAGAGGATCTACATCAAAATCCATCGATTTCATCATATCGTCATGCCATTTGTTAAGAAGATATACTGCCTCTTTACAAACATCTGGCTTTAACCTTGCCAAGTTATGTTGTTCATAAGGATCATTTTCAAGATCAAATAACATTTCATCATCAAACAAATGGAACCCGTCATGATAGGTACGAATGTATAACCAATTGTCAAAACGAACACTTCGTTGACACACATGAGCACATTGAGAAATGACCAAATAGTCTCTGCCGCACTCTTGGCCTTCTGTTAATACTGGAGCATAGCTTGATCCATCCCAGCTTGTTATTGGATCTTTTCCAAATAGTTCCGCAAGAGTTGGTAATAAATCGAGATGGTAATGTAAGCCATGATCGACATGCCCCTGGTTTCTTCCTGGCCAACGGATAATCATAGGAATCCGGCATGTAGCATTGTCAGCCGTCCCATGTTCACTATATATACCAAGTTCTCCAAGGTTTTCCCCATGGTCAGCTGTAATAATCACAATGAGGTCATCCATGACGCCTTGTTTAAGTAAAGCTTTGAATATTTGACCAATGTTTTCATCCATGTGACGTACACCGCAATCATATCCATCGATCACTTGGCGTAAATCACTATAATCTGAAATTCCCCCTGGATAACGAGGATATTTTGGTGATGTTTGATTATCATACATATTCAATTCCTGTGCACTGTGAGGTCCAACTTTTTTCTTATGACGCTCTAGTACATCTGGCGTAATCCAATCGGGAAGAGGTTCATTTTCAAATGGATTGCCAAAATCTTTTGGAGCTCGGTACGGTGTATGTGGGTCCCAATAATTCACATACAACATCCAATTATCCTTTTTGGCATTGTCCTCTACCCACTTTAAAACAGTTGGAGTCACTTCTTCAGCTGATTCCATTCCGCTACTTCCTGTATTATGCATTTCATTGAATCCAGCATAGAAAGTCCAAGCCGAATGTCTTTCAGGAAATGGACTTACGAGTGCTGTTTTAAACCCTGCTGATCGCATGAAAGCTGGAAAATTTTCAGTGGTATGACGATCATTGAACGAACGACTTGCCCCTTCCTGTCGAACGTATCCCGCTGTTCCCCCATGCCCAACCGCACCAGTGTGAATACCGGTACGCCCTGTCATTAACGCACTCCGTGAAGGAAAGCATGGGGCATCGGAAGTATAGTAATTTGTAAACCGAACACCCTCATTGGCGATTTTATCAATATTTGGTGACGTGTTACGACTATATCCATAACATCCCAAATGATCAGGTCGTAATGAATCTAAATCTAATATAAGCATTCTCATTGCGAAAACCTCTTTCCCCTAAAATGTTTTAAATTCATGCATCCGTTGCACAACGAAACCCAATATTTCCTGTTGAACTATCAGGCGTATTAGAACTGCGAGCAGCCACACGATAGCGATTACAATAAGATTTATGACATAGATGTGACCCACCACGTGTTACTCTTGTGTTACCATTTGCTGGTCCTTTCGGATTTTCACTGGTACCCTCCTTATGATAGGTCGGGCAGAACCAATCCGAACACCATTCCCAAACATTTCCGGAAACATTGTACAGACCATAGTCATTGGCAGGAAAGGACTTTGCTGGAGCAGTACCTAAATACCCATCCTTACCCGTATTTTTAGTTGGAAATGTTCCTTGCCAAATGTTACACATATGTTCACCACCAGGAGTCAACCGGTCCCCCCAAGGATACCTTTTTTGGACTAGACCACCACGGGCAGCATATTCCCATTCCGCCTCGGTTAGTAACCGCTTTCCAGACCAGTTGCAATAGGCCATAGCATCATTCCAGGATACATGGACAACTGGATGATCCATTCGATCTTTAATATCTGAATCAGGGCCTTCAGGTTTTTTCCAAAACGCCCCTTTAACTGCCCACCACCAGGGGGCATTCTGAACCACTTCCGTCACCGTTTTTGCGACTTCTTCTGAAACAAAACCGTTAAACACAAAAGACCATCCAAATAGTTCGGCTTCTGTTTTGTAGCCCGTATCAGAGACAAATTCCATAAACTCTGAATTCGAAACGGTACACGGATCAATATAGAACGGATTAACCTTTACATTTCTAACAGGACCTTCACCGTCTTTAGGAAAGCCTTCATTGCTATCCGTTCCCATTAAAAATTCACCACCAGAGAGATAAATCATTCCATTAGTCACAGGTTTATCACTCTTTATTTTTGCATTATAGATTTGTTTACCCTCATGTTCAGGTAACTTTGGTCTGCTCGCACAACAACAAGTTTTATTCTCATGAGACATAGATTCTCTACTATTTTCGAATTCCATTCTCATTACTACACTTTTGAGCAAGCCCATTTTTTGATTTCTCTGTTGATCTGCTCTCTTTTCTGAACATACCAATCAGCATCCAGCGGGTATTCATTAAAAGTAATTTCCTGCTCCAGTTTTTCCTCCAATAGCTCAATTACATTGTCTCTACCAATATAGCCTTCTAGCAAACACAATGCCCTTACGTCTTGAAGGGCTTCATATAAAACCTCAAGTCTAATCGACTCAATCGGACCGTTTTCTCCTGGATAGACTACGAACGCATCTCCGGAAGGAAATGAATAATTGGCATCCGTATTTTTAAATGGGTCAATCGGCTTTTTTGAAAATTGCGAGTACCAAAAGTTATATCCCCAATGAAGAAAGCCCGCTAAATTATACTTATACAATTGTATCCCATGTACACGGTTGCGAAAGGATGGCATCGAGAAGAAACGATTAGAAACCTTTTTGTATTGCCCGCAGCAATAATAAGTCCAGAGATTTTTCACTCCATGTTCCAAAAAGGGTTCAATGTAATTATTCGCAGGAATTGGGTTTTTCACGATTCCCTTTTCATAAAATTGATAATCTGAAAGGGCGTCAATGATTGGAAATTCATTTAAATACTGCTGAATGAGTTCACTTGCTTTTTGATAAGACTCTAAATCTCTCAGATTCGGTTCATCTGATACATGGAAATAACTTTGATGTTCCAACTGATGCTGTCGAATAAACTTGACCAGCTCCGGTAAGAATTGTCCAAGGAATTGACGATACACTTCGCCCGCGGCATCCGTCTCCCAGCCAAACAATCGTTTATACTCGCCATGATCATTGCCCATTATTTTCGGAGCATGCTTTGCCCCCCACTGTGTAAACAGGTGTGAGAATTCAAAATACTCGACGCCCTGATTTCTACAAAGCTCGATCCACCTCTTGAGTTTTTCAAAGTTGAAGCGGTAGTGCTGCCCTGACTTTTCTACTTCAACAAGCTGAACGGTTGGACGTTCACCGCCCACCTCGGTATCTAAAGGAGGCGTAAATAATGGAGTTAGAATCATGTTGATGCCATGATTTACTGCCGTTTTAACGAATTGGCCAATCAGTTCCCAATGTTCTTCACTGAAGACTTCCACATCGTAATGTGTGGCAATACAGTCAGTATGGAACCACTGCGTATGAATCAATGTTTGCTCAGGGAGTTTCGCGGGAATAATCTCTAGTTCATAAATCTCCTCTCCAAGAACATCACCATTGTCCGTTTCAAATACTATCTTAATATCATGGATACCAAAAACTGCAGCTTCATCAACGTTTACGGTAACCCAAATAGAACGCCATTGGCCTGGAAACACAGTAACTCCTTCTATCTCATCAATCGGATAAAGCGGATCAGGATAAAGTCCAGGTGTTGATCTTAGTATGATATCATCATGGTCGGGATACGTTGGCAGCTCTGAAGGAACTAACCCAGCAGACCGGACGGTAATATTTTCGTTCATATCCGAGGATACCCTTACTCGAATATGTTTCATTAATTGGTTGCCTTTGTAGGCAACCTGGAAGGAATAAGTTTCCTGTAACAAGGCTGAGCCTGAATTGACAGGTTTTTCAGTTAACTCGACATCCGGAAACACCTTCGTTAACGAGCTTAAACTTCTTGACGTAAAAGCTTGACTAATATCCATCTTAAACACTCCTCACTTTTTTAGAACCTAGCCAATCTCCAGAATGGCTTTTAAATAGTTGACAGGATTTCCAACTTCTATTTCAAAATATCCCTTCTCAAGCTCGTATTTATTTTGGCTGCTAAATACTTGTAATTCTTCCGCCGCTAATTCCAATATCACTTCTTTGGTTTCTCCGGCAGCAATCCATACCTTCTTGAATCCTTTTAGTTCCTTCACTCTTCTTGTTATACTAGAGCACTTTCCTTTTACGTAGAGCTGAATAACATCGAAGCCATCGTGATCCCCGCTATTCGTGACATCAACGATTATTTTGAACTTTTCACCTGCTAACAGTTTGTCCGATTGGATTGTTTGATCGGAGAATCGAAGGTTTTCATATTTGAACTCAGTATAAGAAAGTCCAAATCCAAATGGGAATAATGCCTTTCCAGACATATCAAAATAGTCTTTCTTAAATCCCCCCTCCTTGTGATTATAAAAAACAGGGAGCTGCATGGAAGACCTTGGGATCGAAACAGGTAGTTTCCCACTTGGATTGACATGTCCAAATAACACCTCTGCAATGGCCTGTCCGCCCATTTGGCCGGGATACCAAGCACTTAAGATTGCCGGAGCATGTTCTGCTATCCATGGAATGGCATGGGGTCGTCCCTGTATCAGGACCACAACGGTTGGTGTTCCGGTTTTCATGATTTCCTGTAGCAATTGCAGCTGATGACCACCCAACTCTAAGTCAGCTACGTCCACATTTTCACCGCAATCCATTTCCTCTTCCCCAGATGTATGGACTACAGCTCCGTTTAGGTCAAATTGGGTGTCGAAATTCCTTGCACTTGAACCCCCTAAAACCACGATCGCCACATCGGAACTGCCAGCGAGTCGAACGGCCTTCTCGATTCCTTCCGTATCAAGGGAACGAATACCGCAGCCTTTTTCATAAGCAACTTCTGCCTCCCCTGCTAGAGTGGTGATCCCCTGAAGAACCGTAATGACTTTGTCCTCATGTTGGAACGGCGTATAATCGCCAAGCTGATTATAGATGGCATCGGCATTTGGACCAATGACAGAAATTTTTTTAGTATCCTTATTTAACGGGAGAATTCCTTCATTTTTTAACAATACGATTGATTGCCGGGCAGATTCTAGATTGATTTTGTCTCTTGGCTCCTTATTTTGGGAAGATTTGGCTTCTACAAAAGGATGATCAAACAATCTCATTTTGAACTTAAGCGTCAAAACCCTTCTTACCGCCTCATTAAGCTTTTCTTCACGAACAAAACCTTCCTCAACCGCCTTTTCCAATCTGGTATACACATTATCCCAGAGGCTTATATCTACTCCGCTTTCAAGCGCTAATGCTGCAGCCTTTTCCTGGCTTTGAGTTAAATGGACCAAAAGGTCTAGAGCGCAGCCATCTGCCATAACAGCCCCCTTAAACCCTAGCTCCTCTCGTAGAATTTGATTGAGAAGATAGCCATTGGCATGGCATGGGATTCCGTCAATTTCATTATAGGCCGCCATACAAGCAATGGCTCCTGATTTAATAGCTGAGATCATCGGCGGCAGATGAATTTCCCTTAGTTCTCTTTCACCTATCGAGGCTGGAGCAGCATTATGGCCCCCTGTTCCATTTCCTTGTGCAGCAAAATGTTTTAATACCGCAATCATTTTACCTTCTGGAATGAAATCGCTTGCTTCGCCCTGCATCCCTTTTATAACGGCTTCGGTTAACCGGGCAGCAAGATAAGGATCCTCACTGAAGCATTCCTCTGATCTCCCCCATCTAGGGTCGCGCAGGATGTCAAGTGTCGATACGAGTGCCAAATGAGCTCCTTTTGCCCGTACTTGCCCCGCAACAGCAGACATCAGATCTTCATGTAAATCCGGGTTCCAAGTGGCTCCCACTCCTAAATTAACGGGAGTAATCAGGCTGTCCAGCCCCTGATGACCGTGAGAACATTCTTCTGAAAGCAGTACGGGAATCCCTAATCTGGTATGGTCCCTTATATATTGTTGAATCATATTGGCAACTTCTGCACTTTCGTTTTCAGGAATACCATTTTCATGGTGAATCCCTGACCATGGGTCTGAACGAAACAGGCCATAAAGAACCCCGATTCCATCGCCGAAACGGACATGTTCTTTAAATTTTCCCGTCAATTCATACCCCGTTTCCGTTTTTCTAAAAGCCTCCCAGCCATACATCCTCTGGTTCACCTGGCCTGCCTTTTCCTTTAAGGTCATTTTTGCCAGTAATGTTTCCACCCGATCAGATATCGTCTCTATTTCGTTATATGAATCTACCATTTTTTTCATCGCACTCTGACTCCAGTCATTTTTTTGATTAAAAACGGAGTGCTGCCCCAGGTAAATTAGTTTTTCAACCGTAACGACTTACGGGGCAGCTGAAACAATGTATCTATTTCAGTTGTTATTGGATGGTTACTAAAATTGTTTTCACTTCAAATGGCTTAAGATAGGAGAATAGTTTGTTCCCTTGGACTGGGACAACCGCCTGTCTCTCCTCTAACAAATTCGTTTCATCTGCAGAATGAACTAGCTTAGCCAATTTTAGTTGCATTTCTTCTCTGCCGCCGCTTGATTCATACATTCTAAGCGTGAGCCCCGTGCCATCCTCAGAGATTTTCACAGTATCAAGAATGACATGTTTGGACCTGGTCTCAATAAAGGAATTCGAACTTGGAAGATTCCCTTGGTGGGAGGAAGTGCTGACGACAACGACAGGGTGATTCAACTCATACCCCCGCTTCACCACTTCCGCCTCTCTCCAATCTCCTTCATGTGGTAAAAGAGAGTAAGTAAATTCGTGATGCCCCAGGTCCGCCCCCGGGTCTGGCCATTTCGGTGCCCGTAACAAAGAGAGCCGCAGTACGTTTTTCTTCACGTCATATCCATACTTGCAATCATTCAACAAACTAACACCATAGCCCGCTTCCGAGAGGTCACAAAAGCGGTGACCGCAAACTTCAAACTGTGCCTTTTCCCAACTAGTATTGGTGTGGGTTGCTCTTCCCACCGATCCGAATGGAATTTCAAACGTTGCTTTATTACTTACTACATCGACAGGGAAGGCAACTTTTAAAAGTTTATGCTGCTCCTGCCAATCGACTTTCGTTTGGAAATCGATTCGTTTACTGTGATGGTATAGAATCATTTCTTGTTCGATAACGGATTCTGCCAGCTGCCATTTAAAACGAATCACGTCCTTCGTCTCTCCTTTTTGAATACCTTGCTCTAAAAGGACCACCGTTTCAGCAGGCTGGTCTTCAAATTTAGGGTCAATATCCCATGCATCCCAGTAGAGCGGGCGGTCATGGAATAATTGAAACTGATTGGCAGCCGCACCCTTACGCAAGACATCACGTTGGGCCAACTTGTCATACAGGTGGGAAATTTCCCCCTTTTGATTCCATTTCACTAAATAATACTCTGTTTCCCACTCGTGATTGATTTCCTCTTGATCTTGGATAAGCTGTTTCCTCATATTTTTCAACCATACCGTCGTGTATCCCATTTCTGGAATGTTGGGAACATAAACAGATAATTCTAGTTGGCCATTTTCCAATGGAATGATGTCCGTTGAAAGGACATCACCATCCTGATTCACAGCTACCTTTCCTGCTAATTCAGCCCCGCCAACAATCCTAACCGTTTCAGACCGCTTCCAGGATAAACTATTAAACAGGATAACCGGATCCCCACCACCTTCCGTGTCAACTTGCTTTTCTAAAGAACGTAAGGCACCCTGTTTCACATTTTCGCCAAATTCAAAAATTTTATTGTAATCTGATTCAGACTTTACATACACTTCGGGAATAGAAGACCCCGGAATAATATCATGAAATTGGTTTAAAAGAAGTAATTTCCACCCTTCTTCCAATGAGTGGAGAAGGTTTGTGCCTGCAAAATTTGAAGCTATACTGCTCCAAATTTCTGCCTCGCGGTAAAGAACTTCCGCTTTACGATTCCATTTCTTATTCCTTGCATGTGTCGTATAAGTTCCCCGATGTAGCTCTAAATACATATCCCCGACCCATGTAGGCAAATGAGGATCAGCTTGGCCAATGCCATCGAAGAATTCGTGTGCTGTACTATTCATGACTGCCGGCAGACCGGGAAGGGAAGCGGAACGATCTACATAGTCAATCATTTCCTGTGTGACTCCACCACCACCATCCCCATGTCCATATAGAAGCATTTGTTTGGGATAGTCATTCTTTTGCTTAAAACTATTCCAGTGATTCCCGATTTCTTTAGGATGAGTATATTCATTCAGTCCATGATTCAAATAGGAAAGAACCTGCGTCCCGTCGATGCCTTCCCAATAAAATAAATCATAAGGAAATGGATTCGTATCATTCCAATTCATTTTCGTTGTCATGAAGTAATCCAATCCGGCTTTCTTTAACAATTGCGGCAGCGATGCACAATACCCAAATGTATCCGGAAGCCACTCAATTCTTGGTTGAAGGCCGAACTCATCCTGATAAAATTTCATGCCATATAATAGCTGGCGTACTAATGATTCTCCGGAAGGCATATTTAAATCTGGTTCCACCCACATGCCTCCGACTACTTCCCAACGACCGTCAGCAATATGTTTTTTAACCCTCTGATAGATTTCAGGGTAATGCTCTTTTACAAAAGCGTAAGCTTGCGGCTGGCTCTGGGCATAGGTAAAGTTTGGATTTTCATCAAGCAAAGTGCTCATCGTAGAGAAGGTTCGGCTGCACTTGCGAACGGCTTCCTTCACCGGCCAAAGCCAAGCTAAATCAATATGGGACTGGCCGACCATTACTATCTGTCCCTGCGAATTTCCCGCTAAATCTGTTAGCTTCGTCTTTAAGTTGTCTTCTATCTCAGCAACCCATGATTGATCTGTTAAGGCCACCGGTTTTTCAGAAAGCATCTTGTGATGCACCTCTGTCAATTCCGCAATAATTTTGTATTTTTCCAAGTCACCTTCCGGAAGCAGCCTGGCGGCTTCATAGTAACATTTCACGGTTGCCAAAAGACTTTGGAGAGCTATATTCGGCATGTCTATTCGCCCTTTTAGAAAGGTAAGGGGAGGCGGGTCAAATTCTGCTGGTTCATTTTGATAATTTAACTTATCGACTGATTGGGCAGCAGGATTAAATAATTCAATTTTTATATGAATTTTTTCCTTCCCCCGGACATTCTCTGGAAAAGGCACATAACTTCGGTTCCGGTCAATTCCATGATAGGCCTGTCCATCTAAAGAAACTAACCCCTCATGGTTTGTTGGACGCCCCTTTGCTCCAACTTGAAAGGTTAATCCAAATGGCCGATTTCTCCATTCTTCTGGTATAGACACTTCTTTTTCTAGAAACATCGTGGTTCCTGAATTGATTAACCAGTCCCCTTCATTAACAAGGCTGGTTTCTTCAGATTCAAATTCATACTTTATGGGCTCCACGTAAAAACCACGTATTGCACTCCAATCGGAGATCTGAATAGACTTTAAGATTTGGTGATTTATTAAATATTGAATCAATCGTTGGATTCTCTGCAAAATGTATCCCTCCAGGCTATTAAGCTCTTAAGCTCTTAAACTTAAAAAAAAGAGTATGGCAGATAGGCTCAGGTATCTACCATACTTCAATCATAAGAGACATTTTTAATCAATTAATTCTAATTCAATCACCGTATTCATTTCATCCGGCAGCGTTGCCCCTGCCAAATGGATAAATGCGCCGCTCTCAATATCAGAATACTGCTCAGCCATCCACGGAACTTCTACCTTCAATTCACTGCCATCCGCAAGCAGACGTGCTTTTTTTATTCGGCCTTTTAAGCCTTGGAAGTAAATTGGCCCAATGCCGCGGTCAAACACATGCGCATATAAAAAACGGCCTTTTTGCGTATAACGTCCCCACTCCGGCTTTGCCATGGATGTAGCCGTACAGCCATAGATGCTGTCGCCGTTTTTCTCAAGCCACTTCCCGACTTCATCCAAAATGGCCAAGGATTGCTCCGGAATGACTCCCTTCGCATTCGGACCCACATTTAGCAGCAAATTCCCGCCCTTGCTGACACATTCTACCAGCGTGCGAATAACCTGTTTCGGAGATTTATAGTTTACATCCTTCGAATGATAGCCCCAATGATCATTTAAAGTAATGCACGCCTCCCACGGAACCGGCTCCCCGTCTCCATTCACGATGCCGCCGACCGGAATAATCTGTTCAGGAGAGTAAAAATCGCCGGCATAAACTTCCGGCTCTGCGAGCTTAATATTGCCGCCAAGACGATTGTCAATCAGGACATCGGGCTGGATGGAACGAATCATTTCCACCAGTTTCGTTGCTTCCCATTTCTCCCCGGTCATGTCGTCATAGGAAAAATCAAACCAGAGAATATCAATCTTGCCGTAATTCGTTAAGAGCTCCTTGACTTGCCCGTGAAAATAACTCACATAGCGGGAAAAATCGGTCACTTCATCCTTATATTCCTCATTGTCCCGCATTGGATGCTGGCGGTCCCCGTATTTAGGATAATCCGGATGATGCCAATCAATGAGGGAATAGTAGAGTCCGACCTTTAATCCTTCCTCGCGAAAAGCCTCGACGTATTCCTTAATGAGGTCGCGCCCCGCCGGTGTATTGGTTGCTTTGTAGCCGGTCAGTTTACTATCAAACAAGCAGAAACCGTCATGGTGTTTCGCTGTAAGGACAACATATTTCTGTCCTGCTGCCTTAGCTGCTTTTGCCCATGCCCGCGGGTTATAACTGGTTGGATTGAATTCCTCAAAAAACGGCTGATAGTCTTCAACACTTAAACGTTCGAAACTTCGTACCCATTCTCCTCTAGCAGGGATGGAATAAAGTCCCCAATGGATAAATAAGCCGAAGCGGTCCTCCATAAACCACTGCACACGCCCTTCTCTTGTCTTCATTTCTTCACTCCTTCTTTTCGATCAAAATTCCATTTAATTAAATCGTTTCTTTTACAAAGGTATTCGTTAATGCGCCTAAATTTTCAATCTCAACGGTTACAACGTCCCCCGCCTGAAGATAAACCTGCTCAGACTCAGGCCTTCCTAAAACAACACCTTCTGGGGTCCCTGTTAAAATAAGGTCGCCGGGAACCAATGTCATATGCTGGGAGATATAGCTGACAATTTCCGCAACGGAAAAAATCATATCCTCTGTATTTGAATTTTGCCGTACTTCGCCATTGACAATGGTCTTTAAATTTAATTTTTGCGGATCCCCTACCTCATCTGCCGTCACAAGATAGGGGCCGACAGGACTGAAATCATCACAGGTTTTCCCTAACAGCCATTGAGGTGTTTTTAACTGAAGATCCCGTGCCGATAAATCATTTACCGTACAATAGCCAAACACATAATCGAGTGCTTCTGCTTTTGATATATATTTTGCTTTTTTGCCAATCACAACCCCTAATTCCACTTCATAATCAAGTTTCTCGGTCACGATCGGAACCGCAATATCCCGCTTATGGCCCGTTAAGGTATTATTAAATTTATTAAAGAGAATTGGTACCTGTGGATACGGTGCATTCGTTTCATCTGCATGCTTGCGGTAATTTAAGCCGACACAGATGATTTTATTCGGCTGAACGACACAAGGCCCATATGTACAATTTTTCTCATCCACTAAATAAGGAGGATTGTCCGTTGTTTCCAGCCGGTTAATAAAATCCCTAATTTTTCCCACTGCTTCTACCCCATACTCAATTACCTCTGTAATGGTTGTGGGGATCTTTTTATCATTCCCGCCGTTCAAAGCCGCTTCAACATCAATAATACCCGCTTCGGTTTTGACCCCTAATGTTTTTCGTCCGTCTTTTTCAAGAGTTAAGAATTTCAATGTACTTCCTCCATTTCAATGATAAAATCAAGCATTTTTCCCAAATACGACCCCGCCGTCAATATAAAGAGGCGAACCCATCATAAATTTCGACTCATCGGATGCTAAGAACAAGGCTGCCTGTGCCACATCTTCCGGCCTGCCAAGATCACCGCTTAATTGTCTGGTTTTAATGGTCTTGATAGCTTCCTCCGGATCATCATAGGAGGTTTTTAAATAGTTTTCTACAAATGGTGTCAAAATTGTCCCTGGAAGCAAGGCATTTACACGGATATTGTACGGCGCATAATCAACCTGCATCGATTTTGTTAAGGAGAGTACAGCACCTTTCGTGGCTGCATAGGATGCCCGGTTTAAAAGCCCGATTTCAGCAATACAGGATGACATATTAATAATCGAACCGCTTCTTTGCTCCATCATATGCGGAATCGTATACTTGCTTGGCAGATAAACCCCTTTAATGTTCACATTGATGACCTTATCCCACATCTCGGGTTCAATTTCATGCAAACGTCCTACCCCGCTGATCCCTGCATTATTAAAGAGAACGTCAATTCGTGAAAATTTCTCAATGGTTTGTTCAATCATGCCGCGGACAGATTCCGGGTCTGTTACATCAGCCTGAATAAAAATCGCATCTCCACCTGATTGAATGATTTCCTGAACAGTTTCATTGCCTTTTTCCGGATTTAAATCATTAATAACAACCCTTGCACCTTCTTTGGCAAACTGAATGGCCGTGCACTTTCCGATTCCTGACCCTGCACCAGTAATTAACGCAACTTTATCCTTTAATCTCATTACCTTTATTCCTTTCATAAAAAAGAATCTGTAACCTGTATTTTCTTATAAACTTATTCCAATTCTATTGATGCTAAATTCTTGATGGCCTAAAACTTCTGCCTTCGTTAGACTGCCAGAAGCAACACTGACAATTTCATCAAAAATCCTCTTCCCTGCTTGTTCGAGTGTTTCTTTCCCTTGCAAGACCGCGCTAGTATCAATATCAATATTGTCCTCCATGCGTTTGGCAGTTCGTTCGTTCCCAGTAATCTTGATAACAGGAATAATTGGATTTCCGGTTGGAGTTCCTACCCCTGTCGTAAAACATACGAGATGTACTCCCGCAGCAGCCATGCCAGAAACACATTCAATATCATTTCCTGGAGAGTCCATGAAATAAAAACCCTTTCCTTTTATCGGTTCTGCATACTCGACAACACCTTTTAGTGATGAAGAGCCTGCTTTACTAATACAACCTAAGGATTTCTCTTCAATGGTCGACAATCCGCCTTCAATATTGCCTGGACTTGGATTCCCGCCGCGCATGTCTACTCCCATACGGTCAATTTCCATTTCAAAATTTCTAATACAGTCGTAAAGTTTATGATGCACTTCGGCCGATACCGCTTTTTCCGCTAAAATATGTTCCGCTCCGATGATTTCTGTTGTTTCTCCCATCACAATCGTGCCATTCTCTGCAACAAGTAAGTCAGACGCCTTTCCTAGTGCCGGGTTACTGCATAAGCCCGATGTTGCATCCGACCCGCCGCATTTTACCCCGACAATCAATTCAGACAGGTCAATATCTACTCTTTGTCCATCCTGAACTTGTTTAACCAATTCCTTAGCAGCTTCGATTCCTTTTTGGATCGTTTTAATCGTCCCGCCTTCATCTTGGATATCAAGCCAGATCACCGGTTTGCCTGTTTCCATGATTTCATCGCGAATTTGTTCGGCATTCATAACCTCGCAGCCAAGACTGATGATTAATACGGCACCGACATTGGGGTTTTTCCCCATACCGACTAATACTTGATGTGTTCTTTCCTTGTCTTTTCCCACCTGGCTGCAGCCATGCTGGTGGGGAATCGCAACGGTTCCAGACACCTGCTGCCCAATTCGATTCACCACTTGATTAGAACAAATAACAGTTGGCATTAGCAGCACATGATTTCGAATTCCTACACTGCCGTCTGGTCTTTTATACCCCTTTATGATGGTCATGAATTCTTCACCTCTTTTTGTATATGAGCATCCCCCCGGCCGCGAATGCCTTCGATATTTTGAACATGCACATGTTCACCACGATCAATAAACTCCGTGGCAGCGCCAATTGATTCCCCGTACTTCAAGATTCGTTCCCCTTTTGGAATCGGGTATAATGCCACTTTATGTCCAAAGCGAATATCACTTTTTACCACTAATGTCTGTAGTTTCCCTTCAAATGTGTAGGTAATATTTTCGCCTGCCTTCACATCACGGAGCAGTGTCGCTACATTGTCTTTTCTATTCAAAACAATACTCGACATTTCAGAATTAAAGTCATAAACTGCCATGATTTACCCCTCTTTCCTATCATTATATTAAACTACTGCACGATCCCATTCTGGCTTAGGTCCAGCTGCATACCCAATGGTGGCACCGCCATCCACGACAATATTTTCCCCTGTTACAAAGGAGGAATCATCACTCGCGAGAAACAACGCAACCTTGGCAATTTCATTTGAGGTTGCTGTTCTCCCTAATAAATGGGAACGGTCCTGAGCAAGACTTGCCCGCTCAGGATTTTCCTGCTTTTGCAGCCAATCCGAAAGCAAAGGTGTTTTGACACCCGCAGGACTAATCGAATTAACTCTAATTCCAAGCGGCGCAAGGTCAATCGCCAGTGCTTTCGTTAAGGCAATAACGGCTCCCTTTGTTGCAGAATAGGCCGGATTAAATTGCTGGCCGACAACCCCTGTCATGGAACCCATATTTACGATGCTGCCTTTGCTCGCCTTTAAATGTTCTAATCCATATTTAATGGTAAGAAACATACTTTTTACATTCACGTCAAAAAGCCTATTCCATTCATGCTCCTGAATTTCTTCAATCTTTTTCGGTAATATGGTACCTGCATTGTTGAATAAAATATCAATTCCACCAAATCTTTGAATCACAGAAGTGATCAAATCTTTTACTTGGTCTTCATTGGAAAGATCGCAACATATCCCGATTGCTTCACAGCCTTGTTGCTGTAATTCCTGAACAGTCTCATTAAGTTTTTCCTTATTAATATCAACCACAGCAATTTTCGCTCCTTCAGATGCGAAGACCTCCGCAGCAGCTTTCCCAATTCCACTGCCGCTCCCGGTAATGATGGCTGTTTTATTATGTAATCTCATGTCAATCCTCCTCCAATTCATAAATTTAGTTTATAAAACCCACTGGCATTTCCTCCAAAAATTGCTGCCTTATCGCTATCCGTTAAATGGTCCGGCAAGGTGGAAAGCAATAGTTCAACTACATCCTGATAGCTTGCTTTTAAGAGACATACAGGCCAATCACTCCCAAACATCACGGAATGGGGCCCGAAGACTTTGATGACATGCTGGACAAAAGGCTCAATTTTCGATGTCTGTATTTCTTGACCCGCTTCTGTCACCATTCCTGACAGCTTGCACATGACATTTTTGTAACTGGAAATTTCTGTGATTTGCTCCTTCCACGGCTTGATGATTTGCTCGGCTATCCTTGGCTTTCCCAAATGATTAATAACAGCCCGTAAACTTGGAAAAATTTCTAATAGCTGAACGATGGCAGGTAGATGGTGCGGATAAATTAATAGATCGATTGGAAAGTCATCTTCAACAAGTAGTTCGATATTCTTTAAGACACTTTTTCTAAGGATCCATTTGTCATCCTCTAAATCCTGTAACATCGGCCTGATCCCAACGAATCCCTTATGACTTCTAAGCCTCCTGTATTCGCTTGTATAACTTGGAGATTCCATGTCCAGCCAGCCAACCACACCGGCTATGAACTCATTCTGTTCATACAATTCCAGTAAAAACTCCGTTTCTGCTATGGTAGGAGCCGCTTGAACCAGAATGGTCTTATCCATTCGAAATGGCTGTAAATGTGGGGACAAATCCTCTGGTAAATAATCCTGATATAATATTGAAAAATCAGGAGTCAACCAATCATAATCACCCCGCGCTAACTTCCAAAAATGTTGGTGGGAATCAATTCTCATAGCTATAATCCCTTTCAGCAGCCACGCCCAATTTTGCCTTTGGGAGTGGGTAGTTGAGTGTAATCGGTAACGGATAATTTGGTCATTTCCCCTAAACTCTGTCGTTTTGTTGTTAGAAAATTATAAATGTTACCCATAACATAAAAATATCACGGAAGGGGGTTGCTGTCAATCAAGGAATGCCATATATTTATAGTAAGGAATATTTTTAGAAGGAGAAATGATATGGCCACAATTTACGACATAGCAAAAAAAGCAAATGTCTCTCCTATGACCGTTTCAAGAGTAGTGAATAATTCAGGGAAAATTAGTGAAAAAACAAGAGAGAAAGTGGAAAAGATTATTGAGGAGCTAAATTATATCCCTAATAATGCTGCCAGGAGCTTAACGCTTAAACAATCAAAAATATTGTCATTGGTAATAACGGATATAACCAACCCATTTTATACAAAAGTTGCCCGTGGCGCTGAGGATAAAGCAAAACAAATGGGGTATCGTTTACTTTTAAGCAATAGTGATGAAAGCTTCGAAAAAGAATCTGAATATGTTGATATGCTTATTTCGTCAGGTGTTGACGGCGTACTCATGGCACCATCCGGGGATGAATCACAAAAAAATCTTAAAACCCTGATAAAAAATAGAATACCGTTCGTATTAATCGACCGGCATGTAAAGGGAATTGACTGTGACTTAGTCATGGGTGACAGTTACCAGGGGACAAGGCAGCTGTTAGAACATTTAATTGGGCAAGGCCACTCAAAAATTGCGCTCATCAATGGTCCAACGAATGTTTCAACAGCACGTGAAAGGGAAAAAGCGTATTTTGAAATATTGCGCTTAGCTGGCATCGAAGCAGACAAAAAGCTTGCCGCCAATATTTCCTATATGCAGAATGATTCCTATAAATTTGTTAAAAATCTTATCTCACTACCCGAGTCCAGCAGGCCGACAGCAATTTTTGCAGCGAACAACTTTATTGCGATTAACACGATTAAAAGCCTTCGCCAATTAAATGTCCGGGTACCTGAAGACATAGCGATTGTTTGTTTCGATGATCCGGATCCAATTCCGGATTTCAATCCGTTTCTAACGATTGCCGCGCAGCCGGCATACAATTTCGGGTATATGGGAATTCAGTTATTAATTGAACGAATCGAAGGCAATGGCCCGGCGGAAAAGCAAAAGGTCATCCTGCCACCGGAAATCATTATTCGAAGTTCTTCCTTGAAAAAATAAAACAAGAAAAGGTCTGACCTCAGCTTTACACACAAACGCAATCAATAAGCGGCATTTTGTGGTTATGAGGTCAGACCCTTTTAGTTACCTGATTTTTTTAACATCGTTTTAAAGAACACCACTCTTCAATGGGACGGGTTTAAGTTAATTTAAAGACATAGGCAATTGGAGCCTTTTCTCCCTCTCCCAATCTTGGAACCTTAACCGTTAATCCAGCATCCGTCTGTTCAAATTCGACGAAACCTTTTCCACCGAGCATTTCCACTTGATTAACCTTTTGGGTATATGGGATCGTCAAAGATTCTTCAAAAGAATAATCAGCTTCATTTTTAAATAGACGGAAACAATAGGTAGTGTCTCCTTTGCATGTAAAAGCAAAATCTTCTGTAAAGTAAGGGGCACAAATACGTGTACCGTAAATGGCTTCACCATAAACCTTTAACCATTCACCCAGTTCCTTCATTCTCTCGATGGCCCTTCTAGGCAGGCGACCATCAGGCTGTGGCGCCACATTAAGAGCAAGATTTCCGCCTTTTGATACAACTTCAACCAAAATATTTACAAGTTCACGTGTAGACTTATAGTCATCTTCATATCTAAATGAAAAAGCAGTTCCCATCGTGATACAGCTTTCCCAAGGTACATGCAGTGCCCGTTTAGGGATGGTCTGTTCAGGTGTAACATAATTTTCAAACGGTCCGCCAATTGTTCTGTCCGCTGTCAGCAGCCATGGCTGTAATTTGCGAGCTTTTTCCACTACTTCCCCAAGGCGGATGTCCTGTTTTCCTTTCCCGACCCAACCGGCATCCAACCACAAAATATCAATCTTTCCGTAATTGGACATCAGCTCCATAATTTGATTATGGGTAAAGTTTACAAACTGATCCCATAGCCATGGATATTCTTTTGGATCATAGGAAGGACCGCGCCACATATCCCTGCCTCTTTCCATTCCCGGGGCCCAATAATACTCCGTATTCCAATCGGCTTTAGAGAAGTAGGAAGCAATCCCTAAACCTTTATTGCGAAAGGCATCGAAAACATGCTTGCATATATCCGCATATTTATGGGCATGGAAAGGGCAATCCGGACCTGTAATTCGATAATCCGTCTCTTTTGTATCCCACATACTAAAGCCATCATGGTGTTTAGTCGTAAAAATTAAATATCTGAAGCCATTTTCTGAAGCCAAATCTGCCCATTCTTCAGGCTGAAATCGAAGAGGATTAAAGGTTTTGTTTAGATCGAAGTATTGCCGTTTGAATTCCTCACCATCAGAGGTCCAGTCAATATCGGTCCGTGACCATTCTGCATCCTTATCACTTAATGCCCATGATTCTACTAGCCCCAATTGTGAATAAGGCCCCCAATGCATCATTAGCGCAAGCTTCTGGTCCTTAAACCACTCTAACCTCTCCAACAGAAGCGGATCTTCCGGTTTAACCCATTCCTTTTCAGAGCTGTAGTTATGAACACCTTCCGTAATTTCCTTTTCTTTAACCTCATTAGCCATAAAATCATCTCCCCTTTGAATGGTAAACGAAAAAGAGAAGAACATCTCTTCCCCTTTTCGTACAGAGCAATTAAACTAGTAAATTATTTTTT
This sequence comes from Neobacillus niacini, assembly GCF_030817595.1. Taxonomy (GTDB): domain Bacteria; phylum Bacillota; class Bacilli; order Bacillales; family Cytobacillaceae; genus Neobacillus; species Neobacillus niacini_G. The sequence goes on from NZ_JAUSZN010000001.1 coordinate 3,643,750, forward strand.
GTATTTTTCATCGTAAGCTTTTTGATAGACTTGAATGTAATCTTTAAGACCGGCATTCTCTAAATTCTTGACATACTCTTTCCAAGACTTATCATCAAGTTTTGTTTTTCCAGTAATAAACGCAGCTGTCATTTCATCAATGTAATTCTCGATTGATTGTTCAAGCGTAGCTAATTTGTTTGAATCTTCCTCACTAAAGAATAATTTTGGAACCGGCTCGATAGTCGTTGAGATGTATGGTACATGTTCTTCTGTGGCCTTCCATAAAAGCTGTTCCTGATCCCCCGGAGGTACTGCTTGACCAGCACGGAATGCATTTGTTCTTAGAGATGGACCGGTTTGATTCCAAGCTATATTATTGTTAACATTGTTTGGATCCAGCTCCTCTAATGTCCATACGGCTGGTTTTCCATCCAAACCAAGTTGACCCTCTTTTGCATCAAGGAACTGACCCATTCCAAAAACGGAATTAATCGTGACTTCGTTTTCATACATTGCTTCTGCCCATCTAAAGGCAACATCAGGATGTTTTGCTTTATTCGTAATGATAAACTCAGCAGGACGGGTAACCGGTGATGGTTCGTAAAGTGTTATTTGTTGACCATCTGGGCCTTTTAAAGGCGGAACGGCAACAAAATCCTTCGCTCTTCCCTTGTCTGAAACATCTGTAAAAAATGAAGGAACCGAGGATGCTGCGGCACCTAAAATTGGGATGTCAGGGTTTTCACCCAATTTTTTAAATTGTTCAGGATCTTGTGTAAATGAGCCTGAATAAATTAAACCATCATTGTACATCTTATTTAAAAATGTTAAGCCTTCTCTCCATTCAGGCTTATCCCATGGTACAACAAATTTTCCATCTTCAATATATTTATCACTATAACTAAACGGGTTCATAAGAAATCCGTCAACCTCTTCATGCCAATAATTCTTCATGCCTGAAAACGGGATCTCATCCGCTTTTCCATTGCCATTTGGATCCTGTGTTTTGAATGCCATCATGACATCGTAAAATTCCTCTGTGGTAGTTGGTACATCAAGTCCAAGCTTGTCCAACCATGGCTTATATATCCACATTTTTTGAGACGTCGTACAGTGAAAACATTCATTTACCTGCGGCAGGGCAAAAATATCGCCCTCCGGGGTTGTTACTGCATCTTCAACTAAAGGCATTTCTTGAAACATTTTCTTCGTTTGAACACCATACTTGTCAATCAAATCATTTAACCGAAGAAAGACACCTTTTTCCCCATACACGCGTAATTGCGCTGGTGTAAGAGTCATATCCATAATGACATCTGGATATTCACCGCTAGCCAGCATAAGATTTAACTTTTCCGCAGCACCCTCCTCTGGAAGAACCTCCCACTTGATATGTACTCCAGTTTTCTCTTCGTACCATTTCGTAAACTCATTGGTGGCAAAATCCTTTACCCCAGTGTTCGATTTGGTCAGGACAGTTAAGGTCTGTTTTTCCTTTACAATTGGAAATGTTCCTGCTTCCGTGACAATATCTTTGTATTCTTTGTCCTTCTTTTGGGTTGTGGAGGCATTATTGGAACAGCCAACCAATAGCAGTAACATGGCTATTACTAAAGACAGAAGCATATTAAACTTTCTTTTCATGGTTTCATCCCCCTTAATAAAGTTTTCATTGAAAACACATAATAGCTTTTTAAAGCAATCTGCATTCAATTCGGTTAAACGAAGAAAATTATAGGATCAATAAGTGCTATCACCCCCTACCAGTGTTAATGAAAAAGATTACTTGCCTGGTTATCCTTTTAAAGATCCAATCATAACACCCTTTACAAAGAACCTTTGGACAAAAGGATAGGCAATTAAAACCGGAAGGGAAGAGACAACAATAAGTGAATATTTTAGCAGCTGTTGAAGCCCAATTTTATTTGCCAATTGTGTTGCATCACCCATCATCGAAGGGTCTACGCTGTTTTGAACAAGAATGTCCCTTAAGATGAGCTGCAGCGGGAATAAACTGGCATCGCGCAAATAAATTAATGCACCGAAATAAGAATTCCAATGCCCAACCGCATAAAAGAGAGAAATAACCGCAATGATAGGTGCTGAAAGCGGTAACACAATTTTAAATAGAAATTTAAAATCATTGCACCCATCAAGTTGAGCCGATTCAAGCAATTCATTTGGAATGGTTGATTTAAAGAAACTCATCGTAATAATGACATTAAACACCGATAAAGCATTGGGAATAATAAGAGCCCAGCGGGAATTTAATAAACCCAAATCTTGTACTAGAAGATAGTTTGGAATCAATCCGCCATTAAACATCATGGTGAACACAAACAGGAACATGAAGATTCCGCGCCCATAAAAGTCCCTCCGTGAAAGCGGATATGCAGCTAAAATGGTTAAAATAACATTCACTGTTGTTCCAACAATCATATAAAATAATGAATTTCCATATCCGACCCAAATTTTGCTATATTCAAAGATTGTCTTATATCCTAACAAACTGAACTCTACCGGAAATAACCAGACCCGCCCGCTTGCTACAGCGTTTGTCGAACTTAAGGATGCACTAAGTACATAAATAAGCGGATACAAAACTGAAAGGACGAGGAGTGATAGGAAAATGTAATTGCAAACAGTGAAAATGCGGTCACCCCTTGACTCACCAATCTTTGTGTTCATAAGAATCCTCCTCTTTTAATTGGTTTACCATAGCCCATCCTGTCCAACCTTTTTCGCCAACTTGTTGGAGGCAATAATAAGAATAAATGCTACTAATGATTTAAAAATTCCTATAGCAGCTGCATATGAATACTGCGGAAGTGCAGAGACAAGACCGACATTATACACATAGGTGTCAATTACCTGAGATGATGAAAGATTTAACGGGTTTTGCATTAATAAAACTTTTTCAAACCCGGTATCCAGGAAGCTTCCCATATTAAGAATGAGGACCAATACAGCGGTCTGCATGATACCCGGAATATCGACATGCCAGATTCTGCGGATCTTCGAAGCACCGTCTACTATGGCAGCTTCATGAAGTTCAGGACTGACGCTTGTCAATGCGGCCAAATAAATAATGCAGCCGAAACCAACATTCTGCCAGATGCCACTGAAAACAAAAATCGATTTAAAATAATCCGCCTCACCCATAAAGTTAATTCCCTCCTTAACCCCGAAGAGGGAAAGAAGATTATTTATTGGACCGCGGGGATCTAAAATCATAAAAATAATCCCAACCATAACAACAACCGATATAAAGTGAGGAGCATATGTGATTAACTGTGCAGCCTTCTTAAATCTTTTTGAGTATACATAGTTAAGACTTAAAGCTAATAAAATAGGAAGAGGAAAACCTGCTATTAAACTATAAAGACTTAGGCCTAGTGTATTTTTTAATACCCTTACAAAGTCGTATGATTCAAAGAACTTTTTAAAATGTTCAAATCCTACCCAAGGACTTCCTCCAATCCCTAATACAGGGTCAAAGTTTTTAAACGCGATCGAAGCGCCATACATAGGGTAGTAATGAAAAACTAAGATATACATCAGTGGCAGGATAAAAAGGACATATAGTTGCCAGCTTTTTTTAATTTTTATCAAAAGGTTTTTCTTAGTTTTACGCTTTACTTCAGAAATGGTTGATTTATTCTCAACTACCCCAGTAACATTCAATGACTAACACTCCCTTTTTATATTATTTATTTATATATTTTGTTACCGATAACAAACACAAAATGTGAATATTCAATTAAATTTTAAATCCAACTATTTTTTTCATGTTAGTACTGGGTGTTAAGTATGCTGTTTGTTTTATTTGAATTTTATTAAACGACCGCATTCCAATCCACATCAATGGAAAGGAAACAATGGTTGTACCGGCAAAGATAAACACAACCGGGAGATAGAGGAAAAGACAATATGAAACTACTAAACTTACCAACATTAAAAACGTTTCAAGAGGGCGGGCGAAAACGATTAAAAAGCTTTGTTTAATATAGTTTAGTTTCGACAGGTTGAAATGAACATAAACAGGAAGTAAAAATAGCCCTATAAGTATGTAGAGAAAACCTGCGATCAATACGAAGATACGAATAATATTCATATGTAATTCGGTATTTAATATACGAAGGTCGAAATAAAGAAATAGACCTATTAAGAAATAAAAGAGACCTAATAGATTTGTTTCTATAAAATATGACTTATAGGAGTCTACAAATGTACGAAAAATCGGGACATCATTCTCCTTCATAAGCCATTTTCGAATAACTGAAAACACGGATGCTGTTGCTGGCATCACACCGAATATTACGAAACCAGCAAGGGTAAATACGACCCATAAAAAATGGACATACATAGCTTTCACAAGCAAATCGCCTACTTTATACAAAACCTTCCCTAAGCCATTCAATGGCATTCACCCCCAAAAATTTAATCTGCATTTTAGTTTTTTAACCCGAACAACGACTAAATTAGTATATGGACAAGTATCAACCGTTTTAACAACCGCAATGGTGCCTTTCATTTGTAATCATCTTTTCATTAACCTTGTTAATTAATGTTACCGGTAATTCGATTGTAACATTCAAAAAATGAAAACGTCAATAATTTTTTGATATTATTGAATTATTTGAATTTGATGATTAAAAAAAGGCTGATAGAATCTTTATATACATTTTTTCAGCCTTTTTCATCGTATTCCTCTTTTAAATAATCAACCAACACCAAGCATTTTGTATTGTGCTTTTACCAATTCGTAATAAACTCCTTGTTTGCCCATTAACATCTCGTGGTTTCCTTGCTCAAGGATAGTACCATGATCCATAACTATAATCTTGTCTGCCTCTCGAATGGTGGAGAGCCTGTGGGCAATCATTATGGCCGTTCTTCCTTTTAATAACGTTTTTAATGCAAGCTGAATCTTAACTTCAGTCTCCGTATCAATACTTGCCGTAGCCTCATCGAGAATAAGAATTTTGGGATCAGCGAGGAGCGCCCTTGAGAAAGAAAGCAGTTGACGCTGCCCTACAGACAAAACATTTCCGCGCTCTTCCACTTCGGTTTGATACCCATTGGGAAGCTGCGTAATGAAGGCATCCGCCCCAACGGCTTTCGCGGCTGCTACTACTTCCTCGTCGCTTGTACCTGGGTTACCAAAGCGGATGTTTTCCATGATTGTACCTGAAAAAATAAACGTATCTTGGAGCACGATACTAATTTGTGAACGCAAACTAGCAATGGAAATATCTTGAATGGGGTGGCCGTCGATTTTAACCACTCCTCCGTTGGCGTCATAAAATCGGCTGACTAAATTCGCAATGGTAGTCTTCCCTGATCCCGTGTGCCCGACAAGTGCAGCAGTCTCACCTGCCTTAATCGAAAAAGAAATACCATTTAACGCAGTTCTTTTTTCATCATAGGAAAACTTTACGTCTTCAAATTCAATCGTGCCATTCAACGAGGGAAGCACCCGTGCGTTTTGAGCTTCTGCCACAAGCGGCCGTTCATCTAAAAACTCAAAAATACGTTCGGAAGACGCCATTCCAATCAGGAGCTGATTATATAATTGCCCCAACCGTGAAATCGGCTCCCAGAACATCCCTAAATAAAAGGCAAAAGAAACAAATTCCCCGATGGTGCTTTCACCGTTTGACACAAGAAAAGCACCATACCAAATCAGAATCGCCGTCCCGACTGCATTTGTCATTTCCACAAACGGACCAAACATTGCATTCTTCTTAACCGCTTGCTTCCACGTATCAAAGTTTTCCTGGTTGAGTCCCTTAAAAAACTCAATGTTTTCATCTTCTTGAGTAAATATCTGCGTCACTCGAATTCCTTGAATACTTTCATTTAAATGAGAGTTGATTTTGGACTGTTTCAGCCGGACCATCTGCCACGATAACCTAATCTTTTTTCGTAAGCTAGTCGAGATAAAAAACATAATGGGCAAAATGACCATGATCGCAATCGTGAGTTTTGCATTTAATGAGAATAAGATAAAAATCGTCGCAAACAACAGGAGAAAATCGGTTAATAGATTAATAACACCGCTTGTAAATAGCTCCTGCAGCGAGTTAATGTCGTTCATAATCCGTACTAGAATCGACCCGGCCGAACGTTGGTCAAAGAATCGATGGGATAACGACTGAACATGGGTAAATAAATGCTTGCGTAAATCATAAATGACATTTTGACCAAGCTTATTCATCCAGCGAATTCTCAAGAAAATTACTAAATAAGACAGTAAATATAATCCTGAAATGATAAAAACCAAATTCAATAGCAGTCCGGTATCTTTTTCAATAATCGCCCGGTCAAGTGTATAGACACCAATCAAAATTGGAATGATTAACCGGATCGCTGTTGAAAGGATTACTGCCAGAAACGAAAGCGGCAGATACGTTTTTGCATATGGCATTACATACTGGAATAATCGCCATATTTGCTTCCAGTTAAACGCTTTATCTATCACTTGCTCATTTGAGTAGTGGAACCGCTCTAATATCAATTGTTTCTTATGTTTTTCCTCCATATTTCCTCCTACCTTACTGCCTTTTCCATAATCACTGCATGATCTTGATATTGAATGCGATAAATTCTTTCGTATGGTCCATGATTGTTCACCAACTGATTATGTGTTCCGCGTTCAATAACTTTTCCATTATCCAGCACTAAGATTTCATCTGCATGTTTCAATGACGAAATTCGGTGCGCAATAATAAAGGTAGTTCTCCCCTTCATCACTTCCCTAAGAGCCTGTTGAATTTGAAATTCTGTTTCCATATCGACCGCACTTGTCGAATCATCTAAAATGAGTATCGCAGGATCGGTACAGATCGCACGGGCAATCGCAATCCGCTGTTTTTGTCCCCCGGAAAGCCCCATTCCCCGCTCCCCAAGCATCGTGTTATATCCATCCGGCAGCTCCATAATAAAATCATGGGCCTCTGCGCATTTAGCGGCAGCAATGATCTCTTCCATCGTCGCATCCGGTCTTCCATAAGCAATATTCGCTTTAATTGTCGATGAAAAAAGGAAGGGTTCCTGTAAGACAACCCCAATCTCTGAACGCAGCGTTTTCAAGCGATATTCCTTTAGCGGACGGCCATCGATGAGAATCTTCCCTTCAGTTGGTTCATAAAGTCGGGACAGAAGCTGGATGATGCTTGTTTTCCCTGAACCCGTTGCACCAATTAAACCAATCGTTTTACCCGGATGCGCTTCAAAGCTAATATCCTGAAGAGCTACTGTTCCCTCTGTTTGATACTGGAACGTCACATGATCGAAGACCACACTTCCTTCGATTTTTTCGATATTCCTGACATCCTCTCGATCATAAATCGTTTCATCAGCTTCCAGAATTTCCAGCAGCCGCTCACCGGAAGCTTTCGCCTGAGAGAACATATTAATCGTAAAACCAAGGTGCATAATCGGCCACAATATATACCAAATCAGGCTATAAAAGGCGACAAGTTCACCTGGTTTTAAAGCTCCATTAATAACTTGATAGCCTCCATAGCCTATTAAAACGACCACTGAAATATTTCCAATCAGCTCCATTAGCGGAAAGTATTTGGACCAAACCACTGCGATAGTTAGCTGTTTCGTCCGATAGTCTTGATTTGACTTGGTAAAGCGTTCAATCTCTACTGATTCTTTTGATAGGGCTTTAACTGTATGTATGCCGCTGATATTTTCTTGTACCTTCGTGTTTAACCGTCCAAATGATTCGCGTATTCCGCGGAAAGCAGGGTGAACCTCCTTATCAAATTTATAGACAGCAATGCTGATGAATGGCAATGCCGCAATTGTCACAAGCGTAAGAGAAACGGAATAATTAAACATTACAAATAAACTAGCGGTGACAACAATGACAAAGCGGAGTACCTCACTAAAACCGAAGGATACAAAAAAGCGAAATCCTTCTACATCTGCGGTCAAACGAGACATCAGATCCCCTGTCTTCGCATTATCGTAATAGCTGAACGAAAGCCGCTGCAGTTTTTCATATAAGGTATTGCGAAGGTGGAAGACAGATTTAATTCCGAAAATATCCGCCAGGTAATGCTAAATGAAGGCCGACAGTCCTTTTACCGCCATAACCGCAATAAATCCTAAAGAAATCCATGGCACCAAATCATATTTTCTCCCAAGAACCACTTCATCAATGGTCAACTGCAAGATGATTGGATAAACAACGGTTATAGCAGCGATTATCACCAGGAAGAGCATAGACCAAATGAAATCCGTCTTATAAGGGAGATAAAACGACTTTAATTTTTTAAAAATTAACATTACTTCCTCCTCTGGAATTAAAATTTTCTCCTTAGCTTACCGTGAAAAGGATTTCCGGTAAATATGTGAATTCTTTTTGAATTGTCTTGCTATACCATTGACTTAGTAAGCCTATAGATGATGATATGTGATTTTTGCATGGGTATGTTTTTTTAAAACATATAGAGAGTAAATGATGAAAAAAAAAAGATTCATGTTATCAAAACACGAATCTAGTAAACACATTGAAATGGAGACTCATTATTTTTGTCTATTCCCAGCCTCCGCAAAATAACTGTTTTTAAAAACAAACCATTATCCTAGAATGGGTTGGTCCACAAACGTCACAGTTCCTTTATGGTCATGTAATTCCAATACGACAATTTCATTTTCTCCTCTATGCAAAAATGTAGCTGGGACATAAAGAGTTTGCTGTGGTCCGATTTCCCAATATCGGCCAAGGTTATGCCCATTCACAAATACGATCCCTTTCGTCCACCCGGACATATCGATAAACGTATCGGCCGCTTCATCAATATTCAGGGTCCCCCGGTGAAGATAAGGATGATTTTCTTTTGCTTCATCACTGGTGAACGTTAAGGAACTCAAATCCTTTAACGGTAATGGATATACAGTCCAATCAAATAAAAATTGATTGCCTGCTCTTACACCTTGGGTAATCCCTTTAAAATCATTAAGGAACGGACCATAATTAACTCGTCCCATATTTTCAACTACAATCTGCAGTTTTGTTTCTGCCTCAGTGATATCAACCTCAATACTTCTGCGGCCGCCAATTCGCTCGACTAAGCCAGCATATTCACCGTTCAAATAAATTTGCCCGCGGTCATGGATGTCCTGAACCGTGATTGTCTGCTTCCCGTAAGCTCCTTTAATCACCGTTTCATAGACAATGAATCCATAACCTTGCCCATACTCCTCCATCGTTAAAGGAGTTCGGCTCTCTAGTGGACTTGAGAGTTGATTTAATGAATCTAGCAAAGCAACGCGCTCCCCCAAAATGACCTCACCATACTGTTTTTTTGGTGTCACAGGAGGTAATTTCATTTCTGGCAGCTCAACGTATTTTTCAAACGTCTTTCGCACCGCAAAGAATTTTTCTATTACATCCCCGGATTCTGTCAACAAGCCATCATAGTCATAGCTTGTAATCGTCGGCTGATAGACTTCCTCATTATGATTGGCTCCATTATAGAAACCAAAATTCGTCCCCCCGTGGGCCATATAAAAATTGACAGAACCATTTTGCTCTAGAATACTATCCAATGTCTCGATGACACTTTCAGAGGAACGCGTATGATGCTCCTCACCCCAATGATCGAACCATCCATGCCAAAACTCCATACACATCAGCGGTGCGTTTGGCTGAAACTGCTTTAATTGCTCAAATGCGCTTTCTGCTCGTGAACCAAAATTGACGGTTTCAAACACACCTTCAATCATCCCGCCATTCAGCATACTTGGTGCCGGACCATCAGAAGTAAAAAGCAGCTCCTGACCAATCCGTTTTTGGATACTGTCCCGCATATATTGCAAATACTTTTGGTCATTCCCATAACTGCCGTACTCGTTCTCAACCTGGATGGCAATAATCGGCCCGCCGCTTCCACGCAGCAATGGCTGCAATCGTTCAAATAACACATCGAAAAACGCATCTACTTTATCTAAATACGGTTGATTATAACAGCGTAATTGAATATTCGGCACCGTCAATAACCAATAAGGGAAACCGCCAAACTCCCACTCGGCACAAATATATGGACCTGGTCTGACAATGACATGAAGACCAACTTTTTCTGCCGTTTTGATGAAAGTTTCAATATCAGCAATACCCTCAAAAACAAATTGTCCTTCCTCAGGTTCATGTAAATTCCATGCTACATAGGTTTCCACCGTATTAAAGCCACATTCTTTTAACTTTATTAAACGATCCTCCCAATATTCAGGCACTGTACGGAAATAATGCATCGCCCCGCTTAATAGGCGAATTTCTTTGCCATCCAATAAGAAGGAGTTTTGATTATAGGTTAATGCTGACATACTACACCTTCTCTCTTAATTTTTTCATTAATCTGTTCCCTTTTTTGAAGGTACCACTCTAGTTCTTGAGGATATTGATCAAAGGTTATTTCATAATCCAATCCGTCTTGCAAAAGCGCTAAAACTTGTTCTCTTCCAACGACGCTTTCCAGCAATTGAAGCGCTCTTAAATCTTGCAGTGCTTCATTCATTACCTCGAGTCTTATCGATTCAATCGGACCATCTTCACCCGGATAAACGAGAAAAGCGTCTCCGGAAGGGAATGCATAATTGGCATCAGTATTTTTAAATGGATCAATCGCCTTTTTTGAATATTGTGCATACCAAAAATTATAACCCCAATGAAGAAAGCCAGCGATTTTATATTTATATAGCTGGATACCTAAAACTCGATTACGAAACGATGGCATCGAGAAAAATCGGTTTGCCACCTTTTTATATTGGGCACAGCAATAATAGGTCCAAAGATTTTCTACCCCATTCTCTATAAAGGCATTGATATGATCATTGGATGGAATCGGATTTTGGACAATGCCTTTTTCATAGAAGGTATAGTCTGAAAGCGCGTCAATAACTGGAAAATCCTTTAGTAATTCTTGCAGGATTAAACTAGCATTTTTATAAGATTCAACCTGGGTTAGATGCGGCTCATCCGAAACATGGAAAAAGCATTGATCTTCTAAACTATTCTGGTTAATAAATTCTATCAAACTAGGAATAAATTGCTGAAGAAAACCTCGATATTCAGGACTCATTGCATCCGTTTCCCAGCCAAATAATTGTTTCAATTCTCCATTTTCATATCCAACTATTTTCGGCGCATGATTTGCTCCCCATTGTGTAAAAAGATGAGAAAACTCAAAATACTTGATCCCTTGTTTTTTACATAAATCAACCCATCTTTTTAGCTTTTCAAATTGGAAAGAGTACGCTTCACCTGACTTTTCTACATCAACAAGCTGCACAGTCGGCCGCTCTCCCCCGACTTCCGTATCTAAAGGAGGTGTAAAGATTGGTGTGAGAATCATATTCATACCATGCTTTGCCGCAGTTTGAACAAATTGCTCAATTCTTCTCCAATGCTCTCCACTAAAAACCTCTACATTATAAAGAGTAGCCAGGCAATCCGTATGGAACCATTCAGTATGGATTAATTTTTGTTGAGGCAGTTCGGCGGCAATAACCTCTAATTCAAAAGTCTCCTTACCAAGGCATTCCCCGTTTTTCTTTTCAAAAATTACTTCAATTGGATGTCTGCCTGGATTCACATCTCCTTGAGGATCAACAGTAATCCAAATAGCACGCCACTGTTTTGGAAAGGCTATTAAACCATCTATATCATGAATCGGATAAAGGGGATCCGGATATAATCCTGGTGTGGATTTAAGAATGAGATCATCATGATCGTGGTAACATGGCAACTCAGATGGAACAAGCCCCACAGAACGGATTGTAATCTTCTCATTAAAAGCAGAATTTACTTGCACTCTAATGTCTTTTAATAGTGTTCTAGATTTATAGGCAATCTGGAAAGAGTACGATTCATTTAAAAGCGCTGAACCTTTGTTAATTGCCTCGTCCTTCAGTTCTTGATCAGCAAAAACCTTTGTTAAAGAACTTAAACTTTTTGTTGAAAATCCCTGTTCCACCAAATTATTCCACCCTTTCAACCTAATTTACATAAATTATATCACCGCAACTTGTTGTGTCAACCCAACAAGTTAAGCTTTGATACAACTTTCTTAACTGTCACTCTGTTAGACACATCTGTTGATTGGAGCGAAAAAGCTTTTTCTCCAATCAACAGAGTTATAAAACCTACTTTAACAAAATTTATAAGTGTTAAGATTCATATAAAAATTATTTTAAAATAAATGAATATTGATATGTTTGATCAGAAAATAATGTGAATTCAGGATGCGTCTTTGCATTCCAAGAATCATCTCCGCCGACACCCATTTGCTTATGATTTACTCTTAAATACGTTTTTGTTCTTTCAGGCAATTGATACGTATGGCCTGCTTCCTGCAATTCTGTGGCAGAGTAAGCACCCGCATTCATTTCGAGTAATGAATCACTCGTAACGTGGAGCTTCACCCCAGCACCATTGTCAATTACAAACCAACGAACATCAATTTTATTCCCATGTTCCTGCGGCTTTAAATACGGTATGAATTCATTTTCCACTGTTGATGAGTAGAGGCCAATTTTCGCACCTTTTTCACGGTCCCAATAATTTTCATGAGGGCCTTTTCCGTACCAAGAAAACGCTTCGAACGATTTAACTAAAGGAAGGATTATCCCGATTTCCGGAATCTCAGGTAAGGATTCACCAGGAAGTAGCTCAAATGCCACAAGGATTTCTCCATCTCCTGTAATTTCATAATGAATCCTACATCTTGAAACAGGAGAGGTTTGTAATTGTAGAACTGTTTCTATTTGAACTGTTTTATCCAGTTCCTTTACATTCATCTGCTCTAAAACAGCACTCCTGCCTGCATGTTCCCAGATTCCCGCACGTTCACCCAATTTATTCCCGCGGTCATTATCGGTTAGCGCTCGCCAATAATTTGGTACAACTGGCCCAGCTAAAACCTCCACACCCTGTTTTATAAATGAAGTAATGAACCCAGATGTTTTACTTACGGTTATGGAGAATGTCTCCCCCTCCACTTTTACTTGCTCATTTGTTTCCTCTATGTTTTTCAAGGACAGACTTGGTACTGATTGAACATAGATTCGATCGGTTAGGACAAATTGATCAAAAGCAATTTCATAACCCTTTTCGGCCCAAAGACTATCTTTCATCGTGTGGAAGCTGATGGTTATAATATATTCATTACCTTCCATGACATAGTTTGCTAGTACATCTTTAAGGTCAATCGTTACAGATGATAATGGCTTACAGGAAACACTTATGCTGTCACTCGCTATTTCTTCCCCATCTTTCAGCATTGTCCACCTTGCTTCATATTCATTAACATCGGTAAATAAATTCTTATTGATGACTGTAAATTGATCATTCTCCAATATATGAAGGAAGAGGATCCAACGCGTCTTGTTCACTATGAAGGGGTGGCCCATTATCGTGCATCAAGTGAGGCTTCGGAGATTGAAAGCATGATGTATGAGCATCCATTAAAGCTGGAAGCATATGCCTTACATGCAGAACAGAGTGAAATTCCGGCAAAGCCTTATATTGTATGTGAATATGCTCATGCGATGGGAAATTCCGTAGGGAATCTCTATCAATATACGGATTTATTTGATAAGTATCCGATTTTACAAGGCGGGTTTATCTGGGATTTTAAAGACCAATCCATCCAAACGACAACGGAATCAGGAGTAACGTATTTAGCCTATGGCGGTGATTTCGGTGAATCACCACATGATGGTAACTTCTGCGGTAATGGACTGTTATTTGCAGATGGGACGTTAACACCGAAAATTTATGAAGTAAAAAAATGCTATCAACCAATTAGTGTGAAAGTATCTAATTATGCTGGTCTTTTTCATGAGCCAGTGTCTATTGAAGCACATTTATTTGATCAAAATGGCAGCAAAGTACTTTTCTTTTGCTTTTAACATCGTTCCTTTTCCTCCTTTCACTAACACTTAGTCAACTCTTCTTTTTGAGAATGTAAAAAGTGGTAAACCGCCCCAATCATTCCGGCATGATTGGATAGTTTAGCAAGAACAATTTCCGTATTTTTATTAAAGGAAGGTAACAAATATTTTTCGACTTCCTCTTTTACTTCCTGCAAAAACTTCTCTCCCCGAGCTGTAATGCCGCCGCCTATGATGACTTTTTCCGGGTTAAAAATATAAATAAGATTCGAGATGCCCATCGCTAAATAACGGAAAAACTGTCTGACAGCCATCTGAATCTCTTCATCACTTTGGTCATATAAATCAAAAATTTCTTTTCCGGTCCATTGACGTGTTTCTTTATAGTGATTGGCAAACTGAATTAATCCAGACACTGAGGCATTTTTTTCAAAGGGTTCTCCGTCAACAAGCATATAGCCCCATTCCCCAGCACTGAATGAATGCCCCGAATACATTTTTCCATCAATAACAATCGCTCCGCCGATGCCTGTCCCCACGGTCAAAGCAATGAAATTGCTTGAGCCGTGATCACCAAGCCACATCTCACCAAGGGCTGCACAGTCTACATCGTTTCTAACTTCAACTGGCAGTCCGAGGGCCTCACTGACAAGCTTCTTGATTTCGACACCCGTATAATGCGGAATTGTATCACCAGCAGCGACAATTGTTCCCGTATGGAAATTAACCTGTCCGGCTGTGCTGATGGCAATTCCACTGAGGGAATGGTCCGCCACAATGCTTTTTCCTGCTGCAATTACTTTATCGATGATCGCCCGGCCACCGAGATGGGCTTCTGTATCCATCATAAAGTGAGAAAGAATTTCTCCATTTTCGGTCACAATCCCGTATTTAATTTGTGTTCCTCCGATATCAAAGGCCAGATAGTGCTTCATTCTTAGCGAATTCCCTCCGCAAAAGCTTTTGTGATTAATTGGGGTCTTGAGATTGCGCCACCTACTACGATCGACCAAGCACCTAATTCCAGCATTCTGCGTGCTTGCTCTGGTGTTTGGATGCGTCCTTCGGCAATGACAGGGATCGGTAATCGTTGGGAGAGCTGTTCAACTAGTTCAAAATCTGGATCATGTTGTTTTGGACTGTCATCCGTATAGCCTGAAAGAGTCGTAGAGACCATATCTACACCGCATTCTAGCGCATATTCCGCATCCCTTATAGTTGCAATATCCGCCATTACTAACGCATTACTATGTTCATGAATATAGTCGACTAAATCCTTTAAGGTTTCCCCATTTGGCCGCTTACGATAAGTGGCATCAAGTGCAATTACATCAGCCTTTGCTGCCAGTAGCTCCTTTACTTCTTTAAGGGTTGCTGTGATATAGATTTCACTGTCTGGATAGTCACGCTTGACCAACCCAATGACCGGAAGACCTGTTCGTTTTTTAATCGCGGCAACATCCACTGCCGAATTGCTTCGAATGGCACATGCCCCGCCTTCTTTGGCAGCCTGAGCCATTTTCGCCATGATATCGGATCCGTGCAGCGGCTCATGTTCAAGTGCTTGACAAGATACAATTAAATCTTTGTGTATAATTGAGAAAAAAGGGTGCATGCTCATATCACCATCTCCTTTTGCGATTTTTAATTTGTTAAATTTCATAGTTGATTTGTACGTACAGCGGTATCAAAGGTCGATGAAGGACTAATCGAGAAAGTTCCCAGTGAGTTTTGTCCTTCATAAGGATTTTTCATCTGTCTTTAACACAGTTTTAAAAAAAGATAGCGCTATATAAGCGCTATTAAAGTACCTTTTCCACTTCATTTGTATAGGTGTTAACCAATCGCTGGATATGATCATTTAAATCAGACAAGGAAGCGTAATCCTCCTCTAATACTGGTAATAATGGAAGCCTTGGGGCACCCGTTTCAATATTTCGTAAGGATAAAATATACTTACAAGCACCATATAAAGATGGATAGCTTAATAGCTTTTTAATAACGCTATTAATCTCAAATTGTAATTCCTGAGCTTTTTCGATATCATTGGCGCGATACAATTGGTCAAGTGAACAGAATAGTTCCGGCATAACTCCATAAGTTCCGCCAATGCCGCCATCTGCTCCCATGATTCGGCCGCCTAAGAATTGCTCATCTGGTCCGTTGTAAACGAGAAACTCTTTTCCAGCATTTGCTTTGAATTGTTGTAAGTCAAAAACACTTTCTCCAGACATCTTAATCCCGATTACTTTTTCCTCCGCAGCCATTTTTTGGAATAGTGATTGAGTCAAATTAAATCCTGTTGTCTGCGGAATATTGTAAATTATAAATGGCAATGATGTGCTGTCAATCATTTCCTGCCAATGCTTTTCAACGGATTGTTCAGACAAACGGTAATAGATTGCTGGAACGGCTGAGATCGCATGGGCGCCGCATTTTTCTGCATGAATCGCAAGTTCCTTACTTTCTTTTGTAGAGTTTGCCCCAACATGGACGATAATCGTTAGCTCGCGGCCAACCTCCTCTGTAACAGCTTCTACTACTTTCTTTCTTTCTTCTGCTGTTTGCAGGATCCCCTCGCCAGAGCTGCCTCCGACATATAAACCCGTTACCCCGCTATTTACATAAGAGCGGGCAAGCTTTTTCACTCTATCCTCACAAACCTCGCCTGCCTCATCATAGGCAGAATACATCGCAACAAATACACCTTTAAATTGGTCTAAATCCCAAGCTTTCATGCTGGTATCCCCTTTTGGACTTTTTTTGTAAAACTAGTATTTGCATTTCTTGAATTTCATCTATGATTTTACTGGCTCTAAACTTGATTGATTTGGTTTATGTCTTCCTTGGTCAATCTTGACGACTTTTCCGCCTGAGCGAATCGATTCCGTTGCTGCACAGCCAACGGCTACACTCATCCGGCCGGCAAAAGGCGTTGTTAAAGGCTGCTTATTGTGTAAAACTAAATTCACAAAGTCCTGACAGATGCGTGGATCTGCCCCTCCATGAGTACCAGACATTTTCTTCATTTCATAGGTGATATCACTCATCTCGTGCCATGAACCTGATTTTCTTGTTTTCACATAGACCTTGTCATTCACATCATCATTTTCGAGACGTCCTTTTGTTCCAATAAAGGTATAATTCCGGGAATAATCAGGGGTAAAATGACATTGCATATACGAAGCTTTAATCCCGCCTTCCAACTCCATAATCAGCATATTATTATCTTCCACATCGATTTCTTGTCTGAAGGCACACTGTGTTAATGTTTTTAGACTAACATCTGGACAAGTATCTTTGATTTCGCAATCCGGGCAATGCAGATCATTCGGTTGATCTCCGCCGTAATAATCAAGACTTCCAAAAGCGGAGACTTTTGTTGCATAACTGCTTGTCAGCCAATGAATCACATCAATATCATGAGAAGCTTTTTGTAATAATAATGAGGTTGTATTTGCTCTCGTACCGTGCCAATCATGGTAATAATAATATCCCCCGAGCCCGACAAAATGCCTCACCCATACGGCTTTGATGTCGCCAATGACACCTGAGTCAATAATTTCTTTCATGGTTTGGTACATGCTCATATAGCGCATATTAAAACCAATCATTAAATGTTTTCCTGACTTTTCTGCTTCATCAATAATCCTGTCGCATCCTTCAGGGGTGATGGCCAAAGGCTTTTCACAATAAACATGTTTTCCTGCCTGCAATGCCGCTGCTGCATGTTCTTCGTGTAAATGATCGGGCGATAAAATGGCCACGGCATCGATGTCTTCCCTTTCAAGCAGTTCCTTATAATCGGTGGTTACAAAAATATCTTTATCAATCTCATTTTTAAATTTTTCCAGTGCTTTCAAAGATACATCGGCTGCGCCAACAATCACTGAATTTCCCTCAGGGTTATGCCAATACCTCGCAATCGAACTCCTTAAGCCTGTACCAATTACACCGATTCTTACCTGTGTCATGATATCCACCTTTTTAGATCAAGTTTTTATACTAAGCTATTATTTATCTTCTCTAATTTTAAAACCTTTTGCTCCATTCTCGTAAAGGCTAATTTTGCCATCCACATTAGTCCAAACGCCAGCACACTGAAACTAAAAAACGGAAATAGTCCAGGAATAAGAATGATCACCATGCAAAAGCCCATGATAAGCGCCGCCATACTTAGACAATGGAATGGATTTGAAATAGCAATAATCAGTGCATACTTAATGACATTAATCAGTTTGATATCAAAATGAACATAGACTGGAATAATAAGCAGGACCGTCATTAAATAAAGGATGGCCGCAATCCACACGGCAATGAGCAATACGAGATCGATCATTCCCTCTGACCCTTTGAACAGTTGGAAATAATAATAGAGACTCAAGCCCGTTAACGTAATAACCCAACCCAGTAGATTGGTCTTTAGAAAGCCTTTACGGTACATATCCCAGAACGTTCGAAAAATGGGAAATTCCGTTTGTTTATTGAGCCATTTTCGGCAAATGGCAAACATCGTAAAAGTTGCCGGGAATATGCCTCCAATCACCAGACCCACAAGACAGAATACTATCCAAATTAATTGAAGGACAAAGAACCTCATAATCCATTCCATAATTGTGTTTAACTTCTCCATGTAGCCACCTGTCTGAAACATATTCCCACCTCTTTTAGAATTTTAGTTCCTTCTTGCTGCTGATTGGCACGTGCGCTTCGATCAACTGCTGGAAACGAACAGCTATGATTTTGTCGCCTTCTCCATTTGGATGCAGCCCATCTGGCATGTATTTTTCATATTCTTCGCCGAACATGTCAAGCCCGTCTATATAATAGATGTTTTGATCGCCATGCCGCTTTAGCATATCTACAACCTGGACAATTTCAGTTCTTACTTTTTCCAGTGATAATCCAACTTCATTTTCAATTTTTTCCCTCTCCCTGTGAAAAATAGGAGAAATGATCGCCAGTGGCACATCCTTGTGCACATCACGAATCGTTTGGATAAATCCAATCAAGGCAGGGGAAAAAGTTCTGTTCGATAATGTCGTTCCCCCCACGATATTGATTCCAACACATAAGGAAATAAAATCAGCAGGCAGATCCCGAATCATTCTTGCCACCATTGGCTCTAAATGGCAATTCCCACTATACCCAAGGCAGGTAAGATTGGAATCCATCTTCTTGGCAGCCAGCACTGGCCACGTTTGCGAAGGACTATCAGAATAATAACAATGGGTGATAGAACTTCCGTACGTAATCCAGCGCAAACGGTAATCGTCTACTAGTTCCCACTCTGCTCCTACATCAATCCATATTCCTGAAATAGGAACAGCTGCTTTCTGAGATAAATAGATTTCAATCAATTTCATGTGACCAGCAAGAGAATCATAAGATACCATTGTTTCCCCTGCTGGAATGTAAGCAGTTTTTACTAGAGTGCCATCGATGAGACAATCCATTTCCATTAATTCCGCTGCTTCCACAATCCCAATCTTTATCGATTGCGTGTTGCTGCGAATTTTAATCCGGACCCCTGCCGGGAGCTCCGCTTGCCCACTTATGCAGTTTGGATAAAAGAATTCTCGCTTGTCGAAAGGAATTCTCCAGGGTTTCATATAATCTTCCGTTTTTTCCACAGAGACGGCACCGTGAAACAACTTTTCAGATAATGGGATCTGCTTCAAGTTTATTCCTCCATTTATACCTTGCTATGAAACTAGTTAAGACTTCAACCAATCTAGCGAAAACTTAACAAACGCTATGTCCATGTTATTCCAATCAGCGTAATCATACACGCGTTCATACAGGACACCAATTTCGCCATTTTTAAGGACTGTTAAACAAGAATAACCATAGAAGCCTTCTTCTACCACCTTGCTATACGGCCATGTTTTACCACCGTCTTCACTCAAGCGAACGGTTCCTTTCACTCTCATTTTTTCATCCGCTGGATTGGAGAATAACACCCGAATTTTTCCATCTCCTAAATCCGGATAAAGGACAACACTTGATTGGCAGATAGGATCAATCAATGTCATGTCAAACGTAACATCGCCCCATGTTTCGCCACCGTCAGTACTAGTTGTAACGGCTGTTCTTTGCAACCCATAGTGGTTTCGCAAATAGTATTTCAATTCACCTGAAGGTAATTGAATGACTTGGGACTCCGTCAAATATTGTTTTCCTTCTGAAATCGTTTTGGCAGAGAGAACCTCACCATCCAGCTCTCTTCCGTCATTCGGCGATTCACCGCGCTGCCAGGTAACACCGTGGTCATCGCTATAAATACAAGCACAAGACAGGGCTCCCGCTTCATTTGAAAAATAGATTGGGAACACTAAACGGTCTTTCTTTTCTCCATGCTTCAATTGAATACCGCAGCCAGGACCAGATCCAATAAACTTCATCCATTCTTCCTTAACTGATACATTCAATTCTCTTGGTTTGGACCAAGTAAGTCCGTCATCTTCACTTTGAATGATTTGTAAAAAGCATGTTCTCGCTTCTAGTAAACTTTCATTTGGGTCAATTCCTTTTTTAAAATAAATATTTCCTTGTGCTTGACCATCATTGAAAACATATCCATTTTCATCCACTGTATAGCTGGTTACATTGTTTTCAGTATCATAAACTTTCCCTGATTCAGATAATAAGTGAACTTTTCCTTCACGATCATATAATTTGCGGCGGCCATCTCCATCAAAACCGATTCCCGGTTCACTCTTCCATAGGCCAATTCCACCTGGTGAGTGGCAATAGATCATAAAGATGGTTCCTGTTTCTTCATCTTGTAAAAGTGATGTATCAATGGCGGCAGCTCCGTCTAACCCTTCACCGGCAAATGCGACTAATTTTTGTACGGGTCCCCATGTCACGCCATGGTCTTCACTGCGTCTGATCGTAGCGTCAATTTGGTTAGGATTATCTGTTTGATCGACAATTCTCGCATCAATACCAGCGATGACCGTTCCTTTCGTTGTCGTAATCATCGATGGGATCCTGTAAGCTCTTGAACCTGCAAGATTTGGATAAAAGACTGCTTCCGATTGAATAGTTGACATTTGTTATCGCTCCTAACTTTGTAATTCAAATTAAATGTGGGTACCAAAGCACCCACATTTAATTATTAATTTATTGCTTCATTAAATCTGATGCCTTTGGCGCTTTTTCTAGCTCAGCAAGCAATTCCTTACCGCCATTATTCATCCAATTTTCAACGTAATTATCCCATTCTTTATCGATATCAACTTCGCCGACGATTGCTTTCATTCTAAATTCAGCGACAATCGTATCAAGTTGACCTTTATAACGCTTTTCAACTTCCTTAAGGTTTGTTTCGTTTAATAAGTCCCATTTATAAGGACGAATCATCATTTTTTCTTTCACATCTTCACGGGCATAGAAGTCATGTTTTAATTTCATCGTATATTCAGAAGTAAACCATTGTGTCCTCTCTTGATCATACGTACGGAAGTTGTAGGCCCAGAAGCCTGAATTTCCTTCTTGCTCAGCAAATTCTGGTCGCACCTTTATAGCTGATTTAGCCGGAGTACCCTCCCAATCAGAATGCTCGCCAATTTCTCCATACAATGTCCATCTTGCTTCATTATCGAAGTTAATATAATCAAAAACTTGAAGAATTCTGGCTAATTCTTCATCCGTAACATCCTTCGATACATAGAATGCATCCGCTAAATTTCCAACCGGAATAAATGCACCTACACCTTGCTGGTTATCCTTTCCAATTTCTGGTGCTGTCGCAAGTAATTTAGCTGTAGAGTCTGGATTTTCAACGATGTTTTGAGGTGCACGGCCTTTTGCCCAGTCATCCATTGCAATATAGGCTGGCTGTGCAATATAGTAGCCGACTTTTCCTTGCTTGTACTTTTCCCAGCTCTTCTTATCGTCAAGTGTCGTAAATTCAGGGTCAATTAGGCCCATTTCATACCATTTTGCCATTTGCTTTAGAAATGCTTTATACTTTTGTGAAATCTCAGTCGTAACCAGTTTTCCATCTTCCATTAAGTTATAATTAGCAGAAAGTGCAATTCCAAATGAACCCGTTAGTGAAGCAGCCCAGTTGGTATTGTTATTCCAAGGTGAAATTCCGTACGTATCGTCCTTTCCATTCCCATCAGGATCGTCGAACGTAAAGGCTTTCAAAATTTCTTCCAATTCTTCAATCGTGTAAGCACCATCTGTATAATAGATCTTTTCACGACCTCCGCTTGGTCCTACTTGCTTGATTTCACCAGGCGGCTTTATGCCTAATTTCTCCATCCAATCGAGGCGGAATGTTGGGCTCCAAACCAAACCATCGACATGAGCATATTGACCAATTAATTGTAAATATTCATTATCTGTGCCCTTTTTCAGGTTCATGATTGGCCCTGGAGGATTTTCAGATAACATCTTCATATAACGTGGAGCATATTTTTCCAGCATTTCTTTTGGAATCGTTCTTGTTAAGCCAGAATCATATAATTCTTGTGCTGTCTTTCCACCTGTAGTAAAAGCAAATGTATCAGGAAGATCCCCGGATGCAACCATTAAGTTTACCTGGTCAGCATTCCAAGTATCCGTTTTTGTATTGATGATTTTGATGTTAAATTGCTCTTCTAATCTCTTTTGAACATAGTTTCCATCCTCAACCTTGCCTCTTGTAACAGACCCTGATAGATTAAGCTCAAGTTTTTTAGAAAAATCCCCAGCTTCTGGCAAGCTTGCGACATCAACTTTCTCTGCTTCTTTACTTGCTTCCTTATTCGAACACGCCCCTGTAAAAATCAGTGCACCTGAAATAGCCGCAAGTGAAAGTGCTTTTGTAAATTTTTTCATGAATACATCCCCCTTTTAACCTTTTAAAGAACCAATCATGATTCCTTTAATAAAGTATTTTTGTACAAACGGATAGATTAGAACAATTGGACCGATAGAGATGATAACAGTTGCTGCCCGAACATTACTCAACAGGAGCTCTGAACCGCTCATTCCACCGCCGCCCATTGAGGTACTAGAATTACTTGATAAATCCATCGCCGTCAGCATGTCCCGAACAACGATTTGTAACACAGTTTTAGCGTCATCCTGGATATAAACAAGCGCGTGGAACCACTCATTCCAATGATACACCGCTGCCCAAAGTGCTACTGTGGCAATAACCGGCTTTGAAATTGGAATAATAATTTTCGTTAAAATTTGGAAATAGTTTGCTCCATCAATAATCGCAGATTCTTCAATCCCTTTATCAATAGTCATAAAATAGTTTCGCATGATAATGATAAAGAATACATTCACTGCTGACGGTAAAATCAGAGCCAAGCTGTTGTCAAGCAAACCTAAATTCTTTATTAATAGATAATCGGGAATGATTCCCCCTGAAAAAAACATCGCAATCAAGAAAAATATTGTAAAGAAATTACGGTAAGGTAATTCTTTTTTCGAAAGCGGATAGGCAGCCAAGATCGTAAATGTAACAATTAAGATGGTACCAGCCACGGTACGAACAATCGTATTTACGTATGCTTTCATAATGTTCCCGTATGAAAACACAAATTCATAGGCATCTGTAATCCACCGGTCAGGCCATAAATGAACTCCAAGGCTTGAAGATGCATTCGCATCTGAGAATGATAAAACAATAGTCTGCCAGAAAGGATATAGCACGATGATTGAAAACAAAACGAATCCCGTCACATTGAGAATATCAAATAAAGAAATCTTTTTCCGCGTAGCCCCCATAATAAGCCCTCCTTCCTACCAAATTCCGTGTTCACTTTTTCTGCGAATAATAGCGTTTGCAGAAAGAATCAGGATAATTCCGACAACGTTTTTAAATAATCCTACTGCTGTTGCATAGTCAAATTGGAATTGCTCCAAACCACTTCGATATACATACGTATCGATAATATCAGCCACTTCATAGACTAACGGGTTGTACAAGTTAAGGATTTGGTCAAAACCTGCATTCAACACGCTTCCAAGTCGAAGAATAAACAAGATGATGACCATTGGCATAATCGATGGAAGAGTAACATGAATCATTTTGTGGAATCTTCCTGCTCCATCCATTTCAGCTGCTTCATACAACTGTGGATCAATGGAGGCAATTGATGCTAAGTAGATGATTGCTCCCCAACCAACTTCTTTCCACATATCTGTTAAGATTAGAATTGGAATGAAGGATGCTTTGTCCGACATAAAGTTGATTGGATCCCCGCCAACAAGAGTAATAAAGAAATTGATAATTCCTCTTTGCGGTGAAAACACTTCAATGACCATTGCCGATAAAATAACCCAGGACATGAAATGTGGTAAATAGGAGATCGATTGACTCACCTTTTTAAACTTTTCATTCTTAACTTCATTTAACAAAATCGCAAAGATAATCGGTGCTGGAAACACAATAATAAGTTTTAATAAACTGATTACCACTGTATTTTGTAATGCCCTTAAAAACAAGAAATCACTAAACAGCCTTTTAAAGTGTTCAAAGTTATTCCACGGGCTATCCCATATCCCCAAGCCTGGAGAAAAATTCTTAAAAGCAATTAATATCCCGTACATCGGAATGTAATGGAAGATAAAAAGCATCACCATCGGGATTGCCAGCATGATATAAAGCGTTTTCATCTTTTTCATTTCGGTCCATTTAGTGCTAGCTTTGCGCTGAGGTTTTGTTTCTGTTTCTGTCTTTTGTAATACCGTCTGCATAAGATGTCCTCCTCTCATTATTCGCGTTGAAAACGTTTCCTGTATTTAGAATAATATAATTTCTAATGTAATAGTTTTATTATCTTTAGGTAAAGTAACACTATTTTAAGACAACTAAAAATAGTGGAGACGCATGAAATATTCATGCGCCTCTCAAAGTGATTTTAAGTATTTTGAAAGATGAATCCGATTACATCCATTCCTATGTGATTTGGATCCATTCAAAAAATGCACATTTATTTCTTTAACAAATCGGAAACCTTAGGAGCTTTTTCTAACTCAGCAAGAGTTTCTTTCCCGCCGTTATTCATCCAATTTTCAACGTAATTATCCCACTCTTTATCGATGTCAACTTCACCGACAATCGCTTTCATCCTAAATTCGTCGACAATAGTCGTTAGTTGTCCACTATAACGTTTGGAAAGTTCTTTTAATTTCGTTTCATTTAAGATATCCCATTTATACGGACGGATCAGCATCTTTTCTTTCACATCTTCACGAGCATAGAACTCACTTTTTAATTTATTTGTATACTCGGATTGGAACCATTGTACACGCTCTTTATCGTAAGTACGGAAATTGTATGCCCAAAATCCAGAATTTCCTTCTTCCTTTGCAAATTCTGGAGTTACTTTAAGCGCGGACTTTTCTGGTGTTCCTTCCCAATCAGAATGCACGCCCACTTCTCCATACAATGTCCATCTTGCCTCATTATCAAAGTTAATATAATCAAAGATTTGCAGGATTCTCGCTAATTCTTCATCCGTTACATGCTTTGAAACATAGAATGCATCTGCTAAATTTACAACTGGGAGATAGGCTCCTACACCCTGCTGTCCATCCTTGCCAATTTCCGGTGCAGTTGCAAGCAATTTGGCAGTGGAATCTGGATTTTCAACGATGTTCTGTGGTGCACGGCCTTTAGCCCAATCATCCATAGCAATATAGGAAGGCTGCGCAATATAGTAGCCTATTTTACCTTGCTTGTATTTTTCCCAGCTTTTATTATTGTCAAGGGTTGTAAATTCGGGATCAACCAATCCCATTTTATACCACTTTGCCATTAATTTTAGGAAATCTTTATATTTTTTTGAAACCTCAGTTTGAACCAATTTTCCATCTTCGATAAAGTTATAACCAGGGGCCAATCCAAATGCCCCCATTAACGAAGCTGACCAGTGGATTTGATTGTTATATGGCGAGATTCCATAGGTATCATTCTTTCCATTTCCATCTGGGTCATCAAAAGTAAAGGCTTTCAAAATTTCTTCCACTTCATCAAGTGTATAGGCACCTTCTGTAAAATAAATTTTTTCACGGCCGCCGCTTGGTCCAACTTGCTTTATTTCTCCAGGAGAATCAATACCCAATTTTTCCAGCCAATCAAGTCGGAATGTTGGTCCCCAAGCCACACCATCAACATGGTCGTATTGGCCAACTAATTGTAAGTACTCATTATCGGTTCCCTGTTTTAAGTTCATGATTGGCCCTGGTGGATTTTCAGATAACATTTTCATATATCGAGGTGCATATTTTTCAAGCATCTCTTTCGGAATCGTTCTAGTTAATCCAGAATCAAATAATTCTTGTGCTGACTTGCCTCCTGCTGTAAAACCAAATGTATCAGGAAGATCCCCGGATGCAACCATTAAGTTTACTTGGTCCGTATTCCACGTATCCGTTTTCGTATTAATAATTTTGACATGAAATTGCTCTTCTAATCTCTTTTGAACATAGTTTCCATCTTCCGCCTTGCCCCTTGTGAAAGACCCTGAAAGATTAAGTTCAACCTGTTTAGAAAAATCACCAGCTTTAGGCAAGCTTCCTACTTCAACTTTTTCTGCTTCCTTACTTGTTTCCTTATTTGAACATGCCGATGTAAAAATGAGTGCACCTGAAACAGCCGCAAATGAAAGTGCTTTTAATTTCCTTTTCAACTATTGCTCCCCCTTAACCAATTAGTGTCACTTTTTCTTTAAAATAATTGCGTTCGCACAGATGATTAAACTAACTACGTTTAAAAACGTTTAATTATCCTCCTCTTTTTTTGTTTTTTCTGAAAACGTTTTCTATTTTTAGAATAGTATAATTTCTTTTAAGAAAGTTAAACTTTCTTAAGGTGAAATAACACTATTTAAAGATTTGTTAAATTTATTAAGGAGAAATAACACTATTTAAAGATTTGTTAAATTTATTAAGGAGAAATAACACTATTTAAAGCTATTTTTATTTTCTTAAAAGCATAAAAATAGAGGTTACCCCAAAAGAAAAAATTTCCTCTAGAGTAATCCTCTAAAACATTAGATTTATAAAACAGCGGGGAGAACAATCGTAACTTTTGTGCCTTTACCTCGTTCACTTTCTATACAAAGCCCATATTTTCCTCCGAATTGTAACCGTATTCTCCCGTTCACATTGTATATACCAGCTTTATCCAATGAAGTAGCAGCTAGGTGACTTTTTATGACAGTCAGTTCTTCTTCTCCTATTCCCACTGCATTATCCTTTACAACGATATGAATTTCTTCCTCTTTCAGCTCGCCAGAAATGTGGATTGTCACCATGTCCTTTGTTTTCCTTGCCCCATGATGAATGGCATTTTCAATGACCGGCTGCAGAATCAGCTTGACCGTTTTATAATTTAATAGTTTTTCATCTACATCCCATACGCATTCAAAATTATCGAACCGGTAGGACATAATTTTGATATAGGTTTTCGTGTATACCAGTTCATCCCGGAGCGTAATCATAAATTGTTCCCGATTGGTAATAAAACGGAAAAATCGGCTTAAGGATGCAATCATTTCTGTTGCTTTATCCGTTTCATTTGCTTCGACAAGGAAGATCAAATTGTCGAGTGTATTGTATAAAAAGTGAGGATTGATTTGAGATTGAAGCGCATTGAGCTGCAGCTCGCGTTTTTCAAATTTCAATTGGATCCGCTCTTGATTCGTCAAAATAGTCTCATGAATCAAATCTTCCATTCTCTCCATCATTTGATTGAAGTTTTTAGTTAGGGAGTCAACTTCTTCAATTCCGGATAATCGCTCAACTACATCATGATGGGAGCCCTTTAAATCAAAAGTTTGAACCAATTCGTTCAACTGTCCAATCGGTCTGTGCATCCTTTTCGAAATCCAATAGGCAAAAACAAGCAACATTAGGATGATGAAAAAAAATAGATAGAGGTCACTGATAAACAATTGATTGACCTGCTTTTGAATATCAGAATAATTGTATTTTGAAATAAATTCCCAGTCTAGACCAGTAATTTCTGTGCTGTAAGCATGAACATTAGAGCCTTCATCTTGCAACATTTTCTCTTTACTATCAAAAATTTTGCCAACTTTCAGCGGATTCGGATGAGACAGAATCATGTTTCGTTTATCAGCGAGCAACATTTCAAGACCTGTTTTTTGCCAATCAGAATAATACTTTTCCAATTGATTTTTTTCAATATCAACTGTTATAAAGCCAATAATGTTTGAATATTCCACTGGGGAAAAAATCGGCATCCCAATCACAATGGTAACATTATTAAAGCGATCCTTTTCTAGGGTATAACTTATCTTCCGACCAGAGCTTGCTAAATTCTCCATAAATTCCGTAGCCATTTCCTTCTCTTGATTATGCATGTTTGTATACAAAATCTTTCCAGACTCATCATAAATTTTGATATTTTGCCGTCTTAATTCGAGGAATTGTCTTCTATCTACTAATTGTTGGCCAATCTTTTCTGCATCATGTTCCAAAATGTGAAGCTGAACATTGTTATTAAACGCAATTCGCGCCATTATTAGCTCTTGTTGGTTAATTTCGTTATTCATCAACCGAGCCATCTTTTCATGCACGGAATGATAGCTTTCCTGCATATCTCCCGAAACAAGTCGGGAGGTTTGTCCGTAGAGAATACCAATATAAATGAATAATGGAAGCAAAACCGTTATCACAAAATAAAAAAAGAAGCGCTCCTGTAAGCTTAGTTTCATTCGGGGCATTTTTTTTTGCTGTACAAAACTGCTATAATTTCTGCTTTCTTCATACTCCTTAATCGATATGATTAATTGGTAAAGCGGCTGAATAACCTTTCGGCCTATCATTCTTGAAAAAATAATGGCAACCAAAGCCGAACAAACGAATGTTAATACAATCATCTTCCACATTAGTCCAATTTGTTTTTTATAAAAACCTAATGAATCTTCATAAATAAGCTGAAAATTATAAAAGGGGATGCTTGAATAATAGACGCCTGTATCTTCCCAAGCTAGTAGCTCCTTTTTGTCGTGATTCAATCCATCAAGATTTTCAGGAACATCCCCTCTTACCTGTTCACCTTTAAAAAACATTTGTCCATTATGATCAAATAAGCGAATTTGGTTCGCATAAAAGAGTGAATCATCTAAATTTTTTGGATTGATAAATAGTAAAATAACTCCTTTATGGACCCCGTCCGCAGAAATGATATTTGTACCAAAAAACAAACGGTTATTTAACTCTTCCATTCCACTTTCCTTATCTGATGAAAGCAGCTCAATTTTGCTGCTTGCCTCACCTAAATTAAAAAAGTGAAAATTATTTTCCTCGTCTGATTTTACCTTCATTCCATTCAACTTAAAATTTACATATTTTTGATCAGAACTGTATTGAGTATTTGGAGTAATAATGAGGATGTTATCTATCAGTTTGTTGTTTTGTCTAATGGTATTTAAGTAATCTTCAAATCCGGAATTCTGGTAATACTTCTCTGTCGGACTTATCTCTGAGCCGCTTAATTCATCTAGATACCGAATAACAATCTCATTGGTCCTTAAATTGTTGGTCGTTTCATAGAGGCTATTAAACTCCGTTTGCAACTCCGTAGAAATCTGGTCCATTCGTAACTGGATCGACGATTCTTTCTTTTCTTCAATAAAGTCTTTTATTTTTATATAATATAAACTGCTTAACAGCAAAAGAAATACAAATACGGCGATTAACGAGAATCTTAATAAAAAGGTATGGAAATGGAGCTTTTTATCTTTATTCATGGTGTACCTCCTGAGGTCTGACCTGGTTTACTGTCTTCTGAACACAACAGGGGTAACACCTGTTTCATTTTTAAATACTTTGTTAAAATACGAATGGCTTTGAAAACCAACCATATCGGAGATCACCTTGATTTTATAATCCGTATTTTTAAGAAGCTGCACCGCTTTATCCACACGAATCTGATTGACATAATCAATAAAATTTTGTCCTGTCTCCTTTTTAAAAATCGCACTGAAATAAGCTTGATGCAAGAATAATCGGTGTGAAATATCCTCAAGTGTAATCCGTTCCTGATAATTTTTCTTTACATATTCCTTAGCCATAAGAACGTAACTGTTTACATCCTTTTTATCCTGATGGATCAAATCAAAAGAAATCGTTTCCAACATTTGCGCCAGCCATCGCTTTAATTCCTTTAAGGAATCAATCTCGTAAATTCTGCCTAATACATGCTGCTGGTCAATAGACGAGAGAGAAAGTCCCTTCTCTTTAAATCGGAACATAAGAATAATAATAAGTTCAGAACAGGAACTACGTATTTCGGCAATCGACAGTCCGCCAATCTGTTTGTATGGGTCAAAGAAATGATTGACTAAATCACCAATGGACATTTTCCCTTCCGATTTCATCGACTCCATCAGGCGATTTTCAATTTTGTTGACATGGTCTAACATAAAATTTTGTATTTCTGTTTGATTCCCTCTATTACCATCGACTGTCAAATCTTCATGGAAGAATACCGTTTCATGCTCATTAAAGTATTTATAGCTATACGCGTAAACCGCCTCATTGTATGAACGGCAAATTTCTTGATACGTGCATGCTGGATTGCCAACACCTACAACAAAATTCTCCTGATCCTTAAATAAGTCACCAAGGTTATCTCTTAGTGAATCAATGAACAGGTTAATTTTCGATAAGAGATTCTGTTTCGAAACAAGCTTGGAATCGGTACTTAACACAATCAGACTATTTCCGTAAAACAAAATCGGAACTTGATAGCGATTCCAAAAACCTGCAGCAAGCTCTGTAATCTTCTGCCTGATTGAAAAAGTGGACGCCTCTTTAAACAGCCGATCAAAGGAAAAAATGGCAACTCTAAAGCTTTGTGTTTGCTGATTCCAATGGTCCACATACTGTGATAGATTTTCGCCTTTAATTAAATCTAATAGCATTAATTCCTCGACTCGATTCACTTCTTTCACTTCTTGATCTTCTCTTAATTCTTCTGCTAGTTTCGTAAAAACATTGAAAAAGTCATTTTTCATTAATGGCTTCAACAAATAACCCTTAACACCAGAACGAATGGCAGCTTGGGCATATTTAAAATCGTCATAAGCACTTAGTATGACCACTTTTATATCGGGATAGGATGTTCTTATCTCTGCAGCCAGCTCTAATCCAGTCATCTCAGGCATAAGAACGTCTGTCAACACTGCATGGGGACACTCCTGTTTAATAAGCTCCAATGCTTCAACGCCATTTTCAGCTGTGCCGGCTACTTCAAACCCTACTTCAGACCAAGGAAAAAATTGAGCCAACCGGTCACGAATGTTTTTTTCGTCATCAACAATGATTACTTTGTACACTCCAAGCCCCCCTTTTCAATGGAAGTTTCGTTTCACTAATATTATCATATCAAAAGACTGAAAGTTCAAAAAGTCGAATTTTGTAGCTTTTTTGTCACTTTAAGGAAACACCAAAAGAGGCTTTTGACATAAAAACCTCTTTTTTAAAGTAACTATTTAGTTTTGTATTTATAGTGGGACTTTGAAAACAACCTTTTTTATTTCCTGCACGGAGTTGAGATGGGCTCCTACTAAATGAGCATCTTGTGGAAAACAAATAAGGGCATAGCCTTCCTCTAAATATCCAGAAAACTTTGAGGTTGATTTTGTATCACCAAATAAAATATCATGTTCTTCATCATACTCTGTCATATCTGTCAAGGAACCAATATTGACACACTCGACATATTCTTTACCTTCTATGACAATATGAATATCGATAAATTTCTTGTGAGCTTCAAATTTCTTTTCTTTAACAGGTGTTGTGGTGAATTGGATCGTGTTTTTATGAAAACTATTTCCAGTATAAGAATCAAGTAATGACCTGCTAAGAATATGTTTAATAGCTTCATTTAAATGATCATTTAAAAATGTATACATAGCCAAATTTTCTATTCTATCGAAAATCACCGTTGAAAAACCTCCAAAAAACTCCAGCGTTGCACAAGAGATTGCTGGAGCTATTTTTCTACTTTTACATTAAATCGTAGTGACTAAGGGACTAATAGCTGTTTCCTACGTTATACTCCTGTCTACATAATACTTACTGTATTTTTTACTTAGACCTATAGGGGAATGCGCATTTTTATCATACGGTAAAATCGCAAATGAAAATTGAAAATCTTCATTTCTTAGGCGATATTGGTCTTGTACATCTTCTCCACAACTTGCAGAACCTAAGCCATATTGCTGTTTATCAAGATGGACAGTAATATAAGGCTGCTTGAATAGGTCATAGGTATGCTTTGCTGTTTCCAACTGTTGAACCGTATAATAACTTGCCGAAAAGTCAAAGGAATGGCCAGTAACGAGCATACTTTTGCCGTTCTCTTGTGAAAAGCTCGCCCATTTGTTTTGGTGACGGTTACCGTTTTCTTGTGGGAAAATATACGGTGTATGCAAACCATCGATGCTTGAAGACCAAACGCCCATCCGCGCAGCCTGTTTACTATCCACATAAGCTTCATCTGGACCTAAGCCATACCATTCAACCCCATCGTACCCATTATTTACAGTCATCTCCACACCAATTCGAGGCAAATAAGCAGGACCTTGACCGATCTTGACCCCATTGATTTCTACCAAAATACTTCCATTTGCTTTAATAGTATATACGTAGGTCACATCAAATCCCCATGCGATCACAGGAGGAGCTGCCTTCGTTTCACACTCAATGATGACTGCCTGCTGGTCTTCTTGGATCGTTACTTTCGTTTGTTTCATTCGATGCTGGATTGAATCAACCCCAAATTCCTTCCAATCCTTCGCAACCGGCTTCGCACTAAACTCACCAGATCCTAATAAATCATTATCAATCGGTGCTCTCCAAAAATTTAACCTTGGACCTTTATGCAGCATGAGATGCCCATCATAGAAATATTCCTCAATTCGCCCATTTTGTTTATTGAAAACCAATTGAAAATGAGACCCTGAAACATATATTTTTGACGCTTCTTCTGCTACCGTTAATCGTCCTGCTTGTTGTGATTCAACTGCAATATAATTTGAAATTGGCAGTTCGTGCTGCGACCATGCGACGGTATGGCCTGAAGCTGCCCAAAGAGTTGTTTCCTTCGTTGTCCACACAAGATTTAACCAATAATCCGTATTATCAAGCACAACATTTGGTACGCGAATCGGCAATTCAATCACTTTTGTCATATTTGCAGCAATAGCCGGCACATCAACTATCCCACTTTCGATTATCTTACCGTCTGCTTCGATATACCACTGACATTGTAATTTTGCCAAATCGGAAAAATCATAGCGGTTTTGAACCTTTATTGTCTTTTCATTAAAATTAAATTGGGAAACCACTACTGGTTCAATGACCTTTTTCAACTCAGCTAATGCTGGTGAAGGTTGACGATCAGGACGGACGAGTCCATCGATGACAAAGTTGCCATCATGTGGTGTTTCACCAAAATCGCCGCCATAAGCAAAATATTCCTTTCCTTCTGGCGAATGTTGTCTTAAACCATGATCGACCCATTCCCAGACAAATCCACCCTGTAATCGATCATAGGC
This sequence comes from Neobacillus niacini, assembly GCF_030817595.1. Lineage (GTDB taxonomy): Bacteria > Bacillota > Bacilli > Bacillales > Cytobacillaceae > Neobacillus > Neobacillus niacini_G. The sequence continues at coordinate 3,677,199 of NZ_JAUSZN010000001.1, forward strand.
ATAAAACGTTTCCCAATATTCTTTAAGACCTCCTGGTCCATTTCCCATAGCATGGGCATACTCACATAAAATATGAGGCTTCTTCAAATTCTTCAAGCCGCCAATAACCTTCATTTTCTCAATCGGAGTGTACATGGTAGTGTGAACGTCAGTTGCAATGGGATCCCTGTCTGGAACATAATTACACTCGTTCATGATTTCTCTTGTTTCTCCTTCATAATGAACTAATCTTGAAGGATCTCTTCTTTTTGCCCATTCGTACATGGCCACGTGATTTTGTCCAAACCCTGATTCATTTCCTAATGACCACATAATCACAGATGGGTGATTTTTATCCCTTTCTACTAATCTTTCCATTCGATCAATATATGCTGCCTGCCATGCTGGGTCATCACTTAATAAATGCGGCTGATCAATATAGACGAACCCATGGCATTCAAGGTCTGTTTCATCAATGACATAAAAGCCGAATTGATCGCAAAGCTCATAAAAACGCGGGTCATTTGGATAATGGGCTGTGCGAATTGCATTAATATTATTCTGCTTCATTAATGTTAAATCCTCAATCATGGAACTAACAGGAACGGCGCGCCCAAAATCCGGATGTGCATCATGTCGATTAACACCTTTAAACATAACGGCAACACCATTAACCAATAATTGACCGCCTTTAATTTCAACATTTTTAAATCCACATCTTTGTGGAATCACTTCGACTACATCTCCTGATGGGCTGTGCAGTGTAACAAGCACATCATATAAAGCTGGAGTTTCAGCATTCCATTGCTTTATATGCTTTACCTCTAGGAAACCAGTTACGCGCCGACTTTCTACCTTTAACTCTTGTGTGGCAAGTACCGTGCCATTATCAAGGATTTCGACGGTGACTTGATATCCTTCAGATTCACCTGATACAGCAAGTTCAAAATTAAGACGCCCATCCTGAAACTGATTTTCTAATGAACCGACCAAAAACACATCTTGGATATGTGTCGTTGGTTTAGCTACGATATAGACATCTCTAAAAATCCCGCTTAACCACCACATATCTTGATCTTCAATATACGAAGATTCTGCCCATTGATAGACTCTTACAGCGATGCTGTTTTCTCCTTCTTTGACGACATTCGTAATATCAAACTCCGAAGGAAGACGGCTTCCTTGACTATAACCGACCTCAATTCCATTTACCCAAACATGGAAAGAGCTATCGACACCTTCAAAGATCAAATGCAGCTGTTCCGATAATGCCTCCTTCGTTAAATAAAACGACCTTTTGTAGGCCCCTGTCGGATTTTCAGTTGGAATAATAGGAGGTTCTACTGGAAAAGGATACTGCACATTGGTATAATGCGGCCTCCCGTAGCCATTTAATTGCCAATGCGATGGAACCGGAATTTCCGACCAATCATCGGTACAATAGTCCTCTTTATAAAAATCGCTTGGTGAATCAATTGGGGCATTTGCATAATGAAACTTCCATTTTCCATTTAACAACAAAAACCCTTGTGAATCTCCTCGCTCGTAAGAAAGTGCAGTATTTTTGTTTCTATAGCTAAAAAAGTATGATCTCGGTTTTAGGCGATTCCTTTGTAGTACTTCGAGATTTTCCCAATCGTTTTTTCAAATCATTGTGCTTTCTCCTCTCAATCTTCTTAATCCTTAAACCATCCTCCAAAAATGCAGAGATTTAAGTTAGTGGTCACGTGACCACATTGGCGAAAACTATGGTCACGTGACCATTTTATTATAAAAAAAAGAATTTCCCTGCAAGTTGATGATACTATTAATATAAGATTCCTTGAAATCGCTGTCAATTCTTTTTTACAGATTCTCTTTCAATTAAAGTCACTTCCTCTTCAATATTTTGCGCCAGTTTCCTTTCGTTGAGGATTTGATCTAACAGCTGTTTTACAAGCAGTCTGCCAATTTCAATTTTTGGGATATTCATTGTAGTCAATGTGGGTGTCACGATCTTAGCTAATTCAATATTATCTACACCTATGACTGAAATATCATCTGGAACCTTCCTGCCGCTTTCAATAATGGCTCTTATTGCTCCTGCCGCCAGCGAATCATTTGTTGCTGCAACCGCTGTAAATGGCTGTCCTTTAGCCAATAAATCTTTTATTGCGTCATAGCCCACGGTTAACTTATCCTCATACGTTCCAATGGAATTTTTATAATATTCCTTAATAGGCACACTCTGTGCTTTCATTGCGTCTTCATATCCTTTATATCTGGGGTTTCCCTGATTTTCATCATAATGTCCTAAATAAATTATTTCTTTATGACCATTTTCGATTAAATACCCGACAGACTGCCTCATTACTTTTTCCATATCAACAAATACATGTGGAATGTCTGTTTTTTCAGGGCGATCCCAATAAACCGACAGCGGCATTTTAAGGGCACCTTTGTTAAAATCCATAATCGAACTTAATTCGTACGGGGCTAGCAAAATCATTCCATCATATGGTCCTTCTAATACTTGCCGCAAATAATTCCGTCTTTCCTTCGTAATATTATATAAGGATAAGGAATATCCTTTCTCTAAGGCCATCTCCTCAATCCCGGCAAACATTTCCGAATAAAAGGGATTACTAATCGAAGGTGTTATGCAAACAATTTGTTTATATGCCTTCATCCGTAAATTTTGTGCTGCTCGATTCGGTATATAATTCAGTTCTGCGATTGCCGCTTCTATTCGTTTTCGTACATCTTCTGCAACATATCCATTGTTATTAATAACGCGCGAAACAGTCGACGGTGAAACGCCCGCCCGTTCCGCCACTTCTCTTCTTGTAACCATTTGTACTCCTTTCTGTATTCCAATTCTTTATACTAGGCTCTTTTCACTTTGTTGCCTTTGAAGACTAAAATCACTCGAATGAGCTATAATTTGTAGCATAATATCCTTCAGTTGTAAAAAAAGAGCTTACAAACTTAATTTCAAGCACAAAATAGTTTGTTCCGCGTTAAAATCGGCTTCAGAATTTTAACAACACTTTAACGAAAACAGCCTTATACCAACTATACTATTTTTCGATGCATTAAAAAAACTCCTTAAGTAAAGAGGCGCATGAAAAATTTCATGCGCCTCACTTCAATCCGTCCGATCGAGTAGATTAAACCATTATTTTACAAATATCATTCGTAAATTCTACTGGATCCTGGATTGGCAATCCTTCAATAAGCAATGCCTGATTGTATAATAACTTTGTATACAAATCTAGCTTTTCTTTATCATTTTCAAAAGCTTCCTTTAAAGATTGGAACACTTCATGATTTTTATTTATCTCCAGCACCTTATCTGCTTTAATATTTTGATTATCTGGCATGGCAGCAAGGATTTTTTCCATTTCAATAGAAATGTCACCTTCGGTTGCTAGGCAGACAGGATGAGACTTTAAGCGTTTTGAAACTCGGACATCCTTGACTTTACCCTCTAAAATATTTTTCATATAGTCAAAGATTTCTTTGTATTCCTTCTCCTCTGATTCGGAATCGCTCTTGTTTTCTTCTCCTTCGATTCCTAAGTCACCCGAGGAGATAGATTTAAATTCTTTCTCCTTGTAAGTCATTAACATTTTGATGGCAAATTCATCGATATCCTCAGTGAAATAGAGAATCTCAAAGCCTTTTTCAGAGACAAACTCTGCCTGTGGCAGTTTATCGATTCTTTCAATGGAATCACCAGAAGCGTAATAAATATATTTTTGCTCTTCTGGCATTCTTGATACATATTCATCCAATGTGACTAGCTTCTTCTCTTTGGAAGAGTAGAACATGATAAGGTCCTGCAATACTTCTTTATTGGCCCCGAATTCACTATAAACGCCGTATTTTAACTGACGTCCAAACGACTTATAAAATTCTTCATATTTTTCTCGTTCATTGTTTAATAAGCTTTGCAGTTCACTCTTAATTTTTTTGTTTATGTTTTTAGAGATAAGCTTGAGTTGACGATCATGCTGCAGCATTTCTCTTGAAATATTAAGAGAAAGGTCCTCAGAATCAACCATCCCTTTGACGAAGCTAAAATGGTCAGGAAGCAGATCTGCACACTTGTCCATAATTAATACGCCATTGGAATAGAGCTCCAAGCCTTTTTCAAATTCTTTTGAATAAAAGTCAAATGGGATTTTCTCAGGGATATATAAAATCGCATTATAGCGAATTGTCCCGTCTACACTGATATGGATATGTTTAAGCGGCTTATCAAAACCGTATCGTTTTTCAGCATAGAAATTCTCGTAATCTTCGTCACTTAGTTCACTTTTATTTTTTCTCCAAATAGGAACCATGCTGTTGATGACTTGTTCTTCAACATATTCCTCGAACTCATTTTCACTGCCCTCTTTTGGTCTTCTGCTAGACACGTCCATTTTTATCGGATAGCGGATAAAATCAGAGTACTTTTTGATAATAGACTTTAAACGGTACTCTTCTAAAAACTCATCATAATTTTCATCTTCTGTGTTTTCTTTGATTTTAAGAATAATTTCAGTACCAATCGAATCTTTCTCCGCAGTCTCAATCGTGTAACCTTCTGCTCCATCCGATTCCCACTTAAAAGCTTCCTCACTGCCTAATGACTTACTTATTACAGTTACAACATCTGCAACCATAAAAGCTGCATAGAAGCCAACACCAAATTGACCAATAATGTCATAGCCATCTTTTAATTCTGTTTCTTTTTTAAAGGCTAAAGATCCACTTTTCGCAATCGTACCAAGGTTGGTCTCAAGCTCTTCCTTCGTCATCCCAATCCCGGTATCAATAATTTTCAAGGTTCTATTTTCCTTGTCAGGGATTACTTTAATAAAGTAACTGTCTTTGTCGAAGCTTAATGTGTCATCTGTTAATGCTTTGTAGTAGATTTTATCAATCGCATCACTCGCATTGGAGATTAACTCTCTTAAAAATACCTCACGGTGTGTATAAATAGAGTTAATCATCATTTCTAACAGCCGTTTAGACTCAGCTTTAAACTGCTTTTTTGCCATTGAAACCTCTCCTTACATATTTTGATTAACTAGTTTTCGAATCATTAGCACTCTCAACATCAGAGTGCTAACACCGACAATATTTAAATATCATAAATCCTGTTAGGATGTCAATATAATAGCGGCACACTTTTCGATGTGCCGCTTACTTTTGACTTTGGAAGACCAATTGTAAACCTAATCCAATGTAAATAGTTCCTACGACTTTTCCCTGCCAGCGCGAAATCTTGCTATTTTTTGTAAACAGCTTATTACCTAATGAACTTGCTAGAAAGGCTAAGGTTGAGGTGTACAAAATACTCATTAACACAAAGACTAGCCCTAAACTTAATAGTTGATAGACTACCGGGGGACCATCTGCTTTTACGAATTGCGGAAGAAACGCAAGGAAAAATAACGCTGTTTTTGGGTTAAGCAATTCAATAAGTAAGGCTTGTCGAAAGGATAAAGCAGATTTGTCTTTTTTGACTTTTGGCTGTTCGTGCTTTTTTGTTTTTTCGAACAATGCCTTTATTCCTAAAAAGATTAAATAAGCTGCGCCTAGATATTTAACTACTTCAAAAGCTAATGCTGATGTCATAAGGATGGCTGACAGACCAAGAACGGCTGCAATCGTATGAATTAAATCCCCTACCGCAATGCCAACACCGGTAATGATGCCAGCTCTTAATCCGCCTTTTACGGTTTGAGTCAAGGTCAATAACACTGCTGGGCCTGGGATTAGAAACAGCACCAGTACGACCAAAATAAAAGCCCACATCTCTCTCTCTCCTATACACGTGTTTACAAATATCATATCACGATTTTCTTGAAATTGGCTTTTAAAAAAATTATAAAGAAAGAATGTCCAAGAGTTGAATGATCTTCGGTCACTCTAGACCTCCTGCATTGACCCAAATGCCTTTTCTGCATGCTCTTTGGTCACTCTAGACCTCCTGCATTGACCCAAATGCCTTTTCTGCATGCTCTTCAGTCACTCCAGACTTCCTGCATTGACCCACATGCCTTTTCTGCATGCTCTTCGGTCACTCCAGACCTCCTGCATTGACCCAAATGCTTTTTCTGCATGCTCTTCGGTCACTCCAGACCTCCTGCATTGACCCAAATGCTTTTTCTACATGTTCTTCGGTCACTCCAGGCCTTCTGCATTGACCCAAATGCTTTTTCTACATGCTCTTCGGTCACTCCAGACCTCCTGCATTGACCCAAATGCCTTTTCTGAATGCTCTTCGGTCACTATAAAATAAAAAAACCGACATTAATTTTTGTCGGTTTGTTCTGATTTTATTACCTGCAACCTTTGATCTTCAGAGCTTTCAACAATATGTTTAAGGATCGAAAGCTTATTCTCCCAGAACTTTTCGTAGAACGAAAGCCATTGCTTGAGTTCTGTCAGCGGCTCAGGTTGAAGCCGGTAAATCTTCTCTCTTCCTACCTTTTGTCCATAAACTAGTTCAGCTTCTGAAAGAACTTGAAGGTGTTTCGCAATGGCTGTCCTGCTCATTGGAAAATGGGCTGTTATTTCTGAGATGGGGCGCTCTTTTTCCGCTAGTAATCTTAATACTTCTCTTCGAGTGGGGTCAGCAATCGCTTGAAATACATCATGCTTTTGTGCAGAGGATGACACTTAGCTCTCCAAAAGGGTACGCAGTTTCTGAACGATACCAGCCCATCCCTGAGCCATATGATTTCTAATATCAGAAGCTTTTTGGTTGGCTTTGCCAATAATTGCGTCAGATTGTGGCCATCCGCCATGAATAAGGGTGAACTCTGTTTTATCCCCCAAATCCTTTAAACTAAACGATAAAAACCAGCCCTCTGTATCCCAAATGAACGATAGAGAATGAGGAGGATTAAATTCCGTCACTTTACATGGAGATGGACCGAATGGGGATTGTAGATGAAACTCTGCTCCCACTTCCGGTTTGAAATCATTTGGCATAAACCATGCAGAAATAGCCTCTGCAGATGAGACCTGCTCCCATACCTTTTGTATTGGTGCGTTAATGACAACTGTTTGCTTAATATCTTGTAATGTATTTTCCAATGATTTCTCCCACTTTCACACTTTAATATAAAACCATTTGGTTTCACTTCCTGAATTATATAAAACCATTTGGTTTCATGTCAATAAAAATTTTCTCATTTACTTTTCCCGTTACCTCCATTTTAAATACAAAATGACACTTCTCACTAAGGAAGTGTCAAAATGTTAAATCCTATGACTATGTTCTAAGTAAATCGTTTTCTTATCATAATAACGAGCTAAAAAACTGCCGGTTAAGGAAGCGAGGATTTGCTGGAATAGCATACCTACAACTACGGGCACCGCAACAGCCGGGGAAAAATAGGTAACAGCAATAACAGCCCCAGCACTTATATTTCTCATTCCACCAGAAAAAGCTAAAGAAACGACCGTGTCTCGATCACCTTTGATTAATTTACCGATTAAAAATGAAAATAGATATCCAGTTAATGCAATAAAAAAGACCACTACTATTATAATAATTAGTTTTAGATTTATATTTTTTAAATAAGGAGCAATGACTGCGCCATTTAGCATGACAACAATGCCAAGGCAGATTTTTGAAAAAGGCGCCAATGTATTACTTAACTTTTTCGTAAAGTTCCCTTTTGAACTCTGATTTAACCACATTCCAAGAAGCGAAGGCAGCACAATCATTCCAACTAACCCCTGCATAATACTCATAAAGTCCATTTCAATTTTCTCACCTATTAAGAAAGACAGACAATACGGAACAATGAGCGGGGAAAGAATGGTATCGATAAGTATAATGGATAAGGTCAACGGGATATTTCCTCTATAAATCGAAACCCAAATAAAACTGGTTATTCCAGTAGGAATCGCCATTCCTAACACAATGCCTGTAATCGTAAAAATATCCTCTTGAAACGTTATATGACCGACACCCCAGGCCCATACTGGCATGAGGATATGCAGTAACACCATCGCTGCAAATATTGGAAGCGGATGCTTTACAACATCTGATAAAGATTTGAAATTCGAGTTCAAACTTCCTGCAAATGTCATAAACGCAAATATCCAAGGGATTAAATATGAAAAGTCTGTAATATAGGTAGAAAGTAAAACTCCCAATACTACACTTGTGGGTGTAATCAAAGGCATGATTTTTTCTAGTTGTTTATTTATCTTCTGCAGCATGTTGCTTCTCTCCAAGCTTATTTTCTATATTCCTTCCAAGCCGTAAGACCACCTTCTAAGACTTCGACTTGATAGCCGAGACCGTCAAGAATAGCGGCACATCTCGTAGCGGAATTTCCAGTCGTGCAGGTAACAACCAATCGTTGTTCCTTCGATATTTGAGCTAACCCATTCCCTTCTTCAAGATTGAAAATTACCGTTTTTGGGATGTTAAGACTCAAAACCTGTGAATCTTCAATATGGTAATCATTATACTTTTCTCTTGCCCGAACATCTAGAAGAAGTACTTTTTCTTCTCCTCGTATTCTTTCAAGAAGTTCTTTTGGACTAATTTTTTTCAATGCCAACACCTCCATACAAAAGAATATCACATTTTTTATATTTCGGTATTCGAAATTATTTATAGATTTTAGATGTTTTCTGTACCTAAATACTTCTCAAGTCTTAGAAATAAATAAATCTCAGGTTCATTGGTAGTTTTTGAGAAATCCCTTATGATTAAGCTATAGAAGGGAAGTGATTTAAGATGAAGAGAATAGTGGTTCTCCTATTAATTATCACGGGGTTATATTTTGTTTTTCATCAGACATTCCAGTTTGATGGTTTTGCTTTTGGAGGAAGTAAAGATGGCAGGGCTGCGTTATCAAAGACAATTGACACCATTGAGATAAATGTGGGCAGTGTTCGGACTAAGATTATTCCTGAAGACCGAAATGATGTAGAAGCGGTGTTAACTGGCAAAGGCTCGCTAATCGTTAAAGAAACAGGCAATAAGATAGTAGTGGAAACGAAAAGGAAAATGTTCAATTGGTTCTCTTTTTCAGAAAAAAGACAGCTAAAAATCTATATTCCTGAAGACTATAACAGTAATATGAACATTCAAATTGGATCAGGCAGCTTGGATTTCTCCGGCGAATCAATGAAATTAAACAAACTTTCTTTGGATATTGGTTCTGGGAATGTTCATCTTGGTCATTTAGAAGTAGATGAATTTACACATGATGTTTCCTCTGGCAATGTTAAAATAGACACTTTAACCACAAAGAAAGGTACCTTTGACCTTAGTTCTGGTAATTTAGATATTGAACACTATACTGGTGCCATACAAGCAGATGTTTCATCTGGGAGGTTTGCAGTGCAAATGGATCAACTTAACGATTCAATTGATATTGACCTTAGCTCAGGAGATGTAAAACTCGATTTGCCTGATCATGCAGATTTCAATCTAAATGGCAAAGTTAGCAGCGGCAATATTTCGAGTGACTTCCCTTTAACGAGGAGTGGAAAAGATACTAAGAGAATACAAGGAATACATGGTTCCGGGAAAAATAAAATAAATGTCTCTGTTTCTAGCGGACACGTTCATTTATTCTAAGAAAGGAAAGAGCGCTTGGATTTCGTAAATCCAGGCGCTTTTTCCCTTGTAACCAAAATAGTCCAAATCTCATATCGTATAATGCCTTGTGCACTCAATATGGAAGGTGGATTATGATGGATTATTACCATTATCCTTACCCGCTACAACCACAGCAGCCCCCCTACCCTGGTTATCAATACTACTACCCAATAAACAGGCAATATCCACAGGTGGATGTCAATGTTTTCACGAAGTCCATTAAAGCCTATCGGTTATTAATGGACCAGGGCAGTATTCTATTGGACCGGTTAGGCAGTGGGGATTTTGATGTTAAGCTAATGACAGCTGCTCAACAGGGGAATCAAACGGAAGTAGATAGGCTGATTAAAACGATTGGTCTAAAAGTGCCTGTGAAGACAAAATATACACCCACCGGCGTCACCTTTGAACTCACAACACAACCAGACCCCAGCAGTTACATGAGCTGCTGTACACTAACCGTACAGTTAAAATGGGGAAGATAAAAGACCTTCAGATGAAGGTCTCAGATTGTCGAGAAAGGTATCTTTCTCGGCAATTTTTATTTTTCTGGCCTGCCCAAAGGCCTGTTGATTTCCGCTCCAGTTGCTTCGCTTTCCGCGGGCGTGCCGGGGAGCCTCCTCAGCGCTTAAGCGCCTGCGGGGTCTCCCCAGCCCCGTACTCCCGCAGGAGTCTTCGCACCTTCCGCTCCAATCAACAGGGGGAATGAACCTGGAGATTGCCACACACTTTTTCAAACCTGGCTAAGTGCGTGGCAATCTTTTTCATGTTTTGGCATGCTGCGGTAAGTAACACTTGCTCACTCGCATTTTGCAATCCCCGTAACCTACAATAGCGAAGCCCATGCAGTTCTTTTGAATCTGCGAAGCTTCGCTCTACTTTTTCTTTTCTAAATTTATATAGTATTTTACCTGACTTTGAAAGTCTGTTAAGTCGAACCTTTTCCTTATGTTCCTCCCAAACATGTCTGGTAACTACTTTTGTTTTATTTTGAGATTTTGTACACTCAGGCAGGAGTGGGCAGTTAGTACACTTTTTAGGATCTGACTTATATTCCCGATAACCTTCTCTTGTAGTTGTACGATATTGTAACTCCTGACCATTTGGACAAACATACAAATCTCTATCTTTGTCATATGTAAACTTCCATTTAGGAAATAACCCTTTTGTTGATTGATATCTTCTGTGAGCGATAACTCCAAAAATATTGCGTTCATTAAGTCCTTTACAAATCGGATTTGTCAGGTAACCCGAATCAAGTGCCACAGCTTCTACTTTAAATCCAAAACGTTCGACCTGACGGTCTAACCGTGAAAGATAGGGGACAGAATCGTGAACATTTCCTGGTGTAACATACGCATCAGTTATGATGTTGAACTTCATGTCGGTAGTTCGATGATCAAGATAACAGAACATCTCCTGTTTATTCTCTCGTGACATAAACCCGCATTCAGGATCAGTTGTGCTCAGTCGTATTTCCTTTTTCTCGGTCACCTCCTCCTTTTCCTTTAAAGGCTTTTTTCCATGATCTCTCCTGTCTTCCTCAATAGCTTTGTTTAAATCTTCTACATATTCACGTGTTTCAACTTCCACTTCAACTCTAGAGAATTTATGTTTGTTTGCATTCGCTTTAAGGTGTGTGGAATCGGAAAATAAAACTCTTCCTCCAACCATCTTGTGGTTAATTGCTTTGAAGACAATCTCATCAAAAATTTCCTGAAATATATTTGTATCTTTAAAACGGGTTCGCCGATTCCAACTAATGGTGGAATGATGGGGAACTGTATCGTTTAGCTTTAATCCTAAGAACCATCGATAGGCCACATTCGTCTGAATTTCACGCTCTAATTGTCGTTCAGAACGAATGCCATAAAAATATCCGATAAACATCATCTTAAAGAGCTGTATAGGGTCCGAAGGACGCCCGTTATTTTCTGAATAAAAAGGACGGACCTTCTCACCAATAAAAGAAAAATCAATATACTTGTCCACCTTCCTTAATAGGTGATCTTGCGGTACTAAATCATCAATAAAAACAAATTCAGCTTCGTTTTGTATTTCTCTTTTTGGCTTATACATTCTATCCACCGTCCTGTTATTTATATGTATATTATAGCATATTAACGCGGTGAATCATTAAAGTAATTACAAAAAATAATAGCTGTCGAGATTTTCTCGACAGCCTGAGACCTTCAGATGAAGGTCTCTTCTTTAAAAGGTATTACTCTTCCTTCATATCAGGACTGAGTTTGACCTTATCTTCAAATAGAAATTTTTCCAGTTTCTCAGCAGATACTGGTTTACTATAGTAATAGCCTTGTCCGATCTGACAAGCATTCCGTGTTAAAAACGTAACCTGTTCTTCCGTTTCGATTCCTTCCGCAATGACAGTGAATTTTAAATTTACACCCATATCAATAATCGTTTTCACCATCATCCCTTGATTCGAATGATTGGTAATATCATCGACAAATGATTTATCAATCTTAATTTTATCAATGGGAAGATGTTTCAAATAACTTAACGAGGAGTATCCTGTCCCAAAATCATCTACCGACAACAGGACACCAAGACTCTTTAATTGATTCAGAACGATGGTGGAATTCTCAAGGTTTTGCATAAGACTCTCAGTGATTTCGAGTTCTAGATAATTTGCCTCCAGACCGACATCCTCGAGCATATCAGAAATGAATTGAATGATATGTTCATCCTGAAATTGCCTCACCGAAACATTTACAGCAATTGGAAAATCATTGAACCCTGCATCCTTCCATGCTTTTCTCTGTTCACATGCCACTCGTAATATCCATTTGCCCAGCGGAACAATCAGTCCTGTTTCTTCCGCTAATGGAATAAATTCAGACGGTGCAATATAGCCATATTCAGGATGGTTCCAACGAATTAATGCTTCAACACCAACAATTTTACCTGTAACTAAGTCAAACTGGGGTTGATAGTGGAGCGACATTTGATTTTGCTCCATTGCTCTTCTTAACCAATTCTCCAATTTCATTTTCCAGGTTGAGATTCCACCCGAGATGATTGAATAAAATTGATAGTTATTTTTCCCACGATCTTTGGCTTGGTACATAGCTGTATCTGCATTTTTAATCAATGTTTCTTCATCGCTTCCATCTGTTGGGTAAATACTGATTCCAATGCTTGGCGTGACATAAAACTCTTCATTATTCACGTCAAATGGATGTGAAAATTCATTGAGTATTCGTTTAGCGACTTGAGAAGCATTTTCTTTATCAACATCTTCTAGGACAATAATAAATTCATCCCCGCCCTGGCGAGAGACAAGTCCTTCATTTTGAACCGCTTTTTCTAATCTGCCTGCTACTTTTTGTAGAATACGATCGCCAACTGTATGACCTTTCGTGTCGTTAATGATTTTGAAGCGATCTAAATCTAAGAATATAACTGCGTGCATTTTATTCTGTTGATGTTGTAAAACATCATTTAAATGGTTTCTAAACTGATTGCGGTTTGGCAAACCCGTCAATGTATCATAAAAGGCCATAAATTTTATGGTTTGCTCTGATTTCTTTCTTTGGGTGATATCTCTTCCCACTACCTGAATGGCAAATCGGCCTTCGTAAAGGATTGACCTTGCCGCCATCTCTACATCAATACATTCACCATCAATTCGCCTTACTTGAAACTCAAAATTATATCTTTCGTTTTCCACCTTACTAGTGGAGGATACCTTATTTTTAATTAAATCCGTAATTTGGGCAGGGACAAAATTCTTAGCTGATTGACCAACCACTTGCTCCTGACATTCGGCTCCGATTACCTTACATCCCGCTTCATTTATATACTCAATTTTCCCATTATAAACCACAGCAATAATATCAGGTGACATTTCTACTAAACTTTGATAAAGACCTTCACTTTCTTTACGGTCTGTAATATCGAATAACACGCTGCTAAAATCAATAAAATCTCCTTTTTGGTCAAAGGTCGGTATCCCGCTATCCTGGATCCAGCGAACTTCACCATCAGGGCGGATAATTCGATATTGGCTGGTCACATTTTCACCGACAGCAATTCTCTTTTCCCTTTCTTCTAAAACATACAAATCTTCTGGATAAATAACTTCCTTCCAAAGGTAGGTATTTTGATAGAAATTTTCCAGCTTGTATCCATATAGTTTTTCAATCCCAGGAGTAATTAATAGAGTGTCGGTCTTCAAATCATGTGACCATATAGCAACATCTAGCGTATCGAAAATATTTTTCATTTTTTGCTGATTTTTTTGAAGTTCTTTTGCCTTTTGATCAAATTCTTTTGTAAGAAGAAACAGGGTGAAGATCGCTACGATATATATGCCGATGGTTACGTAGCCTGTTATTTTTATAGAATGAAAAAAATTAGGTAATATAATATCAGCAGCCTCCAAAGAGACCAATAAAATAAAAATGAGGATTAACAAAAACCTATATAGATTTCCTTTTATTAGCATGGTTGTCTCCCATTTTAATATTGTTATAGTTTTAAAATAGCAAATCCAAGGCCTTATAACAATCTTATTATTTTTCCAGCTGCCTATTTCTAATTCATCGATATAAGAGTAAAATAAAACATACTTTTTTAAATACAATTTAGGAATTAGGAGAATATCGTGGAGGAACAGAACAACAAATATCAAGAACAGACTCTATTCAGTATTAGCTGGCCGCTCTTTATTGAGTTGGTCCTTCATTTAGGCATGGGGATTGTGGCTACATTAATGCTAAGTCATTACTCCGATCAAGCCGTTGCCGGTGTCGGCATAGCCAACCAGCTGCTTAATATCTTCATTTTGGTTTTTAATGTCACATCTATTGGTGCAACGGTATTAATTAGTCAAAACCTTGGTGCAGGAAAGCTGCAGCGGGCCAGGCAGTTAGCGTATTCCGTATTCGGACTGAATTTCTGGTTTGGAATAACGATTGCCATTTTTGTGTTTTTCTTAGGAGAACCGCTGCTCCGATTATATGATGTTCAGGGAGCGGTTTTCGACTATGGACTTACTTTTGTCCGTATATGTGCTCTTTCACTTTTTTTCGAATCGTTATCACTGGCTTTAAGTGCGATTCTCCGCAGTCATGGATACACCAAGGAATCAATGATGGTTACCGTTTATATGAATTTAATAAGTATTGTTGGTAATATCATTTCAACTACCGGAATCTTCGGGCTTCCGATTACAGGTGTAACTGGTGTCTCTTGGGCGATTTTTGCGGCACGAGCCTATGCTGTTTGCGCCCTATTATATTTATTATATAGCAGACTTTCTTTGAAAATAGTGTTCAAGGATATTTTCAACGCACGAAAAAAAGATATTCGGGGATTGCTGGAGATCGGAATTCCGTCAGCTGGAGAAAATCTCTCCTACCAGTTATCTCAGGTGGTCATAACGAGCTTTGTTGTTGGGATGGGAACCGCCTCGTTAGCAGGCAGAGTGTATATATTAAACATTAGCATGCTATGCTTTTTATTCACAGTAGCGATTGCTCAAGGAACTCAGATTTTAGTAGCACGATATATTGGAGGTAAACAATATGATCGTGCCTTGAAACGCGGAATTCGTACTTTAAAAATCGCCATGCTTGCTTCAACACTGACATCACTAGTCATCGCCATCGGCGGGGACACCATATTGGATTTATTTACAAAAGATCCAGAAATCATTATGGTTGGACTGCCTGTTTTATGGGCCATTGTCTTTGTTGAACCTGGAAGAGCGATGAATATCGTCTTAATGAACTCTTTAAAGTCCGCGGGGGATGTTCGGTTTCCCGTTATTATCGGTATTATTTCAATGTGGGGTGTAGCAGTATCCTTAAGTTATTTATTAGGCGTTCATTATGGATTGGGGCTTTTAGGAATATGGCTTGCTCAAGGTGCCGATGAATGGCTCCGAGGCTGCTTTGCTTTAAAGCGCTGGCTGACAAAGCCTTGGGAGAGGTTTTCTAAAACAGCATTAGAACAATAAATTGTACAATAGTCGTATTAGCACCGTTATTGGTATATAAAAAAAATGAGGTCCTTTTAGGTTTATGATGTTAAGATGTCTTATCCTTAATCGAGTAACCAGCAAAAAAATAAGCGGAGACTTTCCGGTTAAATGTTGAGTGGAGCTCGTTTCGGGGGAAATAAGCGGAAGTTTTCCGCTTAATCAAAGCAAAATCCCTCATTTTCCAAATTTTCGAGCCAATAGGCGGAATCTCTCCGTCTATTTAAGCCTTTTTTGATTAAGTCCATATAATTGTGTAAAAAGAAAATGAGTCAAATTAATTCCTCATGGCTACAATGTTAACGGCTAAGAAAACAATGTGGAGGAATTAATTATGACTCAAGTACAGTTTAACCTAAATATCGATGATTTAAAAGATTCTGTTATGAACTCTAATATAGACGCTGTCATCAAAGCGTCTATCGTCTTGGTATTGAATTCTTTTATGGAAAAAGAACGTGATGAGTTCTTGCAAGCCGGATCCTATGAACGTTCTATTTCACGACGTGACTACCGTAATGGATACTATGATCGTGATTTATTAATTAGCATTGGGAAAATTACTCTTCGAGTACCACGTACTCGTAGTGGAGACTTTTCGACTACTGTGTTTGAACAATATGCTCGTTGTGACCAAGCCCTCGTATTAGCCATGCTTGAAATGGTTGTAAATGGGGTCTCCACAAGAAAAGTTTCAAAGATCGTGGAACAACTCTGTGGGCAAAAGGTTTCTAAATCATTTGTATCTACACTTACAGAAAAGCTAGATCCTATAGTGAATCAATGGGCAAGTCGACCTCTGAATACGATGTACTACCCTTATATCTTTGCAGATGCCATGTATATCAAAGTAAGAGAACATAATCGTGTTGTATCTAAAGCTGTTTATATCGCAACGGCCGTTGACCAAAACAATAGACGTGAAATTCTAGGCTTAAGAGTAGACCATGGGGAGAGCACTGAAGCCTGGCAACGATTTTTCCAGCACCTAAAGTCAAGAGGACTACAATCACCTAAGCTAATTATTTCAGACGCACACAAGGGGTTAAAGTCTGCCATTGGTATAGAGTTTGTTGGATCCTCTTGGCAACGGTGCACGGTGCATTACAAAAAGAATATCATTACGCATATGCCAAAAAAAGGCATGGACGAAGTGAAAATGGGTTTAAAAAGAATATTTGAGGTAGCGTCGGTTGAAGAGGCAAGAAAATATAAAAATGAGTTCATTGAGCAATTTGGAGATAATCCAAAACTAGAAAAAGCTATAGAGATATTAGAAGAAGGCTTCGAAGATGCCATTCAATATCTAAATGAGAAACCAAAATACCATAAGCATATTCGAAGTACAAACTCGTTAGAAAGAATCAATGAGGAAGTTCGTAGAAGAGAGAAGGTAATTAGAATATTTCCTAATACACAATCCGCATTCCGATTAATTGGTGCGGTCTTAATGGACTATGCAGAGGAAGTAGGAAGAAGAATTATTCAGGACCAAGAAGAAAAGAAATAGTAACCGCGAAGCGCGAATTTTTGGTGTACTGGAAGGGGGGTACCCCCCTTCCAGTACACCAAAAATAAATAAGCTGCTTAACATTGTTCTTCATAGGAATGAATTTACACATAATAATGGGCTTGACTCCTTTTTTAATACTAATTACGAATTAAGCGGAATTTCTCCGCCTATTTATCAGATCAGGTGCTTAACATGATCCCCTCAACCTATAAGTGCGGATTCCTATTGAACCTAGATGAAGAAAAAGACGTATGCCAATTCATACGTCTTTTTCTGTGTCTTTTAATAAGGAAGCACCGAAAACTGAACTTTTCTCCTTACGTTTTTCATATTGTTAAAACCTTATTTCAATAAATATACCCTAGTTTCATAAGGCTTAAGTGTGAATTCTTTTCTGAGTTTGTTATCAGCAACGTGATAATTCTGAAGGACAAGTTCTGATTTTGAATAAGACACACTCTTTGGAACATGGCACCTTGTTGCTGCGTCACTAAAATTGTTAATGACGATTGCTTTTTTTCCACCTAATTTACGGGTATAGACAAACAATTTAGGATGGTTCGCTAATAACAATTCATATGTTCCATATACAAACAATGGATTTTCTTTTCGTAATTCGATCATCTTCTTGTAGAAGGAAAGAATAGAATCTGGGTCTTTTAACTGGGCTTCAACATTAATCTCTCGGTAATTTGGATTTACCCCCAGCCATGTTTGGTCCGCTGTTGTAAATCCTCCCTTGTTACTGGAATCCCATTGCATAGGTGTCCGCGCATTATCACGACATTGATTCCAAATAATTTTCATAATTTCATCATGAGGTCTGCCTTTTGCAGTTTCCACCTTATAGAAGTTAACCATCCCGACATCATTGTAATCTTCAATAGAAGGAAATTGGACATTGGTCATCCCTATCTCCTGACCTTGATAGATAAATGGGGTGCCTTTCATCAGGAAATACATGGCGCCAAGCATTTTAGCACTTTCTTTCCAATATTTCTTGTCATTTCCCCAGCTTGAAACACGGCGAGGCTGGTCGTGGTTTTCGATAAACAAGGCATTCCAGCCCTTACCTTCCAATCCTTTTTGCCATTTGGTTAAGTTCTTTTTCAACGCTGTAATGTCGATTAATCCCTCTGCATTTTTATCCCATAGGCCTAAAAATTCAAATTGAAAAATCATGTTAAAATAACCGTTTTCTTCACCAACCCATTTATCTGCATCATCTATTCCTACACCATTCGCTTCCCCAACAGTCATAATGTCATAGTTTTTAATCGTTTTCTGAGAAAACTCCGTTAACCATTCATCAATTCCTGCGACGTTCATCATGTAAGGAAAACAAGGGACATAATCTAAATTATTTGGGTTTGGCATATCAGGGAAACCAGGTTCTTTTCTAATATGAGAAATGGCATCAACACGGAAGCCATCAATCCCCTTCTCCAGCCACCAATTCACCATATCATATAAAGCATTCCGAACATCAGGGTTTTCCCAATTTAAATCAGGTTGCCTCTCAGAAAAAATATGCATGAAATATTCATCCGTAGCTATATCATATTTCCATGCAGACCCGCTGAAAATGGATTCCCAGTTATTCGGCTCCTTACCATCCTTGCCCTCACTCCAAATGTACCAATCCCTCTTTGGACTGTTTTTTGAAGAGCGGGACTCAATAAACCAAGGATGCTCATCACTTGTGTGATTAATGACCAAGTCAAGAATTAACTTCATTCCGCGGCGATGAACGCCTTCGAGCAACTCATCAAAATCGGCCATTGTCCCGAATTCATCCATAATATCTTGATAGTCAGATATATCGTAACCATTATCATCATTAGGAGATTTGTACATTGGCGACAGCCAAATGACATCAATTCCTAATTCTTTCAGGTAGTCCAATTTGGAGGTAACTCCTTTTAAATCGCCAATCCCGTCACCATTGCTATCCATGAAACTTCGTGGATATACCTGATAGGCAACACTTTCTTTCCACCATTTTTTATTCATCTCTGCAACCCTTTCCTTGATGTCTAAACCCACCACATTTGCGAAACAGGCTCTTCAATTAACACTGACTTCAAATTGGTTACGGCACGTTTAAATCCTTCTTCAATGGACATAATTGCGTCCTCATGTTCAATACTGACAACATAATCATATCCATATGTGCGAAGCGCACTCATCATGTCTGACCATTCTTTTAAACTATGTCCACAGCCAACTGATCGGAAGGTCCATGCGCGAGTTCTTAATTCTCCATATGGCTGCATATCCGTTAATCCATACATATTCACATTTTCCTGATCAATGTATGTGTCTTTCGCATGGAAATGGTGAATGGCATTTTCTTTTGCTAAAATTTTGATGGCTGCCACTGGGTCAATTCCCTGCCACCATAAATGGCTTGGATCTAAGTTGGCGCCAATCGCATCACAAGTTTGCTCACGAAGCTTTAACAGTGTGTATGGTGTGTGGACTAAAAAGCCGCCATGAAGCTCCAGCCCAATTTTTACATTGTGCTCCTTCGCATACTGGCCGACTTCTTTCCAGTAAGGGATTAATTTTTCTTCCCATTGCCATTGTAAGACTGAGCCATATTCATTCGGCCACGGAGTTACAGGCCAGTTTGGATATTTGGCTCCTTCATGATCTCCTGCTGTACCAGAGAAACAGTTAACAACCGGTACACCTAGAAGTGAAGCTAGCTTGATCGTTTTTAATAGTGTTTCATGCGAGTTTTTCGCAAATGCCGCTTCAGGAGAAATCGGATTACCATGGCAGCTAAACGCACTTATGATTAGATTCCGTTCCTCCACTTTTTGAATGTATTGATTGCGTGCCTCTTCACTCTCTAATAAACCGTCTAAGTCACAATGACTATTCCCTGGATAACAGCCAGTACCAATTTCAACAGCATGAAGTCCAGCTTCTTTGACAGTATCGAGCATTTCTTCAAACGATTTTTCCCCAAATAATACAGTAAAAACACCTAGTTTCATAAATGATTTCCCCCACTCTCATATATTCGATCAATAATTTGTGAAACCTGAAGTGCCTCTTCTGGCTTCACTACTAACTCTTCCATACCTAGACAAGTATGAATAAAATTCCTAGCCTGAGTGAGACCTGGTTCTTCCTCTCCCGGAATCCAGGCGGCTTGACTATTTAACAGCATTCCATTCTTTGTGGTATAAAGTTCAAATGGAAAAACACTTAAGCCTCCGTCAACTCCGGAAATGCTGAGGTGCTCTCTGTCATCCTTTATATTGGCGGCCCATGATGTTTCAAACAACATCGAGGCGCCACCTTCAAATTGAATATAGGCGGTTACATGATCATCGACATTAAAGGTTTCATGGTTAACCGATCCCCATTGATTCACTTGGTTAGGAATTTTACTTAACGTGTTATAGGTGGTGCCTGTCACCGTTCGATATTTTGGATTTCCCATCAGCCAAAGCGCTAAGTCTAGCAGATGACATCCGTAATCAATCAAGCTGCCGCCGCCCTGCAGGTCTTTGTTTGTAAAAACCCCCCATCCAGGAACTTTACGGCGTCGTAATGCCTGAACCCTTACCACAAGCGGCTTACCTACTTCCTGCATTGCTTTTTTGGCAGCTTGTGCTTCCTTCATAAAACGGTAATGATAGGCAATCGCCAGCACTTTACCAGCTTTCTTAGAAGCGGCGACCATTCGTTCGCATTCCTCCGCAGTTAACGCCATCGGTTTCTCACATAATACATGCACTCCTGCCTCAAAAGCAGCAATCGTAATTTCTGCGTGAAATTTATTTGGAGTGCAAATACAAACCGCATCAACCTCCGAAAAAAGCTTATGATAATCTTCAAAAACATGAGGAATGTTATATTTTTCAGCAGTTTCCCTTGCTCGGTCTATGTTAACATCACTAAGAGCCGTAATTTCACAAATGTCATTCAACTGTAGAAAAGCGGGGATATGACGGCCTTGCGCAATACCCCCAACCCCGATAATTCCGATACGTAGTTTTTTCACTATTAGCTCACTCTTACAATTTGTTTTGTTTGATTAGACTCAAGTGCTGCCAAAATGACTTCTAGTGATTTCTTCCCTTCTTCTCCTGATACCGGTGGTTCCTGGTCATGAAGAATAGATTCCACAAATTTCTCAATCACACGTGAATTATTTTGTCCGCCCTCATCATTCGACTGTATTTTTCCAAGTTGGTAATTCACTACTTCTCCATTAACGTATTGAACCACTAATGAATTAATTGGGTCGTCTTCAAGACGAAGTATAGCTTTTTCTCCATAGATAATCGTGGAATTATCTTCCTTGCTTACGTAAGCCCAGCTTGCAGCAAGGGTACCGATTATACCACTTTCGGTTTTAAGTACACATACCGCATTATCATCAACGTCGGCAAAATCTTTTGCACTTGTTTCAACAAAAGAACCTACTTCAGTAATTTCTTCACCAAGAACATAGCGAAGTAAATCGGTTTTATGAACGCCTAAGTCGCCCATTGCACCAACAAACGCTTTTTCCTTTTGAAAAAACCAGCTTTCTTTGCCATCTACACTCCAACCTTCTGGTCCTCCATGACCAAATGACGTACGGAAACTATAGATTTTACCAATCTCCCCGCTCTCGATTAACTTGCGGGCCTTTTGATGGGAAGGTACAAACCGTTGATTATGACCAATCATTAACTTTTTACCGCTTTCATTCGCTGCTGCTATCATCTCTTCTGCCTCTTGTTTTGAAGTAGCCATTGGTTTTTCACAAAGAACATGTAGACCAGCATTTAAAGCTGCAATCGAAATCGGTGCATGAAGATAGTTAGGAGTACAAACACTGACTGCATCCACTGAACCGCTGCTTAATAACTCTTGATAGTTGGTATAAGCTTTTACATCATATTTTTCCGCTACGGCTAACGCACGTTCTTCATTGATATCACAAACAGCAACAATTTCTACATTTTTATTTGATTTATATTCAGGTAAATGACGGTGCTGGGCAATGCTGCCACAGCCAATTACCGCTACTCTTAATTTTCCCATGTTACTTCCCTCCAATTACTTCAAGTGGTTTCGCATTTCCATAGACTGGACGTTCGCGCTTTACCGGCTCTGCCCATTTTACAGCATTGCTAATGACACGTTGTATGTCTTTGTTGTGGTAAGTAGGATAGGTTTCATGACCTGGACGGAAGTAGAATACTTTCCCGTTCCCGCGTTTGTATGTACACCCGCTGCGAAACACTTCTCCTCCTTCAAACCAGCTAGTAAAAATTAGTTCATCTGGCTGCGGGATATCAAAATGCTCCCCATACATTTCTTCTTTTTCTAATTCAATATACTCTGAGATACCCTCTACAATCGGGTGGCTTGGGCTTACGACCCAAAGTCGTTCTTTCTCGTCTGCTTCGCGCCATTTTAAATCACAGCTTGTTCCCATTAAGGTTTTGAAGATTTTCGAGAAATGACCGGAGTGAAGAACAATCAAACCCATGCCGTCAAGGACACGCTGCTGAACCTTTTGTACAATTTCATCCTTTACTTCACTATGTGCTAAATGCCCCCACCAAACTAGTACATCAGTATTGGCTAGAACTTCATCCGTTAAGCCATGCTCCAGCTCGTCTAGAGTAGCTGTCTTTACTTCATGACCATTTTCATTTAAAAACTCCGCTATTGTACCATGAATTCCGTTAGGATATATATCTCTTACTATTGGATTTTTTTGTTCATGCCGGTTTTCATTCCAAACAGTTACTTTAACCATACTAACAACTCCATATCAGTTTATTTTTATCTATTATTTTAAATGATAAGACAATTATTGAAATGGCTTACATTGACATATAGGGTGTAAAATATTGAACTCGCTAACTTAATTAATCTTCACTGATTTTAAGTAATTTATGCTGATTTCTATGCTTTCAAACGGTGAACGGCGGCAAACATCCTGCTCGACCACCCACCACTCGACTCCGTTTTCCTTCCCTTTATGCAGCACGGCTTCAATATCTACCCCGCCTGTTCCAAGCTCAGCAAAAAATTGTTCATCATCTGTCGTCATGTCTTTCAAATGAACAAGCGGTGTTCGATTTTTGTATCGATTTATCCACTCAACAGGATTTTCACCCGCTTTTGTCAGCCAATAAACATCCAGCTCAGCCTTTACATTAATAGAGTGCGTTTTATCGAAAATGGCTTCGAGTTTCGTTTTGCCATTGGACAAACGCTCCAGTTCAAAATCATGGTTATGGTAACAAAGGGAAATTCCTTCACTGCGGCACGTTTCACCAGCTTGATCTAAAAATGCAATAAGTGCTTTGTAATCCTCTATGTTGCGGCGATTTGGAAGTAAGTACGGGCAGACCACATAGTTACTTCCTAGTATTTTCTGATCTTCAATGACTTGATACAGATTATTTTCCAATTCTTCCAGCGGCACATGACTGGATGCTGCTCGCAGACCAAACTCATCCAATAGTACTCTTACTTCTTTTGCAGATAATCCGCCATACCCGGCAAATTCAACACCATCAAAGCCAAGCTCAGCTACTCTTTTTAACGTTCCGGCAAAATCTTGGGCACTTTCTTCCCGTAATGTGAACATTTGTACAGCTATTGGAATGCTTTTCAACCTTATCCCCCATTTCTTAAAACCTTCCTTATTTGATTACATATTAACGGGTGTTAAAGTAATTAAATATAGATGATATAATCAAAACATCTACTATTTTGCTATTTTATTAAAAAAGAGGGAGCATATGACTACAAATATTTTATTTTGCGGCTACTCGTATCACACAAATGGATATCATTCACAGCATAAATCCGGATACCCCTCTTATCTATTTCGTCTGCAAACAGAAGGCATTTGTGAAGTAGTAGTAAAGGGTAGGAAAATGGAGCTCGAGAAAGGAGACCTTCTGCTCATAAAACCAGGAGATCACTATGAACTACTAGTAACTCCGGGCCAAAACAGCGGCGACTATCACTTAGTATGCGAAGGTGCATGGGTGGACGAATGGTGGAACCGTACCGAAAAGCCGGATGTCTCCAGAATCGATTTGGATGATAAGCTGCTGGTTCTATGGCGCCATATTATGATCGAAAAACGCCGTCCAGCCTCCAGCCAAAACGAAGAGCTCACAAGCTATTTGCTGCGAGCTCTCTGCTTAACTTTAGAACGGGCCATTAATGAAACCGTACCTTCTTTCAACGTTCCCTATACTGTGACAAGGATGCTGCGATATATTGAAGAACACGCGACAACTTCATTGAAAGTCGAGGATGTGGCTAGGCATGCTGGTCTTAGCGTCTCCCGTTCCGTTCATCTTTTCAAAAGCAGCGTTGGAAAAACGATGATTGAATATACCCTTGAAATCCGTTTATCTGCTGCGATTGAGCGAATGAAATACACATCCTTGACACTAGAGCAAATTGCAGAGGAGTGCGGCTTCGGCAGCTATCCCTATTTTCATAGAGTATTTCATAAGAGGTACGGCGTTTCTCCAGGGGTATACAGACGTCAGGAATACTAGAAAAAAGAGGGATGAAAGCTTTCCCTCTTTTGGCGATAGTTTGTCCTATTTTCTTGGATCTACGTAATCAGGATAATCGGTAATAATTCCATCTACGTTCATCTCTAAAAGGAAATCAGCTGCTGCTTGGCTGCGAACCGTCCAGGATTGAATTTTCATTCCAAGTGCGTGCACTTGATCAACCAATTCTTTAGATACGATTCCGTAGCTTGGGTTAAAATAATCAGCATACGTTGAAAATTCCTGCAAAGCTTGTTCTGTTGTGTGGGCCCTATTGGACGTAAGGACACCAATCGGCACCTTTGGAAGCAAGCTGTTTGTTATTTTCATAGATTCAAAATTAAACGATTGAATAATAATCTTTTCATTTTGCGGTTTATCCAGATTTCGTTCGATTAATTTTCGTGCTACTTCTTCTTCAATGCCAGGATAAAGTTCAGGTGATTTTAATTCGATTAAAATACCAGTTTTACCATGATAGCGGTCAAGAATCTCATCGAATGTAGGAATTCTCTCACCTGTAAATTGTTCGCCCTTCCAGCTGCCAGCATCGAGACTTCTAATCTGTTCAAAGGTTAAGTCTTTCACATACCCTGTACCATCTGTTGTTCTATCAACCGTATTATCATGAATGATAACTAATTCCCCGTCCTTGCTTCTTTGGACATCAATTTCAATATAATCAGCTTTCATTTCCACGCCTTTATCAAAAGCGGCAATCGTATTTTCCGGTGCATAACCGGTTGCACCACGGTGAGCCACATTATCCACTTTTCGTAACTCCCCAGTTGTTTCTGCTGCAAAAGCCTGTTGAAAAGGACTAAATAATAAACTAAACGCCAGGCCTGCTCCAATCACAAATGCTTTTTTCATTTTTCTCCATCTCCCTTTTTTATAGAAACTACAATTAAAATTGTAAGGGAGAATTGTTTAGTACATATGTAGTTACCATTTAGACTTGATTAAAGTCATGTAAATAAACATAGTGAAATATTCATAGTTTAATTTACAAAAAATTCGTTCTTTTTCCCATTGAAAAAAAGCAGAGAAATGTTTCCTATCTCTGCTTATCACCGTTTCACATATTCTGCTCGATATTCATTTGGAGTAATTCCCTCGACCTTTTTAAATACCTTTCGAAAATACTTGTCATCCTGATAGCCAATCATATTAGCAATTTCATAAATTTTTAACTGACTATTCTTCAATAAGGATTTTGCCTTATTCATTCTGATTCTTACAATGTAATCGGAGATGTTCTCGTTAAATTCTTGTTTAAATTTCCTGGAGATATATTCTCTGCTGATATAAAAATGGTCTGATATCTCTTGTAATTTCACATCCCGGTCAAAATTTTCCTGGAGATACTTTTCAATATCGGTAATGATATTATTACCTTTTTGCAGTGTGCGTTTCTTTACCTTTTTCAAAAATATGGTGATTTCACGCTTTTTTCTCTTTTTAAACTCTTCTAGACTAAACGTGCCGTTTGAATCGAAAAATAAATCAATCCGCTCTTCAATATCTTCTGGTGTCTTAAATAAAATATTGTAATGCTTAAACCATTTATTGCTAATCACCATATACTCATTTTCTAAATTTATCACCTGTTTTACAGATAAATATTTCTTTTCTGTAATGTCCTTTTCGATTCGATCCATTAATTCTTCAAAAGCCCCAATTTCTCCCGTTTGGATAGCCATTTCTATATCTGAAGAATATACAATCAAACTCTTTAATGAAGGAACTGTCTCTATTTCCGACAAACAGACTCTTATTTCACTTTCAGTCAATATATTTCTATTTAATAAAACGTTTCTCGCATAGTGATAAGAATCTATCAACTTGGAACTATTTTTTACCGTTTTCCCGGCTGCAATTGGACAAGAGATATCTAACATATTTTTTAGTGTCTTATAGATATCGACTAAAATCTGTTCTACTAACTCGAACTTGTCCCAAAAAATCAGAACAATCTCACCCTTTTTAGATAAGTAACGAAAACCAATTCCACACCCATGTTGTTTCTTAATTATCTCATTAATAATATTCAAAACTGTAAAGTACGTTAAATCTCGATCTCCTTGAAAAGCCGAGATTGTTTTTCCATTAACTCGGACAAGAGCCGCTATATAATCTCGGGACTGCTTTAACCAGCCAAATTCTTCGAATAAATCTTTTTGTAAATAATCACTATTCACTAGCTGTGTTAGTTTACGATCCCTGTAAACAGGAGTCATTTCATTAATCAACTGTGAGCTAGTTTCTTTTCTCTGTCTGTCAACCTCTTCTTTGTTCCATTCATTTACCGCTTTTTCCAATGTTTGATTTAAAATTTCTGGTTCGATAGGCTTTAAGAGATAGTCAGAACTGCCAAAATGGATCGCTTTTCTCATATAATGATAGTCATCGTAACCTGTCACCACGATTGTCTTACTGTTTGGCTGATTTTCTTTAATCCACTCTAAAAGCTGCGTTCCATCCATTTTTGGCATTTTCATATCAGAGAAAATAATCTCTGGCCGAATGGATTGTATAAGCTGAATGGCTTCTTCTCCATTTCCTGCCTCATATATTTCTGAAATTCCATTTCGCTCCCAGTCAGCTAGTATCTTTATTCCATCTCGCACATGTTTTTCATCATCAACTATTAATGCTTTCATGAATGTTCCACCTCTTTCGGCATTACCTTTGGAATTTGGATGGTAACCGTAAAACCACCTTCCTCATTACGGTTAACAGACATGTTTGCTTGGTTATGATAATAGATCCGCAATCGATCATAAATATTTTTTAACCCAATTGTTTCTCTTTGCTTATCTTCTTTTGAAATTCCATGGAACAGTTCCTGACGGATTTTTTCAAGCTGCTCCTCGCTAGGACCCATTCCATTATCCTTCACATTGATTTGGACTCTATTGTCATTCTCGTAGAAGGCCTCAATTTGAATCCATGCTTTTTCTATGCGCTGATCAAAGCCATGCTTAAAACAATTCTCTACAATGGGCTGTAAAATCATTTTCGGGACATGTACCTCCTTGACTGCTTCCTCGACATTCAGTTCAAATTCAAACTGTTCGTCAAATCGCTGCTTTTGTAAGGATAGGTAAGATTTCACATGGTTCAGCTCTGAAGCAAACGGAACAATATCGTCCTTCATATTCATACTGTATCTCATGATAGTAGATAACGATGTTAATAATGAATAGACCGGAACCGCATTCAATTTTAGTGCCAATGTACCAATAGACTGAAAGGCGTTATAAAGGAAATGCGGATTAATTTGCGATTGCAAAACACGGAGCTGCGAGGCTTTATTTTCGATCTCCAATTTATATTCACGCTCTATTAACTCTTCTATTTTAGCAATCATTAATTTAAAATGCCTACCCAGCATACCAATTTCATCAGTACCTAACGATTCGAAATCAGCCTTGAATTCACCCTTCTCCACTTTTTTCATGTTGCCGATTAACACCTTTATAGGGGCTGTAAGCTTAAAGGAAACAAACATGGTCCCCAGTAAAGCAAATACAAGTGTAGCCAATCCAATCAAAATGTTAATGATAGCCGTTTCTCTAGCACCTTTATAAAGGATATCATAAGGGGTTCGTTTCACGATTGACCAGTCTTTAAACGAATCTGTAAATTTTTCATGGACGATGACACCCGAGAACTGCTCATCTTTCCACTCAAAGCTTTTCCCTCCTTCCGGCTCCCTCTTCACTTGCTCAAACCACTTTTGTTTATTTTCCTTTCCAATCTCATTTCCATTGGAGGAATAGATAATCATTCCCTTTTCATTCATGATATAAAGGTCTTCGACATCTTTGGTATATAATCGATCGGCAATGGCACTAATCCTAGAAAGATTAATATCGATCGATAAAAAGCCTAAAACATCCGCTAACGGGACATCGCGAATCACATTATGGAAACTTAATACATTCACCTTCTGGGAATTTGGAATAACAGAAATATTATTATAGCTATAAATCTCATGCGGCGGTTCAATAAGGGAATAGCCCTCAATGGCTGTTAGCGGCCCATAGTAAGGGTGAGAAAATATATTTTCATATGTTGCCCTTCCGCTGATTCTAGAATGATAGTTGGTGTAGGATTCCTTTCCTTCATGTATATATAGGTGCATTTGTTCAATTTCCGGACGAGTATTAAATAAATAGGCAAGCACTCTGCGCACTTCTTCCTGATTAACAGCCAAGTTGGAGGAGACCCCATTTCGCATGACATTCATAAAAGGGGTATATCGATAAGGGACCGATGACATTTGTGCCACATCGTTCAAATAAACCGTGAGCTCTTCCTTGCCTTTCACAATCAAATCATAATTCGTTGAAACAGATTGTTCATTAAGTGACTTGGTCGTATAAAAATAAGTAACGGTGATCGCTGTCCCGAAAGGAAGGACTGTCACAAGTAATAAAAAGATAATAAGCTTTTTCCGAATACCCCATCGCATATAATCTTGGTTAGTCTTGTTTTATTCAAAGGCTCTTTTCTTATACTTTGTTGCTATTGGAAACAAATTTATGATTGTGGCTAAAGATTACAGAAAAAAACACCTAAATAAGAAAAGAGCCAGCAAACTAAATTCAAAGGCGCAAAATAACTATTTCCACGTTAAAATCGGCTTTAAGATTTTAACAACAACATTTACGAATACAGCCTTATCGAAAAACTAACCTGTCCTCCCTTGCTTTATTTTTAGAACATTGTAGCACAACTTTAAGCAGCCTTTAATAGTTCATTATTTTGACCTGTTCAATATTTTCCACCCTAGTGGTCAATGTAAGCCGTTTCATAATTTTCTATAATCACTAAAATAAGGGTTATGGAGGTGCAGGGAATGAATAACGAAAGTAAGCTGGATACAGTTAAGGGGGCAGCCCTCACAAATCAGAAAAGCACGAAAGTTTCTCACTCTGTTTCTTTTCTTAATAAGAAGAAATGGAAAGAAGCTGGATTATTTACCCTTTTTGTCGGGCCAGTCCTATTAGCTTTTATCCTCATTGTTTTAATCCCCTTCTTTACAGGTATTTATTATGCATTTACCGATTGGAATGGGGTAACAGGATCCGTCAAATGGGTGGGACTTGATAATTTCAAATACTTATTTACAGAGGACAAGCAATTTCAAACGTCCTTCATTCTTACAACCAAATATACAGTCGTAGCCATTATCTTAACTAACCTAATCGGATTCGGATTAGCCTTATTGGTAGCTCAGAAGTTGAAAACTAAAAATGTCTTGCGGACTGTTTTCTTCATGCCTAACTTAATCGGCGGATTAATACTCGGATTTATCTGGCAGTTTATTTTTGTAAAAGGATTTGCTTCCATCGGTCAGTTAACTGGAATTTCTGTTTTTGAGCTGGCATGGTTAGGAGATGCAAAGACAGCGTTTTGGGGAATCGTCATTGTCAGTGTTTGGCAGGGTGCAGGTTACATTATGATTATCTATATTGCTGCACTGCAGAATGTACCGCAGGAATTAATTGAAGCAGCAAGAATTGATGGAGCGAATCGATTCCAAGTCCTGCGTCATATTACAATGCCGCTTGTTGCACCAGCCGTAACAATTTGTTTATTTTTAACAACCGCTTCATCCTTTAAAGTCTTTGATGCAAACCTGTCATTAACAAACGGCGGTCCATTTAAATCAACAGAAATGCTGGCGCTAAACATTTATACAGAAGCATTCGTTAATAATCGATATGGTATCGGTGAAGCAAAAGCATTAATTTTCTTCATTGTTGTAGCAGCGATTACCGTCCTTCAAGTTACGATTTCGAAGAAAAAGGAGGTTGAATCCTAATGGGTAACAGGTATACATGGAGAACATCAATCGTTGAAACCCTTGCAATCCTGCTCGGTCTAGTCTTTTTAGTCCCATTCTATTATGTGATTTCAAACTCCTTGAAACCATTTGCTGAAATTCTAACCAACACATCGGCCCTGCCAAAAGTGTTGATGTTTGATAACTATGTTAACGCATTTGAAAAATTAAACTTTCTAACTGTATTTAAAAACTCGTTAATCATTACCATCGGCAGTAATATCGTTCTCGTTATCTTTTGTTCGATGGCAGCGTACATGTTAGTTCGAACAAAAAAGAAAATCAGCAATATTATTTTCATGACATTCGTGGCTGCGATGATCATTCCGTTCCAATCGCTCATGATTCCGCTTATTAAAACGGCTGGTAACTTGGGACTATTAAACAGCATGTGGGGACTTGTCTTCATGTATTTAGGCTTTGGATCGGGTATGACCATCTTCTTGTATCACGGTTTTATCAAAGGTATCCCGTTAGAGCTTGAAGAAGCTGCAATTATCGATGGCTGTACACGGTTTGGCGTTTTCTGGAGAATTGTTTTCCCGCTATTAAAACCAATTACGGTCACCATCGTTATCTTAAACAGCTTATGGATATGGAATGACTTTCTATTACCTTCTTTGGTGCTTCAGGATCCAGAATTAAGAACGATTCCATTGGCAACGTTCTTCTTCTTTGGGCAGTATACAAAGCAATGGGATTTAGCACTTGCAGCATTAGTAATCGGTATTATTCCATTATTAATCTTCTTCTTCACTATGCAAAAACACATTATCCAAGGAATTACCAGTGGTTCTATCAAGTAATTTTTTTAGGGGAACACACTCTGCTGTCTAAATACAGACAGCAGGGATTTAAAAATATATAATAATCATTTTAGGGGGAAAAACAAATGGCATTCAAAAAGTATTCATTGGCTGCAGGTGTACTATCCGCTTCACTTCTATTAGGCGCATGTTCGAGCGACAGTACTTCTGGAGATAAAAAAAGCAGCGGTGGTAAGGACGATAAAGTAGTAGTTGACATTTTCCAAGGGAAAGTTGAAATTGCTGATCAACTGAAAGCGTTAACAGAAGAATATACAAAACAAAATCCAAACGTGACTTTTAACATTGAAACTGTAGGCGGCGGTGCGGATGGTGCTGCAGCTCTTAAAGCAAAATTCGCCTCTAACCAAGCACCTGATATTTTTACAAACGGCGGTGACCAGGAAGCTCAAGTATGGAAAGATAAATTTGAAGATTTATCTGATCAGCCTTGGATCAAGGATGCCTTTGAAGGTACTTTAGACGGAATGACCCTTGATGGAAAAGTATACGGTATGCCTTTTAATATGGAAGGGTACGGATTTGCCTACAATAAGAAGTTATTTGAAAAAGCTGGGATTAAGGAACTTCCGACCACATATTCTGAGTTAGAAGAAGCAGCGAAAAAGCTAGATGCTGCCGGCATTACACCATTCTCCATCGGTTATGCTGAATGGTGGGTATTAGCAAACCACGGCATGAACGTACCGTTTGCTTATCAAGAAGATCCAGATGCTTTTATCAAAGGTCTAAATGAAGGCACAGCTAAAATTGAAGGCAATAAAGAATTCGATAATTACTTTAAGCTTTTAGATCTTACAATGAAATACGGCAACAAGAATCCTTTAACAACTGACTACAATACACAAGTAACATTATTTGCTACAGGTGAAGCAGCGATGATCCAGCAAGGTAACTGGATTCAGCCAATGCTTGATAAATTAGATCCTAACTTAGAAGTTGGTTTCATTCCGTTAGCACTTGGCGATGATCCCGCTCAATCTGATAAATTAATGATTGACGTTCCTAGTAACTGGGTTATTTACAACAAAGCACCAGAAGCTGATAAAGAAGCAGCAAAAGATTTCTTAAATTGGATGGTTACATCTGAAGAAGGAAAAACAGCTTTAACAAAGGATTTCAAGTACATTCCAGCCTTTAAAACGATTGACGCCAATCCTGAAGATATCGGTGCTCTAGGTGCGGACCTTCTTAAATATTCTAAAGAAGGCAAAGCCTATCAATGGCAGTTCATGAAATATCCTGATGGAGCAGGTCAAGAGTTTGGCGCAACCCTCCAAGCATATGTAGGCGGCCAAAAGTCTAAAGAAGAAGCCATGAAAGCACTTGACGCAACATGGGCTAAATTGAAAAAATAAACTATACATTCAAAAGCACATTGGATTTTATTCTAATGTGCTTTTTAGTACTAATCATTTTTGGGGGGTTATGTTATTTATCATTTAAAAGGCAGTGTTGCATTAATTACTGGTGTCAGTCATGAAAATGGAATTGGAGCCGCTATATGTACAAAATTAGCTTCAGAAGGTGCAGATATTTTCTTTACCCATTGGGGTACCAATATCGATTGGGTAAAAAAATTTGAAGACAGTCTTCGTGAGTATGGTGTTCGATGTGGAAACTTAGAAGTAGATTTGGCTAATCCGGGTGCACCATTTAATGTGCTGGAGATCGTCACTGCTGAATTGGGGTTGCCTGCTATTCTAGTTAATAATGCAGCTCATTCTACAAGTGATGGATATATGAATTTAGACGCAAAAACACTAGATGACCATTATGCAGTAAATATGAGAGCTACTTTCCTATTATCTGTAGAATTTGCTCGTCGGTTTAGACAATCCTCCATGCGTGGGGGCAGAATTATTAACCTGACATCCGGTCAAGCACTTGGGCCAATGCCTGGTGAATTAGCTTATGCTGCAACCAAGGGGGCTATTTCGGCGTTTACCATTTCCTTATCCGCAGAAGTGGCACCTCTTGGTATTACAGTTAATGCAGTAAACCCAGGTCCGACGGATACTGGATGGATGGACGAAGAGATAAGGCATTGGATTTTGCCAAAGTTTCCGTTAGGTCGTATTGGAATGCCTGAAGATGCTGCACGCCTCGTTGCCTTCCTTGCTAGTGAAGAAGCTGAGTGGATTACGGGGCAGGTATTGAATTCTGAGGGAGGCTTCCTAAGAGGTTAGTGGGTTATTATTTGCAAAATAAGGTTGCCCAAGTTTTTAAAAAGGGTTCCTTTTTCGGGTGCATTCTTATTAAAAGACAAAGGTATGACGTATGATTTGGCATGCGTCTTTTTGTCTATTTATCAAAGTTTCTCGGTTGGGGGATCAGGTTAAGCACCTGAGTGATTAATAGGCGGAGAAATTCCGCTTAATTCGTAATTTGTATTAAAAAAAGCTAAATAGACGGAGAAATTCCGCCTATTGGCCAGAAAAATTTGAAAGTGGGGGGATTTTGCTTTGATTAAGCGGAAAACCTCCGCTTATTTACCCCGAAACGAGCTCCATTCTTCAATTAACCGGAAAGTCTCCGCTTATTTTACTTTTGCTGGATACACGATTATGGACAAGACCTCTTTACTCATAGAGAGTGAGTGAGTTTAGTACATCATTTTGGTGCAAAATAATGAACCGTATTACATGCCAACCTTTTAATCCTTTACTCTCTATCCGGACTATTAACCATAATCCCAGCAACTTGTGTTAACCGATCATAAAAAGCAAGTCCCGCTGGTTTATCATAAAGTCCAATTTCTTGAAAGGCTTCCTTCATACAGCGAAGCCAGCACTGCGCTCTCCTTGGTGTAACTTCAAAAGGCAGATGACGCTCTCTCATCGCCGGTGGTCCAAATTCCTGACTGTAAAGAGCAGGGCCACCTAAGAATTGTGGAAGAAACATTCGTTGCTTCCTCATTATTTCCTCCATGTCCCCTTCAAACAGCGGTCTTAATTCAGGATCTGCATAAACTTTTGGATAAAATGCAGCAACGAGCTTATCTATCGTTTCCTGTCCGCCGATCTCACTATAAAGAGATTTAAATTTATATTCCATGTCATACACCCCTTTTACTTATGTTTGATTATAAAGATAAAAGTGATGTCTTTTCGTGATTTAAATCACATTTTAAAAAAATACCTTATTTCACGCTAGGTGCGACTAGTTCTACTTTTATTCGATCCGGATCCTCAAAAAATACCGCATAGTATTCTTGACCTCCAGCATATGGGTGCTTCTCCCTGTATAGGATGGGGATTTGTTTCTTTATTAGTATCTCCGTTATTTCATCAACCTGTTCCCTAGACGTTGCATGAAAGGCAAGATGATTTAATCCTACTCGGCAACGGTGATAAGGAACATCCAAAAACCTCTCTTCAGCCTGAACAAATACAAGATAGGTCTCTTGATACTTCCAGCTAACCCCTAATTCCCATTTTTGATACTGTTCGTACCCTAATTCAGTTAGCAGCCAACCCCAAAAATCAACACTTTTTTCAAGATTTGAAACATATATCTCCACATGATGTAACATACTATCCCTCATCTATTGTCT
Source organism: Neobacillus niacini (assembly GCF_030817595.1). GTDB lineage: Bacteria > Bacillota > Bacilli > Bacillales > Cytobacillaceae > Neobacillus > Neobacillus niacini_G. The sequence continues at coordinate 3,712,095 of NZ_JAUSZN010000001.1, forward strand.
AATTTTCCCTAATTCATCTATAAAGGCAGGACGTTTTTGATATCTTTGTTTCAACTCTCCAATTAATTTGTGTGAATGAATGGTACCAAAGGCTTTTTTGTAGGTTTTTATTAGCTTACAAACATTTCTGTAACCTCGTCTGTCCGATGTTCCCTCAGCAGAAAGTTCAATATAATTAATAAACAGATCATTCGCTTCTTCAAAATGACTCTCCATTAGGTATGGATACAAATCCATTATTAATGATTTATGCTTTTTACAATATTCTATTATTTGTTGCGTTAGTTTTTCTTCTTTCAGGATTTCAATATAGACAGTTGATTGGTATTGCTCTTTTTCAAAAGCTTCAATTAATCGGCCTAAAACTTCTGGCCATTCATCTTGTTCATATAACTCTTTTAATTTCATATAATAAGAGTATTTATTATTAAAAAGAAACTCATAGGCCAATTTCCGTTGATTTTTCACATCACCAAGTCCTTCATAGGCCAGGTAACGATACTCCCTCCACTGATGCACCAGCCCGCGATAACTTTTGTCTACTTCTTCCCCCGAAATACAAAGCTCGAGAACTTTCTCATAATCACTATTTTCCAATGCTCTTGTAATTGCTTTTTCACGAAAATCGCTTATTTTAATATTCTTATAAATAAACTTTTCTGCTGCTGACGTTCCATCACATTTTTCTATTATTTCAAATTGGAGAAGCTTTACCTGTTTCTTTTCATACTCCTCACCCCATGAATTACCTGCTTTTTGTTCTAACATCTCCAGCTGCTTTTCTAGCTTTTTCCGTAAATCCTTCTTATGAGAGAAAATGGCACAAACATTTAATAGCCCAAAGCGCCAATCACTCCAGCCATCAAATTGTTTTTTCAAAGCTTCTTTTAAAATTACCTCAAAAAGCTTCTTTTGCTCTTTTTCATCTAAATGCTCCAAATTGGTCGTTACCGCTTGTTCAATAGTAGAAATAGCCCGATTCATAATAAAACTAACCCCGCCATTGGAGTCATCGCAAAATTGGATCATCTTTACAACGGGAGATAACACTTCTAGTGCTAGTAAAACAGCTGTCTTACTATCACCCATTTCTATCTTTTCCTGGGCTTTTTTTAGCGTCATCTCTGCCCCTTGCAGTGCAGAATCAACATGTCGCCAATCAATAAACCCATTACGTTTTGCATTATTGATATATTCTCTGATGAGTTTCTTACTAGCAGTAATTTCATCTTCATTGTTTGCAAACTTAAAAAGCAAGCGTTTTTCTATATCAGGATAATCATCAGAAATTTCAAGTAAAATACGAACCAATTCATCCTTGTTTTGTTCTGCTAAAACCTGTTTTAAATCATTTTCTACCACTACAGCAGGTTCCCCGAAAGTCTTCATATTTTTCAATGCAAATAGAACTGCTGCCTCATGTTTGCAAAACTCCCCTAAGTCATAGGGGCAATCACAATATGATTCTTCTATTTCATCGTTTAGATTTAATGATATCTCTACTCTATAAACTTCTGATCCATCTACCCTAGCCTTATATTTCTTTTTATCCTTGGTTTCAAGACTTACGACATGTCCCTGGTCAAAATAATCAAGTCCACGCTTAAGAATCCGATTGTCAATGGCTTGTTCAAAATCAATAAGCTTCACATCGCTCAACTCCCCTATTTATCAAGAAACCCATTGGTGCCTAAGCCTCAATGGGTTAAATTCTTATGATAAGATTAATCTTCTGAAATCCTAGATTTTTTCCCTTTACCAATTTGCTTCCATGATAAAACTACTGCTAGTGTAACTATTGTACCAACAATTGCTTCTGGAATACCACTTGTTATAGCAACTGTCCACGCTACTTCAGCGCCCATGTAACCTCTAACTACTGCCATTGTTAAAACTAGAACCGTATTGGTCAAGGTTCCTAGGAACGCTGCAGTGCCAATAGCAAGATACTCACTTTTTCTACGTATTCCTACATATACAACCCATGCGACAACTCCAATAAAAAGTCTAGGCAGGATTGCCACTAATGGATCTTTGAATAGTGGAACGGTAGCATTTAAGAAAGAGGAAACACCAAAAATAATTCCGACAATCGCACCTACAATCGGTCCCTGCATAATCCCGCCAATTATCGCAGGAATATGCATGATGGTTGCATTCCCAGCTGCTGTAGGGACGGGAATATATCCTAATCGAGTTACACCTAAAAGTATCGCAACTGCACCAAGCACACCAGCAATAACTATGTTTCGAACCGTTAATGTACCTTTCATTCTATATCTCCCCCTTTATTTTTTATCTAAAATGGAAACGGATAAAAAAGTAATAGTAATGATAATAATAACCCAATAATTAACACTAAATAATCACGCTCGAGTGCCTTATAAACCGAATAGGCACTTCTCTCATTTCCAGGAGTATAGCAGCGAGATTCCATGGCTAAGATGAGATCTTCTGCTCTAGATAACGCAATATTAAATAATGGGATAATAATGGGAAGCATATCCTTCGTCCTCTGAATGATTCTCCACCATTCTCCCGACCCAAAATCTGCCCCTCTTGAAGCTTGCGCCTTCATCATTTTCTCCATTTCAATCGCAAAGGTTGGCACAAAGCGAATCGCGATGGTAATAATCAAGGAAAGTTCATGGACAGGAAATTTTATTTTTTTTAAAGGACTTAAAAGACTTTGGATGGCATGGGTTAATTCTGTTGTTGATGTGGATAGCGTTAAGACGCTGCTTAATAAAATGATTTCCACAAACCGCACGGCCGAAACAATTACGAGTCGAATACTCTCACTGGTAATCAAGATAAAACCATATTCAAAGAATACAGTTCCTCCAGAAAAAACATTGCCTTGGAAGATTAGTTGCAACACAGCCAAAATAATAATAAAGGGAATAGCAGGTTTTATACCCGATAACCCATAACTGACAGGTATTTTAGATGCCCAGAATAAATAAATAGATAATAGCAGACCCAGCGCATTTCCTACATAACTAGTATTGAGGGCTATGGCTAAAACAAGAATAGTGAACACCAGCAGTTTTATTCTTGGGTCCAGCCGATGAATAAACGACCCAGTCGGTACATACTGACCAATGGTAATATTCCTAGACAGTTCAAATTCACTTGCCATGATTCTTCACCTCTCCATCGGTAAGAACCTTTATGATTTCGTCAGCTGCCTCCGAAACCGTAAAAGCAGAAGTATCTACATTGTATCCAAGGTCTTTGAGCCGGTACAGCGCCTGCACGGTTTCCGGTGTTCCAATTTGGTAACGCTGCAATTTTTCCTTGTCAGTAAAAATATCTACTGGAGTACCTGATAAAACGTCCTTGCCATTTGCCATTACATAAACTCTATCCGCTAAATAAGCAACTTCTTCCATATTGTGTGATACGAAGATAACGGTTAAGTTTTCAATTTTATTTAACGATTTAATCTTATCCAACAACTCATTCCGAGATCTTGGATCAAGCCCCGCAGTGGGTTCATCAAGAACTAATATTTTGGGCTTTAACGCCAGGATACCAGCAAGTGCAACCTTACGCTTCTGCCCGCCGCTTAAGGCAAACGTCTGGCGATCCTTCATTTCCTCAAAGTTTAAGCCGACCATGTTCATTGCCCATTTAACCCGTTCCCTGACTTCCTTGATAGGTAATCCCAGTTTAAAAGGACCATAAGAGATGTCATCACCAATTAATTTTTCAAAGATTTGATCCTCCGGGTTTTGAAAAACCAATCCGACATTTCTCCTCAATGCTTTAATATCAATTCGTTTTTTCGATAAATCTATTCCATCGATGATGACTTTCCCCGAATCTGGCCGAATTAGCCCATTAAAATGCTGGATGAGGGTTGATTTCCCTGAGCCAGTGTGCCCAATAATGGCAATACATTCCCCCTCGTTTACGACCATGTTTGTCCCTTTTAAGGCCACATGCTCCATTGGGGTGCCTTTCATATATGTATGAAATAAGTTTTCTATTTCGATGATAGGTTTTCCACGCATTAAACCACTTCCCCGCTCCTTGCTTTTGAAACTCTCTTTACTTCGTTAATTAGTTCTTCCTCTTGGATGAGTTCTTTGGAAAAATTCGGAATTTGATTGTGGACCATTTCAGCTATTTGACTAACTGCTGGAATATCTAATTGCAGTTCCATTAGAACCTCTTTGTGCTTAAAAATATCACGAGGTTTTCCATCCATAACAATCTTCCCGTCTTCTACGACTATAATTCGGTCTGCTTCCGCTGCTTCTGACATACGATGGGTAACGGTTATAATCGTCATTCCCATTTTATTCATTTTTCTCATGACCTGAAGGACTTCGTTTCTTCCAAATGTATCCAGCATACTGGTGGACTCATCGAATACGATACAGTCCGGCTGCATGGCAAGCACTCCAGCAATCGCCACTCTCTGTTTTTGTCCTCCTGATAAATGGTGCGGCGGCCTTTTACGAAACTCAGACATTTTGACGACTTCTAAAGCCTCATCAATTCTTTGCTTCATTTCTTCCCTCGGGACGCCAATATTTTCTAACCCAAATGCTACGTCCTCTTCGACAATCGTCGCAACAATTTGATTATCAGGATGCTGAAAAACCATTCCAACCGCTTTGCGGATATCCAGCTTTTTACTGGCGTCCTTCGTATTGTGACCACGGACCCAAACATCGCCTGAGCCAGGTGGTAAGAGCCCATTTAAATGCTTAGATAATGTGGATTTTCCTGAACCATTATGACCAATAATGGCCACATATTCACCTGGAAAAATGGAAAAAGAGACATCCTTAAGAACAGACACTTCATGGGTCTCATTGATTTTATATGAAAATGATACATTTTCTAAAGCAATAATCGGTTCCAACTAGATCCCCCTCTCCTTCTATTTTATTAATATTCTGAATATTATTCAACCATAGTAAATGATTCACAAGAAATATAATAGCACGAAGTCATAAAAGGGGATATCCTGAAGCATTAATCTATCTTTTTATTTTCTATAATTGAACACTCTTTTTTAATTATTAGATTGCACAATAAGGGAAATATTATCCAATATATACGTATAGAATATACCTTGCTGAAAGATTATCTCAAACTTTAAATTGACTAGTAAATACATTTATACTACTATATTAATTTGTCAATAAAACGTGGTTCGAGAACCTCCCACGTAAAAAAAACTAAGGAGATAACTAAATATGAAAATAAAAACACTTGTCTTAAACGCAATATTAGCGGCTTTATATATTGCTGTATCAGGCTTAATCGCTCCCTTCGGTTTTACAAATATTCAATTCCGTATTTCAGAAATGTTTAATCATCTTGTTGTTTTCAATAAGAAATATATATTCGGAATCATCGTTGGGGTATTTTTGAGCAATCTTTTCTTTTCCCCGATAGTCGCCTATGACCTCGTTTTTGGTGTCGGTCAATCATTATTAGCCTTATCGATTACAATTGTATCCGCACGTTTCATTAAAGGAATTTGGGCCCGTATGATTGTAAATACCGTTGTCTTTACCTTTACTATGTTCTTGATTGCTTGGGAATTAAACCTAGCATTCGAATTGCCATTCTTATTTACTTGGTTAACAGTGGCAATTGGAGAGTTTGTTGTGATGGCTGTAGGCATGCCGGTTATTTATTTCATTAACAAGCGCGTTAATTTCGAAAAAATGATATAAAAAGAGATGCTCACTACCAATGAGCATCTCTTTCTTATATCAACCTAGTTCTTATTTTTTTGCATGAGCCGGTACTCCTGTTTCATCTGCATGGTCAGGCTTTCCTGTTTCATTAGCATGAGCTGGTACATTCCCCTTGTTGTAAGAAAGACCAAAACCGTATTCGTACTTGTCACCACTTTTATTCTTATAAGTGAAATGTTTATATTCTTCTTGAGCAAAGCTTGGAACATCCCCGACTTCTCTTTCTACTGCCTCCGCACTGGCTGGAATAGCGAATGGAAGCTTACCAACAGGATTGAATTCTCCAGTGATTACATCGAATACCGCCTCTTGAAGCGTACCAAAAGTACCGATTAATGCTGCAGCATTTGGTTCAAGCTTGTTTATTAGCCATTGGTTCGTAAAGTTTACCGCAGTAATGGTTGGAATAGCTTTTTGAATTTCAATGATTCGATCTAATTCAAGAATACCTGTTGTTTCATTAACATCAATACGTGGGTTATTATCCCAGTTAGATTGAGTTGGTTTAATATATAAATATGCATGAGTTGCTTGATCAACACTATCTACTAACGTAATGTTAGGGAATTCTTCTTTGAGCATTTTCTTTAAGTCTGCATTAAATGCAGCAGTTTGTTTTGCTGATTCTTCATTAATAGTTTTTTGAGGATTTGGATTATTTCTTCCTGGAGCAACCCCAATAAATCCTTCAACATAAAGCTTAACATTTTCTAACTTTTCTTCTGTTAACGGTAATAGTTTTTCACCTTTGGTTTTATCATTACGCATTAAAACGACTGACTTTTGATGCGCTTCATAAGCTAATGCTCTGTGTTCTTCATTGTTTGCAGCAGCAATAGCTTCTGCAGGATTTACATATGGGTCTTCAAATAAACCTAATGTCATCATTTCTGATAATGTATAAGTAATGGATTCGTTAACTTTTGATATATCTACTAAACCTTCGTTAACAGCCTGAATTACTAGCTCTGGTGTTGACCCACCTGAAATAATATTGGTTCCTGCATTTAATGCTTTGGCCACTTTTTGTACATTTGGAATTGGATTTCCATCTTCATCTACTAGGTAACCCCATGCACTGCCAGCTACAGCACCAGAGTCAGAGTTAATATATCCTTTGAAACCAAGACCTTCACGCAAGTAATCGATGATTCCTTTATTTAGAGTCATACCAACTTCTTCAAATTGCTCAGTTTCACTATATGGTTCTAACCCTTGATCAGCACTAGCATTACTTGGATAAGCGTAATAAGGCATTACCGATGCTACACCAGCTTCAATTGCTTTCTGGAAAGGAGGAATATGATACTTCTCCAAACTTCCTTCCGTAGGATAAATATTAAAGCTTCCGTTTGCAAAGTGAGGATCTTGTCCATCATCACGAGCTCCACCGCCAGGGAAGTGTTTAACTGTGATAGCTACACTGTCTGTACCCAGTTTTTCAGTTTGGAACCCTCTGACGATTTTATAATTCATGTCGCCAACTACTTTTGGATCTTCGCCAAATGTCTCCTCAATTCTAGCCCATAGCGGGTCTGTTGCAACGTCGGCCATATATCCGTAAACTTTACGAATACCGGCAGCTCTCCATTCTTGGCGGGCAATTTCCGCAAATTCACCAACAGCTTCTACATCTCCTGCTGCTGCTAAACCTAATGTACCAGGCCAGAAAGTATGTTGGTCTTGTGTGTTCGTAATATTTGTATAATCCGTTGAGGCAGAGTTTCTCGGATTCGAAGTAATAACCACCGGAATCCCTAGCTCTAGCCCCTCTGCTAATTGCTGCATTTGGTTATTATAATTGGCAACATCGCCTAGGTTTTGAGATAGACGGTAAATAACGTGGCGTAATTTCTTGTTAATAACAATATTGGCATTAGCCTCGGTTACAAATTTCCCATCTGCTGGATCTGCTGCTGGAGTATGAGTATTTATGTACATCAATCCAGCTTTTTGTTCAAGAGTCATTTTGCTAATCAAATCCGCTACACGCTCTGAAACTGGCTTTCTCCAGTCTTCATAACCATCTAAGCTTCTATTGCCATTTGCATCTCTAAAATATTTGCCACTGATTTCAAGAATTCTATCTTGAGTTGCTACTTCAATTTCTGGCTGGCCCTCAGCTTTTGCAACTTTAAAAGTTGTTATTGCACCTCGGCCAACATACGGAGTTGCTTCCCCTTCTTCACCTGTGTACCCTTGGTCATCCGCAAATCCTACCTGCGGTCCAATAACTGGTGCAACTAATGATAGAGTAAGTGCAGTTGCGAGAAGTTTCTTTCTTAGCTTTGAAGATTTTCTAATCTGCTTTGATAGTAAAGCCATTTTTCTTCCTCCCCTTTTATACATTGAATGCGTTTACAAAATCTAAGATAGCGTATCTATGTATAATGATATAATTCAAAGCAGCCATCCAAATAGCGAGTTTTTTTAGTTATTTTTGTGATATTTTAATATTCGAAACTTTTAGTCAAAAATACCTATGACTTTCTTCCTTCTTATAAAAAAAGAATCAGAAAATATTATTTCCGACTCTGCCTTATCTTTTAATTAAATGACCATCGCTGTTTTTGCTGGTGATATTCCGATACTCTGACGGAGAACTTCCTACTATTTTCTTAAAATTGTTACTAAAGTAAGCTAAATCAGAATATCCCACTCTTTCGGCAATCTCGGACATTCTTAAGGTTGTATTTTGCAATAATCGCTTACTTTCTTCAATTCGCAGTTCCGTAATATAATCAACGAACTTTTTATTTAGCTGTTGTTTGAACAATTGACTGAGATAACTGGGGTTGATATGAATACTCTCTGCTGCTTCTTTTAAAGTGATTTGATCTAAAGGTGTTTTTTCTATATAATCCAAGATTCGATCGATCGTTGATAAAGGTAGATTTTCTTTATCAGCCAACATTTGCTTACTCGTATTATCTTTGTTATTTTTTTTATTTAGCCATTTTTCCAGACAATTTCTTATCTCATTTTCCTCGATGGGTTTAAGCAGATAATCCGTGACACCACTCCTCATTGCCTGCTGAACAAACTGAAACTCATCATGGACAGAGATCACAATCACTTCATACGTCCCGTTTAAAGTACTAAGTTCCTTAACCAATGCAAGACCGTCCATCACCGGCATTCGGATATCCGTTAAGATTAAGTCAACTTCATTCATCTTTATCCAATCTAACGCTTCTAATCCATTTTGGCATTCATGGACCACCTGCAAGGGAAGATTTAATTTATTTATCGTCCACTTAAGAGCGGTACGTACCCATCTCTCATCGTCAACTAACAAGATCTTTTTCATCCAATCTCCCTTTCCTCTGTATATTCCCTCATTGGCAGTTCCATCTCGACCACCGTGCCGGTCCCTAACTCACTTCTAACACTAAGGCCATAATCCGCGCCAAACACATAATGAATCCTTTGTTGGACATTTAATAAGCCGATATGTTTCCCATCTGAGTTTGTCGTTTTCTCTTCAAGCTTTCTAGTAAGTTCGTCTAAAATGTGATTTGGAATGCCTGAGCCTGTATCTTCTACTCGAATCGTAAATGAAAACTCCGAATGGGGAACAACTGATATGGTAATTTTTAATTTTTGACAGCTTCGACCGTAGGCATGAACAAAGCAATTTTCAACTATTGGTTGAAGTGAAAACTTTACTACCTGAAGCTCCATTGCCCATTCAGGAATATCCAACTCATACTCAAATCGGTCTTCAAATCGAAACTTCTGAATCTGAAGATATGTCTTGCAAAACCTTATTTCTTCTCCTAGACTAACGATGGAGGAATCATTTTTAAGATTATACCGAAGCAGCTTTGCCAGGGAAAACGACATGATTGCAATATTTTCCTGACCTTCTTCTAATGCCATCCCTCTAATGGTTTCAAGAGAGTTATATAAAAAATGAGGGTTCATTTGAGACTGAAGCATTTTTATTTCAATCTCTTTCTGTTTCAGGGACATTTCTGTTTCTTTCAATTTGGAGACGTATACTTCTTCAAGTAAATCTGATAGCTTTTCGACAGTATGATTGAATCCTGCAGATAACTGTCCAATTTCATCGTTTGATTCCACTGGGACTCGACCGCTAAGGTTTCCAATTTCTACTTCCTTCATAAACCTCTTCAGGCGCCGAATCGGGCGGATTAAACTTGTTGCAAATCCAAATCCTATCGTGTAGGCAATAATTAACGAGATGATAATTGTCAAAACAATGGTTCTTCCAATTTGAATAATTCCACCCGTTAAATCTTTATAGGGTACGGCGGTAAAAAAACTCCAGCCTATATTTGAGGAATAAGTATAAGTAACAAAATCCTTCCTCTTGTTCTGTAAAATTTGTGTTCTGCTTTCGTTATTTTGAAGTTGAGCGAGCTGGCTAAATTCTACTTTTTTTCCAAGCTTCGAATAATCAGGATGATAGACGTAATGCCCTTTTGCATCCAATATAAAAAAATAACCGTTTTTACTAATCGTTACTTTGTTGGAGATTTCCTCAATTCTTCTAAAATTAATATCAATAACGAGCATTCCCACTGGCCTAAGAGTATCAGGGTTGTATAATCTCCTAACAAGAGAAATAACCGGCTGCTCTTTATTTCTTAGCTTTAGCGTTCTCGTTACCAACATAGTCATTCCGTTCATAGGAACGGATGAATACCAATATTCTTCTTTTATTTTCGTAGAAGGATAAAAATTATTTATCCCAAGGGTATCGATGACAATATCGTCATCTACTAAAACCGTAATGTTAGAAATATCTGCTCGAGAATACGCAGAATACTTAAGTGTGTCCCTGGCTGCTTCTACAATTAGATCACTTTTTTCATGTTTAAATAGGCTGGATAATTCCGGAGAGTTAATCATTTTTAAACTGGTAATCTCAAATTCTTGTAGGTAATATTCAATATGAGATTCTACCTGACCAATTACTTGACCGCTATATTGCCGGAGCTCGTTTTCCAATTCAGCTGAAGATCGATTATACGAGATAATCCCCACTGAAAGAACGGGCAATATAACAAGAAAGCTAGAAAAAATGCAAAGCTTCATCATTAATGATTGATTCTTTAAGAGAATATACTTTTTAATAAATTCTGCTATTTTTCCTCTATGCTGTTGCATTTTTTCACTTCCTATCTAATACTTCGCTATATTCAAAATAGAAAAGACCCAGCTGGTAAATAGTAAAACTTACCAGCTAGGCATTTTGTTATTAAAGCTTATGGACGTGCTTCTTCAATCGCATCCATTACTTCTTTGAATTCTTTTGCATATTCAGCATTCATAGACTTTACAGCTTCTGTCCAAGGTTTAAGATCTTTGACTTCGGTGAAGGTTACCCCTGCATCTTTTAATTTCTTTTCAGAACGTTCTTCATATTTATCCCACTCTGCTCTTTGCGTTTCCACAGAATCAAGCGCTGCTTGTTTAATGATTTTTTGATCTTCGGCATCAAGCTTATCCCAAGCTACTTTACTAATTAAAAGAACTTCAGGTATACGTTGGTGATGATCAAGAATCAAGTTTTTAGCTTCTTGATAATGGTTAGATGAATCTAAACTTGGCAGGTTGTTTTCTGCTCCGTCAATGATTCCTGTTTGAAGGGCACTGAATACTTCTCCATATGGCATTGGAGTAGCACTTGCACCTAGGGCATTCATGAAATCAATATTGATTTTACTTTGTTGTACACGAATCTTTTGTCCTTTTAAATCCTCAACATTTTCGAGAGGTTTTGTAGAGTAAAAACTACGCGAACCAGAATCGTAAAAGGCTAAGCCTTTCATTTTAGATTGCTCAAGTCCGTCTAGTAACTTCGTTCCCATGTCTCCATTTAAGAAGTTCCAAAGATGATCTTCACTCTCAAATACATAAGGAAGTCCCAGCGGAGTAAACTGATTATTAAATTCAGCTAGTGGACTAGAATTGATTCGTGTAAACTCAATCGCTCCAAGCTGAACCTGTTCAAGTACTGATTTTTCATCGCCTAATTGCGCAGATGGATAGACTTCAATTTTGATACGTCCTTCTGTTCTTTCCTCTACTAATTCAGCGAACTTTTTGTCACCAAGGACTGTCGGATAATCTGGCGGCTGATTGTCAGCTAAGCGGAATGTATAGGATGGTTTTTCGTCTTCCTTGTTCCCTTCGCTCTTTGTATTAGTTGTTTCTTTCCCACCGCATGCAGCAAGGATTGAGCCCATTAAAAGTGTTGCGGCTAAAATACCTGTTAACTTTTTACTGATCAAAATCTACACCCCTTTTAATTTTTTATATAATCTTCACCATTTACCCAAGGCTACTTGACTAGCAAATTTGGCAGCCACAGAACAACTTCTGGAATATAGGTGATAATTAACAGAACAACTAGTAAAGCATAGAAGAATGGCATCATCGCTTTTGTACCTTGCTGAATCGAGACCTTTCCTATCGCACATCCGACAAATAAAACGGTCCCAACGGGCGGTGTCAGTAATCCTATTCCCGCATTTAAAATTAGGACTATACCGAAATGTACAGGGTCCATACCAAAGCTCGTTACCACCGGAAGCAGGATTGGTGTCATGATCAAAATCATTGGTGCCATGTCCATTGGCGCACCAAGTAAAAGTAATAAAATATTGATAATCAATAAAATGATAAGTGGATTATCAGAAATACTTAGGAACAGGTCGGTTACCATAGCAGGAATTTGCAAATAAGCGAGTATCCAGCCAAAGGATGCAGATGCTGCAATTAAGAAAAATACCATCGAAACCGTTCTCATTGTTCTTGTGAGTATTTTCCAAATACTTGATATGGGTGCTTCTCTATAAACGACAAATGCTAGAATAAAAGAATATAAGCACGCTAACGCACCTGACTCGGTTGCGGTAAACCAGCCGCTCATGATTCCGCCTAGTATGATGACTGCAGGACTTAGGGATAAAAGACCGTGAAGGAGAATTCCTCCAATTTCTGATTTGGGCACTGGGTCCGCTTTTTGATATCCTCTTTTTCTAGCTATAATATAGCCTGTAATCATAAGCGAAATTAACATAATGAATCCAGGGACTATACCTGCCATAAAAAGACTTGCGATTGATACGCCGCCCGCTGCTAAAGAGTAGAGAACGAGATTATGACTCGGTGGTACTACAACACCTTGGATAGCAGAAGCAATGGTCACACCCACCGCATAATCAGCTTCGTATCCTTTCTTTTTCATCATTGGAATCATGACAGAACCGACAGATGAAACGTCTGCGACGGCCGACCCTGATATATTTCCAAAAAACAATGCTGCTACGCTATTAACCATTGCAAGTCCGCCGCGTATTCGTCCTACTAGTAAACTTGCAAAATTTACGATCCTTGTGGCAAGTCCACCTTCACTCATAATTTGTCCTGTCAGGATAAAGAATGGGATCGCTAGCAGGGAAAAGGAGTTCATACCTTGAACCATTTGCTGGCCAATAACGGGAAGCGGAATTTTCATATAGATTACTGTTAGCAAGGACGATGCCACAAGCGTAAGAGCAATCGGAAAACGAAGCAGAACTAGAATAACAAAGCTTGAAAGTAAGATAATGATTCCGATTGTGTTCGTGTCCATTTTACAAACCCTCCTCCAAATCCTTATGTCTGGTTGTGTTAATATTAAAGAATTGCAGGAGCGAGTAACCGCAAATCATAACACCTGTGATTGGCATCGCAACATATGTGATACTACTAGGAAGTTTTGTTGCTGGTAGCGTCGATTCCGACGTCAACAATGTAAATTCCCACCCCTGGACTACTAGGTAAAAACCAAACGCAAAAATTGACGCACTTATGATTTTATCTAGTACTTTATTAAAAGATTTAGGAAATAGGTTGGTAAAGGAATCAATACCTAAATGAATATATTCCCGAAACCCTATCGCAATCGCCATAAAGGCAAACCAGGCAAGCAGTAACAATGTAATTTCTTCGGACCAAAAGAATACAAAATTAAATAATTTCCGAGTCATAACCTGTGTTGTTACGACAAAAATAAGTGCTACTAAAAATAGTAAAGTGAATTTTTCGAAAATAGAGTCGATAACTTTAAACACCTTTTTAATATAATCCAAGTGAATCCCCCCTTCTCTTTGAAAACGTTTACTTCTTACTTAACATTTTACGAATCGGGGGGATGATTTAAAATATTGTTTTTTTAGGAAAATTTGTGATTTTTTTAGGTTTAGGATAATTCAGAAAACCCTTACAATTAGTATTTTATTTTTGTTTGTTTAATAAACTAATTATTTATATTTAGTCTAACATTGACTTTTAATAGCGTCAATATCGTCTCCAGAAGGAGGAATTGCTTATCGAAACAAAAGGCTGTCCCGAACATTTGGAAAGGATTCGGTTTTTATGTCTTGTCCTTATTCAGGTAACGAGTAAAAGTAAAATAACCGGAGATTTTCCGGTTATTTGCAGAATGGAGCTCGTGTCGGGGGTAATAAGCGGAAGATTTCCGCTTAATCAAAGCAAAATCCCCCATTTTAAAATTTTCCGAACCAATAGGCGGAATTCTTCCGTCTATTTATCAGCTCGGGTGCTTAATCTAACCTGATCCCCCAACCGATAAGTGCGATAGAAACCTTAATAAATAAAGAAAAAAGACGTATGCCCATTCATACGTCAATTCTTGTGTCTTTTAATTTAGGAGGCACTCGAAAACGGAGCCTATATTTATGTTCGAGACAGCGTTTGGGTGTAATGTTATCTATCTATTTCCTTCCAAACCTGTTCATAGATTTTTTTTAAAGGAATGTCGTGGAGTTGGGCAAGGCTCTTACAGTCCTCATACTCCGGTGCCCGCTGTACCACTTTTCCATTCAGTAGCCCCTCTTTTACAGTCACAGGTCCCCACTCAGTTTCTACTTTTTGGAATACTCTTTCTAACCGGTGAACAGTTAAAGGATAGTAACGGACACCGAGAGTTGTAGTTTCTTTAAAAAGTATTTCTTTCATTTTTTCTACATTTCCGACAGAACAAAGCAATTGAAGCAGAATTCCAGGTCGGTTTTTTTTCATATAGATCGGGGTATAAAAAACATCGTTAGCCCCGGCTTCAAAAAGCAAATCCATGACATAACCCAGCCATTCCCCAGGAATATTGTCTAGGTTAACTTCCAGTTTGATCATCTGGTCATCTAGGTGTTCATAATTTGGAGGATGAGAACTCATTTTGTATACTCCTCTCACTTAACGGTGGGGATTCCCCATTCACTGTTACTCGCCAATAATGACTCGAACGACATTAGGATGGTCTTTAAACGTCTTTGTTCCGGCACCATAACCTATTGAGCGAACTTTCATTGAAGGAATAGCGCAAAATTCCTCGGCCAGAACAGCGATAATCGCCGCTCCAGTTGGTGTAGTGAGCTCAAATCTCACCTCTGAATGTTCAATCGGAATTCCTTTTAAAATTTCAAGAGTTGCAGGTGCAGGTACCGGATAGATACCATGGTCGATACGAATTTTTCCAGTGCCCACAGGAACGGGTGATGATTTAATTTTGGATATTTCTAATTGATCGATTAGGATGGCAGCCCCAATAATATCAATAATTGAATCTACAGCACCCACTTCATGGAAATGAACCTTCTCCAAAGGAACACCATGAATAAGCCCTTCTGCTTCGGCAATTTTTTTAAATATCCTTAAAGCCATATCTTTTACTTGTTGAGAGAAATCAGCTTCTTCAATCAAGTGTACAATATCTTTATAGGATCGATGGTCATGATGGTGGTGATTATGGTCATGATTGTGATCATGTGTATGTAGATGTGTATGTTCATGAGAGTGGTCATGTGTATGCTCGTGCTCGTGTTCATGAGCATGATCATGCGTGTGTACGTGCTCGTCGTTATGATCATGGTTATGTGAATGTGCATGGTCATGATCGTGATTATGATCGTGATTATGATCGTGATCATGGCTATGCGAATGGTCATGGTCATGATTGTGATCGTGGCTATGCGAATGGTCATGATTATGATCGTGATCGTGGCCATTATGATGGTGGTGGTGTTGATTTTTTAGCACCACATCGAATTTTGTACTCGTAATCCCATTCTTAACAACCTTTTTCCATGTCAATTCATATTCATCTTCAATATTTAGCTTTTTTAATTCTTCGACTAGTTTGACCGGGTCAGCACCTGCGTCTATAAGTGCTCCAATCACCATATCCCCGCTTACTCCTGAAAAACAATCAAAATAAAGTGTCTTCATTTCTTTCCCCTTTTTGTGCAAGTTGATGAATTAATACGGCGTTATATCCTCCGCCAAAACCATTATCAATATTAACAACACTAATTCCAGAAGCACATGAATTCAGCATCGTCAGTAAAGCCGATAATCCATTAAAGTTAGCCCCATAGCCAACACTTGTAGGGACGGCAATTACGGGATGAGAAACAAGTCCTCCAACTACGCTCGGCAGCGCCCCTTCCATACCGGCTACCACTACAGATACTGTTGCATTTTGAATCTCTTCGGCATGATTTAACAGACGATGGATTCCAGCAACGCCAACGTCATAGATGCGATGGACCTTACTTCCTAGTATTTCTGCAGTAACCGCCGCTTCCTCTGCCACCCGTAAATCAGAAGTTCCTGCAGCAACAACAGCAATATAACCTTGAGTATTTTCTATCGATTTATTTTGTTTTTTCCAAAAAAGAATTTGAGAAATTTCATGATAAGTAAATTCAGGGCAAGCTTGTTGCACGATTGCTGCTTTTTCTTCTGAAATTCTTGTTACCATGACTTGATTGTTTCTTGCCCTTAATGCTGTGATGATGGAGATAATTTGTTGAGCCGTTTTCCCTTCGCCATAGACCACCTCAGGAAAGCCTTGTCGTTTCTTCCGGTGATGGTCAACCTTTGCAAATCCCAAATTCTCAAACGTTGCTAATTGATCTTTTGCTTCTGCAACACTGAGGGTTCCTTGTTGAACTTGTTTTAAAATCTCTTCAAGCATGCGATTCCCCCCTTTAACTCTAGTCTGATTCTATGCATTTGCCTTGGGGAAGGACAAATCTTTTGGTTTCTTGATGAGATTTGTCCTTCATTGCCTGGATGAAAGACAAATCGTTTGGGTCGGCCACGAGATTTGTCCTCAAGACCCCTTATTAAGGACTAATCTTAATCCCTCGTAACGCGATTTGTCCTCAAGACCCCTTTTTAAGGACTAATCTCAGTCCCTCGTAATGCGATTTGTCCTCAAGACCCCTTATTAAGGACTAATCTCAGTCCCTTGTAACGCGATTTGTCCTCAAGACCCCTTATTAAGGACTAATCTTAATCCCTCGTAACGCGATTTGTCCTCAAGGCTCCTTTTAAGGACTAATCTCTACCATGAGATACGAGCATTGTCCTTAAAAGCTTTTTAAATCGTCAAGCTCTAACACTATTTTTAGAAATACTTCACCATATCTCTAGCAAGCTTTTCATAGTTTTCATAAATAGCCTTATAAACTTTACTGCTTTCCTTATTAGGCAGCACTGGCTCACCCATCGGTATATTCTTTTTGATATCTTCAAAAGAATCTACTTTGCCAATGCCCACGAGAGCGGTCCAGGCTGCTCCCCAGGCGGCACTGTGATGGCTTTCAGATACATAAATCTCCGCTTCAAAGATGTCAGCCATCATTTGCAGCCACAGTGGTGACCTCGCCAATCCGCCGTTTACGTAGATTTTTTCCGGCTCGCCAGCCAATCTTTCCAGCGCTTTGCCGATTTGATAGAGATTAAAGGTAATCCCTTCAAGGACAGCACGGATAAAATGTTCCTTTTTATGAGTGATCGAAACACCATAAAAATTGCCCTTTGCTTTTTGATTCCAAACTGGTGCTCTTTCTCCATTTAAATAAGGCAGAAACAGGATACCCTCTGCACCGGGAGCTACCTTCTCTGCGTCCCCTAAGAAATCTGAAAAATCCCTTTGGTCATTCAGAAGATCTTTTAACCATTGTAAGACAATACCGCCATTATTCGTCGGTCCGCCAACAATCGTTGAATCGGCCGTAAAGGAGTAACAAAAGGTTTCTTGATTTTCATCAATTTTAACCCCTTTGTTAATTTGTCTGATTGCGCCGCTAGTTCCAACGGAAACAGCCACTTCTCCAGGCAAAATAGCACCTATCCCTAGATTTGCCAATTGGCCGTCTGCAGCCCCCATTACAAAAGGCATTTCCTGATTAATTCCCATTTCATCCGCGATTTCTTTTTTCAAACCCGTCAACACGTCTGTAGGGGGAACTATTTTAGAAAGCTGTTCCCTTTTAATCCCTGTCATTTCTAGTAATTCAGGCTCCCAATCCAATGCAGCCGGATTAAATAAACCTGTAGCAGAAGCCATTGAGTAATCAATCACTCTTTGACCAAACCAGCATTGTAGTAAATATTCCTTTATGGACATAAAATACGCTGCTTCTTTATAAGGCTGATAGCTTGTTTCTTTCATCCACAAAAGCTTACTGAATGGCGTCATTGGGTGTATAGGTGTACCTGTTTTTGAATAAACGCTGCTCCCAACCGTCCCTTTAACTCGTTCTGCCTGACCATAGCTTCTTCCATCTGCCCAAATGAGCCCAGGAGAGATCGGACTGCCCTGTTCATTCACACATAAAAGTGAATGCATGGCAGCTGAAAACCCAAGTGCGATTAACTCCTCTTTACTAATGGCAGCTTTTTCAATGGCTTCCTTAATTGCCAGTACCGCAGACCGTTCGATTTCAATTGGATCCTGTTCAGACCATCCTGGCTCAGGGTAATGAAAGCTGTTCATCTTCTCAACTTCCGCTATTAGTTTTCCGTTGATATCAAATATACACGCTTTTACGCTCGTAGTTCCGATATCTAGTCCCATTACGAACTCTCTTGACATACGTTTCATCTTCCTTTTCAACTACATGTTGTCATTATGTTAGAAGAGGCTTTGGAAATTTCCAAAGCCTTCTTCTGTTATTACGCTAACACCTTGTTCATACTGCCGCTCTGGTATCCCAGCAAATCCAAAGTTATATATTTATATCCATACTCTTGGAGCTCACGAACAATGGAATCATGATTTTCGAGAACAATTTTCATATCAGTTGGTTCTACTTCGATTCTAGCGATTTCATCATGAGTCCGGACTCTCACCTGGCGAATACGGAGACTTTTTAAATAGCTTTCAGCCCGCTCAACCTTTGTCAGCTTTTCCTTTGTAATGTATTCACCGTATGCAATCCTCGAAGATAAACAGGCGAAGGATGGTTTATCCCATGTGGGCAAATCAAACTGCTGTGAAAGCTCCCTAATTTCCTGTTTAAATAATTTCGCCTCTAGCAGAGGACCTCGTATCCCCTTTTCCTTAGCTGCTTGCATTCCTGGTCGGTGTTCATTCATATCATCGGCAATAACCCCATAAATCACATTATGGAATCCCTTTTCTTCCATTACCGGAATTAAATGATCGAATAAGCTGCTTTTACAAAAGTAGCAACGATTTTTGTTATTCTCTGCATAACCAGGAATCGCTAATTCAGAGGTTTCAATAACTTGATGCTTAACACCAATTTTTTTTGCAAGTACCCTAGCCTCTTCAAGCTCACTTGAAGGGTAGGTTTCCGAATCTGCTGTGACAGCTAAGACATGATCTTCCCCTAATGTGTCAACAGCCGCTTTAAGTAAAAATGTACTATCTACACCACCTGAAAATGCTACAACGACTGATCCCATGTCACGGAGAATAGACTGTAATTTATTATATTTCTCAGTTAGCAAGGTCTCATCTCCCCACGTACTTTCTGAATAATCCACTATTTAACATATTAATTGGACATTCACCTTATGTCCAAGAATTAGATTGTCATCGCTCCAAATCCGCCGTCAACACGAAGTAATGCACCTGTAACAAAACTAGAAGCTTTATCCGACGCAAGGAAAACGGTAGCACCTTGAAGTTCTTCTGCTTCTCCAAAGCGTTTCATTGGAGTATGGCCCATGATGGATTCAATTCTTTCTTTGTCTAAAATTTTACGATTTTGTTCCGCTGGGAAGAATCCTGGAATAATGGCATTTACACGAATGCCGCTAGTCGCAAATTCACGAGCTAAAAATTGAGTAACACTATTAAGTCCGGCTTTTGAAACAGAATACGTAAATACTCTTGATAATGGTGTTGTAGAAGAAACAGATGAAATATTAATAATACTACCTTGTCTTTCTTGTTCAATCATGCGCTTTGCAAAGATTTGACAAGTCATGACAATTCCTTTTAAGTTAATATCCATAATTTTATCGTACTCGTCCATATCTAAATCAAAAAACGGCGTTGGGCTGTTTGTTCCTGGTGCATTCAACAAAATATCCCAGCCGCCTGACCATTGTTCAATATCCTTTGCAACTTGGACTAAAGAATCCTTCGAGCTTACGTCTGCTGAGAATGCTTTCGCCTCTCCGCCATTTTCAACGATTTCCTTAACCACTTTTTCAGCAGTTTCTAAGTTACGGCCAACGATTGCCACTTTAGCACCGTGTTCAGCCAAGCCTTTCGCCATAGCTGAACCTAATACGCCATTTCCTCCAATTGCAACCGCGGTTTTACCTGTTAAATCAAATAAATTTGTCATGTTTCAACTCTCCCTAGTTTTAATATAAGTTTCCTTTTTCATCAAATGGCAGATCATAAAGCTCTGAAACTAGCTCCATATTTGGATGCTGTTTCACATACTCAACTAACGCCTCTGATACTTCAATTTCACTTAACTCTAATGTATTTTTAATGCGGACCATTTTTACTTTTGTAAAATCTAAAATATTACTTGTTTTAACGGCAGCTTGTATCGCTTCACGATCATTTGGTAATGTAGTAGCAATTTTTGTAGGTGCTACTACAGTTGAAGTTAACCCGTTCGCATACGTTACCTCTAGGTCCATCCGGTCAACTAAACGCTTTGTTGTAAAATCTGCTGTTCCGACACCATTGGCATTTCCCTCTGTTTGCGGTGTTAACCCGAGAACGACCATTTTGTTAACATCTGGGCCGCCATGTGCATATGGAGTAGGATATCGGCCTGTAATATTCGGATCCATTCCATCACCAGAGATATTTTTACCGATTTGATCAATGACAAGAACCTCTAATTGGTCAAAGAAAAGCTTTGGCAGTAATTCTTTCGCCTTCGCCTGCAAGTCTGCTTCTCTCTCAATAATTTCTTCAGGAGAAAGCACATCAACCACAGCCACTTTATCAAAAGCATTTTCAATGGTTGCCACACCAAAAAGAAGTGGTTTCTTCTCCATAATCATTTTTGCCATCGCTGGTACGTTTTCTGCCATATATTTAAAACCCAATTGATGACATGCCTCGGCACCTCTTTGCTTACCTAAACCAATACTAATCATCTTCATAATGCCACTTTCAACTGGGCCGCGGAATGCAGTATGCGGTTTAATACGATTAATCACGACAATACCATCTGCGTTTGCCGCATATTGATCAACATAAACAGGTAAACCATTTGGAAGTTCTCCGATTTTCACCACTTCCATGGAAGAACGAATTTCACAGCCAACGCTTTCTTCTGTTACACCAAGATGTGCTAGCACCTCACGCTGTCCTTCAGCTGTCGCACCGCCATGACTGCCCATACTAGGAACAATAAATGGCTTTGCACCAAGGTCTTTTAGAAATTTAACTGTCACTGCAGTTAATTCCACGAGACGATCAAGTCCTCTGCTTCCAACAGCTAAAGCAATTTCCATTCCAGGCCGAACCGATGCCTGAATATGCTCCTGTTGCAATTTTTCCATTAACGCGTGTTCTAAATTATCAATTTTCTTATCATCAAATTTCACTTTTACCTTTGCCATTTTTGGCACTGGTATATCTTTTAATAAGTCCTGCAGAATACCCATTTATCTGTTTCACTCCTTTTCTACTTAAGTGTTCCTCAAGGGATATTATTCCATGTATTTGCTTTATTGGTTTAATAAAAATTGTGTAATCCCTTACAAAAGGAATTAAAAAATGATTTGTTTGGAAAATAATTTTAAAATAGTAATTTAATTTGTTTACCAAACAAACTAATTACCTGTATAATATCATTATGGATTGTTTACGTCAATAAATATTCAAACCAAATTATATATCTTTTTCACCTAGAAATTTAAAAGGAAGTGATTAATATGCTCACGGGGGATGCTTCATATATTAAAAAGATAAATCGGTCCATCATTATTAGTAAAATAATTGAACATGGGATGATATCCCGAGCAGATTTAGCGAAGATTACCGGACTAAACAAAGCTACCATTTCTGTGCAGGCAGCGGAATTATTAGCAGAAGAGTTAATTCTAGAAACCCATCAAGAACATAAAAATCTAGGGCGAAGACCTATTATGTTATCGATTAACCAGCAAGCAGGATATTCTTTAGGAATAGACTTAGATAAGAGAGTCATAACATTCATCTTATCTGATTTGAGTGGCACAACAGTGGATACACAGTCGATTGAAATAGAAGCATCTGATTACACCCTAATTGTAAAACTATTGGCGGAACAGATAACACATTATAAAAAAAGAAGCTCTCACGCACCCTATGGATTAATTGGAGCAGTAATTGGAATACATGGTATCGTCAATAATGACGAAAGTATCTATTTTGTCCCATATCATCGTTGGCATAATAAAAATTTAAAGGCAGATTTACAAAATGAAACCGGTATCAATATCTATATAGAAAATAACGCTAACCTGTGTTCATTTGCTGAAATCGTCTATAAACATGCTCAGAGTGAAAACTTATTATCTGTTAGTTTGTATTCAGGAATCGGACTTGGAATTATGGTAAATAGCAAGTTACTTAAAGGCTGCGATGGTTATGCCGGTGAAATTGGCCATATGATCATTGTCCCTGATGGTCTTCCCTGCAGATGTGGAAATTTAGGCTGTTGGGAACAATACGCTTCGGAATCGAGCTTTATAAAGCAATTATCAAAAAGACATAATAAAGAAAATGTCACCTATGATGAAATTAATCATTGGTTTGTAAAAAAAGATCCTGTTACGAGTGAGTTAATGAAGGATTATATAAAGTTTTTATCTTATGGACTTAACAATATTATTAACCTTTATAATCCAGAAATTTTAGTGATTAATAGTGAATTGCTCCGGTTGTATCCGGATGCATTAGAAGAAATTAAGGCACATCTAACCTCTACCGTGGGGCAATATCGAAAACTACAGATTTCCGAATTTGGAAAAAATGCTTGTAGTATGGGTGCTTGCGCCTTAGCCATTAAGAACTTTTTAGATGTAAAAGAGTTAAGTTTGGATTTTAAATAAAGTCACAAAAAATGCAGAAACCGGTGAATGAATTGAGATAAATACAGATGGAACCTCTTGATTCACAAGAAACAATCATAACCAATTCACGGGAATAAAATGTGAATTGGTTTTTTTATGTAAAAAAACCCCAGCATACGCCAGGGTCCCAAATTTATACTCTTTTAAATTGCAACATTATTGTCTGTTTTCCCTTTTGCTTTCATGTCAGAAATACCGGATTGAATTTTTTCCATTTCTTTATGATCTAGTTTATAAAATTTCATTGCTGTGATGGATACCAACAAACATAGCGCTGGTAAACCGAAGGCTAGTATTAAGGTAACAACA
The DNA here is from genome assembly GCF_030817595.1 of Neobacillus niacini. Lineage (GTDB taxonomy): Bacteria > Bacillota > Bacilli > Bacillales > Cytobacillaceae > Neobacillus > Neobacillus niacini_G. The sequence goes on from NZ_JAUSZN010000001.1 coordinate 3,735,521, forward strand.
AACAATGGTGTTGTTAATGCTTCCCCAACCTCTGGGAATTTTTCTTTGTAACCAATGAAACCAACTACTACACCTACGATTGTTGGAGCTAAAGATGAAACGAGTTGATCAATGAATGAGAAAATCGTGCCCATCATACCTGGTACATAACGACCTGATTTATGTGTTTCATAGTCCGAAACATCGGCAATCATAGGAACAACAAGCGTTGTTGGAATACTAGCAAATCCAATTGCTAATGAATATAAGGCTAAGAATAATATAGTAGAAATTCCAATACTAGATAGTGAAACCGATGCAGGATCAATTAATAAGAATAGAGCAATTAATGCGACGTAAGAAAGCATTCCGATCCATGCTGAAGTAACATAGGATTTCTTTAAACCTGTCTTTCTTGCAATTCCAACTACTAAGAAGGTAATCAATAATGTTGGTACTAGTGTAATAAGACCAATTTTTCCGCTTAATGCGTAATCTCCTAGCAAAATACCAAACAACATCACTCCGACTACAGAATAACGACCGATACTCGTTGCTAGTTTATCAAAAGACGCTGAAAGAGAAAGCAATTGTAATTGTTTGTTTCCTTTAATAACTCCCCAGTATTCACGAAGAGTCGTTTGAGTTCCTTCTTCTGCTAATCCATAGTATTCTTTCTTATCTTTTGACCAAATACCTACAATTGCTAGTACCGCAAATACTCCAGATAGAAGAAGTCCATAGCCATTTAATTCCGTAAACAAACCAAGATTAAACCCGCCGTGCTTTGCTGCTAGAACAGCAGAAACCCAAATTTGTCCGCCAGTGAAAAGTGCAGCATTATAGACTCCGTCAAAAATTGCATATAATGGGCGCTGCTTTGGATTATTTGTTAAAACCGTTTGTGCAGCCTTCGTCACACTCGTTTGTAATGAATAACCAATTTTATTTACGATTAACATCGCTGTAAAGAATAAAAATTGCGCACCCTCTGGTAAATGATGTGTTACATTATAGATTATTAGGATTGTACCTGCTGAAATGATATTACCGATAACGATCAAAGGCGTAAACTTACCAAATTTCCCTTCTGTTTTATCGATGATATAGCCAATCGCCGGATCAATGATACCATCAAATAACCGTGCCGCCATTAATAGCGAGCTTACCACCATAACCGCTAGTCCAGCTATCCCAGTTGCATAATAAGTAACAAAACCTAATACAAATAAATGAAGATTTGATGAGGTATTATTTAAAGTAAACAAACCTATTTGCCATAATTTTGCTGTGTTATACTGATCCACTTTTACATTTGACATGGTTTCGCCCCCTTGTAGTTAACCGCTTTCATTATTCCTAATATTAAAAAAACTCTCTAGCCAATTATCCCCTCTGCACCAACAAACCATGCTCGTGTAAAAACAATACCCCTTTATTTGCCACTCCCCTCTATGAAACCCCTTACATTCACAGATAAAAAAATATAAATTGCTATAAACTATTATTCTATTTTTTAATTAGTTTAATGAACTAATTATTTAAACTAAGAATATCATCTCAATTCTCTATAGTCAATAGTTTTTTAATTTTCTAAAGATTTCGTTGATAGAATACTTTTTTCCTTGAGGAATACTTAATGGGCCAGTATTTCCCAAGAGAAAAAAGGCAGCGAAAACCCGCTGCCTTTTTTCTTTTTATTTATTTCAATATATTAAAACCAGTCAGCATAGCCTAGTTCTCTTAAATGGTTAGCAGAGTCTCTTAGACAATCGAATGGATCGCGTCCATATAAATCATCCTGCTCTACTAAGAAGTACTGCGAGCCGCTTTCTAGACCAGCTTCAATAATCGCTTTAAGGTCCAGGCTGCCTGCACCTAATTCGGCAAATTGTACTACATTGTTGAAGGCCTGGAAGAATTTACCCGGCTCAAATCCGCCCTCTAGTACACTTACATCAAATTGGCCGATTCTATAGTCTTTCAAGTGAATTAAAGCAATACGGCCTGCATAGTTCTTTAAGACTTCAACAGGATTTAGACCGCCGCGGTGAATCCAGTGGACATCCATTTCAAAACCAATTTTAGAAGTATTGTTCTTGATAATATCTAATAGGTATTCGCCATCATACTTTTGGAATTCAATATGGTGGTTATGGTAATACAGTTCAATGCCATGCTCAGCTAACCTTTGCGCAACGTCATCACACTTTTGTACGAACTCCATAATTTTGTCTTTATGTCCAATTGTGGTAAATGGCAGCATACCGATACGCAGGAAGTTACAGTTTAATGTCTTACAATCGCTTACAATTTTATCGAAATCGTTCGCTAAAGTCTCACCCGGCATACCTGGTATCATTGGCTCTAAAGCGGCTGAAAGGGCAGCAATTTTAATATCAAAGTCTTCACTTGCTCTTTTTAACTCTGCCACATTTTCAGCTGTCATTGGAATTTGAGATACTTCCACTGCACCATAACCAAGCTCTCTTACTTGTCTTAAAGTCTCATAAACACCAAGTTCTTCTACTTTGCCTTTTAGCATCATCATTTGAACGCCGATTTTACCTTTTTTCATGTTTACCCCTCCATATTTATGGTTTGTTTTTTCTCTGAAGAAAGTCGGATCGCATCAATCATTTGTATCGATACAAGCGCATCCTTTGCATGCACATAATCGTGAGTTCCATGTAATATACAGCTATAGAATTGATTAATCGTTTTTGCATGGCTGGCACCGTAATAGAATTTTGATCCAGGCAGCTTCGCGTCTTCTACCAATTCTTCCTTTTTCCCCACTTCATTTACTCTTGAAAGAATGCTGTCTTTAATAATGAATTTACCTTTTTCAAGATAAACCTCGAGCTCTACACTGGAGTTCTCAGGATTGGAATTCGTTGAAAAAAATAATCCTCTTGCACCGTTTTGGAAGTTGATATGTGCGGAAGCAGTGTCTTCCACTTCAATGCCATAGTCTAATAATTGGTCTACGGAACCTCTTATTGATTCCATTTTTCCGCCTACAAGTTGCATTAAATCTAGGGTATGAAGGGATTGATTAATCATGGAACCTCCACCGGCATACTCCATTTTTCCACGCCAAGGTTTCACATCATAATAAGCCTTTGGCCGATACCAAGCTACCAAACCTTTTACCCCTGTGACCTTGCCATATTCGCCGCTTTTGACAATTTCCATCAGCTTTTCAAACGACTCATTATAACGATTTTGTAAACAGACACCGAGTTTAACATCCCTGTGTTCTTCCTCTAGTTTTGCAAGTGCCTGTCCCTCACTAGTGTTCAGACCAAGCGGCTTTTCTTGAAAAACATTAACTCCCTTTTCTATACAGGTTTTCGTTACAGGATAGTGTAGATAGTGCGGCAGACAATTATGGACAACATCAAGGTTTTCTTTTTCAAGCATTTCGTGATAATCAGTATAAAAGTTTGCCCCAGGTACAGTATCTTTTAATGATTCATCAAGATCACATACTGCTACTAACTCAGCATTTGGGTTAGCTTGTATAGCTGGAATATGAATTCTAGAAATATCTCCAAGACCTATTACTGCTACTTTTAGCATCAGCTTATCCCCTTTTTTGAAACGAACTCAAAGCTGCATTAGCGATGAGTTCGTTTAATATGATTAATTACTTTCTTACCGGATATTTTCCTTCTTCAGCAATTCGTTTATTTAATTCTTCTAAGAATAAATCTTCATCAAATGGTACTTCAATTTCCTTGCCTAACCAGCTTGATAAGTGCATAGCATTTGCAAGTCTAACACCATTAATACCGTCACTTCCAGGAGCTAATAATGGAGTACCTTCCACAATCGCAGAAGCAAAGTCTTCTAATACTGCAATGTGTTGTTCTCCCCAAACATTACCAAAATCCAGCACTTCCTCAGTAAAAATATCACCAGCACCGCCGCCCATAAACAACTTCATAACATCTGACATATCCATGGAATCGCTCATTTCTCTCTCAGATTGTTTCAAGCGCTTGATGGTAACTTTCTTACTATCGTCTACAACGATTTTTCCTTTATCACCATGGATTTCTAAACGGTCTGTCCCCATTACATCGTGTGTCTTCGTTACAAATACACCCGTAGCACCATTTCCATAGTCAAATACGGCTGTTACATCGTCTTCAACCACGATATCTCTTTGGTAGCCATAGTTTAATTTTGCATAAACCTTTTTCGGCATGCCGCAAATCCATTGAAGCAAGTCAATTTGGTGTGGTGCTTGGTTTACAAGGACACCGCCGCCTTCTCCGCCCCAAGTTGCTCTCCATTCACTTTGATTGTAGTAACCTTGAGGTCTCCACCATGTAGTAATAATCCAGTTGGTACTGCGAATGCTGCCAATCTCACCGTTATCAATAATTTCTTTAACTTTTTTATAAAGCGGATTTGTACGCTGGTTAAAGAAGATTGCAAACTTAAGTTCAGGTTTTGACGCCGCAAAGTCATTTAACTCTTTCACTTGTTTTGTATAAACACCAGCTGGTTTTTCCACTAGTGCATGAATGTCTCTTTTAAGTGCTTCGATTCCCATTTCAGGGTGGAGATAATGCGGTACAGTTGTAACGACTGCATCAACATGACCACTTTCAAGCATATCGATATAATTATCGTAGAAAGGAATACCAGGATACTTCTCTTCTGCTACTTGTTTTTTAGCAGGATCATTATCACAGATTGCACCAATCACCATATTTTTAACTTTGCCTTCAGAAATGAAATTAGCGTACATACCACCTTCTGCACCTAAACCAATAATCCCTAATCTTACATCAGCCATAATTAAATTCCCTCGCTTTCAATTTTGTTAAGAATGTCTAAAAGTGCTTCATATTGAAGCTTGTAGCCGCCGGCACCATCCAGCCCTTTGTTGTCCTTAATAATCTCGGTCGCATCTTCAAGCTCTAAATCTTTTAGAGAATCAAAGAGAACGAGATGTGGCTCTAGAGTTAAAAAGCCTTTATAGCCGCTCTTTATAAACTGAGCTAGTAATTCAGGTATTTTTCCTTCGCCAGTTCCACAGACTACGTTTTGACTGTCTGATGTTACAGCATCCTTTATGTGTATATAAACAATCTCATCTTTTAAGAGATCGTAACACTCTTGTGTGTCCTCACCGCACTGTACGAAATTAGCGAAGTCGAAAATCCCTTTAAAATAAGGAGAACCAACTTCTGTTAAAATCTCATGACAGCGTCTTCCGATATCACCAAAGATATCCTTTTCATTTTCATGCAGCAAAATTACATTGTATTTTTCCGCGATTGCTGCATATTCTTTCAACTTGCTGACAACTTGACTGCGGTATTGATCTGGATCCTCACCCTTAGGGATATAGAAGCTGAAAATCCGCATATATTTACAATCGAGCAAGTTGCTAATTTGGCAAAGCGTGTCCAGCATAAGCTTTTGTTTGGCAAAGCCTTCCTCATCATTAATGAATACTTTACCAATTGGTGACCCGATGGAAGAAACACCAATTCCGGCCTTTTGCAGTCTAGGCTGTACTGTTTCTTTGATTTCATCAACCGTAAAATCTCCAATATTCTTTCCATCAATGCCGCGTAACGAAATATATTTCATTCCTAAATTAGATACAACTTCTAACTGTGTATCAAAGTCAGATGAGATTTCATCTGAAAATCCTGAAATCAATAAATCTTGCTTCATTTATTCTTTTCCTCCTTATTCCTAGGAATATGGCTACTGAGTTTCGTTTTACGATATTGTGAAGGTGTGGTGCCAACCTTCTCTTTAAAAAAACGGCTGAAATGTGCAACGCTTTCAAATCCTGTTGAGCGAGCCACATCCGTTAGTGATTGATCTGGCTCCATTTCCAACAAATACTTCACCTGATTCAGCCGGCAAGCCATAACATATTCCATGACCGTAAAGCCAGTGACTTCTTTAAAAATATGAGAAGCATAATACTTACTCAAACTTAACTCTTCTGCAATTCTGTCTAAACTGACTTTTTCTGCATAATGATCATTAATCCATGAGGCTATAGACTCAGCATGAAGTTCCTTTTCTGACCTTTTACTCGTCACTTGAGACAATTCTTTTTGACTCATTTTATAAATTCCCATCAATAATTGAATCAGCTCAAGTTTTATTTCTGCTTCCAGAAACTCATTTTTCTTACCTGTCCTCTGCATTTCTTCATCAATATGAGTAAGAGACTGGGCTATTTCCTTTATCCTGCCATCCACAAATTGTCCAAATTCATCGTAGCCTGTACGAAGAAAGCAATTATGAAGTTTTTTGAACGGATCCAACAAATTAGGAATTCCAAGTCCAATTAATGATTCCTGCAGCCATAAGGGTGAAAAATGAAGCATACTTCTTGTATACGTACTGTCTGTTCCTGGATTGGCTTTGTGCAAAGTCATCCCGTCTAACAGGATAATATCCCCCGGTTGCAGTTCGTAAATCCGATTGTTAATTAAATACTTACAATCTCCTGAGTGAAAAAAATAGATTTCATATTCTTGGTGTGAGTGAAAATTAAAGTTATAAAAGTCCACACCTTGAACTCGGTAGTGACCGTATATCCACTCATCCATTATTCTTTTTCTCAATGAAGAGCTTGTTAACTTTTCCACTGCTTTCACACCCTTAGTAGTAAGCGTTAACATAATAGTTTGTTAACTGAACATATTTATATTATATTGCAGATAGATACAAAAAACATTCTCTAAAAATGCTCAATAAGAGCTATTATTTGACTGATATTGCTTTTTTATCACGGATTTTAGACAAATAAAAAAAGGAGACAATTACAGCGTTTAGGGCTAGTTTTTGTCTCCTTTTAAAGTTAGTTCATAAATGTTTAGTTATGAAACCCTTATTCCATCCAATTTGTGTGGAATACTCCTTCTTTATCAATACGTTGATACGTATGTGCTCCAAAATAGTCACGTTGTGCTTGAAGCAGATTCGCTGGAAGTGTTTCAGTGCGGTAGCTGTCATAGTAAGCAATGGCACTAGCAAATGACGGAACTGGGATTCCACGTTCAATTGCTACAGCAAGAACTTTACGTAATGGCTGCTGATAATTTTCAACGATTTCTTTAAAATATGGATCTAATAATAAGTTTCTTAGTTCTGGATCGCGATCATATGCGTCTTTAATTTTTTGTAAGAATTGTGCACGAATGATACATCCGCCGCGGAAAATCATTGCGATATCGCCGTAACGAAGGTTCCAATCATATTCTTCAGACGCTGCACGCATTTGTGCAAAACCTTGTGCATAAGAAACGATCTTGCTCATATACAATGCTTTACGTACTGCTTCGATTAATTCTTCTTTATTGCCTTCAAACGCCTTTACTTCAGGTCCATTAAGAACCTTGCTTGCCTTAATACGCTCATCCTTCATCGCAGAAATAAAGCGGGCAAATACGGATTCCGTGATAATTGGAAGTGGAACACCTAAGTCTAATGCATTTTGGCTTGTCCATTTTCCTGTACCCTTTTGACCAGCAGTATCAAGAATCAAGTCAACCATTGGCTTGCCAGTTTCTTCGTCCACTTTTGTAAAGATATCTGCAGTGATTTCAATTAAATAGCTGTCTAATTCGCCTTTGTTCCACTCAGCAAAGACCTCGTGAAGCTCTTTCGCATCTAAACCAAGTACATTTTTCATAATAAAGTAAGCTTCACAGATTAATTGCATATCTCCATATTCGATTCCGTTATGAACCATTTTCACATAGTGACCTGCACCATTTGGTCCAATATACGTACAACAAGGGTCTCCTTCAACTTTAGCAGAGATCGCCTCAAGGATTGGCTGAACAAGCTCATAAGCTTCTTTTTTACCGCCAGGCATGATAGAAGGACCTTTTAACGCGCCTTCTTCTCCACCAGATACACCTGTTCCAATGAAATGGAATCCAGCTGTTTCTAGTTCCTTGTTACGTCTAATTGTATCCTGGAAGAATGTATTTCCTCCATCGATTAGGATATCGCCTTCTTCAAGAAATGGCTTTAAAGAGTCGATAGTTGCATCTGTAGCCGTACCTGCTTTAACCATTAATAAAATTTTGCGAGGTTTTTCTAAAGAATTAACGAATTCTTCAACTGTACGTGCACCAACAAAGTTCTTTCCTTCTGCTTCGTTCTTTAAAAACTCTTCTGTTTTGTCATAAGAACGGTTGAAAACAGCAACAGAGTAACCGCGGCTTTCAATATTTAAAGCAAGGTTCTTACCCATGACTGCCAATCCTACGACACCAATTTGTTGTTTAGACATTCTTTTCCCTCTTTCTCCTTAATCTAATTAGTACTATTTACTTTATTCCTTAGTTGAAGTCTGGAGTTGCCGTCCGGCACTCCTATACTCATACCATCCATAATAACGATTAATAAATAGAACATCAATTATTTCGGCTAATTTGTGATGCTTATCTTACTCAAATAAATCGAAATAACATACTATTCAATGTTTTAAAGGAGGGGAAGCCATTTTGAATGGCGCCCCTGATCCAACTTAATTGCTAGCGTTGTAAAAAGTATTTTTCGGCGTTATTGTAGCCAATATTTCTAACCATTTGTTCAAGGAATTCCATATCATTAGGCACTAGTCCTCTATCTGCCCAATCACCCAATAGGTTGCAAAGAATACGGCGGAAGTATTCATGACGTGCATAAGAAAGGAAACTGCGTGAATCTGTCAGCATTCCAATAAAATGACTCAACAGACCTACGTTGGCAAGATCCTTCATTTGTCTTTCCATTCCATCGATATGATCGTTAAACCACCAGCCAGAACCAAACTGAATTTTACCTGGAACACCTTCTTCATAGAAGTTCCCCATCATACCAGCTAGAACTGGATTATCTTTAGGGTTAAGATTAAACAATACTGTTCTTGGTAAAGCATTTTGCTGCTCCAAGGTGTCAAGGAATTTAGATACACCTTCAGCGAAATTGGCTTCACCTACTGAATCAAAGCCTGTGTCTGGACCAATAAGCTCTTTCATTTTTGTATTGTTATTTCTTAATGCACCCATATGAAGCTGCATGACCCACTGTTTTCCAGCATACATTTTTCCAAGTTCTGTTAATAGGAACCAACGATATGCAATCAGTTCCTCATTAGAAAGCTGCTCACCGTTTAAGCCTTTTTTGAAAATAACTTCAATTTCTTCTTTTGTTGTTTCTACATATTCCATTTTTTGAATATCATGGTCAGACGCACGACCGCCATTTTCGTGGAAGAAATCAACACGCTGCTGAAGTGCATTCAAGAAACCGTCGAGTGAATCTACTTTAATTCCAGAAACCTCTTCTAATTTCCGGGTCCAGCCGGCAAATGCAGGACGCTCAATGAAAAGAGCTCCATCCGGACGGAATGTTGGTGCGATAATAGGAGCAAAGGTTTCGTCATTCTTTAATAAACGATGGTATTCTAATGTTGAATTAGGATCATCCGTTGTTCCAATAAATTTCACGTTTGATTTCGCAATAAACGCTCTTGCTGTGTAATCTGATGTTTTTAGCTTTTCATTACATTCATCGTAAATTTCCCGTGCAGTTGATGGGCTTAATAATTTTTCAATGCCAAAGAACATTTTCAACTCCATGTGAGTCCAATGATAAAGCGGGTTGCCCATTAGGTTTGGCACCGTTTCAGCCCAGGCAGCGAATTTCTCCCAATCTGTTGCATCACCGGTAATGTATTTTTCAGCAATACCGTTCATACGCATCGTACGCCACTTGTAATGGTCTCCTCCTAGCCATAATTGAGTAATACTTTCATATGACTTATTTTCCCAGACCTCTTGTGGATCTAAGTGACAGTGGAAGTCAAAAATCGGCAACCCCTGTGCTGCATTTTCAAATAAGTTTATGGATGTTTCTGTATCTAACAAGAAGTCTTTGTCTAAAAAGTTTTTCATTCGATACCCTCCAGTTACTACTATTTTCTGTAAACCCTTACAAATTTATTAAATAATTTCATGATATTTTTGTTTAATTTGTTTAGTAAACAAATTAATTACATTACTAACTTATCATGTTTAATTTGTTAAGTCAATTGACAGTTTATATTTTTTTACTATTCAACAGAGACCTATGTGAGATAACCTGTTATACTATTGTTATAGTAGAAAAGCGCTCGAAATGGAGGATACAGATGATTACCGGTGACGCGTCATATATAAAAAAAATTAATCGCTCGATTATTTTAAGGGAGATTGTCAAAGAAGGGTTAATTTCTAGGGCAGATTTATCAAAAGTAACAGCTCTTACACGTGCAACCATCTCAGCACAGGTTGCAGATTTAATCGACGAAGGGCTTATAATAGAAACACAGCTTGAGCATTATACAGTTGGAAGAAAACCTATTATGCTTTCCATTAACAGTGAAGCAGGTTACGCTCTTGGCATTGACCTTGATTATGACCATATTTCTTTTACAGTTTCTGATCTTGCGGGAACTCCGATCCACTCCAAAAGGATAGAAACAAAAACAACAGACTACAAAGAGATACTGAATCTTTTAGTTGAGCATATCAAAGTGTATAAATCTGAATACGCTTACAGCAAATATGGAATTATCGGAATTGTTATTGCCATTCATGGTCTAGTTGGAAAAGATGAAACCATACACTATGTACCACGCTTACGGTGGAATAACATTACCCTTAAGAATGATATTGAAAGACAAATCGATATTAACGTTTATATAGAAAACAATGCAAACCTAAGTGCTTTTGCTGAGCGCGTTTATGTGCATCATGAAACAGATAACTTATTATCTGCTACTCTTTATTCCGGTATAGGTCTAGGAATGATGATGAACAACGAATTCTTTCGCGGACATGATGGGTTTGCCGGTGAAATCGGCCACATGATTGTAGTACCAAATGGAATTCAGTGCAATTGCGGGAATAAAGGCTGTTGGGAAAAATATGCTTCAGAAAGAGCTATTTTCAGGTATCTATCCGAAACAAAGCAAATGAATTCTGTGACATATGAGGATATCCAAAAATGGCTTAATGAAGGTGACGAAGAAGTAAATCAATTGATGGAACAATTTATTTACTACCTCTCAATTGGTTTAAATAATATGATCAATATGTACAATCCTGACGTGCTTGTGCTTGATAGCGAGCTCCTGCGTATGTACCCGAATTCTCTCGATAAAATAAGAGAAAATTTGAATTCTTCGATTAGTCATTACCGTGCACTACAGATTTCTTCAATTGGTAGAAACTCTGCCGTCCTAGGTGCGTGTGCACTTGCAATTAAACATTTCTTAGAGGTTCCGATGTTGAATTTACAATTTAACCAATCAAATAAAAATGCAAGCGTTAACATATAGCATTCAGCTCATTACTTCTCAAAAGATCCCCTTTCACTATACGAAAGGGGATCTTTTTTATATATTATCGCTTTCAGTTGTCTAAGCAAAAGAGACTCTCCTCTGCCCGCCAATGGCATTTAAAACAATAATGTTCAAAAAAAGATAAGATAGTTATGCAACAATGATAACAATCTTACCTCTAGTCAAATATTAAGCTTTTCTTTTTGCAGCTAAATCCATTGCAAGTTGTGCAGTACGCTTTTTGTTTAATGGATATAAGAATACAATCATTAGGAACACGACACCAAGTGTAAGTGCAGGTACTAAAGTTGCAAGTGTATGAATTCCTTGCAGCGTTTCAGCTGATTGTGACTCGGCACCAGCATGGTAACCAACTGCCGCAATCGCAGCACCGCCAACACCACCGGCAACCGCTTGACCGATTTTACGTGCCATTGAGTAGATTGAGTAAACGGTACCATCTTCCCTGAGACCTGTTAAATACTCATGATAATCGATAACATCTGTAACAAACGCCCAAACAACAAGGTTAAACACACCATAACCAAACATAGCAACGGTTAATACACCGATAAATTGTGTTGCTGTTAAATTTGGGAGGAAATATAGAACTCCGTATACAAGCGCCGCGACTAATAATCCACCGGAAGCCACTTCTTTTTTACCAAATTTCTTAACCAATGGTTGAACAAATGGCATGGCGATAAATACAGCAATTGCTTGAAGAAGACCTACTATACTTAATGCTTTAGCATTCGTGAAATAATCCTTAAATAAATAAACGTTAACTGTGCCAATTAACATAAAGACAATCATGAATACCAATGCAGCCACAAGGAACACCATTAATGGTTTGTTTTTCGTAAGCCCCTTCATGGTTTGGCCAAAATTGACTTTTTCCTTATTTGATTCATCTATGACGATACGTTCAACAGATAATTTATAACAAGCAAGATAACAAGCAAGTGCAAGCCCACCGAAAATTAATGCTGCGAGAATGAAGCGATTTGCATCCGGTTTATTATTAACGAATAAAATAATTGGTCCAACTACGTTAATAATTAAACCTGCCATTTGACCACCTAACGTTCTCCAGCTTGATAGGGAAGTACGTTCTACCGGATCACCTGTAATCACTGAAGCCATGGAGCCATAAGGAATATTAACAGTAGAATATAATGTTCCCCACACAATATATGTTACATATGCATAAGCTAGGTAAAACCCTTCAGACATGCCAGGTATCTTCACGAACATCAATATACCCATGATTACTAGTGGAAATGACATTCTTAAAATCCATGGTCTAAATTTTCCTTGAGCAGTTGCCTTTCTCGTATCAATGAAACGGCCCCATGTTACGTCGGCAAAAGCATCCCAAAGACGGGCAACCGTGAATAATAGTCCAACATGAGCAGGATTAATATGAAAAATATCCGTATAAAATACCATCAAGAATGAGGCGGCTAGGATAAAGAAGAAATCGTTTCCAAAGTCTCCAAACAAGTATCCTAATTTATCTTTAAAACCAAATGGACGTACTGTTTTCCCACCTGATTGTGGGGATTCTACTTTCTTTTGCAATGCTTGAGCCATTTCTTTACCCTCCCACAAAATATTCTAAAAAATCATTTCTAAAATGGATAAAATTGCTTTGAAACTATTTTGTGTAACCCCTTACTAAATTAATCACAACAAAAGACTGACTTCTCGAGAGTGTTTTTTGGTTTTAATTACTTTGTTTAATAAACTAACAAATTAATTACTCCATTAGAATATACCTATTTTTCCTATTCGTCAATAATTTTGTAAGCGGTTGTAGTGGTAATGTTTTCTTCTCTTAGAAATGTAAGTTTGATTGAAAACAATAGTAGGTTTTCAGCGACTTCTATTTTTCACCCAATAAACAATTAATCCCCTTTAAGCAATATGCAAAAAGGGGTTGCGAAAATAGAAAAAGGCAGCAAACAGTTGCTGCCTTTCTTCAAAATATAATTTAGTTGTTATACGATTTTCTTTTTTCAACTAAATCAAGTGCAAGTTGTTCTGTGCGTTTTTTGTTTAATGGATACAGGAATACAATCATTAAGAATATAACTAACAATATCACCGCTGGTACTAATGTAGCAAGTGTATGAATTCCTTGCAGTGTTTCAGCTGATTGAGATTCGGCACCCGCATGGTAACCAACCGCTGCAATTGCTGCACCACCAACACCACCGGCCACTGCTTGTCCAATTTTACGAGCCATTGAGTAGATAGAGTAAACGGTTCCATCTTCACGAAGGCCAGTTAAATACTCATGGTAGTCGATAATGTCTGTAACGAAAGCCCAAATAACTAGGTTGAAAATTCCATATCCAAACATACCAACTGTTAAAACTGCGATAAATTGTGTTGCTGTTAAGTTAGGTAAGAAATATAAAACCGCATATACAAGTGCTGCAAGTAAGAGACCAGCTGAAGCGACTTCTTTTTTACCAAATTTTGAAACTAACGGTTTTACCATTGGCATCCCAACAAATACTGCCACTGATTGAAGAAGACCAACCATACTTAATGCTTTAGCGTTTCCAAAGAAATCCTTAAATAAATACACGTTTACCGTACCAATTAACATAAAGCAAACCAAGAATAGTAAAGAAAGAGTAAGGAACACAATGAGTGGTCTGTTTTTACCAAGACCTTTTACCGTTTTGCCAAAGTTCGCTTTTGGTTTATTTGTTTCATCCATTACAATACGTTCAACAGATAATTTATAGCATGCCATATAACAAGCGATTGCAAGAACACCGAAAATGATAGCGCCTAAAAGGAATCGATTTGCATCTGCTTTATTATCAACAAACAAAATCATAGGTCCTACAACATTAATGATTAACCCAGCTAAGTTCCCACCTAATGTTCTCCAGCTAGATAATGCCGTACGTTCAACAGGATCACCTGTGATTACAGAAGCCATAGAGCCATAAGGAATATTGACAGTAGAATATAATGTTCCCCAAATAATATAGGTTACATATGCATACGCAAGGTAAAATCCATCAGACATTCCTGGAATATGAACAAACATTAATACACCAGTAATGACAAGTGGAAATGACATTCTAAAGATCCAAGGTCTGAACTTTCCATTCTTTCCTGCTTTCCTCGTATCAATGAAGCGACCCCATGTAATGTCAGCAACTGCATCCCATAAACGTGCGATCAGGAATAGTCCTCCGACAGCAGCTGGATTAAGACCATATATGTCGGTGTAATAAACCATAAGGAAAGCTGCAACTAGAATAAAGAAGAAATCGTTTCCAAAATCACCAAATAGATAACCTAACTTATCTCTCATCCCAAATGGGCGAACTGCGTTCCCCGCTGATTGTGGGGTTTCTACTTTCTTTTGTAATGCTTGAGCCATTTTTAACCCTCCCAATAAAATCATTCTAAAATAATTAATTAAAACCCTTACATAATTGCAAATTCTTAGAAGTTTATTTTTGTGAAACCCCTTACTAAAATACGAAATAAAAATAATACCAGACATCTCGAGAATGGTTGTATATTCCAATTAATTTGTTTAATGAACTAACAAACTAACTGTATACATAGAATATCACCCTCGACAATATTCGTCAATAATATTTTGTAAGCGGTTATAAAAAAATTTTCCATCTTAAACATCTGCCAGATTGCGGTCAATTATTTAATTATTTCAAATATTGTGGTAGGCTTGCTTTGTGGATTATTAATTGAAAGGAGAAGATAATGTTGTTTCAACGTCCAGCAAAAAATGAGTATCCAGTTTATTATGTACCGTATGTTGACCTAGTTCCTGAAGGTGACTTAGTAGAGTTGTTAAGAGAAAGTCTTGAAAAGACAGTTTCACTTTTCGAAGGGATTTCTGAGGAAGTAAGTTTAAATCGTTATGCACCAGGCAAATGGAGTATTAAAGAAGTACTTGGCCACATAACGGATACCGAAAGAATCATGAGCTACCGCCTCTTGCGTGTAGGGCGCGGTGATCAAACACCTTTAGCAGGTTTTGAAGAGAACCAATACGTCCAGGCAGCACAAACAAACAACCTATCCATAAAAACCATACTAGAAGACTTCAAAGCAGTCAGAAACGCCACCATCACCCTCATTCAAAACCTCCCAAGTGAGGCATGGGAAAACAAAGGCAACGCAAACGGAATGGAAATCACCACACGAGCCATCGCCTACATCATCGTAGGCCACCAAATGCACCATTGCAAAATCATCGAAGAAAGATACTTATAATGTGGGTGATTGGTGACAGTGATTGGTGACAGGCACCGCTCGTGGACACTTTCCACCTCAGGCGGACAGTTGTAAAGGAGACATAAGCAACAGACCAAATCGCTGAGATTTGGTCTGTTGCTTTTTAGTGTGCTATTAGCCCATTTTGGTGCGGGTGGCTGCTGGCTGGTATTTTCTCATTGGTCCATTTTCGAGTACTTCTTGAAGATAGAGGTTTCCATTTGGACTGGTTTTTCTGAGCAGATCCATGAGGTATGTAATATCGTCAAGTGCTCTATGTGTTTGGTGATTTGTAATTTGGTGTGCCTGCAATAGGGTTAGGAGTTTACCATTTGGAAAGCCATAGTTCTTCCATTTCACACCCCGCATGGTACAAAACCACTTTAAATCATTCACTTCTGGGTACATATGATAGAGAAAGCTGCGGTCAAAGGAAGCATTGTGAGCAAAAACTGAATCTGCGCGATGGAAATAAGATTTAATCTTTACATCGGTGAAACTCTTCCCTGCCACCAGTTCATAGGGAATCCCATGAATTTGGTACGCACGGTCATAGTTCCTTCTAGCAGAACTGGTAAGCGGCTCTCGCAAGAAAGAATCTTCCTCAATAATTTCTTGGATCTCACCCGTATCTGTTCTATAAGAAAACAATTTCAGAGCAAGTTCTATTACTTCATCTGTAGTCGGCCCTAATCCTGTTGTTTCAACGTCCAATACTAGACCCAATTTCTCAAGTTTGCGCATATATCTCATTCCTTTAATCATGATATTACTAATATTATAGCATCTTATTAAAAAAGAAGACTTGCCATTTGGTAAGTCCTTTAAGTTTAGCGGGAAATGTATTGTTTTCTTTTGATTTTTAAGGGTTTGGTAAATCTTAGAATAACTTTTCTCTGCGAAACTGCTCCAAAAAAACTAACTCTCTTGAATGCCTTGAATAAACGCTTTTATTATAATTTCCAAGCTTTCATTTAGGTCTAGCGACATTTTAAATCCACTACTCTTTTCTAATGAAGAAAAACCGTGTAAAATGCTTCGGAGGCCTCTAACTGCATGTAAGGCAGTGTCCCCTTCTAAACTATAAGCCTGTAAAATCCGAATAGTGAGTTCAACAATCTTAGAACCCGCAAGCTGAACATCCTCATCTTCCATATCCGGTGCCATCAATGTTGCCTCATAAATCCCAGGATGCTCCCGGGCAAAGTTAACATATGCTTTACTTATAGTTAGAACAGCTTCATCTCCTGCGACTCCAATAGCTGCTTTTGCTAATACCCCATATAGCCGGTCTACTCCATATATTGCCATTTTCTTTCTTAACCCGCCCAGCCCATCAAAATGGTTATATAACGAAGGAGGACGGATTTCTAATTTCTTAGCTAGATTTGCCAAGGTAACTTCTTGCATCCCAAACTGGTCTGCCAACTCCGCTGCTGCTTCTAAAATCTCCTTTATATCAAGTCCAACCTTTGGTCTAGGTGACATCCATCTCTAACTCCTTTAGCTCAATTTCTTCTCTAAACGTTTGATTGCCAGTTCCATTACTCTAATTGGGTTCTCCACCATCTCACCATGTCCGACTGCAAGCAGCTTAGGTTGAAAACTCACCAATTTCTTTGCACTCGCTAATGAAGTTTCTTTACTCCATGTACCAAAGGCTGGAAACGGAAACCATGGTTTTATATCTCCCGCTACTGCTATTCCACCTCTAGTTTGAAAGGCGTCCCCTGCAATTAGGGCCTTGGTCCGATTATCAATGAAAGACATCGATCCCGGAGTATGTCCCGGAGTTTCAATAGCTGCCAACGAACCGATAAGGTCTCCTTCTTTTAATAGTACATTCGCTCTGGTCTTCAGCTTTTTTGGGACGCCACCTTTAATCGGAGTTTGGTGCTCGTGCACATCAAGCGAACTGTCTCCATTCATTATTCTGTTATCCCTCACCGAAATATAAACCGGTACATCATTCAGTTCTTCCTTTATCTTATCAAGTGCACCCACATGATCCTCATGTGCATGAGTTAAAATTATTTTTGTAATTGGTTTTCCAATCATTTCAGCAGCCGTAAAAATTCCCTTCTTACTAAATGGCAGAGCTGCGTCTATTAAGGTCAATCCATGCTCTTCTTCGACCAAATAGCAATTTACCGGAAACACACTTGCCATAAAGGTTACCTGATATAAAAATCCCTTTTTTAGCATTCTCAAAATCCCCAGCTCCTTTAACTAATATCATTAGTTTTATTTTAACTAACGACATTAGTTTTATCAAGAGCTTCTTATAAAAAAACTTTCCCTGCCCATGTTTACAATTTGTTCAAATCTTTTTTACAAATATGTGAAACAGTGAACAATTTACCCTCAATTCAAGATTAATTTGCTATATTAGCAGTGTAATAAATATATAAAACATATTTAACAAGGAGATGGCTTTATAATGTTTATGAATTTCTTAAGAGAAAACAAAATTGCGGCTGGAATTTTGACAGTCTTACGTTTATATCTCGGATATTCTTGGTTAACAGCAGGTTTAGGAAAATTAACAGGTGGCGGGTTCGATGCTTCTGGTTTCTTAAAAGGAGCAGTTGCTAATCCAGTAAAAGGTCCAGATGGCAACATGGTTTATAGCTGGTATGTTCACTTCTTAGATAGCTTTGCCTTACCAAACATTGATATCTTCAACCATATCGTCCCTTGGGGCGAAACATTAATCGGCTTAGGACTTTTATTAGGATGTTTAACAACTGCGGCAATGTTCTTTGGTCTAGTGATGAACTTTTCTTTCTTCTTAGCAGGAACTGTATCTCACAATCCAACCGATATTTTCTTAGGTTTTATCATCTTAACTGCTGGTTATAACGCAGGTCGTTTCGGTCTAGATCGCTGGGTAGTTCCATTCATCCGTAAAACAATGAAAACTGAAGGCAGCAAAGCAACAGCCTAACAGCTGCAAAGTAATTTTCAACCAAGTTGTTCAAGATTCTGCCAAAACATTTTAAACAAAGTGTGAACTTATCACTACAGCCATGTTGTTAACCCTCAAAATTTTATATAGTGAAACTATCAAATATAAACTAATTTTTGAAAGGCGGAATACATTATGTTTAACAAATTATTAAGAGAAAACAAAATTTCTGCGGCTATTTTAACTGTCATTCGTTTATATCTTGGTTATTCTTGGTTCACAGCTGGTTTAGGAAAATTAACAGGCGGCGGATTTGATGCTTCAGGTTTCCTAAAAGGTGCCATTGCGAAACCAGTAACAGGTCCAGAAGGAAATGTGCTTTATGGCTGGTATGTTGATTTCTTAAGTAACTTTGCACTTCCAAACATTGATACTTTCAACACTATCGTTCCTTGGGGCGAAACATTAATCGGTTTAGGACTTCTATTAGGATGTTTAACAACTGCAGCAATGTTCTTTGGTCTAGTGATGAACTTCTCTTTCTTCTTAGCAGGAACTGTATCACATAACCCAACTGACATTTTCTTAGGTTTCATCATTTTAACTGCTGGTTACAACGCAGGACGCATTGGTCTTGACCGCTGGGTGGTTCCAGTCATCCGTAAAACAGTTTTCAAAGGTAAAGAAACAGCAAAACAACACGCGTAACGAAAAGTGCCTCAATCACATGTTGATTGAGGCACTTTTTTAATAACTATTATCTTCTTCTGGATTTTCAAAACCTACACGATCCTGATACCAATTAGTGATTTGTGTAAGGATAGCAAATACTAAAAAGAAATTCATCGCCCAAACATTAATAAAAGGTGCTAACCCGCCAAATTCGATACCATGATACCCTTTAATTTTCATCACGATCATTGATTCTATAAAAATTAAAACAAAACCCAAGACACCAGCAACAGCCATTCTAATCATTTCCGTTCCCTCCATCTCTACCGATTATGTTTAACACTTTTCCATTATATTAATAAAATAAATTTGACAATTATGTGAACTTTTTATAACCCTATTATATGGCAAATCTCATAAGAACAACAACAAAAAACATATGTGTTTAGGAAGAAAATTTTTGTACAGATTAAAAGATAAAAAAATGGCATTATAGCTATTGCTTTTGAAGTAAAATGGAAGGATTTCATGATAATTGTGGATTACTTTTTAACCAACGTTATTAATGATGTGCAGAACGTTACTGTAGAAGCATACATGAGGAAGGTGTAATAGTTAACAAAGACCATATTTGTGTATTGGTTTAACCATGGATAGATGTAAATTCGAGATGCTTCCCTTGTAAGCGGTCTGCCAAACTTATGAATGAACTCAGAAAAATATACAAATTCTAATACACTTGAGGCCAGCATGACGATAAAGGAACATATGATCATTTTTCGCCAAGTACAAACGTTAAATGAAGCATCCCTAAGTTTTAGAAATAATTCATACCCAAAAAGGGAAAAGGTCAACAATACGTATGGAAAAATAAGAATGACTGAATTACGGTTACCGGAAAAGGACTCGAGGTTAAATGAAAATTCTCTAACCATGACAATTGCAATTATACAAAGCAGGAAATAGATAATTAATTGCCTCGATAACATCTTATCTCCCCCTGTTTATTCATTAAAAAAGGAATAATGCCCTATTGTTTATATATTCAACAATAAGGACGTTATTCCCTTGACCCTTATGGCGGTGTTTATGAGAATAGCTCTCACAGTGCTAAGATGTATTAATCATAGTAAGTCTGTTAAAGGGAAGTTACAAATTAAGTAAATGAGGTATCAAATTGAAAGAACACATTTTATTAGTCCTAAAACAAATCGAACAAGAATTTAATGTAAAAATTCTTTATGCCTGTGAATCAGGCAGCAGAGCCTGGGGATTCCCTTCTAAAGATAGCGATTATGATGTCCGATTTATTTATGTTCATAAAAAGGAATGGTATCTCTCAATCGACCAAAGGCGCGACGTGCTGGAAGTCCCGAAGCATGATAAAATCTCAATCCCTGTAGACAAACTTCTAGACTTGAATGGCTGGGAACTAACCAAAGCATTACGGTTATTCCGCAAATCAAATCCGCCTCTGCTGGAATGGCTTCATTCAACTATCGTATACTACCAAGAGTCCTCTGCGATCAGTAAAATGAAAGAATTAGAAAGTCAAATCTTTTCTCCCATTGCTAGCATTCACCATTACCTAAAAATGGCAAAAGGTAATTATAGAGATTACTTAAACCGAAGGGAAGTTAAAATAAAAAGATATATCAACATATTCCGGCCGCTGTTCTCAGCTAAGTGGATTGAAAAGCACCATGCATTTCCCCCTATTAAATTTACACAGCTAGTCGAGGATATTCATCCAACCAATGAGATTAGCATAGTACTCGACGATATAATTAAGCTTAAAAAAGCTGGTGAAGTTCTTGATCCAAATCCTAGAACTGAGCTCATCAATCATTTCGTTGAAGGCGAGATTGAGCATTTAGAGCAGTATGTAAGGGAAATATCAGTAAATAAATCTGACCAAACCGAAGTCTTAAATCAATTGTTTCGAGAAACGCTAGATGAAGTTTGGGGTTAAATATAAATTGTCACATTTAAAGTGGTGTATTTTTTCAAGTAACGCTTGAAAATATCACTAAAAACGAATATTATATAAAGGTTATTAATAAATGTTCGTGTTTTGGAGGAACTTATGTTTAAACTAAAAGAAAACCAAACAAATACAAAAACTGAACTACTCGCAGGAATCACAACCTTCTTTACAATGGTCTACATTGTCGTTGTTAACCCAGTCATTCTTGCTGATGCAGGTGTTCCATTTGAACAAGTCTTCACAGCAACGATAATTTCTGCTGTGGTTGGGACACTTTGGATGGCCTTGTTTGCAAATTATCCAATCGCCATTGCACCCGGTATGGGGCTTAATGCATACTTCGCATACTCTGTTGTCGGCGGCGGACAAAATATTAATTATGAGACAGCCTTTGCTGCTGTTTTTATTGCTGGTATTATTTTTGTTATTTTATCTTTAACGCCCTTTAGAGAGAAATTAATCGATGCGATTCCAGATAACCTGAAACATGGGATTACAGCAGGTATAGGTTTATTTATTGCTTTTATCGGGCTAAGACTTACACACATTATTACTGCTCATCCTACCAATCTTGTTGGATTAGGTGATCTTAGGTCTCCTTCAGCACTGCTTGCAATCATCGGTTTAGCGATTACACTCATTCTGATGGTGCTGCGAATTAATGGTGCTCTATTTTTTGGAATGATTATCACAGGACTCATAGCCTTTTTTACGAACCAACTTTCATTCGATCAAGGCTTTGTTTCATTACCATCCCTTCCTGAAGGGTTAATTGTTGGAAACCCTATTACAGCATTAAGTGATGTTATTGAGCATAGTCTATATGCAGTTGTCTTTTCATTCATTCTAGTAACCATCTTTGACACCACCGGAACAATGATTGGTGTTGCAAATCAGGCTGGTTTAATGAAAAATGGAAAATTCCCACGTGCGCGTCAAGCATTGCTATCTGACTCTGTTGCTACATCAATCGGAGCCATGTTTGGTACAAGCCCAACAACCGCTTTTATTGAATCCACATCAGGAGTTGCAGCAGGAGGACGGACAGGATTAACTTCCCTTACCGTTGCTATTTTGTTTATTCTATCGGCATTCTTCGGACCTCTTGTCAGTGCCGTTTCAGGTATTTCTGCGATTACCGCTCCTGCCCTAATCATTGTCGGCAGTATGATGATGGGAAGCATTGCAAAAATTAAATGGAATGAATTAGATGAGGCCTTCCCGGCATTTCTAGTAATCCTAAGCATGCCGTTAACATCCAGCATTGCCACAGGCATTGCACTTGGTTTCATCAGCTATCCTCTTCTGAAAATAGTGAAAGGAAAATGGCGTGAGGTTCATCCGCTTCTATATGTTTTTGCTGTCTTATTCTTTTATCAGCTGGCATTTTTACCGCATTAAAAAAATGGAGCCCCAACCGTTATGTTGGGCTCCATTTTTATTAAAACTTATTTGGGAACTGTTTGATAATCCCGTTTGTAAGGAAATCAGCCATATGCATTAGATGATTTTGATTTTTGTCTAATGCAGTAATGTTCTGATTC
The DNA here is from genome assembly GCF_030817595.1 of Neobacillus niacini. Taxonomy (GTDB): domain Bacteria; phylum Bacillota; class Bacilli; order Bacillales; family Cytobacillaceae; genus Neobacillus; species Neobacillus niacini_G. The sequence continues at coordinate 3,758,257 of NZ_JAUSZN010000001.1, forward strand.
CAAGACTTATTAAGTTTGGCCGCCACACCTTCTGTAATAAATCTTAAATGCATATACATCATTTCATTTAATTCTTTTTTATTGTAATTAGGATTCGCAGCACTTAAAAAGTTTGTAATATCATCTGCGTTTTTAAACCATTCATCACTGTATTTTTTGAAATCAGGCTGATTTCCACTTTTCGCTGCTGCCGCTACCTTACCGGCAATTTGAATATGCGCTCTTAACAGCTTTGCAAGTTTGTTACCTGCTTCTTCTCCATAATAAGGTTTGATGGCATTCCCAAAATCGTCCTGATTTTTTAATAATCTTGTTAGCACTGGTTCTTGGTCCTCAAGACCTGCAATGAAACTTGTTACAAACTTTTCTGTCCAAAAAGCGTGTTCCGTCCAAAGTTCCTTCATATCAACCCTAAGCTGGACGGCTTTCTGACTTAGTGGCTGCGTTTGCCGCTCGGCACGTTCGTTCCCTTCAGCATTTGTGAATGTTGGGAAGATTAATACAAATGAGAGAAACAAAACCAAGATTTTTGATAAGTGTTTCATTCAATTCATCTCCTAATAATAAATTTAACCGGCCAATTTATTATTAGATATTTTATCCATTTTCACTCATACGGAAAAATTTTCGTATTAACATCTTCATAATTTCCACACAACTTCTCTATAACTTCTACAAATGTTTATTCTATTATAAAGATAACTTATTTGAGACTTAGGTTTTAGGAACCTTATTCTTAAAAACTTCCCATAATTTGATTGGTACCCGGGTACCAATCCTTTTTTTTTGCCTATTATGCCATCTTCACAAATTCCACATAACTTCTCTATAACTTCTACAAATGTTTTTCTTATTATAAAGATAACTTATTTGAGTCTTAAGGTTTAAGGAACCTTATTCTTAAAACTTCCCATAATTTAGCCTGGTACCCGTGTACCAGGCTCTTTTTTTGCCTAATTAAAAAACACAAAAACCATAAATTCCGCAAAAAAGGGTTAGTGCACTGCACTGACCCTTCACTTAATATAACTAACTTGATTCCTTCCACAATTCTTACATTGATATAAACCTTTATCAGCACGATTCAATAGAGAATCGATGCTGTCCCCTGGTCTAGATTGGGTAACCCCAAAACTAGCTGTAAGGTTTCCTGCCCTTTTGAAATCATGGTTAGCCACTACTTCCCTTAATTTCTCAGCTAGCTTAACCGTACCTTCCCCTGATGTACTAGAGATGACAATGAACTCTTCCCCACCCCATCGTCCAAAAAACTCTCGATTTGTAAGATGGTGCTGGATGAGTTTCGCTAACTCTACCAGGACTTCATCACCAATTTTATGCCCATAGTTATCATTCACTAACTTAAAATGATCAATATCAAAGAAAATGATTAAAAAACCTTCTCTCCTGTCCTCGAAAGCTTTGAGTTTCTTTTCAAGCCATTCATCAATCAGCAGACGATTGGCGATTCTCGTTAATGAATCGAAGTAGGCGTGCTTTTTAAACATTTCAAGATCTGCATAAGTCTTAAACACATGCTGAGCGTAGTAGAGAACGATAATGTAAACTAGGTTAGCAAAGTAAAATTGACCGAGCGAATCAATCGATTCTGAGGATAGAAGGTGTAAATACACGATACCAATAACAAAAGTTGCAAGAAATATGACGATGGAGTAATACAAACCTCGTTTTGTACCCAGGGTTAGAAAAAAGAATAAGGTGATAATTGGCATCCAGATGATAAAATCGCCAAGAGATCCTCCATCTACAACCATATAGTTACGGACCGCATCAAAAAAAGTCGTAACGTGATAATAACTAACTAATGCCAAATTGGAATATTCCATGAATTGGATAAAGATTCTTTTATACAGGAAAAACCAACTAATAATAAACCAAATTGAGAGAATGTTATTAATGGTAAAATCAAATTTGGTTACGCCTTCTACATTTTATAGAAGCGTATTAGAGATGAGAGAAATAACAATACAGGGTATGACCCATAAATGGAAGGGCATATTAAAAAATAAAAAAGGGAAATTTCATGATAGGACTTTTAATAGCACTTGCCGTCTTTAATTACCTGGGGTTTAAAACAAATAAATTACTAAATGGCAACCAAATTCTACATATTTGGTTATTTACGATTGCCTTACAAGTACTATTCGATGTTTTTATTGAATTCAAATATCATGCTTACTGGTACTTCGATAAAGAATTAGATTGGCGGGGAATTATTCCACATGTATTCCTCATTCCGCCAGTAAATATGTTTTTTTTAAATTGGTTCCCATTTAAAAAGGGCTGGATGAAACAAGCAATATATTTAACTGTTTTTGTGGTTGCAATTTTAATCTATGAAGTCATTACCCTGCTGCCTGAACCTTGGGGATACTTTCATTATGGCTGGTGGAAACTGTGGCATGCAGCAATCCTTGACCCAATATTGTTACTAATCTTATTAGGTTTCTATAAATGGATTTGTAAATTAGAAAAAAAAGCCTGTTTAATGTATTGATTGATCTAACATCTGCTTCGATGATCACATGTGAAACTGGTTTTTAGCTTCATGAAATTATACATGACATTTGCTTGTCTGCCCTTTTTGGTATGGGGATTCCTTTTGGAATGAAGGCATTCCAAAAACTTTTTATCACAGTAACAAGGGGAGTTACCACGCATAAGACAAAGGTCATGTTTGTAGCAGCAGGAATCTACATCATTAATAGGTTGTCCTGGACCGCTGCAGCCAGGTCCACACCATCTATACCCCGAAAAAACACAGAACGGAAACTTTCTCCTTCTACAACTCATATTTTTCAACTCCTTTTTATTAAAATATGAATTTGTAGGAAAGTGGGGCCGTGCTAGTATCCCGGCTGGGCTATAAATACACAAAAAAAGGAAATCAGCGTGATTTCCTCTATAACCCAAATATTTTATTAATAGATTTCATTGCCTCCGGACTACACAAAGCAGCAAAATGGTCTTTTAACATCATTTTAGCATCTTCCACTTCTAAGGTACTTTCCTTAATGCTATGATTTTGTGACCAAAATTTCATTGTCTCAAATGAAGTACTGCTCCAGCCATTTTTCTCTCCTGCTTCGTTTGTCTTTGCCTTGGTCCCTGAAACAACAATATCCAAAGAACCCTGCAATTCAAGTAAGGCATGATCAAATGGCTTCTTCTTCTCCTTATCCTTCATTCCTGCCTCTACTCTTAGAACTCTTGTGTCTATTCCTTCGTTCTCACGAATCAACGTATATAGCTCAACAGCTTCTCTTGACATTAGCCCATCTTGATAGCGTTCTTTTACTGAAAGTGAAGATCCCAAAATCACACGTATCAAAGGTAACAATTCAGGAGATATTAAAACGGATTTCTTTTTAACAAACTTTCCATAAGCAGCTGCTCCATCTCCAGGAAATTTTGCACGCCACATCCATGGATCCAGCTCAGAACCGGTATACCAATGCTCTTTCAACGTTATTCCGTCGAGTGAAGGATAATCAGGGATGAGCTTTGCCAAAGGTAGAAATCCAATTTCTTTTATTACGTCTATCGCTTCTTCATATGTATGAACCTTATAATCCTTCATCCATTATCATCTCCCGAAAAACTTATCTACTTCTTTACGTAATTCTATTAGTAAATCAAATGATGATTGTAAACCTAAGCTCTCTACAATATTGGTGTAATACCACCTTTGCTGCTCTTTACCAGCATTAAATCTACTCCAAACCTCTTCGCCAACTTGTTCATAATCTCTCATGATAGAACGGATATTATGAAGTTTATCTGCACAGACGACAGCCCGTATATCCTCAGAAGCAGTTTGTAAAAACTCTATCGTATGTTCCTTCCTAGCTTTCCACGGAAGGGATTTATCCGGTTCTGAACTACCTTCAACTAGCTCTGCGATTTTTGGTCCAAACTCCCATTTGATTTCATCTAATGATAGCGGCGTATCCTCAACAGTGTCATGTAGAATTCCAGCTGCAACGATTTCCTCACTATAGCCGCTCTTTAATAACATCATCCCAACCGCAACTGGGTGTGTTATGTAGGGAATATCCGAGTTTTTCCGATATTGTCCCTCATGATTTTTGCTGGCAATCTGTAGAGCCTTTTCCACTATATCCATGTTTGCCCTTCCTCTCATCCATCCTGACAATCCTCTATTTTTACCTTATTTCAACAAATTCAAACAAATCTCCTTCCTATCTTTCTGGTAAAAAATATTTAATTTGTCCAATCACATATTTTTGTACAAGCATATTTTATAGTACGAGCGTGAAAGGAGGGATTTGAATGTCTAGAAGAAGACGTCGTGACGAAGATGTTGCAGGTGTACAAGACCGCAACAGAAGATGCCGTAATAATGACGATGTAGGCGGTGCTATGGATCGCAACGATGACAGAAGAGATGACAGAAGAGATGACAGACGAGTTGTCATTAATGCAGACGAAGTTATTATCCGTGCAGATAGAGTTATCATTGTTGACGAGGATAACAGAAGAAGAGATGACAGAAGAGACGACAGAAGACGCCCATTCTGGTTTTAATCAGTATATCTAGGGAATAATTGACTCCTCAGGCTGGTGAGACAAAAAGTCTCACCAGCCTGTTTTTATTGCTCCAAAACGTTCTAAAATATGGTAAATTAATGAAATAGAATATAAGAATAGCAGGTGCTATAGTGTTAGAAAAATCTCATGTTTATATGTCTACATTCAATCAAGATAGAATGATTAAAGTGTATTTGCCTGTGAATTATCACGAATCAAACAAACATTATCCCGTATTGTATATGCACGATGGGCAAAATGTTTTTGAAGATGAAGGTGCGATTAAAGGGATATCTTTAGGATTGAAGGATTACTTAGATGAAAACAAGGTAGAAATTATCGTTGTAGCCATTGATTTAAATCCAGAAGGAGAAGAACGAATTAACGAATACTGCCCATGGGTAAATGGCGCCATCGCTGAAAGAATCATTGGTCACCCTGTTTCGGCAGGCGGTAAAGGTGAACAATACTTAGACTTTATCGTAAATGAACTCAAACCTTTGATCGATGATAAATACCGAACTATAAAGAGTCAAACTTCAATGGCCGGAATTTCGTTAGGAGGACTTATTTCTACATATGCTGCCTGCCGATACCCACAAATTTTCAAGCGGATTGCGGCGATATCACCTGGCTATTATCGGAACCAAGAGGAACTTGAAGTATTCGTAAGAGATTCCGATCTGTCCGGAGTTGAAAAGTTTTATATGGATTTTGGCACTCATGAAGTTAGTGGCAATAAGGAACTTAATACCGAGTTTTCAGATATGATTCAATCTATCTATGAGATTGTGAGCAGTAAAATTGCTGATACCCGCTATGAAACGATTCAAAATGGCAAGCACAACTATACCTCGTTTAAAAAGAGAATTGGTGAAGTAATATCTTATCTTTATTCCGATTTGTGAGATTAAAAAGGTATGGTCGAGGATGACCATACCTTTTATTTTGTCATTTCTGTCACTATGAACCTCTTATAGTTACCGTAAACTCTGCTCTTGTCATTTATCGGCACTATGAACCTCTTATGTTCTTGTGCCATCTTTTTTTCGATTACCTTGAGAGTATCTAAAATGGTTTTAGTATCATGAAGGCGATAATGACTATAAAAATTGCATTTTCCAAATATTCATAGCGGAACAGTATTTTTGATAAACGATAATACTCTTCAGGGATTTCCTCACCTTTATGTGATGCTAACAAAGCCTTAACCGGTTTAGATCTGGGTGATAGGACAAGCGGCCCAATTGCCAGGGCTGCTAAAAATAGAACTAGACTTGTTACATACCAGCCCGTTTGGAACAGGCTTGGATTCATGAAGCCCATGATTAAACCTGTGATAAGTACAAGCGTGCCGCCTACCATCACAAAAATATGAAGTTTATGTCGAACGGCATAGGAATGCCTTAACTCTGTCATGGTTTTCCCCGACTTAACCACGGTCGTTAAGATAAACCCAGGGCCCATTCCCATAATCGCCGAAAAAATGTGTAAAACTACTATAGTTTGATAGAAAGTCATTTAATCAACCCCCAATATCTTGACTTGACTATTTTAACATAATGGTGGTTGAAACGGTTTTTATGTACTTAATCTGTCAAAAAACTTTCTTTTTTTACATGATATAATATAGGTAAATAAAACAGAAAGGGGCAAACATGCGCAAAATTATTAAATTCCTCTATATCATCATCGGTTTTATTGCCCTCGGCTTAGGCGTTTTGGGTCTTGTTTTACCAGTGCTGCCGACAACTCCTTTGCTTCTTTTAGCATCCTACTGCTTTGTGAAGGGATCTGAACGATTCGAGCACTGGTTTAAAGGGACAACTCTTTATACACGTCATTTAGAGACTTTTGTAAAAGAGAGGGCCATGACGTTAAAACAAAAACTGACGATTTTGTTATTTGCTGACGTGATGATCGCCATTCCCTTCTTTATTCTCGAAAGCTTTTTCATCCGGCTTATGCTGGTATTGATTGTTTTTTATAAATATTATTACTTTATCTATAAAATAAAAACGGTTCCCAAACCAACTAAATAACCGAGAGCAAGGAACACACTCCAAGCTCTCGGTTATTTTATAGTTGACGACAATATCTTAGTGATATGTAATCTTCCCCATCTGCATTTCCATACCCATTTTGTTCATGTTGAAAAATAAATCCTCTTGCTTCATAAAAGGGGATACCTTTTTCATTCCCTTTTTGTACGGAAACCCACTGCTCACTGGCATTATATTCTTCTTTCTGCTGTTTCGTAACCGCCTCTAGCAACATAGTTCCAATACCTTCATTGCGCCGGTTAGGATCTAGATACAACACAAATAATTCCCCAGCTGTATCATTGATCATTCCTCCCCCGCCCGCACCAACTACTTCATTATTATCAAGCGCTACAAAGTAGCCTCCCCAATACCTGCTGGTTTTTGTTACTTCATCTACTATTCTATCGGTGTTGTAGAACTCGCTTATGATTCTTTCAATATATTCTTTTGAATGTGTTTCACCATATGTTGCACGATATCCATCAGAAAACACTTTTGCTATTCCTTGAACATGGCTAGGGTCTGCTTTGCAAATTTCTATCATTCATCGGCTCCTTAATCTTTATTAAGAGAAAGTCGATAGGCTTTTACGATGATTCCATCGTTAGCAGGTTCAAAGTCGTATTGTGGCAATCGTTCAAATCCCAATCGCTCATATAATTCCATTGCAGTCTCCATGAATTCCCCGGTATGGAGCCCAATCGACTGATATCCCCGCGCTTTAGCCCGTTGAATACATTCGGACACTAAAGCGGATGCAACACCTTTGCCTCTCATTTCCGGTGATACAGCAAGCATTCTAATTTCCGGATAATCCAGAACTTCCACGTTCCCATCATATGCATCGATTTTAGCAGGAAATAGAACAACACTTCCTGCAATTTCTCCATCGATTTCAGCTACTATTCTCTCCACACCAGGAAGCGTATCACCCTCTGATAAGATTGCCTGCTTTAGAGCGAGCCAATGACCTTCAGGAATTTTCGCTGAATGTTCAACATAAGCGTTGACTCTTTGCTCTCGTATATAAGGTAATTCTCTTTCCATAGCTTCTCGAATGATCATTGTGCACTCCTAATCAATTAAAAATTTATCTTCTTTGTTGCTTAAATACTGACGATTGTGTTCGGTATTAAGCCCAGATAGGTCCGGTCCTTTTGGCAAAATACCATTATGACCTTTCTGATCATTGCTAGCTATGTGATTTGAAAGATGATAATGTCTCTTGATTGCGTCAAAATCAGTGGTATCACCAAAACCAGGAGTTTGATATAAATCTCTTAGATAACCCCAAAGATGCGGGAAGTCAACAATCCGATTTCGATTTGTCTTAAATGCGGAATAATACGCCGCATCGAAGCGAATTAATGTTGCATATAGCCGTACATCCGAGTCAGTAATATAGTCTCCGAATAAGAAACGTTGTTTTGATAGCCGCTCCTCTAACATATCTAATCTTGCAAATAATGTATCATACGCGTGCTCATAGGCTTCCTGAGACTGCGCAAAGCCACATCTATAAACTCCATTGTTCACTTCATGAAAGATGATATCGTTTAAGGCATCAATCTCTTCACGTAAGAATTCCGGATATAAATTTGGCGCATTTTCCTTATGAAAGGCTGACCAAACTGTTTCTAAATAATTTGTTAGTTTGAAATAATCATTGTTCACTACCTTTTGTTCCTTCACATCCACCATCACAGGTACCGTTGGCCTGCCTGCGTAATCCGGTTTTGTTTTCTTATAAATTTCACTCATATAGCGAATGCCCAGTACAGGGTCTACCCCATCTTCATCTAAAGAAAACTCCCAGTCTACATGCGGAAGTTTAGGACGCATCGGGCTTGCCGTACCTAAACTAATTACCTCTTCCAAACCAAGAATTCTTCTGACAATCACGGAGCGATGTGCCCAGGGGCAGACTGCTGACCATAATAGACGATATCGTCCCGCCTCTATAGGAAGCTCGCCTTCACTGAATCCAAACGGTGTATCAAATCTATTTTTTTGCCGTTTAAACGACCCATCTCCGCTTATTTCAGCAGCAAGGCTGCTCTGCTCTTCTTGTACCATTTAAAATGCACCTCTTTTTATAACTTATAAAAATAATAACGAAATTCTTCATCCATCTTAAATCCTTGTTTCTCCCAAAACACCCATGCCTTCTTATTTGAATGTTCAACCGAAAGTTCAATGCCTTTTGACTTTGTTAACAGAGTAAATTCCTTCACTTTCGCAAAAAGCTGTGTTCCAACGCCGCTTCCCCTAAATTCCTCTGCTATAAAAAAATCGTTTAAGAGCCACACACGCTGGAGGGTTAACGAAGAAAAGACAGGATAAAGTTGTGTAAATCCAACCACTTCATCCTCAAGCTGTGCAATAAAAATGACTGATTCCATGTGTTCAAATTTTTCAAATAGGAATTGTTTCACCGCTGCCGGGTCTTTTTGCTGACCGAAATACTCACGATAGTCATCAAATATAGGTACTAGTTTTGATAAATCCTGTATGGCTGCTTGTCTAATCGTAAGTTTGTTCATTTTAAATGCAGCACCCTATGTTCATCGTCCAAATAAACTCCATTCAGTTTCATCGCTTTTTCTTCGAGTCCAAATACTTTAAACCCAAGTTTCGTATATAGCTTCCTCGCTGGTTCATTACTTGCAACGACCGATAAATTTATTTTTTCGATTGCTTTTATTGATTTTGCTTTATTAATCGCTTCTGTGAGCAATGCCTCTCCGACACCTGCTCCTTGTTTTTTTGGCGTCACATACATCGCAAAGATGTTTGCTCTGTGTTGTATTTTCTCAGCTTTTTCTTGTAGGAGTGTTACCACCCCAATAAGCTCATCACCTTCAAATGCCCCAAAAGTGTCATTGCCTTCTGTCGAGAGGCTACTTTCAACCTGGGCAATCGGATTTTCTCTTTTCAGAGCGTCTTCATAACTAGTTAGAAAAGCTTCTGGAGCTTCCTTTAAGGCTTCCAATCTAAGATTCCAGTATTTCTCTGCATCTGTAGAGGTTAGTTGTCTAATTTCCATGGGACGACCTCCCTTTTGAAATTTATAATATACCTACTATATTACTAAAATTCTAAAAAGATAGATAATAAAAAAGTATTGACCTTTATCTGAGGTTATTCTATTGAGGAGTCGTTCATGATGACCATTTTTCAAGTTTTATATCATTTTCGGGCTTCATAAAACCTTCATGGTGACCACTTTTCGCTTTTTATATGATTATTGGGCTTCATGGAACCTTTATGGTGACCACTTTTCACTTTTTATGTGATTTTTGGGCTTCATGAAACCTTCATGGGACCACTTTTCACTTTTTATGTGATTCTTGGGCTTCATGAAACCTTCATGGGACCACTTTTCACTTTTTATGTGATTTTTGGGCTTCATGAAACCTTTATGGCACACTTATTTAAACTGTTTGTTTGTTTGTTTAGCCTTTCAAGTTCTTCTTCAATTCTAGCTGGATCGATTCGTTCAAATAACGGCTCAACATTGGATATCACGATTGGTTTAACTATAAAAGGTTTCCAGTTAGTCTCTGATATATTGAGCAAATCCTTAACCTTTTCACTCGAAAACGGAAGAAACGGTGTTAAGATATGCGCAAGGTTTGCTATTAAATATACGCAAGCTGCTAGGGTTTGCTTGCAAGACTCTTCATTTTCGTGAATCTGCTTCCACGGTTGTTGTTCATCAAAGTATTTATTTGAAAACCGCACCAACTCGAACACTTTTTCCAGCCCCTGTTTAAAAGAGGCTTCTTCAATTAAGCAGCCAATATCCTTATATAAAGTATCGACTTTTTCTTGAATCACAGAAGAAACAGCTTTATCAGGAACAACACCATCAAATGATTTTGTAATAAATTTCAACGTTCGATTTACAAAGTTCCCATATGCCCCTAATAATTCACTGTTGTGACTATAAATAAATTCCTTCCACGAAAAATCTGCATCCCTGTTCTCTGGTGCGTTTATCGTTAGGAAATACCGGATAGAATCAGGATCATATCTATCTAAAATATCAGGAACCCATACTGCCCAATTCCTGCTGGTCGATAATTTCTTTTTTTCCAAGGTCAAATACTCATTTGAAACGATATGAGTTGGTAAAGGTTCCTTACTGAGCCCAGCCAGAATCCCCGGCCAAATAATCGAGTGGAATGGAATATTATCTTTCCCGTGAACGTAATAGGATCTAGCAGAAGCATTCCAAAACGACGAATCATCTTTACCAGATTCTTTTGCCCACAGCTTGCTGGCAGTATAGTATCCCGAAACCGCCTCAATCCAAACATAGATTTTCTTTTCTTCATATCCAGCAACAGGCACACTCACTCCAATAGGCAAATCCCGAGAAACGGCACGATCCTGTAAACCTTCCTTTAAATATCTCTTCGTAAGAGAAACAGCATTCTCCCGCCAAAGCTTATTATTTTCCGCTGTTTGTACATAGTTTTCCAAGTGAGCCTGGAATGAGCTTAAGGCAAAATAGAAATGCTCTGTGAATTTTGTAGTAGGTGGATTTCCGCATATTTTGCATCTGCTATTCAGCAATTCAAGGGGTTCTAAAATAGTAGAGCAATGATCACATTGATCCCCGCGAGATGGTTCCTTACACACAGGACAGATTCCTTCTACATATCGTTCCGGTAAGAATTGAGCGCATTTCTCACAATAGGTTTGTTCAATTTCTTTTTTATAGATATGACCTTTTTCAAGCAGCTCTAAAAAAATCTCCTGAACCAATTTGTGGTGATGTTCGATGTCCGTTCGAGTATAGCAATCATATGAAAATCCTAATTTTGTAAAACATTCAAGGAATTCCTGGTGATACCGGTCTGTAATAACGTGTGGTTCAACTCCTTCTTGTCTCGCGCGAATCGTTATTGGAGTTCCATTACAATCGCTTCCTGAAACATAAAGTACTTGTTCCCCTTTCAAACGGTAATATCTCGCTAATATATCCCCTGGCAGCAAACTTGAAATATGACCAAGATGCAAGGAACCGTTCGCATAGGCCCATGCACCGCCAATAAATATACTCATATCGTAAAACCTCCTATTTTTTTAAAAAAATAAAAAAACCCCGCCCTCAACTGTAAAAGTTAAGGACGAGGTTTGATATCCACGTGTTACCACCTTATTTCGCAAATAGCTCACACCATTTGCCTTAGCAAGTACGGAGTAACCAAAATCTACTCTTATACTGTGACATTGGTAACGAGTGTCAAAACTCGTCGCAGCCTACTAATACGATAACGTATGTTCAGTACGAAGCTCAGAGACCATTGTTCAAATGAGTGTTTTTGCTTCTTTTCAGCTGCCGAAGCTCTCTGTGGAAAAACCATGTCATTCTACTTTTTCTCTTCTTTGCCTTTATTTGTTAAATTTAACAATATATTATTCGAACGATTCGAAAAAGTCAATTAAATTATTCGTCCGCCCCACCGGCATCATTCTTAAGACGAGTAGAGCTATGCGGGTTACCTTCTGTAATGACACGGTCGATATCCAAGTAAGGTTTACCACGCAATGCATCGTTAGATATTATCGTTGTACTTTGTTCATTATTATTCACTAAAACTACCTCCTCTTTGATGGATTAATTTTCCCGCTAGAAGTAGTTTGTGTTAATTCCTGAAATTTACAACATATCCTTTACAATGAAAAATAATAGAAGTAATTTGATTCCTTTTTGAATCCTATTTTTTCATACAGTCTCTGTGCAGTTACATTATCATGACCTGTCTCTAATGACACACCTTTTGCCCCTGTTTCCTCCGCAAATTCAATCGCCTTTTTTATTAACTTCTCCCCAAAACCCTTCTTACGAGCAGATGCATTTACATATAAATCGTTAAGGATCCATGATTTTTTCATACCGACAGAAGAAAAAGTCGGATATAACTGGACAAAGCCAACCGGACTACTCTCATCATAGGCAATGAAAACTACTGAATCCTCATTTATTAATCTTTCTTTTAAAAAAGCTCTTGCACCTTCAATATCAGAATCCTGTTTATAAAACACCCGATAGGAATCAAATAACTCTGTTAAAAAATTTAGTTCATTTAATGTAGCCTTCTGAATACTCATGGTATACCCCCAACTATGAATAGTGAATGATTAACTTTTTCAAAAGATTATCTAATGATGTAAAACGGAAGCCCAATGACTGAACCAGACTGGTATTCACTGACCACGACCCAGGTAAATTATAGGGAGATGGATGACCGTCTTCACTTAATTTTGCTTCTGTTTCGATTAGTTTCTCAATTAAGCTGATTAATTCACCCAAACTGATATCTTCCTCAGAGCCTGGATTAACAGGACCTTGATAATCGGTCTTTGCCACGCTTAATAAAAATGAAGCCGCTTCGCCTGAGTCAATAAAACTATATCTAAAGTCAGGATGTTCAATGAACATCGGTCTTCCTTCTTTTACATGCTCCACATGGAATTGTAACCGATTCGTATAATCGTCTTTTCCAATAATAATCGGAAAGCGTACGGCAACGACCGGGAAGTCAGCATTCTGAAAAAGGATCGCTTCGGCAGCTCGTTTTGCTTCCTGATATCCAACATACCCTATGTAATCTCTTCTGGATTTTAGTACTGGCTTATAACCGAATGGATTGAAACTTTCCTCCAAATGGTTGGCCCCAAAATCATAAACTGCCTGACTCGATGTAAAGATATACTTTTGAACTTTTCCTTTTAGCACATTCAGCGTATCAAGAGCTTCTTGTGAGGAATAGCAGGTTTGATCAAAAACCACATCCCAGGTCTTATCCTTAAAAGCTTTTTCTAATGACTCTGCATCTTCACGGTTTATAATCAATCGAGAAACTTGATCTCCGAAGGCGTAAGGTGTCAACCCTCTGGTTGCGACTGTAACCTCTACCCCTTCATCGATTAATAATTGTACCAGCCTCTTGCCAACAAATTGCGTTCCCCCAAGAATTAACGCCGATTTCATCAAAATCTCCCCTTTGTATCTTTCTACTTAAAGTTTAACTTATTTTACCAGTTAAATGATACTCAAAAGAAAGAAATAGGGCTTTACTTACGATAGGTAAGTAAAGCCCTATTTCTAAAATGTTTTTAATTAAAATGCACCGAGGATGATTAACAATTGTTTGAGACCTTCTAATGCAAATCTCCCAATAAAGCTATATGCAAATATCGCAATGATTGGAGAGAAATCAATCATACCCAGCGGCGGGATAAACTTCCTAAAGATAGATAAGTAAGGGTTAACCAGCCTGCCAACCAACGACCCTATTTTGGATGTTTGAAATTGTGGGAACCAAGAACCAAAAATATTAATCAAAATTAACCAATAATAAATATCATAGATATAATTTGCTACTACCATTATATTTGTGCCCAAATTTATTCTTCCTATCTTATAAAATTTTTTCAAATCCGCTACGTTTACATATACGTATTATACTCAATAAGGTTTCAAATATATCTATATTTTTAACTAAAATCTTAAAAGCGTAAAAAATCTAAAAAATTGAGAAAACGTTCACCACCTTCACACTTCCCAATTAGTATTATTAAACTATGAAATATGCATTGGTTTTACTAATTTCTAGGGGGAATGGCTAAATGGTAAAAGCAATAAGAGAGTACTCTTTAGAAGACCTAATGGAAAGGATCGAAGAAATCTTCAATCAAAATCCCGGTCCCATTAAAGGTTTTGATGCTGTTGTACAGTATGACGTTCATGGTGAAGAAACAGGAACCTATCAGCATTATTTTAAAGATGGAAAACTAACCATTAAAAAAGGAATAGCAACTGCCCCAACCTGCACCATGCAGTTATCGTACGATAATTTTAAAAAGTTTTTATTAGGAAAACAAAGCGGAACGGTTGCGCTGCTTACTGGAAGAGTTCGAGTGCTAGGAAACTTGAGTACAGCCATGAGGATTGAGACCATTTTACGTCGTTACAATATTAGAGAACCATTTTAAATTTATTTTGGGAATACTATCTGTTACATGGATGCTAAAGAGGCATCCTTTTTTATTTGGTGCTTTTTGAACGAAAGAGAACGTTTTTGAATTTTGATGATTGATTTTTGTTGTATTCAATTGTAAAATAAAATCAGTAAACATGAAAGCGTTTTAGGAGGCGGTAATAATGTTAGAGCCAGAACGCCATCAAATTATATTAGAAGCATTAAAGGTAAAGAATTCAGTGAAACTTCAGGAACTTGTGGAATTAACAAATTCCTCTGAGTCAACCATCCGAAGAGATCTTATACAGTTAGAACAAGGAAAATTTCTTAAGAGAGTTCATGGAGGTGCTGCAAGACTGCAAGGAAAGCTGCAGGAACCAAGCATGATCGAGAAATCCTCCAAAAACCTCCAACCAAAACGTCAAATTGCACAGTACGCTGGGAGCTTAGTAGAAGAAGGAGACTGTATTTATCTAGATGCAGGATCCACCATATTCGAAATGATTCCTTTCCTTCCAGAAAACATTGTGGTAGTAACAAACGGATTAACACACGTAAATGAACTACTAGAAAAAAATATAAAAACTTTTTTAATAGGCGGCTATGCTAAGCCATCAACGAAAGCTTTAATCGGGCGCGGAGCATTAGATAGTCTTGAACATTATCGTTTTGATAAGTGCTTTATGGGAGTAAATGGAATTCACTCGCAATTTGGCTATACGACACCCGACCCTGAAGAAGCAATGGTGAAAAAATTAGCAATATCATTATCACGTGAAGCATTTGTGTTGTCGGATGAATCAAAGTTCTCAGAGATTGCTTTTGCAAAAATTGCTGACTTACATCTTGCCACCATTATCACAAATGAATTAGACCCTGATACAGAGGAGCAATATCAAAGTAAAACAAAAATTAAGGTGGTTACATCATGATTTATACCGTTACTTTAAACCCATCACTTGATTATATCGTAGAGGTAGATCAGGTAACGCTTGGCGAATTAAACCGAACAAAAAATGAAACCAAATTTCCAGGCGGAAAAGGAATTAATGTTTCCCAAGTTCTAAAAAGATTAGACGTTGACAGTCATGCTCTTGGATTCTTAGGTGGTTTTACCGGAGATTATATTGAAGATTTTCTAACTTCACACGGTATTAACACTGACTTTGTAAAGGTCGATGAAGACACAAGAATCAATATAAAGCTAAAATCTGATAATGAAACCGAAATTAATGCAAAAGGGCCCAACATTTCAAAAGAAAACTTTGAAGCCTTAAAAGGCAAAATCAGAGAACTAACAAGCGAAGATATCCTTGTTCTCGCTGGCAGCATTCCATCTACTATGCCAGAAAGTACGTATGAAGAGCTTGTGAAACTATGTAATGAAAATGGCACGAAGTTTGTTGTCGACGCGGAAGGTGAATTACTTAAAAAGGTACTTCCATTAAACCCCTTCCTAATCAAACCAAATCATCACGAGCTCGGTGACTTATTCAATACCGTTATACACTCTTGTGAAGAGGTCATTCCTTATGCACAAGAGCTTGTAAGACAAGGTGCTCAAAACGTGATCGTATCTCTTGCGGATAAAGGAGCTGTCCTGATTAATAAGGACCAAGCCTTCATTGCTACCAGCCCAAAAGGCGATGTAAAAAGCTCTGTTGGTGCAGGGGATTCGATGGTGGCTGGTTTTATCGCAACCTATGAAAAAACAAAATCGATAGAAGAAGCTTTTCGTTTTAGTGTGGCAGCTGGAAGTGCAACTGCATTTTCAATCGGATTATGCACACGCGAAAAAATGGAAGGCTTGCTCCCTCAAGTAAAAGTAGAAAAGTCAAAACTAAGAGGAGAATGATGATGAGGATTACAGAGCTATTAACCAAAGAAACCATCAACCTGTCATTAACTAGTACAACAAAGACCGGTGCAATTGAAGAGTTAGTTACCGTTTTAGACCATGCAGGCAAGTTAAATGATCGCTCAGAATATAAAATGGCCATTATTAAAAGAGAAGAACAAAGCACAACAGGGATTGGTGAAGGTATTGCCATCCCTCATGCAAAAACAAACGCCGTTAAACATGCAGCGATTGCGTTCGGAAGATCAAAGTCTGGTGTAAACTATGAATCTCTAGACGGTCAGCCTTCCCACCTCTTCTTTATGATTGGAGCTACAGAAGGGGCAAACAATACACATTTAGAAGCACTTTCTCGCCTTTCTACGATTCTATTAAAAGATGAAGTACGAAAACAGCTATTAGAAGCTAGTACGGCTGATGAGGTTTTGAATATTATTAATTCCTATGACCAAGAGGAAAAAGAAGAAGAACAATCAATGGCTGGCAAGAAACAATTTATTGTTGCGGTAACAGCCTGTCCTACTGGTATTGCCCACACATATATGTCTGCCGATTCATTAAAAGCAAAAGCTGCTGAAATGGGTGTTGATATAAAGGTTGAAACAAACGGTTCCGGTGGAGCTAAAAATGTGCTAACAGCGGAAGAAATCGAAAATGCTGTTGCCGTTATTGTTGCTGCAGATACAAAAGTGGAAATAAACCGATTTAATGGAAAGCATGTAATTGAAACTGCTGTTGCCGATGGTATTCGTAAACCGAAGGAACTAATCGAAAGAGCCTTAAAGCAAGATGCTCCTATCTATAGCGGCAGTGGAAAATCCACTCAAGAAAGCGAGCAGACTGGACGAGGAGTCGGATCTCAAATTTATAAGCACTTGATGAACGGTGTTTCTAATATGCTTCCGTTCGTTGTTGGCGGCGGTATCTTAATCGCAATCAGTTTTATGTTCGGCATTAATTCAGCCAATCCAGATGATCCAACCTATCATCCAATTGCTGAAGCACTAATGACGATTGGCGGCGGTAATGCATTTGCGTTAATGGTTCCAATTTTAGCAGGATTTATTGCTATGAGTATTGCTGACCGCCCAGGTTTTGCTGCTGGTATGGTCGGAGGAATGCTCGCTACTAGCGGCGGCGCCGGCTTCTTAGGCGGACTTGTTGCAGGTTTCTTAGCAGGTTATTTAGTGGTTGGCTTGAAAAAAGTATTGGCTGGTATGCCTGCGTCCTTAGAAGGAATCAAAACCATCCTTTTATATCCATTATTAGGTATCGCTTTAACCGGATTCATTATGTTATTTGTTGTTAATAAGCCTGTTGGTGCTTTAAATACAGCTATTTCTGAGTGGTTATCTGGTTTAGGTACAGGAAATGCTGTCTTACTTGGAATTGTTTTAGGATTAATGATGTCATTTGATATGGGTGGTCCAGTCAATAAGGCAGCTTATGTGTTTGGTACTGGATTACTAGCAAACGGTGTTTATGAACCAATGGCTGCCATTATGGCTGCAGGTATGGTTCCTCCATTAGCCATTGCCATTGCTACAACATTATTTAAGAACAAGTTTAGCAAACAGGATCAAGAAGCAGGTAAAGTGAACTATATTATGGGACTTTCTTTTATCACAGAAGGAGCGATTCCATTTGCAGCCGCTGATCCACTTCGAGTTATCCCTTCTGTAATGGCAGGTTCAGCCGTTGCTGGAGCTTTATCAATGATGTTTAGTATTGGACTGCGTGCCCCTCATGGTGGAGTGTTCGTAATTCCACTGGTTGATGGCAGTTGGTTGATGTATTTACTAGCAGTTGCGATTGGTTCAATTGTTGCTGCATTATTAATGGGCTTCTTGAAAAAGCCAGTTTCAAATTAAATCATTAAAAGCCCAAATTCCTACTGGAGTTTGGGCTTTTGATTATTTTTCATTATTAAGTAAATAACGAACCGCATAGGCAAATCCATCGTCATCGTTGGATTTGGTAATGATGTCTGCTTTTTCTTGAACATTCAGCGGTGCATTAGCCATTGCAACAGATGTGGTTGCTACCTCAAATTGCGCAAGGTCATTACCGCCATCACCAAAAGCAATAATCTCTTCAAAATCTAGATTCAACATTTTCTGGTAGCGCAATAATGCTTTTCCTTTATGTGCTTCATTTGAAGTAATTTCTACATTATTTGGAAATGAAGAAGCCATTGAAATATCAAACTTACCCTCAAGAGCCTTCTTAACCTCTTCAACCTTTTCTAATTCGTCATGGTGTGTTAAAGCGATTAATTTATAGATTTTCAACTGATCTTTTTCAAGAATTTCATCATAGTTGAATTCCTCAAAAAGAACATTTAGTTCTTCTTTGCTTTTTTTATGAAGCGGTGGTAAAGTGGATGGAAATCCTCCATAATTGGTATAAACTAAAATTCCAACACCTAATCCCTTTAATATAGAGAAAATCTCTTTATACGTTTGTTGCGGTATAGTTGCCTCATATAGCAGCTCTCTTGTTTCCGAGAATAAAACAGCTCCGTTGACACAAAAAATTGGAATCTGTAAATTTTCTAATGCTTTTATTTTAATGACATCCCCATAAGCACGTCCTGTGTTCAAAATAACAGAATGACCTTCTTCTAGTAATTCATTCATAGTCTGTAGGCTGGCTTCAGTTATATCATGTTCAGAATTTAACAAAGTACCGTCTAAATCGATTGAGAAACATTTCATTATGTAATCTTCCTCTCCCCTATCTTTCTCAAAGACTACTATATCAGATAATCATTGAATAAAAAAAGTTTAATTCTGGAAGCAAATGACAAGGGCCTTTAGCTGTCCGATTTCCCCTTGTCATCTTTTCTTTCTTTTAATATATCCTGAATGATTTCCATATGAAAAGCTGCCCATGCTTTTTCGCGAAAGTGGATAATTACACTGGCAGCTAGCGCAATGATGTAAATGATACTAAAACCAGCCCACAGCCATTTTCCCTCTTGAAATAAATAAGTAGATAATTGCTTTGAAAATAAGAGTAACAACCAGGGCGCAGAGGAAACCAATATAGGTATTATTCCCGATCCGTTGTATTCTTTTATCATTCTGTAATGAATCAATTGCAAAGTCTTGCTGTCAAGCGATTTATAAAGCGTTTGAATTTCTTCAATTTCTTGATATTCCTTCATATCTTTGACGGCAGCGCCATTTTGCACCGTACTTCTCAAACGCAGAAAAACCTTATGAGCATCTCCTTTTGTGGAAAACATCTCTAGCGTATCCCCTCCCTATGTATAGGGTTTCCTAGAGGTGTATTCTTTTATCAAAGATTTTAATCAAACGTTTGATTAGTTTTCGGGGCGAGTTTTCATAATTTTACAACTCCTATACCGCTTGTTATTATTATCACATTAGGAACTTTAAAATTATACGCAAAAATCAAGAAATTCATGGTTAGTAGGTGTTGTTAATGCCAGATTGGTCTTATCACCCATTAAAAAGGCTTGTACTCGATAAATTTAGACCGAAATCAAGCCGAGAGTTTATTCATAAATCCATGAGCACCATTGCGTCCATTCCTGGCGGACGGAAATTTATTGGATTCTTAGGACATATGAAACCCCCAAAGGAATTTCAAAAGGAAGTTAACCATACTACATTCCCATCTCCCATTGGATTAAGCGGAAATATAGATCCTAATTTATCAGGCATTAAAGCCTTCCAAGAGTTAGGCTTCGGATTTATAGAAATTGGACCTATCGTGCTGAACGAACCTAAAGTACAAAAAGAACCCAGGAGAGAATATAGCCATATTCTGTTTTCTGTTGATCATCAAGAAAAGATTCCTCTCAAACGAGTGATAAAAAAGTTAACAAGCCAGAACATTCGGATCCCTATATTTGCCAGGATAGATGAACAGGTAAACAGAAATGAATGGGACATAATCGTGCAACATTTAACACCTTTTGTGGACGCTTTTATCGGAACCACTCAACAAGCTTATTCTTGTGTAGATAAAACATTGCAGCGTCCTTTTTATGTATCACTTTCATCTGATGAAGTTAACAACACAGAAATAGAAAAACTAGTAAAGCTTGCAGGTATCGGTGGAATAGTCGTAACTGCTCCTCGTAGAACTTTGGATAGCTACTGGCATGAAGCTCCTAATGCCAATGAATGCCTAGCTAATCGAGTTAAGCAGGTCAAAGATCAACATCCCGAGCTACTAGTCATAACCTGTGGCGGGGTGGAGACTCCAGAGGAAGCTTGTGCATTAGATCGTGCAGGTGCGGACTTGTTATTGCTATCAGAAGGCTATGTTAAAGCCGGTCCAGGGTTACCAAAGCGGATTCATGAACGATTATTATATGAAAAAGTCCAACCCATTAAAAAGCAAAACTGGGCCTGGTCATTTCTGTTTAGTCTCTCCATCCTAATTGGAGGAATAATTGCGTTATATTTTGCATTTACGAGCATTATCCTCCCATATGATGAATACTTTATTGGTTTGACAAGAGATGATATTTTACAAGTAAATCCACTCATCTTATCTTTTATGTCACATGATAGGATGGCGTTAGCTGGAACCATGATATCAGGAGGTATTTTGTATATCCAGCTTGCGCGCCATGGTATTAGGTATGACATGCATTGGGCAAAGATTGCTTTTCATAGTGCAGCAATTATAGGATTTATTGGTATTTTTCTTTCTATCGGATACGGTTACTTTGATTGGCTGCATGGTTTATTTTGGCTTATCTTATTGCCACTATACTATTTTAGTTTTAGGGAAGGAAAAAGAATTACTGGTGCTCCCTATTCTGCTCATGGAAGTAATGATAAAGCATGGAAATACGGGCTTTATGGACAACTCATGTTTATTATCTTAGGATTTATGATTGTAGTAGGCGGTATTGTCATTTCTACAATTGGTGTATCCAAGGTTTTTGTGTCAACTGACTTAAGCTTCTTGTGTATGTCACCGCAAATGTTAGAGAGTATTAGTCAGAATTTGATTCCTGTTATCGCACATGACCGGGCAGGGTTTGGCAGTGCCCTTATAAGTGTTGGTCTGCTTGTTCTAATGATTTCCTTGTGGGGTTTCAGAAAAGGGGAAAGTTGGGTTTGGAATACCCTTGCTACAGGAGCCTTACCTGCGTTTATCGCAGGGATTGGGACACATTTATTTATTGGATATACAACTTTTATTCATTTACTCCCAGTTTACTTTTTAGTCATTGTTTATTTGTTAGGATTAGTATTATCTTATCCTTTCTTAAAAATGAAAGAATGAAGCCGTATCGACTTCTCGATACGGCTTCCACATACTTGATATTAACTACTTCAAGTTTTTTATACAGGAAAATGTTATTACTCACCTTCGTTAACGATGATTTTATAACCTTCTTGCTTAGGTCCATCTTCGTAAACTTCTCGTGATACTATGTAGAAGGTTTCCTCTTTTTCGTCAGTGATTACCATTTCACTTGGACTTTTATCAACCGCTGCAGCCTCAAGGCTGAAATAACCCATACCTAACATTGAAACATCAAATGCCACGTTCATCCCTCTTTTCTAGTTTTATTGCATTTTACCTTTTTTCATGTGAGGGTACAAGCTAAAATATTTGATTATTATGAAACATATTAAAGATCTATTACGTAAATAAATGGAAAGGTTCAACTCAGGAGGGATTGGAATGAGCGAAAAAGGATGTATTAAATGCGGGTCTAGAGATACAGGTCAAAAGGAAGTTGCCATGACTGGGACTGGATTATCAAAATTATTCGATATTCAACACAACACGTTTATCGTTATCTTCTGTAAAAAGTGCGGGTATTCCGAGTTTTATAATAAGAAATCATCCAAGGCTTCCAATATCCTCGATTTATTTTTCGGTGGGTAATAGATAAACTAAAAAGGAGGAATTCGAGATGAGCGAAGTATTATTTATATTTGTCGGCGGGTACATTCTATTATCTTTGATTTTAATACCTTTTCAATATCGATATGTTGAGCAAATGGAAAAGATGCGGAAAGCGAATGAGAAGAAGGGTATTGGTCAGAGTGAAATGATGGAAAATATGAAATTTGAAGATCAAGTGTTACATGCTAATGTACAGGCAAGTATGATTTTCATCCTCGCCAATATTTTAGCAACGATTATCTATAAAGTAAAAAATCGAGAAAAAGTGGCTAGATAACTTATTTCTCAAGCCAAAGCGGCACCTGGAATGGGGGCCGCTTTTGTTATATGTATTTTTTTGCTAATTGGCTCTGTTATAGGAAGATGTTGATTTTTCTCACGGAAATTCGTATGAAGGACTAATCTCATTGGGAATTCTCCTGATTTGTCTTTCATCGTGCTTATGAAGGGATTAAGTCCATATAATTGTGTAAAAAGAAAGAGTCATTTTATTCACTCTTGGCAACACTGTTTTCAGCGACGATAAACAATGAAAAGAGGAATTAAAATGACTCACTTACAGTTTAACCTAGATTTAGACCTTTTAAAAGAATCCGTTATCAATTCTAATCTAGATATGGTGATTAAATCAGCGATTGTCTTAGTCCTTAATGAAGTCATGGAAAACGAGAGAGACGATTATTTACGTGCGGCTGCTTATGAACGGTCTCCAGATCGCCGAGACTACCGAAATGGCTACTATGAACGTGAATTGATCCTAGGTATTGGCAAACTAAAGCTAAAGGTCCCAAGGACCAGAAATGGTGAGTTTTCCACTTCCGTCTTCGAAAAGTATGCTCGCTGTGACCAAGCCCTGGTCCTCTCCATGCTAGAAATGGTCATTAACGGTGTTTCAACTCGGAAAGTCACGCATATAGTCGAGCAGCTCTGTGGGGAAAATATATCGAAATCATTTGTGTCTTCCCTTACCCAAAAGCTTGACCCCATTATTAATGATTGGAACAAACGCCCTTTGAATGTCATGTATTATCCTTATGTTTTTGTGGATGCCATGTATATTAAGGTCCGGGAACACAACCGGGTTATCTCAAAAGCCGTGTACATTGCGACTGCCATTACTGAGAAGAATACACGTGAAATCCTTGGGCTTAGTGTGGATCATGCAGAAGACTTCGAGAGTTGGAGTCGTTTCTTCCAACAGCTTAAATCCCGTGGGCTTCAATCCCCCAAACTGGTCATCTCAGATGCTCATCTAGGGCTACAAAAGGCAATACAGCGCGATTTTATTGGTACTACATGGCAAAGATGCACGGTACATTTTAAACGCAACATAATAGGGAAGCTCTCCAAGAAAGATTCCGTAGAGATACGCTCCATGATTAAACGTGTCTTTGAAGCTGTTACGATTGAGGATATCCGTAGATTTAAGAATGAATTAATGAACCAGTTTGGGGATGAAGCTAAATATGCCAAAGCCTTGGAAACTTTAGATGAAGGCTTCGAAGATGCCATTCAATACCTAAACTTTCCTGAGAAGATGCACCCTCATATACGAAGTACAAATTCACTTGAACGCTTAAACCAAGAAGTCCGTAGAAGGGAGAAAGTTATTCGTATCTTTCCCAATACTCAATCTGCCTTTCGATTGGTAGGTGCTGTTCTCATGCAATACCAGGAGGTCTACTCCAAAAGAAAGACATTACTTAATAACTAATTAAACTTTTATTTTTCGCCTCCACTTCCATCATGGAATGATCACATATCCAGGAAGGGCTGTCAAAGTGAAGAGCCTTTGACAGCCCTCCCCGGATATGTAGATAAAAAACCATGGAAGTTTCGTCAAAAAAAAATGAAAGGGTTTGGATAGATAATCAACAAAAGTGAAGTTGAAAACAATTGCTTTTGATTTTACACAATATTCAGGACTTGACTTTATGAAGGACTAATCTCATTGGGAATTCTCCTGATTTGTCTTTCATCATGCTTATGAAGGACTAATCTCACTGGGAATTCTCCTGATTTGTCTTTCATCATGCTTATGAAGGACTAATCTCACTGGGAATTCACCTGATTTGTCCTTCATCATTCTTATGAAGGACTAATCTCACTGGGAACTCTCCTAATTTGTCTTTCATCAACCTTTTAACCGGGGAATTAATAATCAACAATGAAATTTAACAAAGCTGTGTAATTAAAAACCAACATAAAAAGGATGCATGTTCTCATCTAAACAATACTCAATTCGCTGCCTAAAGTTATTCCAGGTGACCATTTCCAATGCTTCTTCTAGTTTGAAAAAACCAACTTCTAAACTCTCCGGACTGGTTGTTAATTCCCCTCCGATAGGTTTCCCTAAAAATAATGTGTTACAAATCGAACCCTCTATATTTTGAAAAATTCCACAAAACTTAATTACCTCAATGTCGATCCCGGATTCTTCTTTTGTCTCCCTTACTACAGCGTCCGTTAAGGATTCCCCTTCTTCTACCTGACCGCCAGGCATTTCCCAGCCTCTTCGCGGACCTTTAATTAGTAATAATTCATTCTTGTCATTTAAGACAATAGCTGCTGCAGAAACAATATGTTTTGGTGCTGACATCTCTTCTCCCCCCCTCTGACCCTATAAATATAATCTACTCAACATTGTTGAATTTGTCATTTACTTTTCAACCATACTATTCATGGAGGTGTAATAAATGCCAAAAAATAAACCAATTGAATTTACAGGTAAGGTTCTTAATCAAAGGAACCAATTAACTGGTCCAGATGATGAGGGAAAGAATGGCTATCCAGAACGGCCGAAGAATGTTTCGATTCAGGACTCAGCAAGTAAAAAGGATCAATAATCTTTCAGACGAGCTGCCCAAGGCAGCTTTTTCTATGGCAGCAGCTTCCTCCATTATCCTCCTATCAAAAACTTTTACGACTCTTTCTACTTACTTTAATTACAAAACGATTTATAAAGTATTATAAGCTATTTTAATCGTTCACAAAATTGTAATATATTGATTATTCAATAAAATGATATCGTTTTCAAAATCGAAAGTAGGAGGAGTGTAGAATGAAGATTAATTTTAAGAGTCTCACTACCCAGGTAATCCTAGGAATTCTTCTTGGTATTTCAGTCGGCTTTGTTTTTCCTGAGATTGGCTCACAACTCAAGATTATTGCAGATATTTTTATTAAACTAGTAAAAATGGTGATTGCTCCAATCATCTTCCTGACCATCGTAATTGGAATCGCAGGTATGGGGGATTTAAAGAAAGTTGGAAAAATCGGCGGGAAGGCATTGCTTTATTTTGAAATCGTATCCACCATCGCTTTGGCCATAGGAATTATTGTTGCTAATATTATTAAGGCTGGAAAAGGGATAGATGCAGAAACTGGGAAGGGAGATATCTCCCAATACACAGAAAAGGCAGCCGAAACAAGTCACGGATTTATGGATTTTATCTTATCAATCATCCCTGATAGCTTTATAGGCGCTTTTGCAAATGGAGAATTATTACCCGTACTTCTCTTAGCTATCTTATTCGGAGCTTCTTTGGCCCACTTAGGTAAAAAGGGAAAACCTCTTCTTGAGTTTTTTGAAAAAACCGCTGAAGTGTTCTTCGGAATCGTTAATATCATTATGAAGGTTTCTCCATATGCAGCATTTGGTGCTATGGCCTACACGATTGGAGAATTTGGAGTTGAATCATTATTCTATCTTGGTAAATTAATGGGCTCAGTTTATATTACAATGGCATTATTCATTGTTTTCGTTCTTGGCGGTATTGCTAAATTGTTCGGTTTCAATATCTTCAAATTCATTGCTTATATAAAAGAAGAAATCCTTATAGTGGTTGGAACTTCATCCTCTGAAGCTGCGCTGCCAAAAATGATGGAAAAGCTCGAAAGATACGGCTGTTCAAAACCTGTGGTAGGTTTAGTACTCCCAACAGGTTATTCCTTTAACCTTGATGGAACTTCCATTTATCTCTCGATGGCAGCATTATTCATCGCTCAGGCCTACGGAGTGGATCTAAGTATTTGGCAGCAAATCACGCTTCTTGCCATACTCATGTTGACTTCAAAAGGAGCGGCAGGCGTAACAGGATCAGGTTTTGTAACACTAGCAGCCACTCTAGCGGTATTCCCTTCTATACCTGTAGAAGGAATGGCGCTTATACTAGGCGTTGACCGATTCATGTCAGAAGCACGCGCGATCACAAACCTCATCGGAAACGGAGTAGCCACCGTCGTCATCTCCAAAACAGAAGGCGAATTCAAACCAACCCAAGAGGTTTCAAACAAAAAACAAATCACAGCCTAAACCTCAGAAAATGTGAGCCCCTCCGGCTCACATTTTTTATTCATTCCCCTCTCCCCTCCCCCTCACTGTCCGCCTGAGGCGGACAGTGTCCACGGGCGGTGCCTGTCACCAAATTACTTCACCCAACTTTCTTCACCAAATTACATTTGTTGCCATTTACCCATCTCCTTTCTTTTGGTACCTTTATATATGGTGCAATATACATAGAAAGCACACTTTCTTTAGTTTTGTGGAGAGAAGGATTTTTATGAGTGTTGAATGGAAGTTGGTATTTGAGATTTTTTGGACGTTTTTTAAGATTAGTCCTGTTACGTTTGGCGGGGGATTTGCGATGATTCCCTTAATCATAAAAGAGATAGTAGAAAAGAGAAAATGGTTAACAAATGAAGAGATTACGGATGTTATTGCCTTATCTCAAACAGTGCCAGGTGCTATTGCTGTAAATTCAGCGACCTTTATAGGGTATAAAATTGGCGGGATAAGAGGAACTTTAGCTGCCATGATAGGTGTTTCGCTGCCAACCTTTTTAATCGTTCTAGTCTTAGGAGTTTCCTATTTTTACTTAGATGATAATCCCAAGCTAGAAGCAGCCTTTGTATCTATACGCGTTACGATTGTAGCAATCATTGTGTATGCAGCCATTAAAATAGCAAAAACAGCGATATTTGATAAGACAACATTTTTCATTATGGCTGCGGGAGTTCCAGCTCTGTTTTTCATCCATCCAATTATAGCCATCTTTCTAGGAGCGATCACCGGATTAATCGTCGTTTCCATTAAGAAAAAATTAGGCTATTTGATAGAAATGAAGAATAGTAAAGAAGAAGACCCAGCCAATGACCCTGAATATTATATGGGTGCCGGAATTTAACAATAAGGAGGTGAACGGAATGGTGTTGTGGGAACTTTTTCAAACCTTTTTTATTATGGGTTTTGTCTCATTTGGCGGTGGTTATGCGATGATTCCTATTATTGAATCAGCAGTAACAGAATACGGATGGATGTCTTCAGAACAATTAACGAATATCATAGCGATTGCCGGTATGTCCCCTGGACCCGTTGCTTCTAATAGTGCCATTTTAATAGGATATACAGCAGCAGGAATTAGCGGTGCTTTCGTTTCGGTAATTGCCATTTTACTTCCTTCGCTAATCTTAGTGATATGTGTTGCAGCCTTTTTCTTAAAATTGCACCATAATCCAGTGGTTGAGAAAATGTTTTATGGCTTAAAACCGTTAGTAACCAGTTTAATTATCTTTGCTGCAATTAAATTTGTACTAGCCAATAACCTGATTACCATTGATCTGTCCTTCCGTTCGCTAAGTTTAGTCGTCATCTTCGGACTATCCCTATTTGCTTTATTAAAACTTCGGTGGAATCCAGTTTATGTCATTCTACTTTCCGGTTTGGTGGGCATAGCCCTATATTCTTGAAAAAACAAAAAGTGGCATTTGCCACTCAGGCTGTCGAGAAAATCTCGACAGCTATTATTTTTTGTAATTACTTTAATGATTCACCGCGTTAATATGCTACAATATACATATAAATAACAGGACGGTGGATAGAATGTATAAGCCAAAAAGAGAAATACAAAACGAAGCTGAATTTGTTTTTATTGATGATTTAGTACCGCAAGATCACCTATTAAGGAAGGTGGACAAGTATATTGATTTTTCTTTTATTGGTGAGAAGGTCCGTCCTTTTTATTCAGAAAATAACGGGCGTCCTTCGGACCCTATACAGCTCTTTAAGATGATGTTTATCGGATATTTTTATGGCATTCGTTCTGAACGACAATTAGAGCGTGAAATTCAGACGAATGTGGCCTATCGATGGTTCTTAGGATTAAAGCTAAACGATACAGTTCCCCATCATTCCACCATTAGTTGGAATCGGCGAACCCGTTTTAAAGATACAAATATATTTCAGGAAATTTTTGATGAGATTGTCTTCAAAGCAATTAACCACAAGATGGTTGGAGGAAGAGTTTTATTTTCCGATTCCACACACCTTAAAGCGAATGCAAACAAACATAAATTCTCTAGAGTTGAAGTGGAAGTTGAAACACGTGAATATGTAGAAGAATTAAACAAAGCTATTGAGGAAGACAGGAGAGATCATGGAAAAAAGCCTTTAAAGGAAAAGGAGGAGGTGACCGAGAAAAAGGAAATACGACTGAGCACAACTGATCCTGAATGCGGGTTTATGTCACGAGAGAATAAACAGGAGATGTTCTGTTATCTTGATCATCGAACTACCGACATGAAGTTCAACATCATAACTGATGCGTATGTTACACCAGGAAATGTTCACGATTCCGTCCCCTATCTTTCACGGTTAGACCGTCAGGTCGAACGTTTTGGATTTAAAGTAGAAGCTGTGGCACTTGATTCGGGTTACCTGACAAATCCGATTTGTAAAGGACTTAATGAACGCAATATTTTTGGAGTTATCGCTCACAGAAGATATCAATCAACAAAAGGGTTATTTCCTAAATGGAAGTTTACATATGACAAAGATAGAGATTTGTATGTTTGTCCAAATGGTCAGGAGTTACAATATCGTACAACTACAAGAGAAGGTTATCGGGAATATAAGTCAGATCCTAAAAAGTGTACTAACTGCCCACTCCTGCCTGAGTGTACAAAATCTCAAAATAAAACAAAAGTAGTTACCAGACATGTTTGGGAGGAACATAAGGAAAAGGTTCGACTTAACAGACTTTCAAAGTCAGGTAAAATACTATATAAATTTAGAAAAGAAAAAGTAGAGCGAAGCTTCGCAGATTCAAAAGAACTGCATGGGCTTCGCTATTGTAGGTTACGGGGATTGCAAAATGCGAGTGAGCAAGTGTTACTTACCGCAGCATGCCAAAACATGAAAAAGATTGCCACGCACTTAGCCAGGTTTGAAAAAGTGTGTGGCAATCTCCAGGTTCATTCCCCCTGTTGATTGGAGCGGAAGGTGCGAAGACTCCTGCGGGAGTACGGGGCCGGGGAGACCCCGCAGGCGCTTAAGCGCTGAGGAGGCTCCCCGGCACGCCCGCGGAAAGCGAAGCAACTGGAGCGGAAATCAACAGGCCTTTGGGCAGGCAGAAAAATAAAAATTGCCGAGAAAGATACCTTTCTCGACAATCTGAGTGGCATTTGCCACTTTTTCATAGATACATAAATACTTGATTTAGCTTGTCCTTCTTCAATGTGTAAAAATAAACCGGTCTGCCAATTCCATAAGTTAATGATTCCTCTAAAACTCCGAGCTGGGTTAAATATTTCAAGTATTTTCGCACTGACACTCTAGAAATATATGTACTTTCTGCAATTTCGTCGGTCGAAAATAGGCTTCCATCCTTCGATTTAATCACATTAATAATGTTCTGCAGCGTGCTATTGGTTAACCCTTTAGGCAAAGCCTGCGTTAATTCCCCAGAAGCCCTCTGGTCACCATAAAGAATTCTTTCATCTAAATCTTCCTGATTAAGTACTTGTTTTCTTTCAAATAAGGCAGATTTATCTTTATATTTCTCCATTGCCTGACTAAACCGCTCAAACTCAAACGGCTTGATTAAATAATCTGCTGCTCCAAGCCTTAAGGCTGTTTGAATTTTTTCTGTTTCAGCTGCAGCTGTGATGAGAATGACATCGACTGCCAGCTTACGTTCTCTAATAAAATGAAGCAGTTCGAGGCCATTGATACCTGGCATATAGACATCAAGCAAAATGAGGGTAACCTCTTCCTTTTCAAGAAACTCTTTGGCATCCGATACGTTATGCACAATGCCAGCTAAACTAAAACCTTTTATTTCTTTTAGATAACGTTTGTTAAATTCAGCTACCATCGGATCATCTTCGACTATCAGGACCTTAATCATGATTTCCCTCCTCTATCTCATATGGAATGGTTATCTGAATCTCTGTTCCAAGCAAAGATTTAGAATCAATGATCAATTCTCCGCCTAAGTTTTCAATACTTTTTGTAACAAGATAAAGACCATAGCCCCGGTTTGACCCTTTTGTGGAATACCCCTTTTCAAGTACGCTCTTTTGAATCTCAACAGGAATCCCGGGTCCTGAATCCAAAACCTCCATTGTTAAAAATTTCCCCGAAAAATGAAGGGTAACATCTAAGGTTTTATCGATAGAATCAGCCATAGCCTCAATAGCGTTATCTATTAAATTACCAAGAATGGTGATTAACTCATGGGTAAACTGAGGGTTCGCCGGTTCGGGAATTATTGTATGAACCTCAATATTAAACTCCACTTGCTCTTCCCTTGCATAACTTAATTTTCCCATAAAGAAACCAGCCAGTGCAGGGTCTTTAATATACTGCGCGATGTTTCCGAGCTCCTGGTTGTGAGGTCCGACTAACGTTCGAATATAATCAGATAGCTCATCGTAACACTTCATTTGAACCATTCCTAGGATGACATGCAGACGATTCATAAATTCATGTGACTGGGAACGGAGTGCTTCGGCATAGGTTTTCACACCTGTTAATTGCTCTGCCAATTGTTTAACATCGGTCTTGTCCCTAAAGGTTGAAATTGCCCCAACCACTTCGCCATTGACAAAAAGCGGAACTGAATTGACCAAAATGGAAACTCCGTTAATCATTTGTTCCTCGTCCAGTTCAGGTTTGCCCTTCTCCAAAACTGGATCAAGTTTAGTTGAAGGCAGATACTCATAAATTTTCATTCCCACCGGATCCTTAGAAAGCCCTGCCTTTTTAAAAATTTGCCTTGCTGATCGATTAACCAGCGTAATGGTCTGTTCATTATCAACTGCAATGATTCCCTCATGCACAGACTCAAGCATGGTACTCCGTTCTACAAAAATCTTCGCAATCGCAAAAGGTTCAAGTCCAAAAAGGATTCTCTTAATATACCTCGCTAGTAAAACAGCACCAATGATACCAACAAGCAAGCCTAGTATCGTAACAGTAAGAATACTTCGGTTGCTTTTACCCAGGGCTGCTTCTACACTTTCCAATGCAATACCGACTACAGCGACTCCAATCTGATCACCGGTCGCATTGTAGATAGGTGTAAAGGCACGTAAAGATTCGCCTAATGTCCCATTGGAGCTTGATACATATTCTTTCCCTTTAAGTGCCTCCTTTTCATCTCCGCCTACGAAATGTTTTCCAATTTGTTCAGGGTTAGGGTGCGACTTGCGTATTCCGTTCATATCCATAACGACAATAAACATCATGTCTGTAGCAGCTTGAATACTTTTCGTGTACTCTTGGATTTCCATCGATTTTTGGTCATCCTCTAATGCCTCGATAATAATAGTAGAGGTTGCAATGGACCTCGAAACCATCCTTGCCTTCTCTTCCTGATGTTTTCGTATATTTTCACTTACCGTATTACTAATTAATAAATCCGTAATCATTAATGATACAAGTACCACTAAACAAACGAAGAAAATGATGACCGTGCTTAATTTAAACTTAAACACCTGAGTTTGCACATGAAATTCCCCACTTTCCACTCTATCTATTATTTTAGCAATATTTGCACTAGTAGGGAAAAGATAAATTATTATACAAAAAGCTGCAGTGGCCATAGAGCCACTGCTTTTTCATAATCGGTCACTCTAGTACCTTAGCAGTGACAGTGATTTTTCTTCTCTTTTTAACCAGCAACCTACAAGCTACACATACTGTTCCAAACCAAATTAGAAAAAATAATAATGCAATGATGGGTAATATGGTTATCTCGAAAACTGTTTGCCCCAATGCAGTTTGGATCCCTAACACTAATATCATGAGCATCCAAGCAATGCTGCCAGCATGAATCAAAATCTTTTTAAATTTTTCATGGATCTGAGCCTTTTCCAAAAGCCAAGCAGGGAGAATTAACGTTTGTAATGCATGGAATCCCACTCCATGTATAACAATTAAATTACCAGCCCCCCCTGTAAGCCGGTCTTGAAGAAGAATCATCCATATCCCTGCACTATTTGCTGCTAAGACTGAGAGAAATGCATAACGAATCCCCATTATCAGCAATGGACGTCCATGAGGTTGTTTCATCCGTAAAAAATGAACCATAAGCACAATGGTTAGTGCTACAAGTACTAAAGAAATAACCCCAAATAGCATGCCGGCAACGATATCGACTACCGCCCCTTCACGTGAAAATCTTGGATTAATGCCTCTAAAGTTCTGAAGGGTTTCAATCGTATATGAATATATGCTTGCGATGATAAAGAGCCAACGCACAACTTTTCTTTTTCTTGTTCCAAATCTCGAAAGGGGAAGGATGGCAGCGATAGATAGAATAAACATGCCGATAGCAGCATTGAAAGAAAAAGCATCTCTCATATTCCCTTCTGGTGCAATAATGGGGTCGTTAAAAAAGATAAATATAAAAATGCCCGCCGATAGTAAAAAACCGATTAATCCTGTGATTATAAGAGCTCGTTCTCCTTCAAAAAGCTTAACAGATGGTCCATTTTCAATTTGGTTAACTTTCATTACCTTCCACATAAAAATCCCTACTTTCTTCGATTTATTTATCAATCAATAAATAAAACTTCAAAAAAATATCGACCACAAAAAAAATATTCCTATTTTATTTATTTATCAGTCAATAAATAAGATTTCAAAAAAAGGGGAGCTGAGCTGCACCTTTTTAACAATGATCTTTCCCGTGAGTTAATTGCGGTAGATTTAACACCTCAGCTAAGGTTATTAAAAGCCCTGTTCCAATAAAATGGGCAGCTGTTTCTTTTGCATTAGGTATGCCTGCTTTATCAAATTTCAAAGTTAAAGATTCAA
Organism: Neobacillus niacini; assembly: GCF_030817595.1. Lineage (GTDB taxonomy): Bacteria > Bacillota > Bacilli > Bacillales > Cytobacillaceae > Neobacillus > Neobacillus niacini_G. Next base: position 3,791,737 of record NZ_JAUSZN010000001.1, read on the forward strand.
AAATCTTAAGAAACAAGCTGCTCACATGTTCCCGAATACCCGGATCAGATATGGCGTGTGCCTGCATAACCATCAATACTTCATCACGATGCGTTTGGATTATTTGTTCAAACGCATGCCCCATTGTTTCAACTAATTGGTCTGCTGGTGCATTAACTTCTGCAAAAGTATCATAGATACGGCTAAATGCACGATCAATTACTGCCTTGAATAATTCTTCCTTGTTTTCAAAAAAATGAAACACATAAGGCTGTGTCACTCCAGCAGCCTTTGCTACCATTGCAGTGGTTGCTTTATAATACCCCCTTTCAGCGAAGACCCCTACAGCGTTTTCTATTATGATTTCTTTTTTATCTTCTCGTACTGCCACGTGTGCTACCATCCTCGTTTATTTATTGATTAATAAATAAATTTTATTTAATTCGACCACTACTGTCAATAGGCTTTTAATTTTATCGTATGAAAAAACCTAAGATGTTTTAAAGATTTCCATACTGAGGGCTTTTCTAAAAGTGCCTAAATGGTGGTCGTCCTGACAACATTATTCGTATATAAAAAACAAAAATCCCCATAGTAATTAGCCAGTTTCTTTATTAGGATTACCTAAACCTAATTTCAGTAAAGCACCTGGTAGTTGAAAAAACTTACTTTATTCTTTTACAAACAATTTGTATTGGTTTCCATCAGGGTCTTGTACCCAACCCGACCTTAAATCATTTAAAAAATTATGAGGGAGAGATAACATAGTAGCACCATTCTCAATTAAATACTGAATGGATGAATCTGTATCTTCTGTCCATACTACAATTTCGCAACCCATGTTTTCACCAGGGGTTAACCCGTGAATTTCTTTTGTGGATTCTGTAGATGCTATACCTAACTTAAAACCATCTAAAATTAATTCATAATGAACGGGCTTACCATCAATTGATAAACAAAGAAAAAGACGTATGCCCATTCATACGTCAATTCTTGTGTCATTTATTAAGAAAGCACCCGAAAACAGAACATTTTAGATGTTTTCTGCAACTTAATTAAACCTATGCTTTGTAATAAGGTGGAATTCGAAGCCATTCATGGCGATCCAAATACTGTTTCATAATTAAGCCAGCTGTTGTTTTCCTCACGATAATCTTCGAGAACATTAATCCAACATCCGCCCGAATAGATTCAGTAAGCCCTTTGGAAGCATAATTAACACCCATAGCAAGATTATAAGACATTAAATTAGCAAGTTCTTCATCATTTAATTTAGCACCCTCTGAAATATCCTTAAAATCAACAGCAGGTTTTTCCGGTGTAGATTGAGGAAAAGGTACACCTTCCTTCATAAGAAACTCTTTAAGCTCATCTCTAATCGGAATATGCACGGTTTCCTTTATATCCTTTAATATTTGTTTCAATTCTGGATCTTGGGCAAGATTGATTCCGATTTCTTCATTTCGCATCGTTGTTTCTGTACCTAAAAGAAAAAACCATAGATTAGAAACCTCCATCACATTTAAAGGTCTTTTCTTACCGTCCATAAATGGTTGAAATATATCTTGTATTAGTTCAAGTACCTTCATGTTAGAAAATCCCACCAAACATTGATTTTTTATGTTGGTAGCTTTTCCATTTAATCCCTAAAGCATGCTAATTAAAATACTTTTTAAATAATTTTTCGGCTGTACGGGTAGCCAATGCTTGTGTGGTAAGGGTAGGATTGACACCGCCCAGACTATTAAAATGGACACTGTTATCAGCGATATATAACCGTTTTACTTGAAATGATTCGCAGTCCTGATCAACGACAAATCCCATACGCATCGTACTTTCTATATGAATCATCATTCCTGCCGGCCAATTTGTCCAAATAACTTTTTTGGCCCCTGCCTTCCTTAACAGGTCTGCTGCTATCTTAACAAGTTGACTCCGTTTCCTGCGTGACTGCTTAGTTGGCTGGTAGCTTACAACAGGAACAAATCCATTTTCATCACTAATTGATGCATCAAGCGTAATCCCGTTCCGCTGGTCTACTTCATCATCGGTACTGACTAAAATATTTAACGTTTTACGGTAGGAATCCATTGATTCTTTTAATTCATAACCGTATAGACGTCCCTTAATATCCCACGGATCATTCATCTCAGGCTTGTTTAGAAAAGAGTAACCTGACTCACTCACCGCATAGAAAGAAGCCGTTAAGCCTGGACTCATCCCAACCGACTGCAGAGTTCCAAGTCCGGGATAATCCAATCTCGCCGCGCATGTATTTCCTACAAAGGGATAAATATCTGAGGTTCCTAATATAGGGATCAAATCCTTTTCATCAAATATGCCGGATACCCAATCCATATAATGATTTACCAATCCTTTTCCTACCCATGGATTATCAGGCAATCCTGAATTAAACCAAAGCCTTGGGCTTTCAATGCTTCCAGAAGCCATTATAATGATTTCTGCCCTTAGCTCTTCCTGTTCACCCGTCCAAGTATCCCTAATATTTACGCCTATGGCATGAAGCCCCTTGGACGGGTTATTTTCTGTTATGATTTTTATAACAAAGGCATTTGGTCTAATACAAACATTCCCTGTGTTTAAAGCAAGTGGCACATAGCTGACATTCGTGGACCGTTTTGCAATTTTATCTATAGATGGACCATGTGGGCAGCCGTTAATGCAATGCCCCGCAAGCGTGCAGCCTTCCATCCATGATAATTGTTCGTCAGTGATATTTAGATTTGTGATATTTTCATTAGGAGGCAAAATTGCATTCGGCTGCGGCCTATACCCTGGACCTGTCACATCCAGTGTAGGAATCAAATTCCAGCCTGCTTTCTTTGCACCATAATAAAATAATTCCTCCTTTGCTGTCGTGGCCGCAAAGTTCACCGGTAATGTCGCTTCCACTTTTTCATAATATGGTACAAGTTCCCGGTAAGAAAGCGGCCAGACATTATCAATTGCCGCTGGATAGGCTCGTGGACAATTAGCCGTATAGGTTTGGGTGGTTCCTCCGACACCGGAGCATTGCCAAATTACGCCTTTTTGATTAGCGTTCCGAAACCATTGAGAACGACTACGATCCGCCGGGCCCCAGCGAAACCTTCCTGAAACTAAATCATTTATATTCATTTCAAACTTGTTTAATAATTTTTTATAGAGCATGACATCCAAGTCATCTTTTGTAGAACTGGATACTCCTCCGGGCTGTAAATTTGGATTAGGCCACTTTTTATTCCCGTACCAGGGACCAGCTTCTAAGACCAAAACCTTTAACCCCAATTCTCCCAGCTCTTTCGCTATAACAGCTCCTCCGCCGCCAGCACCAATTACAATCACGTCTTGATTAGCCATTAGTCAACCACCTTCTTGTGCTGGATGATTGCTAAGAACCCGCGAAAATCCCGGTATCCAAAAGATGGACCTGGATACTGGGCCTGGAACCATCCAGGTGGAAAATATTCGACTCTTCTGTATTCAGGAGAAAGTAGTCGTGTGGTTCCGTACGCCGTCCATTCCGAATAGTGGCCAAACATGGGAAGTTGATTTAGTACATCCATCATATTTCGAACGAGTCCCGGGTTATTTTTGTATGGAATGCTCAAGTTTTCAAAATTAATGTCTAGGCGTTCTATTAGGGTAATCGCCCTTAACCTATCTAATGGTGAAAGTGCAGAGAAAGGACCCCCGCTAGGATATGCTGTTACATTTAATGGGTAAAGAATCTGCCCCGTCTGGATTAATCGGGCAGCTCCTAGGTCCAGCAATTCAGCAGTGGATTTTGACATGGAACCATTAACTAACTTAAGCTGCTCTTTTACAGGGAAAGCAATTGAATGATCTAATATCCAAATAACATACTCATAAACATGTAATTCCTGAGCTCCGGCCACAGGAACAGTTCCAATATAATCTTTTTGTTTAAGATGGGGTGGAATGATAGCTTCAACTAGTGACCGAAAAGTGGATATGATATAAGGATTTAAGGTTACACTCCCTCCACTTGCTTCCAAATTTCCCCCACCTCCTTTTTAAGGAATGTTTCTTGCCCTTCATATTAATATTTATGTTTTCTTTCTTCTATGTATGGAAATTAATTAGTAAAAAGGCGAACATTGAATGCTCCTGTCCGCCTTTGTTTTACTATTAAACTTTAACCGTTTCTTGTTCCACCTTTTCCTAAAACAAAGCTAATTTGCTATGTTGTACACCACCACACAGTCAACCATTACTTTTTTTCAATATTTTTCTTCATTAGTTGTGCTATTAATATATCATTTTGATCTGCACTATTTTCTAATTGCTTAATGATTAATTCTTGTCTGGCTTCCGGATGATTTTGACTTAGTTTGGCTTTCCCCTCAATTTTGTTAATGTTGATTTTAAAACCTACAATACCTTTACTCATGCCCTTTATATAAGTTTCATCAACGTTCTCTAAATGATAGGAACTATCTATTTTTTCATATTTACTTACCATGTCTACCAATGATTCAAATACTTCCTTTTCTTCTTCGACAATCTCCAACTCACCATAAACGTGTATAGCAATATAATTCCAAGTTGGTACAGCCTGGTTGGTCTCATACCAGGATGGTGAAATATAGCAATGAGGACCTTGAAAGATAACAAGAACATTTTGACCTTCAATATCCTTCCACTGCTGGTTAGTACGGGCAAAATGTCCATATAAAAAGCCTTCTTCTTTATTTAAAAGGAGTGGCAGATGAGTAGCGTATGGTTCCCCATTATGCTGAGAAAACAAGGTAGCAAAGCTATTCTTTTCAATAAAGTCATAGATGACTTCTTCATTTTTAATAGTAAAATGTTTTGGTATATACATATTCTTTGCATCTCCACTCTAAAGGTATTTAAATTATTTCTCTGTCGGTTACTAAAAACCTCCTTTAACAGTGGTAGTTTTAGAAATAGTAAAGGACTGGGGATGATCATCGCCAGTCCTTTACTCGGAATTTTAAGCTAATAAAATTAGCTATCGCTATTCATTTCTAATTGAGCTTTCAATTCACCCTGAATGCGCTGTTGTTCTGCTATCGTTACAATTCCATAATAGATATTATCAATCATTTTACCTTCTGATATAATGGTCAGCTGTTCAATGTGTTTCCCAGCTTCTTTATAATTCTTTTGGATGCTTATCATTTCTTCGAATGTAAGATTTGTTTTAATATTACTGCCGATCGCTTGAAAGATATCCGGGGCTTTCGATAAGCTAGTGATGCTTGCACCCTCTTTGATTACCGCTTGAATCACTTGGCGTTGACGTTCTTGACGGCCAAAGTCTCCATTCGGATCATCGTATCTCATTCTGATGAAAGCTAATGCTTCCTCGCCATTTAGATGAATCTTACCTGCAGGAAAACTAAATCCTTCTATTTTAAAAGCAAGATCATTCTCGACATTAATCCCGCCCACTGTATCAATAATATCCTTAAAGCCTTCCATATTAATTTTGACGTAATAATCAATTGGAATATCAAGGAAGTTCTCCACCGTATCTACCGCCATTGGAACACCGCCAAATGCGTAAGCATGGTTAATCTTATCTTCTTTTCCCTTACCGACAATCTCTGTCATGGTATCCCTTGGAATACTCAGCATTTTTACAGAATTATTGTTTGGATTTACTGTTAACACAATCATCGTGTCAGAACGCCCGCTATCTCCTTCACGCTCATCCACACCAAGCATTAAAACGGAAAATGGTTCTTTCTTTTTTAATGCCTTAGGCTGCTTTTCACTATTTTGTTTGTCATCGAGCGGTTCATGCATTGTTGCTACTGCACTATTAAAAGATTTATAGACTGTAAACCCATAGATGCCTCCAACAATAAGGAATATAAATATAAACAAACGTATTATATTACGCCATTTAAGCCTCCGTCTTTTTCTCCTTCTCATTTCATAATCTCCTAACCAAAATCAGCATTTTAAATTAGGTTACCAAAGGGTTGTGTCAACACAATTACAGGGTCGTGTCGATTTATTGTTTTTTACTTTACATATTTATTTGGTTATCGACATTATTTTAAGGAAATATTGTTAAACAAACGTTGTATTAATGTCAGCTTCACCCCTTATGTAAAACCAACTCTTATTTATTTCCTAGAAAATTTTTTGTCGATTAGGGATTTTCACTTTTTACTAAATTCTACAAACACTGCAATCCCACTAAAAAAGCTTGAGGATATAATTATCCCCAAGCTATTAAGATTAAATCTATTTACCGATAAACTCTTGTGTCCAATAGTTTCCTTGTGAGACATGTCCAACACCAATATAGTTGAAGTTCGGGCTAAGGATGTTCTTACGGTGACCTTCACTATTCATCCAAGCTTTTACTACTTCTTCAGGTGTTCGCTGCCCCATAGCAATATTTTCACCAGCATAACGATAAGAGATTCCGTATTTTTTCATCATATCAAATGGTGAGCCATATGTTGGGCTTGTATGGCTAAAGTAACCGTTAGCAGACATATCACGAGATTTTTCACGTGCCATTTTGCTAAGTGTTAAATCCACTTTAAGAGCAGGCAATCCATTTTTGGTACGCTCTTGATTGGTAAGGTCGACCACTTTTTGCTCATAGGCACTTAAAGTACTAGTAGTTTGTGTTGTCGTTGGTTGCGTTGTTGTCACTGACTGTTCCTGCACTGGCTGTGTCGTTGTTATTGTTGGAGTTGTCTGTTGAGTTTGTGCAGGTACATTTGTTTGTGTTTGAGTTGGTACCGTCACTTTATATCCAAAACTAGCAAGATATTTTTCAATAACACTATTAATATCATTCAGATTTGATCCTTGATAAACATAGACCTTTTCCTGAACAACTGGAGTAAAGTCAGCAGCCTCTGCCTTATTTAATACTGGATTGGCCATTACGACTGCCGCCGCAGCAGCTAGGGTTAAAAGAGCCTTTTTCTTAATCATAATTAAATCCTCCTAGAAGTTTGCTGTTTTTAACAAACTCATCTTAACATATGTTTTTTGTCATATTTCAGGCAGGATTTTACAATCAAAAACACTACATCTCCAGATTAGTACCCCTAAATTTGGATTTTTACTTATAATAAAAGTCTTTTCAGTTATTCCTAAATCTTCTCTGTGTTATTTCATAATCTACTAATCTCAGGTAAAATTACCAGTAATTATAGTAAAAAAGAGGATTGACAGCATCCTAAAAACAGAGCGTTTTTAACGAATATTTCAGAAATTTATCATTACTAACGAGAATATTAATTGGTTCCTAGACGGTATCTGTTAAAATAGAGCAGAAAATGACAGGATTTAAATGGCAGCGGTTGTTACCATGTACATAAGGAGTGAGCGATATGGGTTGGGTAGAATCATTACAGAAAGCAATTGACTATATGGAAGAGCATTTACTTGATGAGATTACAATCGAAGGTATAGCGAAACAAGCCAATGTATCGGAGTTTCACTTTCAACGTATTTTTTCAGTACTTACAGACATAACTGTAGGTGAATATCTTCGACGCAGACGTTTAACACTAGCAGCCCAAGACCTTTCTACAACTGAAAGCAAAATAATTGATGTCGCCCTAAAATATGGCTACGACACTCCTGAATCTTTTGCAAAAGCTTTCCGGAGGCAGCATGGAATCACACCAAGTCAGGCACGTAATTACACAGGAAAGCTGATATCTTATAACCGCCTGGCGATCCAGGTAAATTTGAAAGGGGCAGAACCTATGAACTACAAAATTGTGGAAAAAGAAAGTTTTAAAGTTGTCGGTGTAAAGCGCGAATTTTCCTGTGAAAATGGGGAGAACTTAGCTGGGATTCCTAAAATGTGGGATGATGTCCATGTTGATGGAACAAATGATTTATTATTTGAATTAAATAATGGTCAACTTAAAGGTGTCCTTGGGGTATGTGTCGATAAACGCGCACCTGGTTCCCCATTAATGGATTACTGGATCGGTACAGATCATAAGGGTGAAACACCTGAAGGTCTTTTGGAACTTGAGGTTCCCGCTTCCAAGTGGGGTGTATTTGAAGTACACGGAGCTATGCCGGATGCTATGCAGAATACTTGGAAACAAATCATCTCGGAATGGTTTCCATCCAGCCATTATCAGCATGCGGGAACCCCAGATTTAGAAGTCTACTCAAATGGAAATCCATCTAGTTCTGATTATTATTCTGAAATTTGGATTCCTCTGAAGTAAGGACACTAACTAAGAATAATTCTGGATAAGCTTTGTCTTAATGGGTTCAATGACCTATCGAAAAACTTGAATTTGTAACTAAAAATGTTTTTTTAAACCGCATTTATACAGAAAGGTTCCATTTTTTAATAAAAAAAAGGGCTGCTATTATTTTGCAGCAGTTCTAATGGGGAAACTTCCCGTGGCTTAACAAGGATTAATTATACAAAAAGAGGCGTTAATCCTTCTTGGATTAACGCCTCTTTTTGTTGAAGAAAACTCATTTTTTTCTTTTACAAACGATTTGTATTGGGTTACCATCAGGGTCTTGTACCCAACCCGACCTTAAATCATTTAAAAAATTATGAGGATTAGATAATATAGTAGCACCATTTGCAATTAAATATTGAATGGCTGAATCGGTATCTTCTGTCCATACTACAATTTCACAACCCATATTTTTTCCAGGATTTAAACCGTGAATTTCTTTTGTTGACTTTTTAGTGGCTATACCTAACTTGAAACCATCCAATATTAGTTCATAATGTACAGGCTTACCATCTATTTCAGCTACAAAGGTTTGTGTAAAGCCCAGTTTTTGATAAAACCCTTTTGATTTCTCTATATTATCAACATATAGATTAATTTGTGGAGATTTAAAGTTCATAAACTTCCCCTTCCTTAATTTTTTTTTATGATTCTCCAGAGAACTACCTACTAAAGTTTATTAAGAAGATTCAACAAAAAGGAGTATTAATCCTCCTTAGTCTATTCCCCCTATGGACTTGCTTCGAAAATGAGCTTGGTTAGCGAATTCCGTCTTGAAGATCTTAAATGTTGCTTCCGCCACAGCGTTATCATAGGGACCTATGCATTTTCTTTACCAAATAAATCCATAGTCAAGCTAAAAAAAACCATAAACTTGTCCCGGAAAGTATAGGATAATATCCGTAGATTTACAAAAAGGAGGCAGTATAGTGAAAAAGTTATGGAAATCTTTATTGTCGGTTTGTATTGTAACCGCTTTCTCCTCAATCCCTTTCGGTGCATCGGCTGAGGAATCGTTAGTGAAGGTCTCTTCTGTGGACGAAATTTCTGCAGCGATGAGCAAAGCGCAACCCGGTGATACGATTGTGATGAGGAACGGAGTATGGAAGGATGCTGCCATTGTGATGGAAGGCGTAGGCAAGCAGAATAAACCCATCACTCTGCGAGCGGAAACACCGGGTCAGGTAGTGCTCAGCGGCGCCTCCACACTCAACATCGGAGGATCGTATCTTGTGGTGGACGGCTTGGTATTCAAAGATGGGGGAGATATCGATGATTCCGGTGTCATTGAGTTCAGGGTGGGAGATCTTGAAGCGACGCATTCCCGTCTTACTAACGTCCAAATGATTGATTATAACCCTCCGAGCAATGAAAAGAACACGAAGTGGGTTGGGATTATACGGAAGCTATAACAGGGTGGACCATTCCTATTTCAAAGGTAAGAAAAATATTGGTGCAACGATGGTAGTTTGGAGAGAGCAGGCGGGCGAGCAGCACCATGTCATTGATCACAATCATTTTGCCGGCCGGCCCATCCTGCTCGACGATAGTGGACAAATGATTAGTAATGAAGCGGAAACGCTGAGAATCGGAACGAGTACCTATTCGCTCTCGGATTCTTATACAACGGTAGAGAACAACCTGTTCGAGAACAATGATGGAGAAATCGAAATGGTTTCGGTTAAATCAGGGAAGAATGTGATTCGCGGCAATACATTTTTGAATAATGCAGCGACCGTCACGCTTCGTCATGGCAATGGAACGCACATTGAAAACAACTTCTTTTTCGCCAATGGCAAGGCAAACGCAGGCGCGATCCGCGTTATAGGCGAAGACCATGTGATAGCCAACAATTATATCAGTGGCATTGTTGGCAGCAATACGACACGTGGGGCCATTGTTCTAACCAATGGCATACCTAACTCGGCTCTCAACAAATATTTTCAAGTCAAAAATGTTCTCATTACTCACAACACACTCGTGAACAATGATAACAACATCATCGTTGGCGATAAAAAAAGCGGTACGAATACGTTAGCGCCAGTAGACACGATTATAGCAAATAACGTTATACAGGCAAGCGGGAACGTTAAGCTTCCTCTTCTTAAGGTAATCGACGATGCAGCAGCTCTTACGTATGAAGGAAATTTCATGTATGGCGCCGAACTCGGGATCTGGCCGGTCGCAGGGATTAAGCAGCAAAATCCTCAACTGGCTTTGGCAGAAGACGGATTATACCGTGCGGGCGAAAAAAGTCCGATTATCAACGCATTGAAAAACGGGCCTTACTCCGTAATGGATGATATGGATGGCCAGCCCCGACCTCAAGGAAACAGGGATGCTGGAGCGGATGAGGTATCCAAAGCTCCTATAAGGATTAAGCCTTTACATCCGAGCGATGTCGGACCCGAATGGCTGAACGCATCTGAATAAGAATTAACCGAGCTCCCATCAGTATGTCCCTATTAACTATGGAGACACGAACATTGATTCAATATAGTATGAAGGCAGGCGTGCAAAAGACGCCTGCCTTTTTCTATTCTTTCGAATACCTAAACCTTTTGTTAATGATTGACTAGATACTGTTTAAGTATCCCTTCACAATCCTTTCTTTTAGCGATAAATAAACGACCTTCATTTTGAAGAGTCACACCAGTTCGTTTGAACAATTCTGTATGTAAAATAATTTAGCCCCTCCACATTACTTTTTATTAAACTAGCCTGCACATTACTTTAAGAACAAAACCTCATAATCTTGTACTCAAAGTACACTTTGGAACTTATGTTATTTGTACTAAAAAGGACCGCCAAATGACGGTCACCTTTCGTTGACTTACTCATAAACCATTTTTAAAGTTTCTACGTTATATCCCTCAACAAGGGCATGGAAATTAAGCAGTGACTTAGCAGCGGAGGCTTTTGCAAAATACAGTATACCTTTTTCTTCGTCTATATAGTTGACAAGGTATCCTCTTTTGACATGAATATACCACTTATTATTCAAATGAAGTATCGCTGTTTCATTCGGATTCTTCTTTACTTCTTCCCATTGTGCCTTTAATTCTTCAGGGATTTGCTCATCGATATTACCAGTTGTTATACTAGGTTTCTCAGATAGGTCATCTATTCTATAACCATCTAAATTGGGTTTGAATTGTTCACTATCAATTGGAACATTAATTTCAAGTTTTGACGGATATAAGTAATCCACAACGTCACCAGCAGAATTATATGTTTCATACTTAACCAATATCCCCGTATCCTTATCTACCCAAAAGCGGAATGTTTGGAAATCCCTATGGTTTTTAGTCCCTTTGATTACAAGCGTGTTATGACCCAGTAATTCCTCATTTTGCTTTTCTATTTCCCATTTACTTAAATCTCGTGTATAGTTTGAGGCTATCTCATAAGGAAATAATGTTTCATTTGCCGAACCAATTGGAGGTCTCTCACGATATTTTGTAACGTTAATCCCTTCACTATCTTTTGAAAATGCCTCTTCTATCTTTAATGTGCCTGAACCACTTCCTTCTGAATAACTCATTTGACTGTAAGTGTGTGTCTGTTCCATTAAATTCCATAACGTTCCATCTTTATAGTATTCATAAAATGTCTCGTTTTTACCATTTTCCATATACGTTCTTTTTCCGTATCCACCTGGTTGATTTTTCAAACTAATCGCATATTCAATTACTGTATAACCTGGGTCACCCCCAGAAAAGGACTTGAATTCTCCTATAGCCGTTTCAAAATAATCTACCGTGTTTATCATTTTTGTGAGGATTTCTTCTTTAGTCATTTCATCATAGTTTTCTTCTTGCTTGGATGGAATATATGCCGTTTTCTCATTGGAAGGCTCTAGAGATTCTTGCATATTCTCCTTTCGTTCATTAGCTTGTTTCACTTCAGGACCATTAAATAAATTTAGCTGCGTCCCTACAAAATAGGTGATCCCTAAAAACATTAAAGAAACCACTGAAGCGCTAAGAACAGTATTAAACTTATTTTTAAGCGGAAAAACCTGCCTTTGAAACTTGGATTTTTTAATTGAGTTCAAGACTTTTTGATACTGCTTATCATCAAAATACACGTCTTTCAAAATGGTTTCATCCATTTTTTCTTTTAAATTTTCCAGACTATTTTCCACTAATTGCCCACGCTCCTTCATAACCTGCTTTAAGTTTTTGGCGTCCCCGATGTAATCTAGTTCTAACCGTATTTGAATTGAGCTTAAGCATGTCCGATATTTCCTCAATAGAAAACTCCTGATAATAAAACAAGATAATGACCTCTCTTAATTTCACCGGCAGCTCTATTACTTGTTTTGAAATCAATTGATTTTCCTCCACACTCGAAAATGAATGCTGTAGAGAAGAAGATAAGGTCGGTTTAGGCTTAAAAATATCCGTAAAATACAAATTTTTAAAAGTCCAACTTTTTATGACATCTTTACTTTGGTTCACAGTAATTCTTATCAGCCATGTTTTATAAGATGATTCGTTTCGAAAGGAATCCATTTTCTCGTAACACTTTATAAAAACCTCTTGTGCTACATCTTCTGCCATCTGTTTGTGTTTCAAGTAAGTATAAGCAATTCTAATAACATCATTACCGTAAGCGTTCATTAACCATTTCAGCTTCTCTTCACGATTCAAATGTTTTATGGGTTCTGAGTTTGGGTTGTCAGCCATGCGTTCAGTTTCTCCTCCCATGCCTTGTATTTGTAATTAGACGATTCGCATTTTTTAAATGTTCCATTTTGGAATTTTTTATTAAAATTTTTCTGCCACCTATGTAGTATTCAAATCGAGTAGAGGGAAAATAAGTTGATTATTTTCGCCCCTCTCACACCACCGTACATACGGTTCCGTATACGGCGGTTCAATTTATATTACAGTGTGTACTTTTAGATAATGTTCTGAAGCAGAGGGAAGTCCCCTCTGCTTTAGTCTTTTGTTTGAGATTGCTCTTTGGACAACTTTTGATAGTCCAATGTACCGGTAACCTTTTCGACAGAAGGTTAATCCTTTCGCTTCTTCCTCCGGAATCCCTAATTGAATAAGCGATTTAATTTGTTTTCTAGGTACCTTCCATTGCTTCCAAATGATGACTCTAATTCTGGAGCGAAGCTTCTGATCTATCTCACTCATTGCTTTTTTCATATTTGAGATTCTAAAGTAATTAACCCACCCAAGTATGACTTGTTTCAGTTTTAAAATTCGGAAGTCTGGCGGAACACTCCAGTTTCGCTTTGTTAATTTTCGAAGCTTCCTTTGAAACTTCTGTATTGACATAAGATGGGGTTTTACTTGATACCTCTTGTTTTTAGTATCGTAATAAAACCCGAATCCTAAGAATTTTAAATCTTTTGGGCGAGTGATTTTGCTCTTCTCCACATTAACTATTAATCCTAGTTTTCCTTCTATAAATCTCACGATTGATTTCATCACTCTGTTTGCTGCTGCCTCACTCTTCACAAAGATGAGAGCGTCATCAGCGTATCTCACGAACCTTAGCCCTCTTTTCTCTAGTTCCTTATCGAGTTCATTTAACATAATATTACTCAATAATGGGCTAAGGTTCCCTCCTTGCGGAGTCCCGACTGGTGTTTCTTCATATTTCCCTTTCACCATGACTCCACTTACTAAGTATTTTCTGATTAGCGAGATGACATCACCATCATCTATTGTGTTAGCGATAATCCGCATGAGTTTATCGTGATGGACTGTATCGAAGAATCTTTCGAGGTCAATGTCTACCACCCAATCGTGTCCATCATTCAGAAATTCCAAGCTTTTTATAATAGCCATCTCACAGCTTCTTTTTGGTCTAAAGCCGTAACTGAATTCACTGAATTGCTTTTCAAATATCGGACTGAGAGCTTGATGAATAGCTTGTTGAACTACTCTATCCACTACTGTTGGTATTCCCAACTTGCGCATCTTGCCATTTTCTTTTGGGATTTCCACTCTTAAGGCAGCCTGTGGTTGGTATTTTCTTGTTCTGATGCGCTGACGTAACTCATCCTTGTTCTCTCTCAGATATTGCTTTAGTTCTTCGACTGTTACTCCATCGACGCCACTTGCACCTTTATTTTTATAGACCCGCAGGTAAGCTTCATTCATATTTTGATTACTTAGAATCTGTTCTAAAAGGTTCACACTCGTTTCTCCTTTCCTCTCACGTAGTAAGTGATAGCTCCATTTTGGTTATCCTTTGAGATACGCTCATACTTTCTCCATTAACACATTCGGAGTACGTCACTTACGCATTCGTGGTGTTGAAACACTATAAATTGTTCAGCCCTTCATGAATAATTTCACTACTATGGCTTCTGCTGACTTCTTGCGACTAACCTTTTTCGACTGTACTTCCGTACATCCGCAAGACCTCCCAGGGTAAGACAACTATCTTTCCTCTTTTACTCGCCTGATTTACTCTACAAAGTTACGCACATCTTTTGGACTTTGACTTGCTATGGAGCCTCATCCATTTATAAAGCCTTAGTATCAGATTTCTGTACGTCGAGCCAAGATTTTATTCCACGCTTCCTCCAGCCCTTATCTCACGATAAGTACCTTGCGCTTCCTTAGTGGTTGGTCGATGTTTACCCCCACAGTGGACTTTCACCACCTAGATAGTTGCCATGCCTGGCACACATTAAAAAAGCCACCATAAAATGGCAGCTGATTACTTTAGCTCAATTCAATTTTACCTTTTTAAGAACTTGTTTTGAATAATTTCTTAATAATACAAATAGGTAAGGCTTTGAAGTTATCGCCACTCAATTTAAAGTGTAATAATTAATCTTTCTTATCACATTCCACTTACTAGTAGATAGGATGTAAAGTGATCTGTTTTGGAAGTTTTACTATTATTCCTAAACAATCTGCCCTAGTTTCTAACTCCACGAGACCATATCACCACTGGAATAAGCAATAAAGATAAAATCCCTCCAGCTATTGATAATATTAGGTAGCTTGAACTTGCCACGATTATTCCAGACATGGCTCCACCAGCAGCTCCTGACAAAGCAACTAACACATCCACTGAACCTTGAGTTTTCGCTCGTGTGGAAGTTTTAGTTGAATCAACAATAAGTGCTGTCCCACTTATCAAACCAATATTCCATCCTAATCCAAGTAAAGAAAGAGCAATTACCATAAGAACCATAGAACCTCCTGGTGCAAATGCTGCTATTAAACCTGCCAGAAGTAACGTAATTCCAGAAGCAATAGCCATTACAGTACGCCCCAACTTATCAATAAGGGCACCTGTAACAAGTGAAGGAAGATACATGGCACCTATATGAAACCCAATAACAAGACCTACTGCACCCAAGTCATGTCCATGATGCATCATATGAACTGGTGTCATTGTCATAATAGCTACCATTACCATTTGAGTAAGGACCATTATCGTTGCTCCAACGATGATTCCTCTTTTGTTTTCTGTATGTTCAGTTGTTGCCAATTTATTACTAGACTCTTGGTTGATTGCTTGAATTGTTCTTGCTATAACTAATGGATCTGGGCGAAGCATGATGAAAAGGACAGTACCTGCTAAGATATAGGCTGCTGCTCCTAAAATGAAAGGACCAGCAAGCGATGGAACACCAATCGAAAGAGCGAAATCACCCATTACATTTACTAAATTTGGTCCTGCAACTGCACCAAATGTCGTAAAAACCATTGCAATACTAATAGCAGTTGCCCGCTGTTTTTTATTTGCTAAATCCGTACCTGCATACCGTGCTTGTAAATTTGTTGCTGAGCCTGCACCATAAACAAGCAAGGCAGTAAATAAAAGGAAAACACTATTTATTATAGCTGCAAGTATGACACCTATTGCTCCAAGTCCACCGAGCATAAAACCAGCTGTCAGACCTATACGCCGTCCAAACGCCTGCGAAAGTCTCCCGACCAATAAAGCAGCACCAGCCGACCCAAAAGTAAGTAAAGCCGAAGGAAGTCCAGCATAAGCCTCTGTACCGAGCATTTGCTGTGCAAGAAGTGCACCCACAGTCACTCCCGCAGCTAACCCTGCACCACCCAAAACTTGTGAAATACTTACAATGAATAAAGTTCGTTTGTATAACGATTTTTGTTTTTCTGAGGAATTAATGTAGCTTTGTACCCGAGCTGATTGAGCGTCTAACACTTTTACACTATCTTTCTGTAACATTATCTAACCTACCTCTATTATAATTCTCTTTTTATTTTATGCCTATTAGTGAAGTACGAGGCAGCCATTTTAGTAAGATTACGTCCTTAAATATAAGAAGCGATCCTATTATTGTACTAACCTTCCGCTAGTTTAATAAGAGATTCAACAAAAAAGTGGTTACTCTTGCCTGGATTAACGCCCCATTAATATTAAATAAATTTCAATGTGTTAATGAATGATAAATTGAATAGTCCACTTCACCGGAGATGTTTTTCAACCCATCTTTACACAACTCCATTGCCATTAAATTCTCCTTGGAGGGCGGTAAGTTTTTTTTGGACGCATATATACCGAACTCAGTTGATGTTCTAAATCCAAAGCGTCGATAATATCGAAAATCTCCTTCAACAATAATTCCCTTATATCCACTTTCACAAGCTAATTTAATACCTTCCTGCAACATAAACTTGCCAACACCTTGTCGTTGCTTTTTAATTGCCACAGAGACGGGGGATAACATTAATATTTCGTTTTGATATTTATTACTTATTGGAAGTTCTGAAAGTATAAAGTGTCCTACAATCTCCCCTTCCTCCTCAGCAACTAAATCTAATTGTGGGATGTAATATTGTTTTTCCCGTATCTCTCTTACAAGAGATTTTTCAACTTCACCATCTGAATAGCTCGTATTCTTGAATATTTCATAAATAAAATCTTCGATAAAGCTATATTCTACTTGTTTAACAGCTCTAATTATTATCATAATTGCCCCTCCATCACCTATGAAAGTTAAGCTCATTTGTTAAATTCTTCTTTAACTATGTAGTATGATTATTGACCGTATTCAATAAAAAAAGGATCGCATGTGCAATCCCAATTCTTCAACCCTAGCCCCTTTAGCTGAAGAAGGAACTTATTTTGTAGTTACTCTTCGCCTAACTTTTTTCCAATAACTACTGTTGCATCCCATTCTTCATCTCTTGCTATTTTGGTAATTAAACCAGCCTCAGCAAAAATTTCAAAGGTTTGAGCAGCCTGCATTCTACTTGTTTCTACTAATAGATGCCCTCCTGAAGCAAGCCATTGTGAAGCCTCTTCGGCTACCTTTCGCTGAAGGTCTAATCCGTCCCTGCCACCATCCAGTGCCTCTTTTGGTTCATATAAGCGTGCCTCCTGGGGAAGTAGATTTATTGCATCAGTAGGAACATAAGGTGCATTTGCAACGATTATGTTCACACGACCTCTTAATGTATGAGGTAACGCATTGTACAAGTCTCCTTGATAAACAAGACCACCAAGGTTAGTTATATTGTGGGAAGAACATTTTACTGCGATTGGATCAATGTCAACGGCGTGTAACACAATCTTATTCAAATCGGTTGCTATTGCAGCACCGACTGCACCAGATCCACAACATAAATCAACAACAATATCACAAATGTGGGTCAACGCTTTTGCCTGTTGAACCAGAAACTCTGTACGTTTACGTGGTACAAAAACTCCCCGTTCTACCTCTATCCGCAGTCCACAAAACTTTGTAAATCCAAGTACGTATTCAAGTGGTACCCCATTGGCTCGTGTTTCTACCATTTTCATTAAATCCTCGATACTGTCAGCCTGTGAGATAAGTAACTGGGTTTCTGCCTCAGCAAAAATACAGCCCTCGCTTCGTAGTCTGTCGATAATACTTTTTTCTATTTTATTATCTAAAGAGAAAGTAAAGTTTTGTCTTATTTATCCCACCACTTCCAATAAATAAAGGTTATTTATATCTATATTCTAGAACTAAAAGATATTTCCTTCTTTACTCAAGCGATAGTTAACATCTCCATACCATATCTTTACGGCGGTAAACACTTAACACTGATCCTATTAATATTGCATTAAGTAACGTTGGCATTAAGCCGTAACTAATGAACGGCAGTGACATCGTAGTCATCGGAAATAACCCCAATGTCATACCAATATTACTAACTAGCTGGATACCATAAAGTGCCACCCCGCCTATAAGAAGCAATTTTCCATATGAATCCTTAATCTTTGGTTGGATAGCGATCATCCTAGCTGCAAAAAGCAGGAGAATCACAACAAGTAAAACTCCAAAAAGCCAGCCGAAGTAATAGGTAAAGCTTACGAAAACAAAATTTGTATGTGCTTCTGGTATAAACTCTCTTGTACCTGTCACACCAAACCATCCAGCTTTTGACATGAGCTCCTGAATCCGAAGGATGATAAATCCTTCTGTATCCGCATACTTCTCTGGATTAAAAAACGCCAGCAGTCTTGCAATCTGATAAGGCTTAATAAATGGCCAAACCAATAAGGCAGTCAACAAAATGGTTCCAAGTGTACCAGTTGAAATCATCCATTTAACCTTTTTACTGAATTTGCTCCACCAAACCATCACGAATACCATCACAGAATATAGGTAGATAGTTGAAATACTCGGTAAGGCA
Organism: Neobacillus niacini; assembly: GCF_030817595.1. Taxonomy (GTDB): domain Bacteria; phylum Bacillota; class Bacilli; order Bacillales; family Cytobacillaceae; genus Neobacillus; species Neobacillus niacini_G. Next base: position 3,810,581 of record NZ_JAUSZN010000001.1, read on the forward strand.
AGAAATAGCAGGATTGGGCTGAGAAACAATAATAGAAATTGCCAAACTCTTAATTTTCCATTATTAAAAAATGAAGCCCAAGCAAGATAGAAAAACGGCAAAGCCATCAAACTCTCAATCGTAACAGGTCCAAACTTTATTAGCTTCAGCCCATTTATCATAGTATTCGAGAAAAAGGCCAAGATGAATAGAAGCAACATTCCGATTGTATAAAAAAGCCAGCCGTACTTTTTCCACTTTCGGTAATCTACCAGCATGACGCCTATTGTTGCAGCGAATCCAATCAAGGAAATGAGAAACTTAGAAATGATAAAGTAGTAAGTGTCTTTCATATAACCGAGAGAGAACATCGGCAGGAAGCTTAAACCCATGGACACGACTAAAAGAAGAATTAGCCACCAATCCACCTTAGGACGGTGCAGCTTGTTCAACTGGATTCCTAATTTAGTCGGACTTCCCATCTGCTCAACAGCTTTTTCTTCCGCCTCACCCTCTGGTAATCCTTTCTCCATCCAGATCCTTTTTGCTTCCTTTAGATGATAATTCAATTCATTTGCTACATATGCCCTGGCTTCCTTTGATCGGATTTGGTTTGTGACCTCATCTAAGAATATCTGTTTTTTATTATTTGCCATCGACCAGTCACCCCTCTAACAGTTCCTTAAATACTAATCTTCGTTTTGTTTGCTTTTGTTCCGCCTTCTTCAACAATTTCCTGCCTTTATCCTTTAACCAATAATATTTAGCTCCTGAATCATCCCAGTTGGTTTCAATGCATCCAGACTGCTCTAATCGATGTAATACTGTATACAAAAAACCTTCATTGTTTTCAAATTTCAGAATCCCCCGTCCCCGAAGAAGCCCTGTTAATTCATGACCTGTTTTTTCTTGAACAAGAAGCTGCATAACGGCAAGCAAGATATCCTCATCGCTTTCTTCCTGTTGATTTATTTTTTTGCGTATTGACTTTTGATGGTGCTCTGAAAAAGTTAAGTCAGCAAATGTTCTCTTATCCATTACCTTCTTTAAATTCTTTAAACGATCCTCCACACTTATTCCTCCAATCGTTCTTTTAGAAGCTCTTTCGCTCGTCGTAGTCTTGTTTTAACCGTATTTTGGCCTGTTTCGGTTACTGCAGCGATTTCCTTGATTGGCAGATCTTCGTAGTAAAAAAGATATATCACTTCCCTATATTTAATCGGAAGTGTCATAATCGCGGCTATTAATTCATCATCTTCTTCTCTTTGGATGACGGTCTGCTCGACCAGTTCCTTATTCGTACCGTGGATTGGTATTTCTTCACCTGCTGTAACCACATTCTTTTGGTACCATCTTCTGTGAAAATCCTTGCAATGATTAATGGCAATCCTCCACAACCAAGTTCTCAATTTTGCTTTCCCACTATATGTATGGAGGTTTTTATAGCATTTAACAAAAATATCCTGAGTTAAATCCTCCGCAATTGCTTGATTATTTACATAGGAATACGCAAGCTGCAAAATCTCTTGTCCGTACTGATTCATGATTTCATCAATGATGTGTTCTTTATCATCTATGGCAATTCCACCGATTATCATCTCTTCCACTACCTTCACTCCTTCCTATACTTAGACGATGTGACCTGTTAGGAAGTTTTTAAGATCTTTCTTTTTCCAAGGCTGTGTTAAATTTGGCTGTTGATTTACGCTCCTGGCGCTATGCTTTCCGCGGGCTCGCCCGTGAGCCTCCTCGGTCGTTCCGACCTGCGGGGTCTCACTCAGCTCGTTCATCCCGCAGGAGTCAAGCGCCCTCCGCTCCAATCAACAGGTTCTAAAATCAATATTCTCCTTTAACGCAGCCTTTTCCAAAAAAAGAAGCCTAGAATAAGTTAACCTTATCCTAAAGCTTCTTTGTATTATTTACTCGGTTTGACGAGCGCAAGAGAAGAATATTAATTTGTTTTTTAACCAACCTTCTTTTCTTGCTCAGAATCTTCCCAACCTTTACAAACATCGACCCATTCTTTTGCATATGAATAGCGATAAATCTCTTCATTCGTTAGTTCAATCGCTGAATTGGTGCTGCCACATGCCGGGAAAAGTGTATCAAATCTTTTCATGGAAACATCAAGGTAAACATCTAGTTCATTTTTTAATCCGAATGGGCAAACTCCACCGATTGCATGACCGGTCTGCTCCAGCACTTCTTCCGGAGTCAGCATTCTGGCCTTGAACCCAAAGGTATGACGAAATTTCTTGTTATCAATTTTCACATCTCCAGCAGCAACAATCAAAAGGGCTTTTTCCCCTTCTCCTCTAAAAGATAAAGTTTTTGCTATGCGGGCCGGAATCACTCCTATTGTTTCGGCTGCTAAATCCACTGTTGCACTTGATGTGTCAAATTCCATCACATCTTGTTCTCTGTTCCATTGCCTGAAATGGGCTTTTACACTTTCGATTGACATCCTGTCCATCCTTTCCTACTTGTTATTATGGAAAATAATAACACACTTTAGTTAGGAAAAGCGAAAAGGTGCTCATGCCCCAATCATACTTAATAGTTCCTGAACATACATCATCTTGACTCTGTATTTAAATTTACAATTCACGATTCGTACTATGTACACCGATGAAATCTTGCATTCTATTTATAATAACCTTCATCGCTTCAATCGTTGCTGCAATGTCACCATTCACTTCTAAACTATGGTTGGCATCTGGTATAACTAACGTACTTATTAACTTATTAGTCTCAAGTAAGGAAATTCGTTCCTGTAGATAATGTTGATCTTGGTCTCCAATGATACAAAGATTGGGAATTCTCGTTTTCAACAGCGTATCAAACACGAAATCTTCCTTTAATAATGGCGTCAACCAAATTCCCATTGGAAGACTAATAAATTTCCTTTTCGTCATTCCATTGCCATCGGGATAGTACCAATTGACTTACTCAGCAAGAAGCACTTTTCATAAATAGTATCTATTAAAACTTCACTTACTACCGTCCTAACATCCTCATACATCCAATGCTCTTGCTCCGTTTTGTTAAGCTTGACAAAATGTTTACTTTTAATAAAGTTATAATTGATATGCAAAATATCTACACCATTTTCTGCAAATAAATTCGTAGCATAATGGAACAGCGGTTGTTGTGTGGAATAGCCGATTCCTGGGAGCATAATGCATATACTATTATTTGGCTGCTTACTGCGAATCCATAGATATGGAATGGTTGAGTATTCATTTCTTACTACTTCACCTTCAATTATTTCATACATGAGGGACACCTCACTTAATCTTTAGTCTAGCTTCTATGAGTTTTATAAAATATCCTTTAATTACTAGTGAAAGAGGTAGTTTAATTTTGAGTCATAGACAAATTCACAGTTCACTAAAAGTATTGCTGGTTTCAAATCTAGAAAAGTCAAAGCATTATTATAGGGAAGTCTTAGGCTGCGAGGTAACAGAATGGTGGGTGATTCGGGATGGTTTCACGGGATTAGCTATTAAGTTACTTCAGGCTAATTCTCTTGAAGATGTTAGGCCAAACAGATGCGCAAGAGAATATAATCGAACTGCTCCGGATGTTTATTGTTATGTAGAGAACTGGACTGCACTCGACGAACTATATGCGGAATTTAAAGAAAAAAGTGCCAGGATTGTCATCGAACCCTGGATTGATAAAGAGGCTGGTCCATGGAAGGTATTTGCTATTTTAGATCCAGATGACTATTGCATCACCTTTGGAGGTACAAATACTAACAACTAATGATTTTTTTTCATGATTGGAACATAAAAAAAAGGTCCGTAACTCCTTTGGAATTGGAGATTTACGGCCCTTTGACGGTATTAATGTTTTAACAGTCTGCCAGTCTTAAAGAGGTTATTGTATTTTAATTTTCTTGCAGCAGCTAACTTAACTTTTCCTATGTGGAGATCCTGGATTCATTTTCATAAACTCCAGCCAATTTCCATCTGGATCTAATACTCAGAATTGGTTGTTCAAAGCTCTGCCTTCTGCTAGCTGGGGTTGTTATATATCATCTATTTGTATAGGTCGGCCTGTACGTGCGGATTGATAAATAGCTATTATGATTTTTAATGGCTTTAAACCTTCTTCGCCATTCACAACTGGTTCTCTATCTTCCTTAATGGCATTTATCAGATCAGTAAACTGTAAACGATGGGAAGCACCATCAAGTGCTGCAGGGTTAACAGAAGCATGATTACTTTCTTCCCTATTATGACTTTCAAAGCCAGCTATGTTGATCGCTTCACGTTCATCATTTGCATTTCGTAGATAAAGCTTTATCAATTGATCATTTTCTATCACCGCTGTACCATTTGTTCCGATGATCTCCAAGCGGGCTGACAGACCTGGGTAAGCTGCTGTAGTTCCAACAATGGTTCCTAACCCGCCATTTTTAAATTTCATTGTGGCTACAGCGACATCCTCCACTTCAATTCTTTCATGCGCTAATATAGCGGTATGTGCATATACACTTTCCACCTCTCCCATAAAATATTGAAATAAATCGATGGTATGGATGGCCTGATTGATTAATACTCCGCCTCCGTCCATTTCCTTTGTTCCTCGCCACTTACTAGTATCATAGTAGCTTTGAGGGCGATACCAATTCACAGAAGCTTGTCCTAGTATCATTTTCCCGAATCGACCTGAATCAATATCCGCTTTAACCTTTACAGCTGGCGGATCAAAACGGTGTTGAGAAATAACACTTAATTTAACATGATTTTCACAGCATACATCAATCATTTGCTGTGCTTTCTCAAGGGATATATCCATTGGCTTTTCAACAATTACATGCTTTCCTGCCCGTGCAGCCTCTATAGCCATGTCAGCATGAGTACCGCTGGGTGTAATAATGGATACAATATCAATCTCTTTGCTTTTTAGCATTTCTTGATAATCGGTATACCAATCTGAACCAGCCTTTTCCGCTAGCAATTTCGCTTTTTCTTCACTTCGGGAATATACAGCAGCCACTTTTGCTCCTTTAATCGCTGAAATTTGCTCATAATGCGTGGTACTAATTAGCCCAGTTCCGACAATGGCAAACCCAAATTCCTTTTTCATTTCAATCCCCTCTACTTTCAACTGGCTTCCCCATTATTTTCGGCTTTATATTTATTACCATTTGATATTTTATAATGATATAATCGTATAAATTAACCACATTGTAATACACGTGTATCACAATGTGGTTAACGATAGTATAGATTATTCTAAAATGACCTGTCAATTATTCTTTCTTTATAATTTTGTTATTATAAATAGGTATATTTCTTTTCTGTTATTGTTGAAATTGAGTTTAGCTATTTTTATTCAATATCGCAATAAAATTTTATATAAGTGATTGGGTTAAGGAAGGAGTAGTAACTGTCTTGAACAAAAATGACCAAAATCAAAATAAAACATCTAATATCCAAGTAATTACACGTGCAGCTAAAATACTGCGAACGCTGAGAGAACATCCAAATGGTTTAAGCCTTTCACAGATTTCAAATGAAGTAGACCTGGCTAGGTCAACGGTTCAAAGAATTGTGGCAGCATTAGAGCAAGAAAACCTAGTTACAGCGGCATCTGCTAACAGCGGATTTCGGCTTGGCCCTGAGATTGCGAGGCTTGCTGGCGCTGTACATAGTGATTTAAGAGAAGAATTGAGACCATTTTTAATTCAGCTTTCTAATATGATTAATGAAACGGTCGACCTATCTATATTAGATAATGGGAAGGTACTATTTGTTGATCAAATTATCGCTGCACATCCGCTGCAAGCAACCTCACAGCCTGGTGCCTCTTTTCCTTTGCATTGCACAGCAAATGGAAAAGCCATTCTCGCATCACTGCCTATAACTGAAGTTGAAAACCTGCTGCCAGAACAGCTTAAACGATACACGGATAAAACCATTACAAATCGGGATGAACTGTTAAATGAGTTAGAAACAGTTCGAAAAGAGGGAGTTTCTTTTTCAAGAGAAGAGCATATTGAGGGAATATGTGCAGTCGGTGCAGTTGTTGTAGATCGATTGGGCAATCGGAGTGCAGTCTCCATCCCACTCCCATCTACACGATTTTATGGAAATGAAGAAAAGCTAATTACTGCCCTAATCAAAACATGTCAAAATATTAATCAACACTTCGCATAAAAAATAAAAAGAAAGGCGCTGTAATTTTCCTAGCGCCTTTCTCCTATGCTTACTTCATTATTATACTGCCACTGCCGATAATTTCTTTGCTGCTTCTTTTACTTTTTCTAAACCTTCAGCAATAATCTTTTCTGCTTGTGCAGGCATTGCATTATGGCCTTCAATAATCACTTCGTCGACGATTTCCATACCGAATACGCCGCCTACCACGTTTTTAATATAAGTAGCCGCCATTTCCATTGGTGCTGCTTCCGGTGTTGAGTAAATGCCGCCGCGTGCACTAAGAATTACAGCTTTTTTATCTGTCATTAATTGTACAAGTTGACCATTTTCGTCATATTTGAACGTGAAACCAGCTTGGTACACATAATCAATGAAGGTTTGTAACGGTGCTGGAATTGTTAAGTTCCATAATGGGAATGCAAATACAACTAAGTCAGCTGCAGTAAGAGCATCCATTGCCTTTTGTTTTGCAGCAAGAAGACGCTTTTCAAGGTCAGTCATTTCTTCGCCTGATTGTAATTTACCGAAAGCGTTGAATAAATCTTGGCCAAAATAAGGCATATCTTCAGCGAAAACATCAAAAGTTGTGACATTTACACCTTCTACGTTTTCCATAAAAGTTTCATACATTTTACTTGATACAGCCTCGGAAGCCGGACGATTGTTTGCTTTCACTACTAAAACATTCATATATATAATTCTCCTTTTTATCTTTAATCTTATTATTTTCAAATCATTTATCTCGAATTAATAATATATTAATCTAGTATTCCTGTCAATTAAACTTCTATAGTAGGTATTACCTGTTTTAAATATTAAATACCTGAGAAAAAAGTCTTATGGATTTATATTAACCCCAACATATTATTCTTAGATATTTAATTTATCTTAATCCCCGGTTAAAAGGTTGTTGAAAGCCAATGAGATTAGTCGTTCATAAGAATTTCCATAATCAACATCTTTCTATAACAGGGCCGATTAATAAAAAAACACCCTTATCTTCGACTTAGATAAGAGTGTTTACGACGTTCTCCCTCTTTAGGAGATTCGCCCTTATGTTGTATAAAAATTTTAAACAGTTTTCCAGTCAGCTGCAAATTTTTCAAGACCTTGGTCTGTTAACGGATGTTTTGATAATTGCTCAATAACCTTAAATGGAATGGTTGCAATATGAGCTCCTGCCAATGCCACACGTGTAACATGATCAGGGTGACGAACTGAAGCAGCAATGATTTGTGAATCCAAGCCTTGAACCTGGAACATCTTTGCGATTTTTGCAACTAATTCTACACCATCTTCGTTAATATCATCTAAACGACCTAAGAATGGTGAAACATATGTAGCTCCTGCACGTGCAGCAAGTAATGCTTGGTTCACACTAAAAATAAGGGTAACGTTTGTTTTAACACCTTTTTTCGTTAAATAGCGGCAAGCCTCTAATCCATCAAGTGTCATTGGAAGTTTAATGGTAATATTCTTATCGCCGCCGTTAATTTTAATAAGCTCATTAGCTTCTGCAATCATTTGTTCAGCTGTCAAAGCGTTTGGAGTTACTTCAGCAGAAACAGACTCAACCTCTGGTACAGCATTTAAGATTTCAGCAATACGATCTTCGAATTTCACACCTTCTTTAGCTACTAAAGACGGGTTTGTTGTTACTCCTGATAGCACGCCAATTTTATAGGCTTTTTTAATTTCTTCAAGATTTGCAGTATCGATAAAAAATTTCATTAACTTTTTCCTCCAATTTTTTTAAATATAAGATTATTTTAACTCTTTTCGACAGCATGTCCACTAAAATCGCCTCTTAAGCACTACAATTTTACAAGCATGGTGTCATCCCTAGAAGAACGATAGCGTATTATTAAGAACAATTCAATGACTGGTGTTGCTTTTTATATGGTCGAAAGTTTGACATCCAACCATTTTACTTCACTAAAGTGATACAGAAACCCTTTATTTTCTTTATAATTCGAATAATTCAAATAAGCAATCTCAGTCAAATTCACCAGCCACGAATTTATAAATAAGTTACCCCTACTTCCAAATTTAACCCTTTAATTTTCTGTTACAGCTTAATTACGGCATTTCGTTACAAGTTTTTTATCAATAATGGTAATAACAACTTCTGCCATTCCAACAAATAATCCATTATCCACCACACCAGGTATGAGGTTTAGATTTTTCTCTAATTCTTTTGGCTCCTTAATTTCTTGAAAATTGGTGTCCAAAATATAGTTTCCATTATCTGTGAGGAAAGGATTCCCCTGTTGCTTTCGTAATTCCGTTTTTCCGCCAAGATCCTGGATATGCTTTATTGTCACTTCAAATCCAAAAGGGACCACCTCTATTGGCAGTGGAAAGGTTCCTAATGTGTCGACATTTTTGTGAGAGTCTGCAATGACAATAAAAGTTTTAGCCGATGCAGCAATAATTTTCTCTCTTAAAAGGGCTCCGCCGCCGCCTTTAATGAGATTGAGGTCTGCATCGACTTCATCTGCTCCATCGACAGCTATATCAATTTGCTCTATTTCATGGAATGAAACAAGTGGGATTCCAAGCTCGTTTGCTAATGTTTCTGTTTTCTTAGAAGTAGGGACTCCTTTAATGCTTAGCCCTTGCTGGACTAGTTCGCCGAGTTTAGAAGTGAAATAATAAGCAGTTGACCCTGTACCCAGTCCGACTACCATCCCATCTTTCACGTACTCTATAGCTTTTTCTCCAATGACTTTTTTTTCATTCAATGGCTTTGTCCCCCTTCTTCGAAGCAAGATACTACATTGATAATTTGTCCTTTATTAATAAAATTCACTCCATCCAAAGCTGCATCGCGTGATATACTTTTCTTATTCTTTATCCCCTTCGAAATGTTGTATATTTTCTTGATAAGGTGGAAAAGACTAAATCGCAATATCACTGAATCATAAGATTTTCTAATCGTTACGTTCCGAAAAACAATTACATGGAGAGATAAAGATGAAAATTTATGTTGATGCTGATGCTTGTCCGGTAAAAGATATTATTATCTCTGAAGGTACCAATGCTGATATTCCTGTTATTCTTGTTACTAGCTTTTCTCATTTTTCAAGTGCGGAACAACCATCTGGCGTCGAAACCATTTATGTTGACTCTGGAGCAGATGCTGCCGATTATCGGATTATGAAATTAGCAAAAAAGGGAGATATAATCGTTACGCAAGATTATGGACTGGCTTCGCTTGGCTTAGCAAAAGGGTGTACGGTTCTGCACCATACTGGGTATAGTTATACAAATGAAAACATTGACCAATTATTACAAACACGATATTTGAGTGCGATGGCTCGAAAAGGCGGAAAACGCACAAAGGGGCCAAAACCATTTACAGCAGAAGATAGAGAGAAATTTAAGAGGCTTTTTAAAAGCGCGATCTCATCTTAAAATTATACCTCCATATTTAAAGAAAACCCCAATAAAATAAAAAATACAAAGGATGCCAGCCTGACCAAACCAATGCTTCTTGCCCCCGTTTTTTCTTTCCTCGATCCCCTTGCATTTTTATTGGCCTTTCTTATTCTGCAGCCTCATCTCGATATTGAGAGGGAGATCTTCCAGTTTCTTTTTTAAAGACTCTTGCAAAGTAGGAGGGATCTTCGTAACCTACCGTCCAGGCAATTTCCTCAACGGCTAGATTCTCTGTTTTCAACAAATGTTTAGCTTGATTTATTCGTAACATTTGCTGGTAAGCAGTTAGGGTCATCTTTGTTTCTTCTTTAAATTTTCGGGCGAGATGACTCGGATGGGTAGAAAGCTTTGCTGCCAACTCTTCTTTACTGATTTGCTTATTATAAAAACTGTGGATATACTCCATCACCTGTTGCGTTATGTATGTGTAATTACTTAATGAATTTGAGACAACTAAATCGCAATATTCCTCAATCATTCGATCTTCTAATTGCTGCAGTGTTTCTACTTGATTTGCATTTTCTATTTCATAAGCATATTTTTCTGAGATCCGATGAATCATGATGGCCGGTACTTGACTATTTCTCGCAGACGTACGCAGCAAGGTATTTAAGATTATGGCGACATTTTTGAGTCGGCGTAACGGCTGGTTGGGAAAACGTTCTGAAAAAGAAAACAGCATATTTTTAGAATTGATGAGTGCCAACGCTGTATTTTTATCGCCACGTTCCACAGCATGCATAAAATTTTTTTCTGTCTTATACCTTAATTTAACAATTTCTGCCTCTTCATCAACGTGAAGGTGGTCCTCCTGAACAACAGAACCGCTGATCTTATTAGCTAAAATAACGAATGGGGCCAATTCCTGCTCCATCATGTTTGTAAACTGCTGAAGGACACTTCCATAACTGCTTGCCTGGTCAACAGTTAGTACATAGATTTTATCTGCTATCAGCCTTAAATCTTCACCTTGTGCACTAGAGAGACGATATTCATTTGATAAACGGTATAGACTCGGTGTCTTATCAAGATAAGGGCCAATAATAACGGTATAGGCTTCCTCTTTTTGGCTGAAGGAATATCCAAAATAGTGCAGGTCCCATTCGTTTATATAGGAATATAGCTGCCCTCGTTGCTCCATATTGTCATATAAAAATAAAACATCTCTCTCCCCTGGACCAGGCATGAATGCTGGGATCGAAATCATTTCATGATAATAAACAAACTCCCGATTTTGATTCAATACATATGTATTTAAATTGGTTATATGTTGCAGTTTCATTGCCGTTGAGACGATTTTTAATTGTTCCAGCGCGACTTCCTCCAAATGGACTGTTGCAAAAAAACTTTCTGTCCGGATATTATCAAATGAATCCTACTGATAAATTTTTGTATTCATTATACTAATAGTGCAAGACCGGTTCAATTCACACAGTGAAAATGAAAGCGGTAAAAAGTTTTTTTAAAGTTGAAAATTAATTTAGGAAACGAAAGTAAAAGATATAAGATATGGGAGTGTGAAAACAACTATGAGCCATCAAAAACAAAATCATCCTGATCCATCATCTAAAGAAACGATATTAGCCAAAGTATTAGGCATCATCTCAGGAAGTTTTGCCCCAATTATCGGCGTTCTCGCCGGTGCTGGACTCTTAAAGGCAATGTTATCAGTTTTAACCACAATCGGCTGGCTGTCAAATGAAAGCGGTGCCTATATCATTTTATCAGCAGCAGGAGATGCTATTTTTCATTTTCTTCCATTGTTTCTCGGGATATCTATTGCGCTTAAACTAGGTGCCAACGGATATGTTGGCGGTGTTATTGGCGCCTCTTTGCTGACTCCTGAAATTATGCACCTTATAGAAAACGATGTGAAGACAATCGACTTTTTTGGCCTTCCTGTCTTATTAGCAGATTATTCTTCTACTGTTTTTCCAATCTTTATTGCCATGTTTGTTTATGCAGGACTTGATAGGTTATTAAAGAAAGTCATTTATAAAGATATCCAAATGTTTATCAACCCTATGATATCACTAATCATTCTCGTTCCATTAACCATGCTTGTGTTTGGTCCTATCGGGACACTTCTCGGAGAAGGATTAGGTTCGGTGATTAGTTTCCTAAGTGACAAAAGCGGTCTTTTAGCAGGGGCAGTATTAGGTGCTTCATGGACGTTCTTAACCATTATGGGATTGCATTGGACAATTATTCCATTAGCTATTGTTAATCTCGCAACTGGTCCAGACCCTATTATTGCTATGGCAGCTGCAGCTCCTTTTGCCCAAGTTGGAATAGGCATTGCAGTTTTCCTGAAGACACGTGATAAAGATTTGAAGGCTTTAGCAGCAAGTGGAATCGTACCTGGTGCTTTAGCTGGTACAACCGAAGCAATTAATTATGGAATCATCCTTCGTTATCGAAAAACCATGATATATGTGATCATTGCTGCCGCAATAGGCGGGGCATTTAATGGAAGCGTCGGAGTTGTAATGAATGATTTTGTCCTTCCAAGTGTACTTTCCATTCCTGCGTTTACACCAGTTTGGGAATATTTAATTGGAATTGGCGCTGCTTTTGTCATCGGATTCCTTTTGACGTACCTCCTTGGATATGAAAGCAAACATTCAGAAGTAGATGATGGTTTTACTCAAAATATTTTTGGTATACCCTCATCAGAAACGATCAAGAGTCCATTACGGGGTAGGGTTGTTCCATTAAGTGCTATTAACGCCCCATTATTTGCAACCGAAACGGTAGGTAAAGGAATTGCGATTGAACCAGAAGCTGGCAGGATTTATTCACCTGTTGATGGAGTGATTACGACCCAATTTCCTACTGGACATGCTGTTGGCATAACGTCTGAAAATGGTGCTGAGGTATTAATTTATATTGGGCTTGATACAGTGAAGCTGAAAGGAAAATACTTTACACCACATTTAAAACAAGGTGATCACGTCAAGCAAGGCGACCTGCTGATTGAATTTGAATTAGACCAAATAAAAACCGAGGGATTTGAAACAACTACATTGGTGGTTATTACAAATACCAATCAATATATTGACGTTAAAGCCACTACTAGTGAAACCGTGGAACAAAATGATCAGTTGTTGAAATTAACAGTTTAACATTTTGTAAAGGGTTGGTTCCCGTTGGCCCAACCCTTTTTGATTCGTTTTAAATTTACTGATATATCTTTTATATAAATCTTGGTTCTACGGACAGATTCATTTCGTTGGACTTACTATATCCTTGTTCCTGCGATTTTTCACTTCTGCCATTTTAGCGTAGAAACTTTCTTCGACGTCAATCTCAAAGTAATTATAGAATTTCAGCATATACGCGAGACAGTCTGACAATTCCTTACCGATATCTTCTTTAATCTGTTTTTTTGCTAACTCAAATGCCTGTTCTTCGACCATCCCATTTTCAACATAGGAAGCAGTAAGATTAAAGGCCTTTCGGAGCTCTTCCGCTACCTCCGCTACCTCCGTCGTCAACAGCATATAGTTATTTAAAAGAGAGTCCCTACTCTTAGCATAACTCTCCTCAGATATTTCCCATCCCATTTCTTTTTGATACTGATTTGCAAAGATTTGTATGGCTTTCATTTTAGTCCCTTCCGTCATTTGACTGCGAAATTTTCAATCAAACGTTTGATTAGTTTTCAAGACCTTATGTACCAAGGCTTCTGACCTGTTAATCAAACGTTTGATTAGTTTACCACTCGATTTAATTAAACGTTTGATTAGCTAGTTTCAACTCATCTACTACTTTTACTAAGTGGTTTGTTACGAAAATATGGAGTGTATAAATAGAGTTGCAACAAGGCAATATAATGGCCAATTCAATCTTACCAAAACTAATTGACTTTATCATTGAGAGGGATGGTAATTGTTTAGGAACTTAAATTGGGGGGCCTGAGGAATCTTCAGCCCCCTCTTAATTTAACCTTTTAAATTACCAACAAGTGTGGGGATGGATTTTACCTGATCCTAATATTCATTTTTCGGACGTTCTCATGAATTAGAATTTAAGAATACATCATGGTTTTGAAGCTTAATTTATCTCTCTGCTGCATATGGCGGTTGTTCCATCCAGCCATTTTCAATCATGAGTTTAGCTGCCTCTTCACAGAATAAAGAGATTTTCGCAAACGATCTTGTATAGACTAACCCAACATCATGTCTTCCATTTACAGCCACTGAATTTCCAAATGCCCTTAACTTCATGGAAAACATATCTGCCTTATGAAATAACATGATCTTATCTGAAAACGGAGAAAACGTTGAGTTGGTTACTAAATGGTCTAAAAGAGATGGAGAAGGCAAATTTTCATCGTGTAGTTTTTGCATGTAACGTTCTAAATTTGTTTGTGTAAGGTCTCTCCCTCTTTCAAACAATTGCCGAACTTGTTCATCTTTTGCTACTTGGGCGAATGCCATAATGAGTGCTTTACTCGTTACATTGTTCTCAATATTATCGTAAAAATGAGTAATTTCCAAAGCATGTAAAGGTCGTACATGGCCGAAGAAACCATTTAAAAAATCCTTATGGATAAACTCAACTTTATCTGGAATTGGAATAAGAGGCGGTTTTATGATAAACCCTTTATGCATTAAGATTGCTTTGATTTGGTCCATTAAATCCATAGTGGACTCCAAACAATATCTAAAAAAATCTTTTACATCTTTCCTGAAAACAAGCGGGTATCCTACGTTATAGATACTCATTCCTGCTTTTGCTGTATATTTTAAGTAATGAACATAAAACTGATCTTCGAATAAACGAGGTGCACCTGGGTTTACATCTTCCTCTTCAGAAAAGCCCCTAGGTATAGGGAAATTTTCTTTCTTAAAGATTTCTTCTGTTGTCTTCATGAAATCCACGCTTAAATTGTACGCATTTTCTACTAAGATTTTTATATCCTCATCTTCAACATGTTGAAGATAATAAGATAAGATGCATCTCGCCATACTGTTTCCCATATAGGTTGCCCAAAGTTTTGCCATTTCTGCTGATGTTAATCTTTCCGTAATGTCTGTTTTTGGTGTACTTAGATTAATCGGTTTTAGTGCAATCATGTTAACCCCTTGTATTGATTTTTTCGATAGTATTTAACTTAATGTGAAATCATATACAGAATAAACATTTAATTGCTTCAAAACCAACGAAAATGCGAATACAGGAAGCAAAGTGATCGTCGAAAACCTATCATTATTTTACTAACCTCATGCTTGTGAGTGAAAAAGAAAAGGACAGGAGTAATTTTACTCTTGTCCTCTCACCTATATAATCATCATCGTCTTTTTAAAGAAATACCTAATGATACCAACGCTGCAATTAGTGCAGCAATCGATACATAAAGTGGAGCATTGGATGAATTAGATGATTCTTTTACTGCCTCTTTATTCGCTTGTTCTGTTGGTGTTTCATCTTTTGACTCCGTTGTTTCATGGTGATCATCAGAGGCATCAGCTGGTTTTGGATTAACGGTGGTCACTGAGGCTGGCTTTTCTGAATCTGGTGCCCCAATCCACTCAACCACACTTCCGTCCTGGTAGGTTTGGTATGCTTTGAAAGCAATTTCAGTGGCGTCGTCTGCTACTTTTCCTTGCATATTAAAAAGTCCGAACTCTGTTGATGTTAATCCTTGGTTTTCTGCTGTCCATGTGACACTGGTAATCGTACCAGAAGAATCTTTTTCCACTTCATATTTCCAGCCTGGCTTTGGTTCAAATCGACTAATCGTAACTTCTGCCGGAAATTCCACTTTCACCTGTGTAGTAGGTACTGTTTCATTTTCGGATGGTACCCTTACAGTAAACATCTCATAGCTGCCCTGTATGGTTTCCTTCGGCAGGACCGTTACATGTGCACTAGCGATTCCAGTAAAAAGTGAAAATGCTGCAAGCATTACTACAAATATGGCCATCATCTTTTTCATTAATAAAAATCTTCCCCTCGACAAAGATATAAGAATTTAATGTTTAACGTTTTTTCTTTCCTGTGAACAATAGAAGTACAATTCCAAAGATCACGACCAAACTAACTGCTATTATGACTAGCACAGTGGAAGAAGTATTTTTATCAGCTTGTTCACCTGTGTCACTTGCGTTATTTTGTTCTACACTATTTTGTTCCGTTTGATTGGATTGACTATTTTGATCTTGCGTATCTTGGTTTTCCTCAGGAGTTGCAGGATTTGTTTCTGATTGATTTTGGTCCGTCTGGACACTAAAATTTATCTCGCCATTTATGGGATGACCATCTTCACCAATAATCTTCCAAAGGATGGTGTAGGTGCCGTTATCCAAAGGATTGGAAATTCTTCCAATCAATTGCTTATTTTCAACCTTAATCTCTTCTAATGCTACATTCTTTCCGTTCTTCACCAATTCCATTGTGCTTAACTCTTCGATAGTTGAAGCGAAATCAAGGGTGATTTGTTCTAGATTCTCCGTTACAACTTGTCCTTCGGCTGGATTAGATGAAGTAAGACTTGTGTGTGCACTAACCACTGACGGCATAATCATTAAAAAGCAAAACATAACGATCATTAACTTTTTCAAAATATAGCTCCTTTCCTCATTTCTCTTTTGCTCATACTATATTCAGGATTATCTCCAGCTAGTACAAATGTCCCAATATTGCAGAAAGCCAATCTTATCAAAATTAATGTAAGTAAGAGAAATGTTCAATAAGTTTTTCTGATGTAACATCAGTGTAAAACCTCTACTATCCATAGTAAATAGCTCAACAGGGCTATCAGTATCCTATATGTTTTTTGGTTATTATCATTTATAGTAATTAAATAGTGTTTGAAGGAGAGGTTTTAATTGTCCTATCGTTTAATACAGATGCTTACCGTCGTTTTACCGACAATTTTAATCGGAGGTTTTGAATTCTTTCGCCACGGTTTTCTTCTTGGACACTTGTCGATGGAGACCGGTAATGTCCTTATTACCATTCTAACGTTTATTCTTTCCCTTCTGTTTTCATCCTGGATCTTCCACATTATAAAAATTAAGAATGACCAATTGGCGGAGGAACAGGCAAAACGAGCTGTTTATGAAGAACGAGAGAGACTAGCACGAGAACTTCATGATGGGATTGCCCAATCCCTTTTCTTTCTCAATGTTAAGCTCAAGCAAGGAGATCTGGCGGCTGCCTCAAGTGCAGTTTCCACGATTGATCACCATGTTCGACAGGCGATTTTTAACCTGAGGTCTGCACCAGAAGAGGATGGATCACTTAATTCCAGAGTCACCAAGTGGATATCTGAGTGGAGTTCATTCACAGGTATCGATGTGGAGATTGATTTCGAAACACAAAATGATTTGTTTACAGTAAAGGAAGAAGTCCAAATCTTTGCAATTATCCAAGAAGCATTTGCGAACATCCGCAAACATTCCGGATCTACACAAGCACAAATTGACTTCAAGGGAACTAAAGAACAGTGGCAATTCAGGATTTGGGATAATGGCCGCGGAATTGATATCAATTCGTTATCGGAAAGGAAATATGGAATATCCATGATGCGGGAACGTGCAAGACAAGTTAATGCAGGATTTCAAATACATAAAAGTGTGCTGGGAGGAACAGAAATTATCATAACAAAGGAGATGCAGAAATGAAGCAGTATAAGATTGTAATCGCGGATGACCATCCTCTTGCTAGAGAAGGTATTCGGAGTGTTTTGGAATCTGATGAATCCTTTTTGATTATAGGGGAGGCCGCAGATGGACAGGAAGCTCTGGAACTTTGTAAAGAACTGCAGCCCGATTTGCTGCTTCTTGATATAAATATGCCCAAATTAAATGGACTGGAAGCCGTTCGAAAAATAAGGACAGACTATCCTGATATTCATGTTGTGATGTTGACAGTTTCAGATGATGTAAAGGATTTGTTTACTGCCATTCAATATGGTGCACAAGGATACTTGCTTAAAAATATGGAGCCGGATGACTGGCTAGAATACCTTCATGCTTTGCTCGGAAATGAATCAGAAGTGTCACGTAAGATTGCAAACAGGCTATTCAATCGTTTTCGAGTTGGCAATACCTCTGTTGATGAGCCCAGTCCGGTTTCTTTGACACCGAGGGAAAGCGAAATCCTTTCGAGGGTAGCATCAGGTGAAACCAATAAGCAAATTGCACAGAGACTGGTCATTGCCGAAAATACGGTAAAGAATCATATTAAAAACCTTTTGGAGAAACTTCAACTGGATAATCGCGTCCAACTTGCTGCCTATGCGGTGCGGCATGGCTTTGAAATAAAATAAATGCTCATAAATTTTAATCAAACGTTTGATTAGCTTGGTAAAACCAATAGTACCAAGGATTTGGCTGGTTCAATCAAACGTTTGATTAGTTTTTTAGTATAAAAGAAAGATTATAATAATTTAGACATAAAATACTCGTTATAGAATTCATCATCAATCATCAACGATTTTCTTTTTATACCTTCAATCTCAAATCCACTTTTCTTGTATAGCGTTATTCCTGCTTCATTTTGTGTAATAACTGTAAGTTCTAATCTTGATATATTAGAGTTTATTGCCCACTCTTCTAGCCGTTGAAATAGTCTTGTTCCTATACCAAGCCCTCTGTACTCTTCTAAAATACCTATAACAAGATATGCAGAGTGCTTCGTTCTATTTACGCTACCGCCAATGGCTATCAAATAGCCAACCAACTTTCCCTTTTCTTGCTCTGCAACAAATATGGTTGAATTACTTTGCTGTTTGATATGTTCCAATTTTTTATGTTGTTGTTCAGGAGTGGTTTTTCTTTCTCCTGCTTCCATAAGCATGAACTTAGCCTCAGATTCTACTTGCTTAATTAGACATAAAAAATTTTCTGCATCTACAGGTTGTATCTCTCTTATTAACATTTGAAATCTCCCAATCCCCATTATAAAATTCAATCAAACGTTTGATTAGTTCGGTAGAACCTATAGTACCAAGGACTTGGCGGTTTTAATCAAACGTTTGATTAACTCTGTAAAACCAATATACTAAGGATTATCGGATTCAATCAAACGTTTGATTAGTTTTTCACCTTATAAATTAGCATTTTTTTGATATAGACGATATCGGCCTGGTGTTACTCTTTCTAGAACCCTATATTCGTCACTTACAGTAGAAGATGAATTGCCACCCAGCGATATAGGAACCATATCCGCTAGAGTTGTTCCAACATCTTTCCACGTATTAGGATACTTTACAAGATAAAATGGTATTATTATGACATGTAATAATATCATCTAGGAGGATAACTTTGAAAAAGGCCATAAAAGTAGTAGCAGCAATAATTGAAAATGAGCAAAACGAAATATTATGTGCGTTAAGATCACCAGAAATGTCTATTCCTAATATGTGGGAGTTCCCAGGTGGGAAAGTGGAAGCAAATGAAGATATTTACTCAGCACTAGTAAGAGAAATTGATGAAGAATTGGCATGTAAGATTGAAACGACTAACGAAATCTTTAATGACAACACTCATGAATACGAAACCTTTATTATTAATTTAATTTCGATAAAATGTAAAGTTGTCAAAGGTACGCCAACTCCGAGTGAGCATTCCAAGTTAATCTGGTTAAAAAGAGAAAACCTTGAATCTCTCAAGTGGGCACCAGCAGATATCCCTGCAGTGGAACAATTAATAAACGAAAAATAGTCTTCTCAAATGAGAAGACTAAACCTTTTTTGTAAACTCTGTATATAAACTTGCCGGTACTTCATTTTCTAATTCCATCCAAACTGTAATTGGCTTATCCCCTTCAAATTCGACCGAATTTCCTTTACCAATATAAATATAAGGCTCGGTTTTCCCATCAATTTCTTTATACTTACGAATAAACAAGTGCAGATTGACACCACGTTGTTTATTAAAAATAATATTTTTCCCTCTTTCAGACTGCTGGGTTGTACTATTCACTGATTGCCATTGGAATTTTTGAGGACTAATAAATTTATCTTTGTAATTAATACTTTCTTTTACATCCTCTTCTTTGTGTAAATCTATAAATAGAAAATACTCATTCCCATTTGCTAACAATCCTGACCCTCTAAAGGAACTATGGATTTTACGATAGTTAGAAAGTAAAGCTGCATCCACCATTTGATATTGCTCATAAAGTTTAAAATATGGAACTCCGTAGTACTCAGTTCCAAATTCCTTTTCATAACGGAAAATCCCATAGGTAATAATATCTTCGATAAACTTCCTGTAATCTTCATTTTCCAATAGCTCTTTAAAAATTTGAGACTTAGAAAGTTTGCCATCACTATATTGAATTAATTTCGGCTTATTCTTTGTTTGAACACTGTCATAGTAATTTTGATTCAAACTCTCAAAAGCATGCAAAATACTAACATCGTCAACCCTAGATATCATTTTTAAGATTTGGTTCTTCGCTATTTCTAAACTAATTTCTTCATGATCCAATAAATATCGAAGAATTACAAACTCATAAATACGCTTAAGTGGAAGCTTGCTTGATAATTCTTTTAAAGTCCCTTCAAACGACTCATTCTGTAAGAGCTCCTTTAAATATTTATCCTTCTCCACTTTGGCCACAAATTGTAAGTATGTTTTTTCCCGATCAATGAATTTAACAGGATCAGGTGCTCCATCATATTTCAGATAATCCAAAAGCAAGAATGGTATCCGACCTTGATTGAGTTTCTTAAATTCAAAGTACTCTTCCTTAAGATACTTCATCGAATTAAAGTTTTCGCTATCAATCTGAGTCAATATTCTTTCCTGAGTTATTTTATCCATTTGAATATGGGTACACCCAGGTATATTAGCAAATCCTGTTGCAACAGCAACCTTCAAACTTTCTTTATCATAATAACGACTTCCGTTTAATGCCAGTGCAATTAGGAATGTTTTATTATGGTTCCCGATAAAATCGAGTACTGTTAAGAAAGTTTTTTCTGCGTGTTTCCTTAATCCTCTACCAAGCTGCTGAATAAATACAATAGGAGAATTAGTTGGTCTTAACATTAATACCGTATTTATAGATGGAATATCCACACCTTCATTAAAGATATCAACTGTAAAAATGAATTCTAATTCTTCATGGTCACTTTCTAACTGCCTAATAAATCGCTCCCGTGTTTCTGGTGAATCTCCACCATGTAAACAAACACTCTGATAGCCCTTTTTATTAAATTCACTAGCCATATACTGAGCATGCTCGATACTAGTGCAGAAACCTAGGGCCTTCCTTTTCTCACCGTCATGACCATAAAAGTCCATTTTCTCAATAATAAAATCAACGCGTTCGTTAACCTTTAACCTTTTTGTGATTTCAGCAATATCATCAATGTTAACATCACTCAAATCTATACCTTCAATATCAGTAATTCCAAAGTAGTGAAAAGGAATAACTAGCTCGTCCTCAAGAGCCTCATGCAAGCGAACTTCTATTGCTACATTATTATCAAAAAGGTCAAAAACATTATAACCGTCACTACGCTCTGGTGTTGCTGTCATCCCTAAAGTAAAATTAGGCTTAAAGTAATCTAATACAGTTTGATAGGTTGGGCTAGTAGCATGATGTGCTTCATCAATAATCAGATATTCGAATTCATCCCTTTTAAATTCCTGAAAGCATTTAGATATGGTTTGAATGGTGGCAAACACATAATCTACATTTTTCTGTTTATGGTTACCTGTAAGTAGACCAAAGGTTAGCCCCTCATTGGGTAAAAGCAGTTCAAAGGTTTCCTTTGCTTTTTTCAAGATCACTTCTCTATGAACAATAAAAAGTAGTTTCTTTGGTTTAAAGCTTTTTACATCAAATGCTGACATATAGGTTTTGCCGGTACCGGTTGCAGCAATGACAAGCGCTTTTTTCTCCCCAAAGTTTCTCAGTCTCTCTAAATTCTCTGTAGCTCTTCTTTGCATTCTATTTGGGACAATATATTTTTTATTTTCATATATTAAGTTCCTTGTTTGTTTTGTATCCTTAAAGCTCTTTAGAAACTCTTCATATCTATAAATAAAATCTTCATCCGCGACCTCACTCATATTCCATAGATAATCATATTCCTTTAAAACATCCTGTATAAACCGGCCATTGTCTTTAGTGATGATTTCAACATTCCATTCGATATTACTCTTCAAGGCACTTTGGGTAATATTAGAGGAACCAATAATCACTTTATAGCTATCTTTGTATTCGAATATGTATGCCTTCGTGTGGAAACCAATCTCTTTATCTGTAACAAAAACCTTTAAATCCACATTAGTAAACTCTCTAATCTTTTCCAATGCCTTTGCATCAGTGAAATTTAGATAAGTGGACGTAATGATTTTTCCTTTAACTCCCCTTTCTTCCGCTTCCTTCAAAGGATCGAGCAAAAGCTGCAGGCCGCTAAAATTAATAAATGCTACACTAAAATAAAACCGCTCGCACTCATTCATGGATCTCACTAATTCTCTTAATAAATTTCCTTTTTCAGAGTTCACTATTAACTTCTTTTCGACCGTATCCATCGACTTTCCCCTGACTATATTATTTACATCTGTCTCGTTAATGTTATTTTTTGGTATATAAAAATTGTACAATATATGCGGAGAAATAAAAAGATCCTCAATCAGAGGACAAGGTGAAAATTAGATTATATATTATTTATTTGCCAATCAATCTCCCTACTCCCAATCTCCCTCAATAACTGGTTAGCTTGGGAAAATGGTCGGCTGCCAAAGAAGCCATTATGGGCAGATAATGGACTCGGATGAGGAGATTTAATTATGAAGTGATGGGATGACGTAATCGATTGTTGTTTCTGCTGTGCGAAATTTCCCCATAGGATGAATATCACTGGTGTCTCCCTTTGATTTAATATCTCTATAACTCTATTAGTAAACAACTCCCAGCCAAGACCTTTATGAGAGTTTGCATTTCCAGCCTGTACCGTCAGCACCGCATTCAGCATCAATACCCCCTGCTTGGCCCATTCCACTAGGTATCCATGATTCGGTATCGAGCATCCCACATCAGCCTGGAGCTCTTTATAAATATTACGCAATGATGGAGGAATTTTTAATCCTGGCTTAACGGAGAAACTTAAGCCGTGGGCTTGTCCGGGGCCATGATACGGATCCTGACCGATAATCACTACTTTCGTATCTTTATAGGAAGTATAATGGAGGGCATTAAAAATATCATGTTGGTCCGGGTATATAACCTTTGTTTGGTATTCTGTTTTTAGTTTTTGTCTTAATTGTTTGTAATATGTCTTCTCAAACTCCTCCCCCAATAAAGCAGCCCAATCATTCTTTAAAATTTCCATTCTCTTTCACTCTCTTTTCTAGATGGTCACATGATTTATAATTATAAGTTTAATAAGAAGAGTTAGAAATACTTTGGGTTAATAAAAATGCGAACAGTGCCAGGCACCGTTGGCTTACTCTCTGATATGTCACTATTTGTGGTATGTTTCACCCTAATTGTTGTGTAAAGCATACAATCGTAATTAATCGGTGATAATTCAATACCATTCTTCAAGAATGAATTAAAAGGGTTTATAGCAATGGGTTTATAATCTTTTTGTACGATCTATGATAATTAAAACTATATTCCTTCATGACTTCCAAACAATCTTTTTCTAACAAATGTTCATATTTAACAAATACATACCTTCCCAAGTAATAGGGAAGGACTGTATTTGTGGCACAAGTATAAACCTTATTATGGTAAGGTTTATTTCATCTGATTAAGCAGCAATTTTTTACCAATATTATATCTGCCAATCATTTGCTTTATTCTAGCAAGCATTCCAACTATCCCAATTTATAAAATAGTATATGGTTTTATAGTGTGGGAAACCAATTACCACACTATTTTTAACTTAAACCGATCTTCCAGATCTCCGGACCTGGTTCCAGTGGAGTCCTGTGGGTAATCATTTTTTCAGCACTTATTCTTTTATGTTGCCGTAATTGGCGTTCCTCATGCTTCGACCACAATATTTGCATATCTCCTATCTGTATACTCGGCAACCTTTGCCAAAACATCTTCTTTTAATAAATGGTTTAATCAGCGCCTAATTTTTGCACAATTTGAGGCTTTTTATTCTAAATCTCAACTTTAATACCCCGTTTAGTACTTAAAATTTTTGCCCTTTGAATTGAGAATAATTCAATTGTTCCAAAAACATCAACAATAACTTAATCATCGCCCGCTGTCAGGTTCCTCCAGTAATAACAACGTAAAATGACTGTCGAAGGTTCAACCATTCAAGGTAAGTAGAATGAAAAGAGTCAATTAATACAAAAAATAGACGGTAGTGAAACCGTCTATTTTTATTATTGTAAGCATTTACATTTTATAATATTTATAATTTTGAATTAATTTTGAACAGGTTCTTTTAATGTTAAGATGACCACGAACCCAAGTATTAATAATACACCAAAGAATCCAAATGCAAGGTTATAATTACCGGTTGCATCAAGCATGGCACCAACAATCATCGGAGAGAAGAAACCTCCAAGGTTACCGCCGCTGTTCACGGTAGCAATGGCAACTGGGTAAGTATCTCTGTTGGTTAGTCCCATCGGATAAGCGGTAAATGCAGGCCAGCCGATATTTAGGAAGAATCCCGCCAGTCCTAAACAAATTGCGATAAGTACTCCATTGTTTGGAATATTGGTAACAACAAACATCATGATTGCTGCAAAAACCGCTGTCATGATCATGGTTGGTTTCCGTCTTTTTAAGAATACTTTGTCAGAAAGAACACCGCCTAAAATTGCCCCGATCAAGCCGCCTATCGCAGGAGTAGATGCCAATAACCCCATCTTCATTAAGGAGTATCCCTTTTCATTAACCAGGTACATAGGAATCCAAGTTAACAAACCATAATTAACACTATTCATGAAAAAGTAAGTAAGGGTATTACCAAGAATGTTCCACGAAGTGAAAACGCTTTTATATGTGGTTAAAGGTTGAACTTTTTGATAACGAATCACTCTATCAATCCAGCCAAGTGATTTCTGCTCACCCACATATACATCTGATACTGTCTCGTTCTGACGGATATATTCCAATTCAGCTTGCGAAACATTTGGGCTGTCTTCCGGTTTAGATCTTACAAAAAAATACCAAACTGCTGCTAATATAAGCCCTGGAATCGCGAAAAAGAAAAATACATAACGCCAGCCAAACTCAATTGCAATCCATGTCGCAAGAATGGGAACAATTATTGGAGCAAGTTGTGTTGAGGCAATGTAAACACCAGTAGCAGTTGCCTTTTCTCTTGCCGGGAACCATTGGTTAATGGTAGATGTCATACTGACAGGGGCAGGTCCTTCTGTTATACCTAGTCCCAAGCGCATTAAGACTAAAGCTGTGGCACTTTTAACAGTACCAAGTAAGAACGTTACAACAGAAAAAGCAAGAATAGCAACGGTTGCAATCCCACGTGATCCTTTTTTACCAAGCATGAAACCAGCCGGAATCTGGGTAATCGCATAACCTAAAAAGAAGAAACTTGCAATGGCACCGGCCTGAAAATTGTTTAGAGAAAAATCCTCTTTTATGAAAGGTAAAACAACACCGATATTTGTGCGGTCAGCCATACAAACAAAATATACAAGAAAAATAATACCAAGTACTACCCAGCGATAACTAGATTTTTTCTTTAATGCAGGAACCGCATTAAGTTTCGATTCTGGTAAACCCATCTTTTTTCCCCCTGAACATCTTTAGATTTTCTAAAATGTTTTCAAAAGTATGCATGTCATCTATGGTGTGTTACCGGACCTATTAACAATTAAATAAAATTACATTTTTTAATATAAATAGTTAACTAAATTCCATATTTCCTAGTTTTTCATTATGTTTATTTCAGGAGCATGTGCGACACTTTGTAGTTACCCTCAAGCTTTAATCCCATGCCAACACTTATCGAAGTCCCGATATTCTCAGCACATCTCTCAACATATTCTCTAGCATTTTCAAGTGCGTTTTCCAAACTGACTACACCAGGCACAATCGAAAGTAGTGCATCAATGCCATATTCTTTGACAACATAGCTATCCGATCCTAAATGTCCAGCAATCGCTATAACGGGGAGATTGTATTTTTTAGCTGCTTTTGCAACGCCAATTGGAGTTTTACCGCAGATCGTTTGATGGTCAATCTTACCTTCGCCTGTTATCACCAAATCCGCATCAGCCATATGGTCTGATAAACCTGTTGCCTCAATGACGATGTCCACCCCACTTTTTAATTCGGCTGGCAGGAAGGCTATAATTCCCCCTCCAAGTCCACCTGCTGCGCCTGAACCCGGCAGATTTCGAATATCTTTACCAAGCGTTTTCTGGACACAATTGGCAAAATGAGCTAAATTGCCATCTAATAACTGCACCATATCAGGGGTGGCTCCTTTTTGTGGTCCAAAAATAGCCGAAGCCCCTCTAGAGCCAACCAACGGTGTATCGACATCACACGCTACCTCAATTGAGACCGATGCAAGCCGCCTATCCAATCCCGATATATCGATGGTACGAATCTTTCCAAGTTCACCGCCGCCAAATCCTATTTCGGTTCCTTCATCGGTCAAAAAGCTTACACCCAATGCTTGGAGCATCCCGGCACCTGCGTCATTGGTTGCACTGCCGCCCAAACCGATAATAATTTTTTCAACCCTATAGTTAAGGGCTTCAATAATTAATTCACCTACTCCATAAGTAGTGGTCACAAGGGGGTTTCTTTTCTCATTTGGGACTTGACCCAGTCCAGAGGCGGCTGCCATCTCAATAACAGCTGTTTTTCCATCCCCAAGAATACCAAAAAATGATTCAACCGGTTTCCCTAAAGGTCCAGTAACGACCTTAGAGATCATCTTTCCTTCTGTAGCGTTGACTAGAGAGGATACTGTTCCTTCTCCCCCATCAGCCATTGGAATCTTTACATATTTAGCTGACGGAAGAACAGACTTCATACCTTCTTCTATAGCTTGTGATACTTCTATAGACGTAAGGCTTTCCTTAAATGAATCTGGCGCTATAATGATTTTCATCGTTCACCCCGCAGCTAAAAATTTACTTTGAGATTGTTTTCAAGCTTAACCTTATTTACAGAAAATACCTCCGCCTTTTAAACATCCGAAAGGGCGAAGGGCAATTTCCACACCCATTTGGAAGTCAATATTCTCTGCCCGCAAGACAAACTGTTACTGTTTCACTTGTAAGAGTTTTCATTTCTTTACACTATTACTTTGTTATCCTCTTCCACTTGCTCCTCAACTTTAGCGCTTTCAACCGCACTTAAAGCAAAGAAGGACTGTAAGGAAGGATATAACTGATTAAAGACTTTATATACCTCATCATATATTCTTAGCTGACCCTGCTCTGGTTCCACTGTGTAAATCGTGTTATTACTAATTTCTTTTGCGGCAGCTTCCAAAGAAGAAAAGTAACCAATCGCTGCTCCCGCAATCAAACAAGTTCCTAATACACCTGTTTCAGAAACATCTTTTATTTGAATGCTCCTGTTCAAAACATTGGCTTTGATTCGAGCCCACTCCCTGTTTTTCGCACCGCCGCCAATGGAAGG
Source organism: Neobacillus niacini (assembly GCF_030817595.1). Lineage (GTDB taxonomy): Bacteria > Bacillota > Bacilli > Bacillales > Cytobacillaceae > Neobacillus > Neobacillus niacini_G. The sequence continues at coordinate 3,837,751 of NZ_JAUSZN010000001.1, forward strand.
GAAAATTTCGGTTCTAAGCTGATATTTCGTTTCAATAATTTCATTGATTTGTCTTAGTCCAAACGAGCATCCTTCCAATACGGCCCTATACATATCCGCTTTAGTCGTATTTAAATGGATTCCAACAAAGACCCCTCTTGCATTTGGATCCCAAATCGGCGCCCGCTCTCCTTGCATATATGGAAGAAAAAATACACCTTTCGAACCTGGGCTCGACTGTTTGCACAATTCATCCAAGATAGCTTTCGAATGTCCTTCCGGCTTCAAAAATTGATCGTAAAACCACTGAATGGCTGCTCCAGGAAATGACATGGCCCCATGGGATAGCCAGCGATTTTTAATAACATGGCATCTATTTAAGAAACGCTTATCCAATCGACCGGGCTGATTTGTACAAACGGTTAATACATTAGATGTTCCAACCGATTCAAACATTTCATTTATCCCAATACCAAGTGCCGTTGCCGAGCAAGCGGTGTCGGCTGCCCCGGCGATTACTGGAATACTACTGGTTATAAGTTCAGGCAAGGAGCAATAACCAATTATGGAACTAGGATCGACAACCTCTGGTAGCTTTTCTCTATCAACGCCCACCTTCTCATATATCTCTTGTGACCATTGATAGTTTTCCACGTCATACATTCCTGTAAAAGAGCTTTGCGTCCAATCCATTACAAAGTTTCCTGTCAGCTTATGTAAAATAAACGTGGAAAGGTTTCCCCATTTATACGTTTGTTCATATAGCTCCGGATGATGGTTTTTGAACCACAAATGGGTTGTAACCGTATACATTCCAGGTTCTAATCGGTTTTTTGTTACTTTAAACAGCAATTCTTCACCGACTACATACTTAACCCAGTCTGCTTCTTCCTTACTTCTTTGGTCTAAATACAATATCCCCGGATATAATGGCTCTCCCTTTTCATTTAAAAACACAGAACTATTGCAGAATGTAGAAAGAGAAATCGCATCAACCGCACCTTCAGCCTCCACTTGATGCCTAACTTTTAAAAGTAAGTTTCTAGTCTTTTCCCAAATATCCTCGAGGTCGATTTCCACCCAGCCCATTTTGGGGTAAAGAAGAGAATAGGGTTGATACTCCAGGAACCCTAATTCTCCCTCTTTATTCATCGCTCCAACTTTAATTCCGCTCGTCCCAATATCGATTCCAATAATGTGAGACATGGCTCATCACCCTCATTACACAGTTAATGGTGTATTCATTAATTCATGATAAAGCTCAAGTGTTTCCTTCACTGTACCTTTATTATGGATAATATTTTTAAATGCTGTTACAACAGCTGTTGGATTAGGATTGTTCCATACGATTCTACCAAAAGTGATTCCAAATCCACCAGCATCAATAACATCGTAGACCATTTGGAAGTAATCTTCAATGTTATTTCCGTTATCCCCACCTGCAACTACAACCTTTCCTGGAGTAGAAGCAACAACCTTCGCAAAAGTTTCCGGATTTCCTGTATATTTCGTTTTGACGATATCAACACCAAGTTCTGCCCCTGCACGGACGGCATAAGCAACATGCTTCCAATTGTTCTTGTCATCTTCCGGAATTTGGTTTCCTCTTGGATAAATGTGAGCAATCATTGGCATTCCATGTGCCCCAGCTTGACCCGCAATAATACCCAGATTGCGAAGCTGCTCCGGTTGGTCATCCCCGCCAACGATGCATCCCATTGACACGGCGTCTGCCCCTAAGCGAACCGCTTCATCTACTTCTGTCACCCATGCATCATAGTTTGGCTGCCAAGGCGAGAAAGTGGAGCATTTTAATATAAAGCCTGTTTTGCCGGCATGCGGACGGTAACACATATCTGCAATTCCTTTGTGCATCGTAATGGCATCAGGACCACCAGCAACGATTTCGTCCAACTTGCGCTGTATCGGCATAAGCTCTTCAAATATGCCCCTTGCCATAGCTTGGTCTACCGCTACCGCTAATAGTTTTCCAGACTTTTGATTTACTAGACGATTCATTCGAATTTCTTTACCTAAATATGACATACTTAAACACTCCTATTTTTTAAATTTTATAGTTTTATTGCGTAATAACTGTTTTCATGCCATTCCCATTTTTCACATCCAAAATGGCCTGTTCAATATCATCCAAGGTGTAGCCTGTGGTTGTTAATACTTCTGTATTGATTTGGCCAGAAGCAATCAAAGACAATGATTTGTGATAATCTGCTCTGGTTAAGGCTGATGTTCCATTTACAGTGATTTCATTGTAATGAATCACGTTTGGATCAATTTCTGACATGACACCATTTGTGAATCCGGCAAATAAGTTTAAGGTACCGCCCTTTTTCAGTAGGTTCGCACTTGAATTTACCAGGAACGGAACCCCAATTGCCATGATGACAACATCAGCACCAAGCCCATCTGTCTCACTTAACACAAGATCATGCAATGATTCATTTTCAGGATTTACTGCAAAATCAGCTCCGGCAAGCAATGCTTTTTCCCTGCGATGCCCGATTGGTTCACTCAAAATAACCGACTTAGCTCCGGCAATTTTCGCTAATTGAACATGCATCAGCCCGATTGGTCCGCCGCCGATGATCACAACAACATCACCCATTTTGACATTCGCTTTTCTTTGGCCATTAACGCAGCAAGCGAGCGGCTCGGTGATCACAGCCTGTTCAAAGGAAAGGTGATCCGGAATTTTCACTAGATTACCAGCTTCTAGTGCCGCGCTAGGAATTCTCACATACTCCGCAAAACCGCCGTCATACTCGTATCCAATAGCAGTCCGGTTAGCGCATACATTTTCTCTTCCATTTAGGCAGTAATAGCATTTCCTGCACGGAATAACCGGCATTACTCCCACACGATCTCCTTCAAAAAAGTCTTTTACCTGAGCTCCAACCTCTACAACCGTTCCGACTAGCTCATGGCCTATAACGGAAGGGGTTCTGACACCCTTGGTCTTTTTTCCTTCGAAAATACGGACATCTGTACCGCATACAGCACTTGCATTCACCTTCACAAGCACTTCATTTTCATTGATTTCCGGTTTTTTTACTTCCTCCAGCTTTAGATCATTGGGTCCATGAAATATGGCTGCTCTCATTTCTTCCCTGCTCCTTTTATTAGGTTATAAGATAAAGATTATGGTGGTAATTTCCTTCATATATTTTTTAAAAAAAGAAAGGAAATTACCTCTTTTATATAAATTTAGCTATTAAACCCACTTTAGTTAATTTATTCTTGAAAATTTTAGCATCACTTCCTATATTTTTAAGATTTAATAGCACTTTCATGGTTTTTAATTCTTTTCATTTAAAATTTTCTGTAAACTTATTCTGTAATTACATCATACCATACGGTGGTAATTTTCTTCAATATTTTTTTAAAAAAAAGAAGATTTTTTTCAAATCTTCTTTTTTACAGCTTTTTATCTATTGTTGATCTACGTGTTTTTTGTATATTGTTGTAGCACAATTCATATTGCTGGTTTGCAACTGCGGCAACTAATAGATCAATAATGGTTAATTGAGCAATCCTAGACGAAAAGGCATCCGTTCGAAACAATGATTCCTTTGATGCTGATTGTAAGACGATATCCGATATATTCGTAATGGGTGATTTCGATGAATTAGTAATACAAATCAAAGTTGCACCCGCTTCTTTCGCCAGCTTTAACGCCGCTAAAACATCTGTATTGGAGCCTGTATGTGAAATTCCAATGACAACATCTTCATTTGTGAGAACACTTGCTGACATGGCTTGCAGAACAGGATCATTATAAGCAAAAGATTTAATTCCCAGTTTTAACAGCTTGTGGTGAGCATCAAGGGCTACAGTCCCTGAGCCGCCTGTTCCATAAAATTCAATTAAGCGGGCTTTTGAAATGGCCTCAACTGCCTTCCGTATTTCATCATCATTGCAAACCTCAATCGTATCATATAAAGCTTGAATGTTTGACTGGAAGACCTTCTTTTTGATCATGACTACGTCGTCGCCTTTTTCAATCACTTCAAGTATCTGCTTTTCAGGTGCGATGACTTCTTTTGCCAAATTAATTTTCAAATCTTGAAATCCCTTATATCCAAGTCGTTTGCACAAACGGACCACAGAGGATTCACTTGTTTCACTTCTTTCAGCCACCTCGGTAATGGAGAGATGGATAATTTCTTCCTGATTTTGTTCAATAAACTCAATAATCTTTTTCTCTGAATCCCGAAGCTTCGACTTTACTGCATTACTTCTTGTGAAAAAACCGGGATTTGTATTAATGTTCAATTCGCTCATTGATTGCCCCTACTTTCTCAATCACTTTATCTATTTTTCCATTTTATACTAACAAATGGGTCTTTTCTACTCCATACTTTAAGCGGTGAAAATTTTGAAAAAAAGTATGTCTTTCCAATCTATAAATAGTGGATTTTCCTGAAAACATGAACAAACCAAATAAAAATAATTAATTACTAACTCTTATTCAAACAAAGGACTTAATGCTTTCTCATTATGAATCCGATCGATTGCCTCTACCAGCAATGGTGCCACTGATAAAGACGTAATTTTATTGATCATTTTCTCTTTTGGCAGATGAATTGTGTTTGTGACAACTAGTTCTTCAATTACCGAAGATTGTATTCTTTGAATGGCTGGACCTGAGAGGATTGGGTGGGTACAGCAAGCATACACAGCTTTTGCCCCTTTCTCAACTAAGGCATTAGCAGCGAGAGTAAGAGTCCCAGCTGTATCGATTAAGTCATCAATAATAATGGCATTTTTCCCTTCAATATTTCCTACGATATTCATTATTTCAGCAACATTCGGCTCAGGACGTCTTTTATCGACAAAAGCAATTGGAGCATGCAAATGACTCGCCATTTTCCTTGCTCTTACAACACCACCGTTATCCGGTGCGACTACTACAATATCTTTTAATCCCTTATTCTCAAAGTATTGGGAAAGAATAGGGACACCTATGAGTTGATCAACGGGTATATCAAAAAAACCCTGAATTTGCGGAGCATGAAGATCCATTGTAATCACCCTGTCCGCCCCTGCTCTTTCTAAAAGGTTTGCAATTAATTTTGCCGTTATTGGTTCACGTGAACGGACTTTTCGGTCCTGCCGCGCATATCCAAAGTATGGCATGACAACATTGATGAATCGAGCTGAAGCCCTTTTTAAGGCATCTATCATGATGAGAAGCTCCATTATATGTTCACTGCCGGGCTGTGAAGTAGATTGGATTACATAAACTTCACTTCCACGGACACTTTCTTCAATATTAATTTGAATTTCACCATCACTGAATCTTGATACGGAGCATTTCCCCAACTCACAGCCTAACATTTTGACCATCTCACTTGCTAGCACTCGATTTGAATTTAATGTAAAGATTTTAAAACCTTTTTTAAGTTGATACATCCCTTAGGGCCCCCATTATCCAATTAACTTTTTTTACTATTATAGGAGTAAGTGGTTTTGCATTTATTGGCTACTAAGTTTATAAATGCCCCATACTCATTTGAACGGATTCACTTAAACATTTCACTGAAAAAGTATTTTGTATATTAAAAAATATTTTTTCACAATTCCATCTTATCATACGGTGGTAATTTTCTGCAGTAATATATAATAAAAAATGAATTTATTTTTCAACATTAACTTACACATAAAAATGGGCATGGAAATCTCCATGCCCATTTTGAATACCTGTCATGACAATTAATCTTGAGCAGGCTCTTTTTTACTTACAAACATATTAATATAGGTTCTAAATGGAATGTACTATATTCTTGGAACTTCCGGCTACAAACGCCTTTATATTGTCCACTGCCAAATCCAATAGGCGACTACGCGCTTCCTTGGTTGCCCAAGCAATGTGAGGAGTGATAATACAATTTTTTGCATGCAGCAGTGGGTTGGTATCTTCTGGAGGTTCCACTGCCAGAACGTCCAATCCGGCTCCGGATATAACTCCTGCATTTAGAGCCTCCGCTAAATCCTTGTTGTTGACAAGTTTCCCGCGCGAAGTATTGATAATAATAGCGGACGGTTTCATCATGGATAAATTTTCAGCGTTGATCATACCTTCCGTTTCCGGGGTCAGTGGACAGTGCAGGCTGACAACGTCAGATTGCCTCATTAAGTCAGGAAGTTCCGCCCATTGGAAATTAGGCAAGTCAATATCGCGATGATAAGCATCATACGCTAGAATGTTCATACCAAAAGCGGAAGCAAGCCTTGCAGTCTGAAGCCCGATGCGTCCGAAACCGACGATTCCCATCGTTTTACCAACTAATTCAACCAGCGGGTAGTTCCAGAAGCACCAATCAGGATTCCTTCCCCATTCTCCTTCCATAACTGCATCACTATGGCGTTGAACATGATGGCAATGTTCCAACAGCAGTGCAAATACCATTTGGGACACCGATTCCGTTCCATAAGTCGGAATGTTACTAATTATTATCCCCCGTTCTTCTGCAGCCTTCGTATCCACTACATCAAAGCCTGTTGCCAAGACTCCAATATACTTAAGATTAGGCAGCCGCTCAAGAGTTGCCCTGCTTAGTAGCGTTTTATTCGTCAAAACAATCTCTGCGTTTAAAGCCCTTTCTATTATGAGCTCCTCCGGAGTCCGATCGTAGATAACTGTCTTACCTATCTGTGACAATTGATCCCAACTTAAGTCTCCAGGGTTCAAGGTATATCCATCTAACACACAAATATTCATAAAAATCCATCCCTCTCTTATTGTTTTTTCGCTTCGCTTTTTTTAAAAAGTATTTTGAATCTTTAAAATAATTTTCGTATTTTCATCTTATCACATGATGGTAATTTCCTTCAATAAATTTTATTAAAAAATGAATATAATTTTCATTTTTGTCATGCTACTTGATTCTAGCGTTCAAATAAAAACGAAAGTCAATGGATCCATGCCCTAATATCAATACATGGATCGGTAAGGAGCGGAGAAGGTAAATAAGAAATTGATGCCCTTTTTTTATACCATTACTGCAGTTTATGTATTAACTTTATAATCCATTAGAAACTTAACAGAGTTCTAAAGCAGGGGGAAACTATCCAAACCCTTAACAAAAAATTCTTATATGAAGGATTTCACTCACTAAAATAAAAGAGTAAAAGCAAACAGTGTAAATCTATTTCTATTCTACGAAGTACACAATTCTGTAACAACTTACTGCAAATCACCCTGTCCTTTTGGCCTCTTCATTTATATATAGAGGGTAGAAAGGGTGGTGCATTTTTATGAATTTGAAATCAGGCAGAATTGAAGGGTTTGAAGGGTATTCTCAGTTTAAGAGTGTGAAGGAGTTTAATACACATATCGAGATGTGGTTAGCGGTGAAGAAGCAGGAGTTTTCGAAGGGGGAGCTTGTAGGATTGAAACGGCTGGTTCGTTTTTCTGTAAAGGTTCCTGGGGTTTGTAATGCAAAGATTGGAACGTTACTAAAAGCAATTAATGAAGAGTATCAAGGGAATGGAATCTCCCGTTCTACTTTTAAACGAATGATCAGTAAAGCGAAGGATTTGGGTATCCTCACCATCTATGAAACCGAACGAAAAAATGGTTCACAATCTAGTAATCTTTACAGCTTTAACCGTTTCCCACAAAGTGAACCACCCAAGGCGAATAAATTGGACCACCCTAAAGAAACTAATAATCTTTTAAAAACTAATCATCAAAAGAATAATAAACGTAACGAAGCGTCGATTGAACTCGATTACACTTTTGTTAGTGATAAGGTTCCTCAAGCTTTTGTCCAATCCGTAAAATACTTCTTTTCTGATGCAAAAGTGATTGAAGAATACTGGCATATGGTACAAATCGCTGCTTTTCGATTTGAATGTGACCAAAACACAGAGGACGTTCTCGCTATTGCTATTCAGTCATTTAAGCAGCTGGTCCGTAAGTTGAAATCTACCAAACTGGTGGTAAAACCGATTGCCTTCTTTTTTGGAGTCTTAACCCACAAATTGAAAGAATTCTATCTCAACCAATTCACTGAAAACAGCAGTGAGAGTAAGCCGTTGCGCTATGTACTTGAAACAGGCGAAGTTATGTACTATGACTGGCTGCATGTTAATCAGGCTTAATGGGATAGAAGTTTTTACAATTCGTTACTGAAACGGCCAACTGTTTATCAATTTTTTTTGACAAAGTGGCCTTGCAGAAATGTTTAAGATTAGAAACAAGAACTATACAACAGCTTGAAAAAAATAGCGAACGATGCCAGGCACTGTTCGCTACAAAGATACTCAAATTTCAGCTAGTCCTTTAAAAAGTTCCACTGCAGTTTCGATGATTTCATTTCGAAAGTCATACTCGTAGGTATGGATATGAGGGTAGTTTTCTCCGTTTCCGATGTAGAATATAGCACCTTTCGTCAACTTCGTGTAGTGGCCGAAATCTTCTGAGGCACGGAAGGCATCCTTCATTTCCACCAACTGAAATCCTTTTTCATTGCTAACCTCACGGATCTTGTCAGAACTTTCTTTGTGGTTTACCGTTTCCGGAAATTCATCGTTAAAGGAGATGTTTATCTTCAGTCCGTACTTTTCTGCTTGCTCTCGTGCATGATTTTCAAGGTTTTTCTGGAGATTATCCAATTCTTCTTCGTATAGCGCACGAATGGTTAGGAGAAGCTCACCTTTGCTTGCTGCTAAACCGAATGCTCTTTCCCCTATATTTACTTGAACAACAGTACATAGTACCAGACCTTCATTGTTTTCAGGAGAGGTAAGCTCTGGGATGACATCAATAATCTTTGCAATCGCAAATGAGGGATTGACTCCATTCTCAGGCTGGCTGGCATGGGCAGGAGATCCTTCCATATGGATGGTCATTCCCTTTGATGCGCAATGAGCGGTTCCGTCGATTACATTAATCGAATTAAAAGGCATGCCGCTCATATTATGATAGGCAAAAATTTCTTCGATATTATGTTCCTTAATAAAAGTGGCACATTGGATAGCACCATCTCCCGTTTCCTCCGCGTGCTGGAAAAGGAAAAAGATGTTTTTGTCAGCACCATTTTGGTCGACTTCGAGTGCAAAGCCGGCCAGGCTTGCAGCATGCCCATCATGTCCACATTTGTGGGATACCCCTGGATTCTTAGAAGCATGTGGTATGTCAATCACTTCGGGCATTGGAAGGGCATCAAAATCTGCACGAAAAGCAATGTTCTTTTTATCCTCACCTGCTCGATAAATGGCATAGAACCAGTGGCCTCTATCTACGATTTCAAGCTTTGTATGCTTTTTTAGAAAATGGATTAAATGCTGTTTCGTCCAAATTTCTTCATTCGAAATTTCAGGATACTGGTGCAGTTCATGACGCAGTTGTATGGCTAATTCTAAATTTTTTACATCCAATGAATCCTTTACTCCCTTCCTAGAGGTTATGTGAAATGTATCTGAAAGCCTAAACGATTAAGTCTATAATAAACTATTTATGGGTGCGCATTGAGTACTCCTCACATAAAATCAGTCTTACTTCCGACTTTTATTAATGAGGTTTGACCAAATAAAAATAGAACAAAACGTTTTTCATTTTTCTTAATGGTCTAGTTTACTGAAATAGTGATGAATTTTTTCTTGTTTTTTTATTTGGTTTCCCTTTGGACTTTCTATATTCCCAAATTCAAAGAACTTCACCTTCTTGATTCCCACAAAGTTAAATAAGGCTCTTTTCATTAGAATCTTATGTGCATTGTTCAACCAAAGTAATGGATAGTGAGTCGTTTCATGGTGGACACACATACAACAGACTTTCCTTTTAAAAGCCCTTCAGGGAAGTATCCCTTCTTATCTTTATAGGCAAAGTTCGAGGCAAATAATTGATCGATAAATCCCATAAGCATTGCCGGAGCTCTCCCCCACCAAATTGGGTAAATAAAAACAATTTTGTCAGCCCACATAATCTGTCGCCTGTATTTATCCAAACCAGGATCAGTATGCATGTCTCTTCTTCGTTTTTGCTCGTTAAACACTAGAACAGGATTAAAACCCTCTTCATATAAATCTAAGACCTGTACCTTGTTAATATGGGGATTTTCATTACTTCCCTTCAGTACCTTTTGTAGAAAAGCATAATTCAAACCCTTATGATTTGGATAGGTAAATACGATTAGCATCTTCATTAGGCTCACCTCTTACTTATCATTTGATAACTAAATCATAACATCCTCCCCATTAGTTATCAATTGATAATTGTAATTTGATAACTAATTTGTTATCTTGGGCTATAAGAGGTGAAAAAAATGGACAAAAATGTTCTTTTTAATAAACTTGTATCATTTACGACTTCTGTCCATCGTGTTACAAATGAATTAACAAAAAATGCCAAGCCAGATTCAATCTCGCAAGTTCAATATAACATTCTTGAATTTATTGCAGTAAGTCAACCAGTGACTCCGAGTGAGATTAACGCTTGTCAAAATATGTCTATGTCAAATACTAGTCGTGAACTTAGCAAGTTAAGTGAAAAGAGATTAATTGAAAAGATTAGCGATAGCGAAGACCGACGAAAACAATATATTCGTCTATCACAAGACGGGGAAGTTTTAATGAGGGAAGCATTTACTACAGTTGAAACTCGTTTTCAAAGCAGAATACAAAATGCCTCGGAAGAAGATTTAAAAGAAATCGAACGAGCTATCGATATTCTTCAGCGAAAATTATTTTATCCTATTAAATGAATTTCCTTTGTTCTCCTTATCATAGGTGTAAAAAATCCAAATATATTATTAATCAAGTATTCTTTTACATCGGACAGTGCCTGCACTGTCCTTACCTATGAAAAAAAGGATGATATACTATGTTTTGGAATAAAGACATAAAGAAAAACATCTTAACCGTCAGCGCTATTATCAGAAATCAAAGAAGTTTCGCCTTTAAATTGGTTACTGCTGCATTATTGGCTTTAATCGCCGCTATACTCCAAGCTGCAGGCGGAGTCATCCCGGGATTCGGAATGCTCATCAGCCCTTTTTCTACTGTCCCCATTATCATAAGCCTGTTGCTCTCACAATCGTATGGATTATTGAGCTATTTTCTTACCATTTTCCTCTTACTGTTCATTCAACCTTCTGAACTTATTATCTTTCCATTTACGACTGGTGCAATGGCCATTGGAATCGGCATTGGATTTATCCTATTTAACAAGGGTTGGAAAGTTATCACCTTTTCAAGTCTGTTTTTATGTATCGGGATTTGTCTCTTACTCTACGTCTTGAAATTTCCTGTTTTGGGTCCATTCCTTATACAATTTAAGGTATGGAATATCTTCGTTATTTACTTATTTTCACTTGTATATTGTTGGTTATGGATTGAACTTGTCATACGTTTACTTTCTAAACTCATCACAGGACAACAGGGACGGTTTTGATGGCTTTAATTAGACATCAGAACCTTCTCCAATGCATTTTTAGCGGAGAATAGGGAAAAATAGGAAAAAATCAGCTTGAAAGGAGCACTCCTATGAAAGCAACGGATATACTTGTTCAATGCTTAGAAAATGAAGGGGTTGAGTATATTTTTGGCATTATGGGGAAGGAAACCCTTGACCTAATGGATTCGTTATCTAAATCTAAACAAATTAAGTTTGTGAATGTCCGTCATGAACAAGGAGCTGCTTTTATGGCAGATGTTTACGGTAGATTATCCAACAAAGTTGGCGTTTGTTTGGCGACATTAGGACCTGGGGCCACTAACCTTTTGACTGGCATAGCAAGTGCGAACTTGGACCATTCTCCGGTTGTAGCGATTACTGGACAAGCAGGCTTTGAGAGGCAGCACCAGGAATCACACCAATATGTAAATATCGTTAAAGTATTTGAACCAGCTACAAAGTGGAGTATTCAAATTAAGGATTCACAAACCATACCAACCATCATTCGTAAGGCATTTAGAGTAGCTCAAACGGAAAAGCCAGGCGCTGTTTTAATTGAACTGCCAGAGAACTTAGCACCACAGATGATTTCAGCCCATCCGTTACCCGTAACACCTATTCCAAAGAGCACTCCTAATTCACAAGCTATAGCGGATGCCCTAACACTAATTGGTCAGAGCCAAAAACCAGTTGTCATTGTAGGAAACGGGATAATCAGGCAAAAAGCAGCGGCAGAACTCCGTACATTTTTAGAAAAACTTCAATCACCTGTTATCCATAGCTTTATGGCAAAAGGAATCTTGCCTAAGGACCATCCACTGAATTATTTTACATTTGGTTTTAACAAGCAAGATGAAGTATTACCGATAATCGAGGAATCTGATTTGTTAATTGTGATAGGTTTTGATTTTGTTGAAGCACTCCCTAAGAACTGGAATAAAAAAATGCGCCCCATTTTACATATCAATCCATTACCTGCTGAAATCGATGAATACTACCCTGTTAGAGGAGAAATGGTTGGGAATTTACTGGAGACATTCCAGGCGCTTAATAAACTGGATCTTGCTTCTAAACCATGGACACCTTCAGGGGATCTAAAGGAACGGATTATGAATTCTTATCAAATGAAAGAAGAACTCCAAGAAGATCAATCATTAACAGTAGAAAATATCTTAAACGTTGTGGAAAAGCTTTCAAAGGAAGACACCATCGTGGTTTCTGATGTAGGTGCCCACAAGGTATCCATAGCCCGTACATATCAACCAAAACAAGCCGGCCGGCTTATTATCTCGAATGGATTAGCCTCAATGGGGATTGCCTTTCCTGGTGCGATTGGTGCTAAATTAGCCTCCCCGAACGCAGCGGTTATTTGTATTACGGGGGATGGAGGGGCTTTAATGAATATTTGCGAGTTAGAGACGGCGAAACGATTAGGCCTTTCGTTAATCATTATTGTGTTGAATAATTCTAAGTTACTTTTAGAAGAACAAATGATGCAGGAAAAGTTCAGTCATAGCTTTGGTACAGACTTTGGAAACCCTGACTTTGTGCAGCTTGCTGAAAGCTTTGGAATTAAAGGCTCAAGACCGAATCAATTGAATGAGTTTGAACAAGTACTAAAGGATGCATTAAATCAGACTAATGAACTTACACTGATTGATGTCAGCCAAGGGTAGACTTTTAGAAAAGAAAAAGGAGAAAACATTTCACCAGCTCAGGTATGTTTTCTCCTTACTATTTTAGTCCTGGTTGACCCCAGTATGATGATTAAAGACCCTGCGAACCATCTTATTAAATCCGCCATCTTGTCCATGTGCCTGTCTGCCATTTTGTATTTGGTCCCGATATTGGCTCATCTGTCTAACAAAGTCACGATTGGTTGAGATGTATACATTTTGAATGGTTCCGTCCGCAGCACGTACTTGTTGTGCAATTTGATCTTCCACGTATGGGTAAAGTTCACCATGAAAGTCATCAACCATAACAACCCCTACATAGGCATTGCCGTTTGCTGCAATAATCTCCGCACGTTTGACTTCATCTAATTTCTGAACATTATCCTCTGCTTCCTTCACTACCCGTAAACCATTTTTAACAGTCCTAGTGTTATTGTTATTGTTAGTGTTATTGTTAGTGTTCATAAAGTTTACATCTGGATTACCTAAACTTCTTACCGGATTTAGGGCTCCAAAATTGCGGTTACTCATCTCGCCGTGCTGGTCTGTTCCTCTTCCCTCTTCTTTCATATTACACCCAGCAATGAATACAGCCATAATGAAGCAGGTCAATATGATTTTAAGTGTTTTCATAAAATTCCTCCTAAAATGAGTTCATGCTTACAATTACCTTTATTCCCGACTTTTATGTAGAGATTAGGAGGAATTTTTTTTAAAAATAGGCTCTGTAAAGAAAGATGTTTCTTTTTCTCTGGGAATTCATTTTACCGGGGGATTGATCATCAACAATGTAATTTAACAAAGCTAAAGAATAAAATGAAGCCAATCCAAAAACACTAAACCATTGATGATTTTTTTGAGGAGGCTCCTTATGGATAGTGTGTTTGATTATGAAGATATTCAATTAATCCCTGCAAAAAGTGTAGTAAATAGCCGAACAGAGTGTGATACTTCTATCACTTTTGGCAGCAGAACCTTTAAGCTGCCTGTAGTACCCGCCAATATGCAGACCATCATTGACGACAAGATTGCAATATTCTTAGCGGAAAAAAGGTATTTTTATATCATGCATCGTTTTGAACCAGAGAAGCGGCTAAATTTTATTAAAGACATGCAATCCCGCGGGTTATTCGCTTCAATAAGTGTTGGTGTCAAAGAGGAGGAATATCGGTTCATTGAACAGGTAGCGGGAGAACAGCTATCTCCAGAATACATTACAATTGATATCGCACACGGCCATTCCAATGCCGTGATTAAGATGATCCAACATATTAAGCAGTACTTACCTCAGAGTTTTGTGATTGCCGGTAATGTGGGAACTCCAGAGGCCGTTCGCGAGTTAGAACGAGCTGGCGCAGACGCGACGAAGGTTGGGATTGGACCTGGAAAGGTGTGTATTACGAAGATAAAGACGGGATTCGGAACGGGTGGTTGGCAGTTGGCAGCTCTTCGCTGGTGTGCAAAGGCAGCAAGTAAGCCGATTATCGCGGATGGCGGGATTCGTACCCATGGAGATATTGCGAAATCGATAAGATTTGGGGCATGTATGGTGATGATCGGTTCCTTATTTGCTGGTCATGAAGAATCTCCTGGCGAAACGATTGAAAAAGAGGGAAAGCTGTATAAAGAATACTTCGGGTCAGCATCGGAATATCAAAAAGGTGAACGAAAAAATGTTGAAGGCAAGAAAATGCTCGTGGAGCACAAAGGTGCTTTAATCGATACACTAATTGAAATGGAGCAAGACCTTCAATCTTCTATCTCCTATGCTGGAGGAAAAGAGTTAGACGCCATCCGTCATGTAGATTATGTTATTGTGAAGAATTCCATTTTTAATGGTGATAAGGACTATTAACAGGCTGAGCGGGGTTTTCTCCGCTCAACTTTTGCTTATTTCCAACCTCCCCGTACTCCACCATTTAGCTTATAAAATCAATAATAACGTTCCAATTGTTATGATGATCCCTCCGATTATCGTGTGTTTGGCTGCTTTTTCTTTTAAAATACTAAAGCTTAAGATCATCGTGAGAACCACGCTGAATTTGTCAATCGGAGCTACTATTGAAACTTTTCCCATTGCAAGAGCAGCAAAATAGCATATCCAGGATAAGCCAGTAGCTACCCCGGATAAAACTAAAAAGACGTACCCCTTTTTCGAAATGTCCTTCAATTTCTTATGTGTTCCTTGGAAAAATACAATCACCCAGGCAAATATCAAGATTACAATGGTGCGTAGAAAAGTGGCCACATTGGAATCGACCCCTTCCATTCCGACTTTTGCCAGTATTGATGTTAAGGCGGCAAATACAGCCCCTAAAATCGCATACACAATATACCGCTGCGATCCTGAGAATCGTTTCTTTTCTTCATTTTTTCCAATCAAAATAAACGTTCCGATGGCAATAATTGCTCCTCCAACCATAATTAGAGGTTCTGCCGGCTCCCCTAAGACTAGGATTGAAAAAATAATCGTAAGCACGACACTCGATTTATCAATCGGTACCACTTTGGAAACATCACCAATCGCGAGAGCTTTAAAGAAAAATAACCATGAAAAGCCCGTTGCAAAGCCCGATAACAGAATAAACCATAATGCGCTAGTTGAAATCTGAGAAATCGTCTCAAGCTTACCCGTTATCATTACCATCATAAAAGCCATGATTAAAACCACAATCGTCCTGACTGCGGTCGCTAGGTTGGAATTTACATTTTCAATTCCTACCTTTGCTAAGATTGCAGTAAATGAAGCAAATAATGCCGCCAATAATGCTAAAATGATACTCATTTTACACCTGCTTTTTTCTATATTTATTAGTTTTAATATAAAGTTGTCGTAAATTAAGTGAAATATTTATATCATTGCTGAATATATATAGTTTAAAACCAATTTTCACTGGAAAGGGGAGTCTTGTCTTATGGATATCTGCATTTCTTGTGGAAACGAATTATCTCTCCCAGAGAGGAATCGAACTGAATGCTGGGATTGCAGGGATAAGTCAACGGAAGCCTATACAGAAGATGAATGAGGTAAGGTTCTGATTTTAGTCTAAATTATAGCATATTTAATAAGAGACACCCTATCACAATGGATAGGGTGTCTCTTATTTTTTTATTCGGTAACCCATGAAAGTCCAAGTGTTCCAACACCTGTGTGCACACCTGCAACAGTAATGAGCATTAGCTTCTCTGATTCAATCGTTGGGAAAGTTTCATTTATGATTTTTTCAAGACAATCTGCCTTTTCTTGGTCGTTCGCATGGACAATGGCGACTTTTTGAACTGATTTTGTTTCTAGGTCTTCCTTTAAATGATTTACCAGCCAAGCATGTGCCTTTTTTTCAGTTCGGACTTTATCCTTAATCTTTGCGGCTCCATCCTCAATTGATAAAATCGGCTTTATATTAAATAGCGAGGCTAGTATTTTTTGACTTCCAGATACCCTGCCGCTTTTATGAAGCTGATCCAAGTTGGATGGTACCAAAAACAATCGAGTGTGCTCCCGCAATTTATTTAATTGATCAACCACTTCACCTATTTCAAGACCCCGTTCCACTAGTTCTATTCCTCTTTTCACCAAGAAGGATAAGGGATAGGAACCGGTATGTGAATCGATGGCAAACAATTTAAATCCAGCCATTTCCGCCGCCATAACAGAGGTTTGATACGTGCCAGTTAAGGTACTGGAAGCATGAATGGCTACGCCAAAGTCATACTCTTCTTTTAACCTTTCGTATAGGTCGACGATGTCTCCGATATTTGGCTGAGATGATTGGAACTTTCCATCCTCATTTTTCATGCGATTATAGAAATCTTCCTCAGTTATATCTATTGTTTCTTTGTAAAATTTATCATTAATGACAACATGCAAGGGAATGACATGAATGTGGTGCTTATTAATAAACTCTTTGCTTAGAGAAGCCGTTGTATCCGTAATCCAGGCAATTTTGGGCTTGTTCATTTTATCACTTTCCTTCAATGAAGATTCTCTTTTTTTATATAGTAATAACTAAATTTAGTAGTATGGTTACGAGGATAACATTACAAAAATGAATAATTTCTCACAAGTTATATTTGTCATATACAACATAGATTTTTGGGTCTGATAAGCACGATTGTCACCGTTTTGACAAAATCAAAACAAAATTAACCTGTTTGAATCAAAATAGTGGTATAGTAAGAGAAAGTATTTTTACTATTTCAAAAATATAATTATTAATGGTTTCGACATGATTCATGTTTAGAAGGATTGAATGGTGTTTAAAACTGAATCTATTATTAAAAATGAGGTGTGAGCATGAAACAGGAGATTTCATTTATTCCAAGAGGACAATTAAAAACAAAGCCTGATACCGCTTCACTGGGTTTCGGGAAGTATTTCAGTGATTACATGTTTGAAATGGATTATCATAATGACCTAGGCTGGCATAATCCAAGAATTACTCCATATGAGCCATTAACACTAGATCCTTCAGCAATGGTTTTCCACTATGGACAAGCTATTTTTGAAGGGATGAAAGCATATAAGACTCCGGATGGTTCCGTTCAGCTTTTCCGTCCAGAGAAAAACATGAAGCGTTTCAACGAATCATGTGACAGGCTCTGCATTCCCCAAATTGATGAGGAGTTCTTATTAGAAGGCATTAAACAATTGATTACCACAGAAAAAGAATGGGTTCCAGATGGTGAAGGGACATCACTTTATATTCGTCCGTTTATTTTTTCAACAGAGGCTTATCTTGGTGTACGCCCTGCCAATCAATATAAATTGCTGGTCATCCTCTCCCCGTCCGGAGCCTATTATGGCAGTCAATTGAGTCCCGTTAAGATTTATGTGGAAGAGCAATATGTTCGTGCGGTAATTGGCGGAGTCGGCCATGTAAAAACAGCAGGCAACTATGCTGCAAGCTTGAAAGCACAAAAGAAGGCAGACGCAGGCGGCTACGCACAAATTCTATGGCTCGATGCGAAAGAGAATAAATATGTAGAAGAAGTCGGCAGCATGAATATCTTCTTTAAGATCAATGGAGAAGTAGTAACACCAAAGTTAAATGGCAGTATTTTGCCAGGTGTCACCCGTGATTCCGTTATTGAATTGCTAAAATATTGGAATATTCCTGTACGCGAAGAGAGAATTTCCATAGAAGAGGTATTTGCCGCACACAAACGCGGTGAACTCGAGGAAGTCTTTGGAGCAGGAACCGCTGCTGTTATTTCACCTGTTGGTGAACTAACTTGGAAAGACCAGTCCATCACCATCAATGACAATCAAATTGGTCAGCTGTCTCAGGATATCTATAATGAACTGACAGGGATACAACTTGGGAAGAAAGAAGATCCATTTAATTGGACTGTGAAAGTTACTTCAGTTGAAGGATAATCAATAAACTACTGAATATGTGGGATCCAGTTTGAGCTGGATCCTTTTTTATATTATTAAGACTTTTAAGGTATAGAACGATATAAAGATATACAAAATGAAAGGTAACTTTTTGAAACAATGATTCTATATTTCTCGTCTTTAATAATGCAGGATTTTTGATAAGAAAGGATTTGCGATTTTGAAACTTAACTGGAAAGGCAGACTGCTATTTACATTCATTATTGGCCTTATTATTTTATTCTTTGTACAAAACCCTATTGGCACCAGCATACTAAATCGATTAAACATAGGTGATTCTGGTCCAATGCCAACCGAACTTCATCCAACGGTGAGAGACCGGAGCAATCAATTGATCCAGCAAGCAGCTGCTAAAGGGATTGTGATGGTGATTACCGATGACTTCCGTAGCGCTGAAGACCAGGATCGACTTTATGAGCAAGGCAGGACAGTGGCTGGAAATATTGTAACCAATGCAAGAGGAGGAGAATCCTTTCACAACTTTGGGCTGGCGATTGATTTTGCCATAAAAACCCCTTCTACAGATATTATTTGGGATATGCAATATGATGGCAACCAAAATGGAATAGCAGATTGGAACGAAGTTGTGGAAATGGCAAAAGCCCTTGGCTTTGAATGGGGCGGCGATTGGTCTCAATTTAAAGATTATCCCCATTTACAAATGAACTTTGGCTTAACATTAGCCGACCTGCAAAACGGGAAAAGACCGGCAGATATATCTCTAACAGCCGATACCGATTAAGGTGTTGAGTGAAGCCCCCTTCCTCGCCTGCATATCCTTTTTAGAAAATTATCGGCCTGATTCGTAAGTAAAATCCAGTTTACTGGATTTTTTTTCATGCATTTCCTCTATCTTTATTTTGATGGCGAAATACGCATCACTAGTAAACCGTGTTATGATTGATTGATAGTTATTGATTTTATTAACATTGTTTATAGTTCTAATAATGATAAATACAACTGATAGGATGAAGAGATGAAAACAGAAGTCAGGTTAAAGGTGAAATCAAAGTTCGTTAAAAAATATAAAAGCGGCTACCCGCTTATTACCAAAGATACGATTATGAATCACAATGTTCTAGATGAAGAAGGTCGAACTATAAACCTTGTCGATGAACAGAACAACTTTATTTCCAAAGGTTATTATGGGAAACAAAATAAGGGTCTCGGTTGGGTGCTAAGCAGCAATGAAAAGGAGCAGTTCAATTATGCCTTCTTAAAAAAGACCTTGAAGTCCGCCATCACTCAGAGAGAATTTTATTATAAAAGTTCTGATACAACAGCATTTCGAGTATTTAATGGTGAAGGCGATGGCATCGGTGGTTTAACGATTGATTACTTTGATGGTTATTACTTAATTACCTGGTACAGTAAAGGCATTTATCATTTTCGAGAATTTATTATAGAGTCATTGAAGGAAATAGTGGAGTATAAAGCCATCTATCAGAAGAAACGTTTTGATGAAAGTGGTAAATACATTGAAGAGGATGACTTCGTCGCTGGCGAACGTGGAGAGTTCCCCATTATTGTGAAGGAAAACGGCGTCAATATTGCCGTTTATTTGAATGACAGTGCTATGGTCGGTGTATTCTTAGATCAAAAGGATGTAAGAAAAGCATTACGAGATGGATACACACAAGGGAAAAGAGTATTAAATACATTCTCCTATACCGGAGTGTTTTCAGTGTTTTCCGCTTTAGGAGGCGCAAAGAAAACGACAAGTGTCGACCTCGCCAATCGAAGCAAACGTAAAACAATCGAGCAGTTCAAAGTGAATGGAATTAAATATGAGGATCAGGATATCATTGTTGAGGACGTTTTCAACTACTTCAAATATGCTGTAAGAAAAGGGCTTCTGTTTGATGTCGTTATTCTTGATCCTCCAAGTTTCGCTAAATCCAAAAAGTTTGTCTTTAGTGCGGAAAAGGATTATAAAAACCTGTTAAAGGAAGCTATCTCCATCACTGAGGATAACGGAACGATCCTCGCATCCACCAATTCTAGCTCTTTTGATATGGACAAATTTAAAGGATTCATAGATACCGCCTTTAAGGAATCAAAAAAACGCTATAAAATAATGGAAGAATTCTCACTACCTGACGACTTCCGAACAAATAAACATTACCCAGAATCGGACTACCTCAAAGTAGTCTTCATTAAAAAAATAAAATAAAGTGCCAGTTCATAGGATTTACTGTCCACCCCACATGGACAGTGTCTACCGGTGGTGCCTGTCACCGCAGTCCCTGCGGTGACAGGCACCTTTGCTCTTGAATTTTATAGAATTTTCTGGTATATTTATATATAATTAAATATTTTCTTACTTCATTACCTTGAAGTGAGGATAGAGGCGCAAAGACCATAAGTACACAATAGGAGGATAATGAGGTCCTATGATGATTGTGGAAAGGGGAATTTGCCGAAGTGGATAGAATCTCATTTGTCTATGCCGCTGGTTCTGCTATTGAATAAATACAGAACTGTCATATAGGTGACTATATGGAGGGCTATCTTACGCAAAGGAACGGTTTTAATTTATGTTTCTACTGCAGTAGCGAGCCTTCGTTGCTGCTTTTTTGCGTTTACTATTGATTGACCTGATCTACCTCTAATTTTTATTAAAAATTATGTAAAGGGTGAGCTTGATGATTTTTGGCCAAGTTTTAACAGCTATGGTGACGCCATTTGATCAACATGGAGAGATTGACTATCACGCAGCTAGAACACTAGTAAATTTTTTAATTGATAATGGTACGGACGGATTAGTAGTTGCAGGAACCACTGGTGAATCCCCAACATTAACAACAGAGGAAAAAATTTCATTATTTAAATTCGTGGTCGAGGTTGCAGCCGGCAGAGTGCCTGTCATTGCTGGAACCGGCTCAAATAATACGAGAGCATCTATCAGCTTAACGAAACAGGCAGAAGAAGCAGGCGTTGATGGTATTATGCTAGTAGCTCCATACTATAATAAACCGTCTCAAGAAGGATTATTTCAGCACTTTAAAGCCATTGCTGAAGCTACTTCGTTACCAGTAATGCTTTATAATATTCCCGGACGCTGTGCCGTAAATATCTCTGTTGAGACAATCGTCCGCCTCTCTGAAATTAATAATATTGTTGCAGTAAAAGAAGCAAGCGGTAATCTAGATGCGATGGCAGAAATCATTAACCATACTCCAGATACATTCACTTTGTACAGCGGCGATGATGGACTAACCCTTCCAGTTCTAGCAATCGGCGGTGCAGGTGTAGTTTCCGTTGCTTCACATGTCATTGGCAATCAAATGCAAGAAATGGTCACACTGTTTAAAAATGGGCGCGTTCAAGAAGCTGCCGTTTTACATCGCAGCCTTCTGCCAATTATGAAAGCATTATTTATGGCACCAAACCCTACCCCTGTAAAGGCCGCATTAAATATGCAAGGTGTCCAGGTTGGAGATGTCCGCCTGCCGATGATTCCTTTAAATGATGATGAAAAAAGTGCGCTGCAAAAAGTCTTGCCAATCAATTCGTTGGTATAATCTGATTGTCATTCCTGTCCCTCTATGGGGCAGGTTTTTTTCTTAGGGTATTTTCTCGATGATTGTTGTTTTGAGTCAGAATACGTGCAGCTGACTTCTGACAGCTAAAGTCTTATTAAAACTCGTCGAGTCCGAATAACAGCAACTTCCATTTCCACATCCCTGTTCCGATCCTACCCAGCCCAGTAATGATATTCAATGTTTGTTTGGATTTATTTAGTACTGGTTAAACTAATACAAGGAAAAATGTGGAATAAGGGAGATAATTATGTCTACAAATCACGCTTCTCGCTCTGCCTATTTAGGGCGTAATCTACTTTCGGGCTGCTTACTAGGATTAGGGTTTGTCGCTTTCATTGATGAGGCTGTTTTCCATCAACTCCTCCATTGGCACCATTTCTATGATAAATCTACCCCAGATATCGGACTAGTATCAGATGGTATTTTTCATGCATTTAGCTGGTTTTCAACGGTTGCAGGGGCATTTCTGGTTTCCGATCTCCGTCGAAGAAATGCTTGGTGGCCAAAAAGATGGTTTGGTGGATTCCTAATTGGTGGAGGCGGATTTAATTTGTTTGATGGGACGGTCCAACATAAATTAATGAGGATCCATCAAATCCGTTATAACGTGGAGATTGCACCTTACGATTGGGTGTGGAACATACTTGCCGCTATCATGTTAATCGCTGGGTTAATAATCGTTTTTCGGACAGGCCGGGAATCAAAAGTGATGGAAGGAACAGCCTAAATGAATCATAACCATGTCCATCATGCAAGTGAGCTGCCAAATGAACTTCTTTTGGCTCTCCCCTTTGTACTAGCAATCCTGATTTATCTCCTATTAGGATTAGTCTCAAACCAATGTCATAAACAATGGCCGATATATCGATACATATTCTGGGTATCCGGAGTTCTTTCTGCTGCTGTTGCACTTATAGGTCCTATTGCCGACACTGCTCATATAAATTTTACGGCACATATGGTTGGCCATTTGTTCCTTGGGATGCTTGCCCCTCTACTTCTTGTACATGCTGCTCCAATGACTCTTCTGATGAGAACTCTAAGTGTTGGACACGCTAGAAAACTTTCTCGCGTGTTAAAGAGTTTCCCAGTTCGCATATATTGTCATCCGGTTGTCGCCTCCATACTCAATATTGGAGGCCTTTGGGTTCTATATACGACAGAACTGTACTCGGCGATGCAACATCATGTCCTTCTTCATATGGTCGTTCATTTTCACGTATTCTTAGCAGGATACCTCTATACTATTTCAATTATTTATATTGACCTGACAGCCCACCGGTATAGTTTTAGTTTACGTGCTATCGTGCTAATCCTATCGTTAGCGGCACACGGAATCCTCTCAAAGTACATTTATGCTTATCCTCCAGGGGGTGTACCCATTGAACAGGCACATATGGGAGGAATGATCATGTATTACGGCGGGGATATTATTGAAATTTGCTTGATATTCTTGTTTTGCCAACAATGGTATAAAGCTGCACGGCCACGAACTTCGGTATCGATAAGTCATTAAACAAAATTTCATGCACACAAAAAAACCTGTATCGATAAAATAGATATCATGAGTACAGGTTTTCTATAAATTTTACCCAACTTGTTTATCATGGATGGTAAAGGTTGGAAGCTAACGAGAAACCATCCTAAATACCTCTTGCCCTGCATAAGTTTAGCTCTACGAAAATATGATAAACTAAGTATCCTAAAAAAGGAGTTGTTAAAATGGTAATCTTTAATAAAATCGCTCTATTTTTTGTGGTTTTATACTCTGTCGTCATTATCTTAAATACTTATTTAGGAGAAACTGAACGGGTACAATCCAATGTTATTTACTTTTTAATGAATGGATTTGCATATATTGTTTCGGCTATGGATATTGAAAAAAGAAAAATTGAGTTACCAGAGTCCTAATTTTTATGAATTACTACAAAGTTAATTAAACGTTTGATTAGACCTTTTAAAGTCCTTTTATACAAAGGTCTCAACCCATTTAATCAAACGTTTGATTAGTTTTTATTTCTGCTATTTTCTTTAATTCTATTGCACGAATAACAATAAATTTTTTCATGTATTCTTCTAGAAACAATTTATCAATTAAGACTCCGAGAGGACCGAAACGTGACTTATATTGAAAATGATCAATCATTGTCGTTCCTTTTTCTTCTTCAATAAACTGGTGGATATGAATGAATGACTTGAACGCACCCTTTACCATTACATCGACAAAACTATGAGGCTTTTCCATAAAGATTACTCTTGAGGTTAACCTTTGTTTAATACCAAAGTGTACAGCCTCCCAAGTTACACTGTCACCTTCCTCCAACAGTCCCTTTGTTACACCTCCAACAGCTCTTTCCCTTGTTTTATAGGTAGTTTGAGTATGAACATTGACATCCCTGGCAAGATCAAAACAAGCCTCTATTGGCGCATTTATAAACAGCTTGTGCTCGATAACAGGCATTTCTACTTACTCCATTCTTGCTTTCATTTTAAAGGGTTTCCCAGCTGGCAATATACTCCGTTTGCTCATTTGGGAGAAGTAAGTCTGGTTTTTCCACGCTCCATCGTCCTTTAATATCTAATTCCTTACAGGCTAATTCAAACTGACACATCGCAATTCCCATATCTAAGAGCTGCATATCATATCCTAGTTTTGTACTAT
Source organism: Neobacillus niacini (assembly GCF_030817595.1). Lineage (GTDB taxonomy): Bacteria > Bacillota > Bacilli > Bacillales > Cytobacillaceae > Neobacillus > Neobacillus niacini_G. The sequence continues at coordinate 3,862,430 of NZ_JAUSZN010000001.1, forward strand.
AATTCGGTGTATGCTCGATGTAAAAATGACATGCCTTTTTATCGCTAGACAATAAAAGTCTCCAAGGTTGTTTATTGGATGCAGATGGGCCAAGCCTAACCATCTCGATTGGTAATTCAAATAATCCTGCATTTTCTTTGTTCAATGGCACTTCAAATGTTGAATCATAAAATAGCTTATCCCATGGCTTTTTATTATCGGCTTTTACAACGTAGCGGAGTGCCTTATCGAATACCCGTTGTTTTTGATTCGGATATCCGATTGGTGTTATACAGGGAATGAATTCTCCTTCCGCGAGCTGAATTTCTTGTTCAAATGAATTTCGGTTGAACGTTCCTCCCATCCAGCAAGTACCGATTTCTAACTCCGTTAACCATAAGACTAGTTTTTGAAAGTTGTATGCAAACTCAACAAGAGAGTATTTACTGTTTTCTGCCACCCCTGCCAAATATGCCTGTGGATTTTTAATAAATCCATATGTGCCTAGCTTAATGCCTTTATCACTTACATTGTTGGTTACTTGTATGAACTCGATTCTGCCCCTACTCCCAAATGGTCCAAGTAAGTTATCTTCATTGCTTATGTAATCCTTTACTCTTTCAACATGAGATTCTTCAATATTTTTAATGTCAAAGTTTCGAACCGATTGGCGTTTTTTCATGGTTTCTATGATCGACTTTTCAAAAATCATCGAATCCCCCCTTCTGTAAGCACAGTTATTAGTGTCAAGTTCACTCCTATTGTAACCATTCACAATCATCTCCTACAACTTAACAATGTCAACTTTTCCGATATTTGGCTATTCGTTCCCTTTAACTCAAATAATTGAAGTCGTCGGTAACGAATAGAGAGTATTCGTTACCCTTAACCCTAATAATTACAGACTTCGGTAACAAATAGAGAGTATTCGTTCCCTTTAACCCAATTAATTGACGTCTTCGGTAACGAATGGAGGTAGAAATAAATCAACAAAAAAAGAGTGATTACTATGAATAGCAATCACTCTTTTCGAAGTATTTATGGGCCTAAATGGACTCGAACCATCGACCTCACGCTTATCAGGCGTGCGCTCTAACCAGCTGAGCTATAGGCCCTTAATTGGAGCGGGTGATGAGAATCGAACTCACAACATCAGCTTGGAAGGCTGAGGTTTTACCACTAAACTACACCCGCGTATAAAAATAAAATGGCTGGGCTAGCTGGATTTGAACCAACGCATGTCGCAGTCAAAGTGCGATGCCTTACCGCTTGGCTATAGCCCAATATTAGAAAAGTAAATGGGGCGGCTGATGGGAATCGAACCCACGAATGCCTGAACCACAATCAGGTGCGTTAACCACTTCGCCACAACCGCCAAAATAATATAGTTGAGGTTTAAATCGTGTAAACCTAGATAGTTTAATTGGTTGCGGGGACAGGATTTGAACCTGCGACCTTCGGGTTATGAGCCCGACGAGCTACCAGACTGCTCCACCCCGCGATAGTATAAACAATAAAATTTTGATTATGCTCTTAGCTTGAAAGACCGCCCCGATTTCAGAAAGTCTATTCAAGAAGCAGCTCAATCGGTTCGCTGTAGACCATTCGAAGAAGCTTATTCGAACGTGCTCCACCCCGCGATAATAGAAGTATTATGGAAAGTTTATTTTCGCTATCGCGAAAAAAATTTGGTGGAGGATGACGGGATCGAACCGCCGACCCTCTGCTTGTAAGGCAGATGCTCTCCCAGCTGAGCTAATCCTCCATAGTATGGAAAGTTATTTTTGTCTATTGATAAAAATCTTTGGTGACCCCTACGGGATTCGAACCCGTGTTACCTCCGTGAAAGGGAGGTGTCTTAACCACTTGACCAAGGGGCCATTCAAAAATCACAAAATAAAAACCCCAAAGGGGCAATGCCTGGCAACGTCCTACTCTCACAGGGACAAAGTCCCAACTACCATCGGCGCTGAGAAGCTTAACTTCCGTGTTCGGTATGGGAACGGGTGTGACCTTCTCGCCATTGCTGCCAGACTATTTATTTTGAGGTTTCATTCCCTCAAAACTAGATAATTTCAGAAGAAGTGTGTAAAACGAGTTCGCTTTTTAAAATTGGTTAAGTCCTCGAACGATTAGTATCAGTCAGCTCCACATGTTACCACGCTTCCACCTCTGACCTATCAACCTGATCATCTTTCAGGGTTCTTACTAGCTTGACGCTATGGGAAATCTCATCTTGAGGGGGGCTTCATGCTTAGATGCTTTCAGCACTTATCCCGTCCGCACATAGCTACCCAGCGATGCCTTTGGCAAGACAACTGGTACACCAGCGGTGCGTCCATCCCGGTCCTCTCGTACTAAGGACAGCTCCTCTCAAATTTCCTGCGCCCACGACGGATAGGGACCGAACTGTCTCACGACGTTCTGAACCCAGCTCGCGTACCGCTTTAATGGGCGAACAGCCCAACCCTTGGGACCGACTACAGCCCCAGGATGCGATGAGCCGACATCGAGGTGCCAAACCTCCCCGTCGATGTGGACTCTTGGGGGAGATAAGCCTGTTATCCCCGGGGTAGCTTTTATCCGTTGAGC